>NZ_BDMA01000001.1:0-51889 GCF_002003485.1 Metapseudomonas resinovorans
GTAATCGCGCTGGCTACGTCGTACACCTTCTGCCATGGAGCGCTCCTGAAAATAAGGGCAAAGGTGTAAACCTTATTCAGGACGGGACACCTGAAATGAAAAAGCCCGGTCTCTGGACCGGGCTTTTTTATGTCAGGGGTATGCCAGTTGTAGGGCGATTTCAATCGCCAAGCAGGCCGGAGGTGTGCTCCGGGGTGTTGAGAGGGGCCGCTGCGCCGCCCTTGGCGAATGAATTCGCCCCTACAACAGAGCCTTCGGCCTTGGCCAACTGCTGATCCAGGTACTCGTAGGCGATATGCAGTGCCTGCTCGATATTGAAGCCATCGCCCGACAAGGCGCCGCGCAGCCACAGGCCGTCGATCAGCGCGGCCAGGCCACGGGCAGCAGAGCGCGCCTGGTCCTGGGGCAAGGCGCGGCGCAGTTCGCAGCAGAGGTTGGAGTAGAGCCGGTGATCGTTGATGCGCTGCAGGCGACGCAGGGAGGGCTGGTGCATGCTCGCGGCCCAGAAGGCCAGCCAGGTCTTCATGGCCGGTCCGCTGACCTGGCTGTCGTCGAAGTTGCCGGCGACGATCGCCCGCAGGTGCGCGCGCGGGGTATCTTCGCGCAGGCCGGCGCGGCGCTGGCGCACGGCGCTGCTCAGGGCGCCCATCAGGTGGCGCATGGTCGCTTCCAGCAGGCCGTTCTTGTCCTGGAAGTAGTGGCTGATGATGCCATTGGAGACGCCGGCGATGCGGGCGATGTAGGCGATGCTGGCATCGCTGAGGCCTACCTGGTCGACAGCTTCGAGGGTGGCCTGGATCAACTGCGAGCGGCGGATCGGCTGCATTCCGACCTTGGGCATCGGGTATTTCCACCATTTTGTGCGGGAATTGGGAGCGCGCAGTCTAGGGGGAAATTGATTGATCGATCAATCGATGGGGTTGATCGTTGTTGGAGCGTTCTTACTGTAGGGGCGATTTCAATCGCCAAGCAGGCCGAAGGTCTGCCCTGCAAACGTGAAAGGGGCAGCTGCGCCGCCCTTGGCGAATGAATTCGCCCCTACAAAGAGCCTGCCCCCCACAAAAGCAGAACGCCCCCGCGGGCGATGGCCGGCGGGGGCGTTCTGGAGCAAGGAGGCTGCTTACTTCAGCCACTCATCCACACGTTGCGGGTTCTTGGCGATCCACTCCTTGGCGGCCGCTTCCGGCTTGGCGCCTTCGCGGATGGCCAGCATCACTGCACCCACTTCCTCGCCGCTCCAGGAGAATTTCTTCAGGAATGCGGTGGCGTCGGCGGCCTTGGCTTCCAGGCCAGGGTTGACCACGGTGTCGACGTGCTCGTCATCGCCATAGACTTTTTTCGGGTCTTCCAGGAAGCGCAGCTTCCATTTGGCGAACATCCAGTGCGGAATCCAGCCGGTCACCACGATCGGCTTCTGCGCTTTCTCGGCGCGGGTCAGGGCGGTGGCCATGGCCGGGCCGGAGCTGGGCATCAGCTTGATATCGAGGTTGTATTGCTTGATGGCGTCTTCGGTGCGGCGCATCACGCCCGCGCCCGCGTCGATGCCGGTGATCTTGCCGTCGAAGTCGGCCTTGTAGGTGTTCAGGTCCTCGATGGATTTGGCTTGCACGTAGTCAGGGACGATCAGGCCGATCTTGGCGCCCTTGTAGTTGGAGCCCAGCACGACGACCTTGTCCTTCAGCTTTTCGAAGTACTCGCCGTGGGTAGCGGGCAGCCAGGCCGAGAGGGTGGCATCCAGGTCGCCACGGGCCACGCCCTGCCACATGATCGCTGGCTCGACGGGCTTCAGTTCGACGCCATAGCCGAGCTTCTCCTTGAGGATTTCGCCCGCGACGTAGGAAGCGGCGACGCTGTCGTCCCAACCGTTCACGAAGCCGATCTTCAGGGTGGGTTTATCCGCGGCGTTGACCATGCCCATGCCAAGGGCAAGGGTGGCGACGCCGAGGGTCTTCAGACACAGGGATTTCAACTTGCGCATACGTATTGCTCCATCAGGTGGGATTGGCAGCCAACTACGTGGTCGATGGCCCGTTCTCTGGCGGGTTCGCGACAGTGCCCGTCGTGGCCCGTTGCCGGGCCACGATTGGCGAATTGCAAGGAAACAGGCTCCGGAGCGGAGCCCGGGAATTACAGGCCGATGTGTTTCTTCACGGCAGCGGCGCCGTCCTGGCCATCATAGGTGGTAACGCCAACCAGCCACTTGTCGAGCACGGCCGGGTTGGCCTTGAGCCAGCCGGTGGCAACTTTCACCGGGTCTTCCTTCTCGAGGATCTTCTCCATCAGCTGGCTTTCGATCTCGACACTGAACTGCAGGTTGTTCAGCAGTTTGCCGACGTTGGCGCAGCGCTGCTCGTAGTCCGGCGGTACCACGGTGAAGACCTTGGCGGCGCCAAAGTCCGGGCCGAACACATCATCGCCGCCAGCCAGGTAGGTGATGTCGAACTGGGTGTTCATCGGGTGAGGTGCCCACCCCAGGAATACCACCGGTTCCTTCTTCTTAACCGCGCGCTGCACCTGGACCAGCATGCCGGCTTCGGACGACTCGACCATGCGGAATTGACCCAGGTCGAACTGGTTGCCCTTGATCATCTTGTCGATCAGCAGGTTGCCATCGTTACCCGGTTCGATGCCGTAGATCTTGCCGCCCAGCTGGTCCTTGAACTTGGCGATGTCCTGGAAGCTCTTCAGGCCGGCATCAGCTGCGTAGGTGGGAACTGCCAGGGTGTACTTGGCACCTTCCAGGTTCGGGGTCGGCAACACCTTCACGCCGTTGTCCTTGGTGAAGGGCTCGATCACCGCGTCCATGGAGGGCGCCCAGTAGCCGAGGAAGACGTCGATCTGCTTGTTCTTCACGCCGGTGAAGGCGATGGGCACGGACGCCATGATCTTGCGCGGGGTGTAGCCCAGTCCTTCGGTCAGCACCATGGCCACGCCGGTGGTGGCGGCGATGTCGGCCCAGCCGATCTCGGCGAAACGGACCTGCTTGCAGCTCTGCGGCTCCTGAGCCCAGGCACCCTGGGTCAGCGCGCAGGCCAGCAGGCCCAATGCAGCGACTTTCTTCATTTTTTTCATTAGCGACTCCCTGACATTGAAAAGGTGAAGCGTTCTTAGTGCGCTTGCTGCCGCTGCAGTTTGGCTCCGAGCCGGCCAAAGACACGACCGCGGGTCGTGGTCTGGCGAGTACCGAAGCTTTCGGTGATGCGGTCGAGAATGATCGCCAGCAGTACCACGGCCATGCCGCTTTCGAAGCCCAGGCCGATGTCCAGGCGCTGGATACTGGCGAGTACGTCGTTACCCAGACCGCCGGCGCCGACCATCGACGCGATGATCACCATGGACAGCGCCATCATGATGGTCTGGTTCACGCCGGCCATGATCGACGGCATGGCATTCGGCAGCTGCACTTTGTATAGCAGTTGCCAGCTGTTGCAGCCGAAGGATTGACCGGCCTCGACGATTTCCTTGTTCACCTGGCGGATACCCAGGGCGGTCAGTCGCACCGCCGGCGGCATGGCGAAGATCACCGTGGCGATGATGCCGGGCACGCGGCCGAGGCCGAAGAGCATGGCCGCGGGGATCAGGTAAACGAACGCCGGCATGGTCTGCATGAAGTCCAGGACTGGGCGGATGATCACCGCCACGCGCTCACTCTTGGCGGCCCAGATGCCCAGCGGAATGCCGAGCAACAGGCTGATCAAGGTGGAGGAGAAGGTCAGGCCGAGGGTGACCACGGTCTGCTCCCAGAAGCCCGTGAGGACGATCAGGATCAGCGATGCGGCGGTGAACAGGGCGAACTTGACGCCGATGCGCCAGAGACCGAGGCCGACGAATACGGCGATCAGCACCCAGGCCGGCGGCCACATCAGGAAACGCTCGATCAGCTCGGAGAAGCCGCTGACCACGTTGCCGACGCTTTCGAAGGCGCCGCTGTAGTTTTCGAGCAGGTGCTGGACGACGTCATTCACCCAGCTGCCAAGATCCAGTTTCTCGCTCATCGTCATTCTCCCCGCAGGCGGCTCAGCAGGCGGCCTTTGCTGATCGCACCGCTATAGCGGCCACTCTGGTCGACCACCGGGATCGGCCCCTCGTTGATCACCAGGCGCTGGATGACGCTGTCGAGCGGCAGGTCTTCCGGTACCGGATCGATGTGCTTGAGCAGGCTCTGCTCCAGGTCCAGGGTGCGGCCACCCTCGACCAGCAGCGCGATCTTCTCGAGGCTGATGGAGCCACGGAAATTGTTCTTCTCGTCGACGATGAAGGCGTAGTGCTTGTCCATGGCCTGCAGCTTCTGGCAGACCGTCTGCGCGTCCGGCGCCTTGCCGTTGTGCACGAACAGCGGAACGCTGTCGGACTTGAGCTGGCCGGCGGTGAGGTAGCGGCTGGTATCGACCGTGTTGAAGAAGTTGCGCACGTAGTCGTTGGCGGGGTTTTCGATGATCTCCTGGGGCGTGCCCACCTGGATCAGCTTGCCGCCTTCCATGATGCCGATGCGCGAACCGATGCGCATGGCTTCCTCGATATCGTGGGAGACGAAGATGATGGTGCGGCTGTGCTTCTTCTGCAGGTCCAGCAACACATCCTGCATCTCGCGACGCTTGAGCGGGTCGAGGGCGGAGAAGGCCTCGTCCATGATGATCATCGACGGGTCAACGGCCAGGGCGCGGGCCAGGCCGACACGCTGCTGCATACCGCCGGAAAGCTCATGGGGGTACTTGTGCGCGAAGCTGGCCAGGCCGACCTGTTCCAGCACTTCCATGGCGCGCTTCTCGCGTTCCTTCTTGCCCTTGCCGGCCACTTCCAGGCCGAAGGCGGCGTTGTCCAGCACACAGCGCGAAGGCATCAGGGCGAAGGACTGGAACACCATGCTCATGTCGCGACGACGCAAGTCGATCAATTGCGACGTGGGTAGCTTGGCGACGTTCTGCCCGTCGATGAACACGTCACCGGCGGTAGGTTCGATCAAGCGGTTGATCAAGCGAATCAAGGTCGACTTGCCCGAACCCGACAGGCCCATCAGCACGAAGATTTCACCTTCGTTGACGCTGAAAGACACATCGCTGACGCCAATCACGGCGCCGCGCTCAGCCAGAATCTTTTCCTTGCTCCAGCCCTGCTTGAGTAAATCGATTGCTTCTTGTGGTTGTTGCCCGAAAACCTTGTACAGGTTTTGAACCACGATCTTTCCAGACTGCATGGGATATTTCCCCTTCAGTAGACATCCAGGACAGCTACACGGAGCCAGAACTGGCGCTCGACGACGCTCAGTCCGGTGATGCCGACTGTCTTGCCTGTGTGGATAACAATGTTTCGAGAACCTCGCAGCCCTCTGGCAGTGTTACGAAACCCATTCCCTGGGCGGGTTCTGCACCTCGGTCCGAGGTGCGCGTACTTCCGAAATTTCTTATTAGGCCGACCTCTACTCGGGGGGAGGCCGCCGCTTGTGTTCTTCGGTCCGGAGCGGAGTGCTCACGGTCTGCCGGTTCACGGGAACCGACAGCGACGAAATCGGGTGACTCAACGATAAAGCCTTGAGGCCTTGGCAATTGTCGGTTTGCGACGTTCATATGTTGCGCGACGACATGGCCCATGGATATCGCTGGATGGGACGCATCAGGGTGCTTTGGCCTGTGTGAGGGCCAACGGCAGCGGGCTGCCGTCGCGCGCGGTAACACCCTGTAGCCAGGCAGACAGGGTGTCGGGATTGGCCTTCAGCCACGCCTTTGCTTCGCGTCGGCGGTTGGTGCTTTGATTCAGTATGGCCTCCATCAGGTGGTTCTCCATGGCCAGGCTGAACTTGAGGTTCTTCAACAGTAGCCCGAGGTTCGGGCACTCCTGGGTCAGGCCCTTGCGCACGTTGGTGTAGACGGTCGCGCCGCCGAAATCGGGGCCGAACCAGTCGTCGCCGCCGGCCAGGTAGTGCATGTTCAACTGGTTGTTCATGGGGTGCGGCTCCCAGCCGAGGAACACCGCCCACTGGTTGAGGTGCTCGGCGCGTTTGACCTGCGACAGCATGCCGTTCTCGCTCGACTCCACCAGTTTGAAGTCGGCAAGGCCGAAAGCGTTCCCTTTGATCATCTTGTCGATCAGCTTGTTGCCGTCGTTGCCCGGCTCTATGCCGTAGATCTTCCCGCCCAGCTGCTGCTTGAACTTCGCCAGGTCGGCGAAGCTTTTCAATCCGCCATCCCAGGCCGCCTGGTTCACTGCCAGGGTGTACTTGGCGCCGGTAAGGTTGGCGCCGAGGTTTTCCACCGTGCCCTTTTCCAGGTAGGGGCGGACGTCGTTTTCCATGCTCGGCATCCAGTTGCCGAGGAACACGTCGATCTTGCCTTCGCCAAGGGCCTTGTAGGTGTCGGGCACCGACAGACGCTTGACCTTGGTGACGTAGCCGAGCTCGCTCAGCACATGGCGGGTGACGGCGGTCGTGACGGTGATGTCGCTCCAGCCGACGTCGGCGAAATGCACCGTGGAGCAGCGTTCGGGATCGGCGGCTGCCAGGGTGGCCTGGGTACTGAAGAGGGAGATGGCCAGCAGCGACGCTGCCAGCAGGGGAGTGGTGGGTCGAGTCATGGGAGGGGTCCATCCACAGCAGGATTTATTGTCGTTTTCCGGACTCGCGTGGCTGTCGGACTGCTGCAGGCCCCCGCCCCCGGGCGCGGGAATGATGCGGGCCAGACGCATCGCCTGACTACCGACTCGGTCGCAGTCAGAACTTATCTGTCGCGGGTGACATAGGAAAGCTGTTGCTCAGTCGCGACGACTCTCTGTAGGGGCGAATTCATTCGCCAAGGGCGGCGCAGCTGCCCCAACTGGCCGTGCTGGGCAGACCTTCGGCCTGCTTGGCGAATGAATTCGCCCCTACAAGGACAGAGCGAACCATCCTCGGCCGCGGCGTATTTGGATACGAGCAAGTCGGTGTGGGAAGTCCGCGCTTCGGTGAAATGCCGATCATGTCGCCAAGTGTCATTCCTACCGGAGTTTTACCTGTGGCCATCAGCGTGTTCGACCTGTTCAAGATCGGTATCGGCCCTTCCAGCTCGCACACCGTGGGCCCGATGCGGGCAGCGGCGCTGTTCGCCACGGCGCTGCGCGAGCGCGGCCTGCTGGCGCAGGTGACGCGCGTCGAGGTGCGCCTGTACGGCTCGCTGTCGGCCACCGGCGTTGGCCACGGCACCGACCGCGCGACCCTGGTGGGGCTGATGGGCGAATGGCCGGACCAGGTCGACCCGAAACAGATCGCCCCGCGCATCGAGGCGCTGAAGGAAGCCCGCGAACTGCTGCTGGCCGGCAGTCATCCGGTGGCGTTCGACTGGCAGCGTGACCTGTTGCTGCTCGACGAGAACCTGCCGTATCACCCCAACGCCATGACCTTGATTGTCGAAGGCGCGACAGGTGAACTGCACCGCGACACCTACTACTCCGTCGGCGGCGGCTTCGTGGTCGACGAGGCCCAGGCCAAGGCCGGGCAACTGGATCAGGACGCCACCGAACTGCCCTACGACTTCTCCAGCGCCGAGGAGCTGCTGGTGCTGTGCCAGCGCCATAACCTGCGCATTTCGGAACTGATGCTGGCCAACGAGAAGGCCTGGCGCAGCGAGGCGGAGATCCGCGCCGGGCTGCTGAAACTCTGGGACGCCATGCAGGAATGCGTAAGCAACGGCCTCGGCCACGAAGGCATCCTCCCCGGCGGGCTGAATGTGCGCCGCCGCGCGGCCAAGCTGCACCGCAGCCTGCAGGAGCTGGGCAAGCCCAACGTCATCGGCAGCACCATGAGCGCCATGGAGTGGGTGAACCTCTACGCCCTGGCGGTGAACGAGGAAAACGCCGCCGGCGGACGCATGGTCACCGCGCCCACCAATGGCGCGGCCGGAATCATTCCGGCGGTGCTGCACTACTACATGCGCTTCAACCCCGAAGCCAATGACGACGACGTGGTGAATTTCCTCCTCGGCGCCGCCGCCGTCGGCATCCTGTGCAAAAAGAACGCGTCCATCTCCGGTGCCGAAGTCGGCTGCCAGGGCGAAGTGGGCTCGGCCTGCGCGATGGCGGCAGCCGGCCTGGCGGAAGTGCTGGGGGCGACCCCGGCGCAGCTGGAGAACGCCGCCGAGATCGGCCTGGAGCACAACCTCGGGCTGACCTGCGACCCGGTCGGCGGGCTGGTGCAGGTGCCGTGCATCGAGCGCAACGCGATTGCCGCGGTGAAGGCGATCAACGCCGCGCAGATGGCCCTGCGTGGCGACGGCGAGCACTTCATCTCGCTGGACCAGGTGATCCGCACCATGCGCGACACCGGTGCCGACATGCATGACAAGTACAAGGAAACCTCGCGCGGCGGCCTGGCGGTCAGCGCCATCGAATGCTGAGCAGTCATCGACCAGCCTGACTGCCGCTGCCCCGTCCTGGTGCGCAAAGCGATGGAAATGGCGGTGACTGGACGGTCAATGAATGAATCGTCCGTCTGTTACTGAAGGTTGTGTCCTACGGCACGGGGTGACATTCGCTGACACCCCCAGTGCTACCTAAGTCCACAGGCCCCAGGACGCGCGGGCTCTGGCGGTCGCAAACAGAATGATTCTGTCGCTCTCACCTAGGCCCAATGGCATGGGCCTTGGATGAAATCCGCCATTTTTAATTGAATGACCAATCAAGTTAGGCACGACCTTTGCCTAGATTTGGTATCACCTGGTTTAGCCGTACCAGGCCATAACAAAAAAGCCCCGAAAACGGGGCTCCGCCCGTGCCTAGTCTGAGGGTTTCGCGAATGTCACAGTTCAACCAAGGGGCTCAACCCCAGAACCGTGTTCCCCAGTCCATCGGTTTCCTGCTGCTGGACAACTTCACCCTGATTTCCCTGGCGTCCGCGGTGGAGCCGCTGCGCATGGCCAACCACCTCTCCGGTCGCGAACTCTACCGTTGGTACACCCTCAGCCAGGGTGCCCGCCCGGTCAGCGCCAGCGACGGCCTGCAGATCACCCCCGACAGTGGCCTGGACAATGCTCCGGCCCTGGATGCCGTGATCGTCTGCGGCGGTGTCGATATCCAGCACAGCGTCAGCCGCGAACACGTGCAGTGGCTGCAGTCCCAGGCTCGCCAGGGCCGCCAGCTGGGCGCCGTGTGCACCGGCAGCTGGGCGCTGGCCAAGGCCGGCCTGCTCGATGGCTTCGAGTGCAGCGTGCACTGGGAGTGTCTGGCTGCGATGCAGGAGGCCTTCCCGCGTGCCGGCATCACCACCCGCCTGTTCTCCATCGACCGCAATCGCAATACCTCGTCCGGCGGCACTGCGCCCATGGACATGATGCTGCACCTGATCGCCCGCGAGCATGGTCGCGAACTGGCGGCGGCGATCTCCGAGATGTTCATCTACGAGCGCATCCGTAACGAACAGGATCACCAGCGCGTCCCGCTCAAGCACATGCTCGGCACCAACCAGCCGAAGCTGCAGGAAATCGTCGCGCTGATGGAAGCCAACCTTGAAGAGCCCATCGACCTCGATGAGCTGGCCACCTACGTCGACGTCTCGCGCCGGCAGCTGGAGCGCCTGTTCCAGAAGTACCTGCACTGCTCGCCTTCGCGTTATTACCTGAAGCTGCGCCTGATCCGTGCGCGCCAGCTGCTCAAGCAAACCGCCATGTCGATCATCGAAGTGGCTTCGGTGTGCGGCTTCGTTTCCACACCGCACTTCTCCAAGTGCTACCGCGAGTACTTCGGCATTCCGCCGCGCGACGAACGCGCCGGCCAGAACGCCAATGTGGTGGCCCTGATGCCGGTGCCGGACGAACTGGTACGCAATGCACCGTCCACCGCCGGCGTGGCGCTGAGCCGCGCCCAGGGCGAGTCCACCTTCGCCAGCGTGCGGGTGGTGTAACGCACCTCCCTTGGCGAATGAGGAGCCTGTAGGGGCGAATTCATTCGCCAAGGGCGGCGAAGCTGCCCCATTCAGGACCAGAAGGGCGGACCTGCGGCCCGCTTGACGATTGAAATCGCCCCCACAAGGTTTCGAATGATTTTGCGGCAACAAAAAAGGGCGCCAATAGCGCCCTTTTTCATGGCCGGATATACTGCCGCTCAGCGCGGCACCAGTGCCGGCAGCAGCGTGCGTGAAATGGCTTCACGCACGTTCGGCAGCAGGGTGGCGCTGCCACCCAGCAACTCTTCCACCAGGCGGCGCAGCGCCAGTGCGCGCTCCGGGCTGAGACCGCTCACCGCCTGCTCGCAGGCCTGCTCGGCGCTCACCCCTGGCGGGATGCTGATTCCCAGCGCCACCAGGCGCTCGCGAAAGTCTTCCTGGTCGATCAGATCGGCATGCATCATCGCGCTATTCCTCCGCGTCAGGTGCTGCGCGATCAGCGCAGCACGCCCTCTTCCAGCAACAGTTTGAAGATAGCTTCGGCGCCCGCTTGCGGCGAGACGTCCTTGAGTACCTGGCCGCCACCGCCGGATGCCTTGGCGGTGGCCGCCTTCATCCGCTCGGCGCCGGTCTTGGCCTTGATCACCTTGAGCCGCTTGGGTCGCGGACGGGCCGGCTGCAGCTGGGCCTCGGCGAACATTACATCCTCCACGAGCTCGACGTCTTCCGCTTCGACGCGGCCGCGACGGGCCGGACCGAAGGCGCTCTGGCGAGCGGTGGGCGCGGCGTTGTCGACGCTGGCGAGGAAGGGCAGGCGAACCTTCAGGCGGCGACGTTGGCCCCGGGGCAGGGCTTGCAGCACCTGGGCCACACCATTGTCGACTTTCTCCACCTCGGCCAGGCCCACCACCAGCGGCCAGCCCAGGCGTTCGGCCAGCAGGTAGGGCAGCAGCCCCGAGCCTTCGCCGGTTTCCGCCTGACTTCCGGTAAGGACGAGTTGGGCACCGCTCTCGCGGAGGAAATCCCCCAGCGGGTGCAGCGCATCGTCCTGCGGTCCCTGTTCCAGGACGATCAGCTCATCCAGCCCCATGCCCAGATAGGCGCGCAGGGCTTCTTCCTGGGGATCGCCGGCATGCACCACGCGCAGGCGCGGGCCTGCCAGGCGCAGGCCGAGTTCGACGGCGCGGGCGTCCTGGTCAGCTCGGCGCGCGCGGCCCGAAGTGGGGTGCGCGCCGATGGAGACCAGGCTGACGATCTTGAGTGCGTCATGCGGCATCGCGTGCCCCTCCCTGACGGTATTCGGTGGCCAGCTGGATCAGCGCGGCGAGGATGGCGCCCGAGTCGCCGATCACCGAGAGATCGGCGCGTTTGATCATGTCGCAACCCGGGTCCATGTTCACGGCCACCACCTTGTCGCAGGCGCCGATGCCCTGCAGGTGCTGGATGGCGCCGGAGATACCCACGGCCAGATAGACCCGTGCGGTGACCCAGGTACCGGTGGCGCCCACCTGGCGATTGCGCGGCATGAAGCCGTCGTCCACCGCCACGCGGGAAGCCCCTTCGGTGGCGCCGAGGGCGCCGGCCGCTTCGTGGAACTGTGCCCAGTCCTTCACCCCATTACCGCCGGAGAGGATGAACTCTGCCTCGGCCATGGGGATCTGCGCCGGGTCCACGGCCACGGGGCCGAGGTCCTCGATGCGCGGCAGGCTGTGGGCGATGTTCGCCGTCAGTTCCAGCGAACGGGCTTCATGACGGGTTTCGCTTACCGGTTCCGCACATTCGACGGCGGCGAGGATCAGGCGCGGCACGGCGCGGACCAGGTCCTCGCGGCCTGCACCGGCACGGCCAGTGGCTTGTTCGTTGGCGACTTGCCAGACGCGCGTGGCCGGGCGTTCGCCCAGCTTCGCGGCCAGGCGGCGGCCCAGTTCGCCGCCACCGGTGCGGCTGTCGGGTAGCAGCCAGTGACGCGGTGCCAACTGGCTTTCCACGGCGCTCAGGGCCAGCACGCGGGCTTCCGGTGCGTAGCCGTCGAAATCGCTGCCGGCAATGCGCAGGATGCGGTCGACGCCGGCGGTGTCGAAGGCGGATTCCTTGTCCTCGCCGAAGAGCACGGCAACCACCGCTCCTTCGTTGCCGGCCAGCTTGTTCGCCAGGCCGAGGAGGTCCTTGTCATGGCTGGACAGACGGCCACCGACCATGTCCGGTACGACGCAGATATGGAACGCCGGCTGCTCGATCACGTGCAGCGGCAGCTGTACCACTTCGCTGGCCGCGCTGCGCTTGCCGGCGGTGCCCTGTTGGGCGCCACTGCGGTCTATGCGCTTGAGGCCGTTGGGGCCGATGAAACCGGCGGCAGCGGCGTGGGGATTCTTGCGAAGCAGGCCGTTAGGGCCCATCCAGCTCGTCTGTCCCTGGGTCTGCATGGCGGCATGCAGCGGGTGCAGGCGATTGCGGGCGATCCACTCGGCACGCGGGTCGCGGCGGATGATGTCGCTCATGCGATGGACTCCTGCTCAGGTACAGAATGTCCCCTCTCCCCTGTGGGGGAGAGGGTTAGGGTGAGGGGGTAATGGGTGGGCACGGAGCTGCTGCCGAACACCCTCACCCCCGGCCCCTCTCCCAGAGGGAGAGGGGAGAAGAGCGACGGGAGAAGTGGGCTGTAAGTACCCATCACGCCACCTCCACAGCAGCTTTAGCCGCCGACGGCTTTTTTGCTTCCACCGGCACCTCGATCAGCACGTCGGCCACCAGTTCGGCGATGTCCTTGATCTCCGGGCGCGGAGCGACCACGCCTTCGAGCATCGCGGTGCACTGCGGGCAGCCGACAGCCACGAGCTCGGCGCCGGTTTCCTTGATATCCACCATGCGCATATCGGGAATCCGCTGCTTGCCGGGGATGTCGGTGATCGGTGCGCCACCGCCACCGCCGCAGCAACGGGAACGGAAGCCGGAGCGTTCCATTTCCTTAACCTCGATGCCGATGGCCTTGAGCACGGCGCGCGGCGCTTCGTACTCGCCGTTGTAGCGGCCGAGGTAGCACGGGTCGTGGTAGGTCACGCTGCCGCCCTTGTGCTGGCCGAGGCTGAGGCTGCCGCCTTGCATCAGTTCGTTGATGTAGGTGCTGTGGTGCAGGACTTCGTAGCTGCCACCCAGGGCGCCGTACTCGTTCTTCAGCACATGGAAGCTGTGCGGATCGCAGGAGACGATTTTCTTGAAGCGGTACTGGTTGAGGGTCGCGATGTTGCGTTTGGCCAGTTGCTGGAAGGTGGCTTCATCCCCCAGGCGCCGGGCCACGTCACCGCTGTCGCGTTCTTCCAGGCCGAGTACGGCGAAGTCGACGTTGGCGGCTTTCAGGACTTTGACGAAGGCGCGCAGGGTGCGCTGGTTGCGCATGTCGAAGGCCCCGTCGCCAACCCAGAACAGCACGTCGGCCTGTTTCTTCTCGCTCATCAACGGCAGGTTCAGGTCCGCGGCCCAGTTCAGGCGGCCGCCGGGGGCGAAGCCGCCGGGGTTGTCGGTGGCGATCAGGTTTTCCAGCACCTCGGCACCCTTGTTCGGGGTGGCGCCCTTCTCCAGGGTGAGGTGGCGGCGCATGTCGACGATGGCATCGACGTGCTCGATCATCATCGGGCATTCCTCGACGCAGGCACGGCAGGTGGTGCAGGACCAGAGGGTGTCCGCTTCCACCAGGCCCTTGCCGCCCTGGACCACGATCGGCTGGTGCGGGCCACCAGCGTGTTCGCCCAGCGGGATGCCCGGATAGGGACTGCCGGCGAACTTGGCGTCATTGCCGCCAGCCAGGCCGATGACCATGTCCTGGATCAGCTTCTTCGGGTTCAGCGGCTGGCCGGCAGCGAACGCAGGGCACACGGCCTCGCACTTGCCGCACTGCACGCAGGCGTCGAAGCCGAGCAGTTGGTTCCAGGTGAAGTCGGTGGGTTTCTCGACGCCGAGCGGTGCCTCGGGATCGTTCAGGTTCAGCGCCTTGAGACCGGTGGAGCGGCCGCCGCCGAAGCGCTCGGCACGGCGGTGCCAGGCCAGGTGCAGCGCGCCGGCGAAGGCGTGCTTCATCGGGCCACCCCAGGTCATGCCGAGGAACAGTTCGGACACGCCCCAGGCCACGCCAATGGCGAGGATGCCGGCGAGGAACCAGCCGCCGAAGCCTTCTGGCAGGATGCCCGCCACCGGCAGCGTCGCGATGAAGAAGCTCGCCGCGAACATCAGCAGGCTCTTCGGCAGGCGCATCCACGGACCCTTGGACAGGCGGGACGGCGGGTCCAGACGGCGTTTGGCGACGAAGAGGGCGCCCACGAACATCAGCACGGTGGCGGCAAGCAGGGCGAAGCCGAGGATCCGGCTCTGCAGGCCGAAGCCGTGTACCGCGATTGCCAGCACGGCCGACAGCACGAAGCCGCCGGCGGTGGCCACGTGGGTCTTGGACATGTACTTGTCGCGCTCGACCACATGGTGCAGGTCCACCAGGTAGCGGCGCGGCATCTTCATCAGGCCGCCGATCCAGTCGACCTTGGAGGGTCGGCCCCGGCGCCACATGAAGAAGCGCTTCGCGGCGCCCAGCACGGCAAGTGCCAGGGCGGCGAAGAGCAGGATGGGAAGAAGGGTGTTCAGCATTGTTGGTCTCCTACCGGGACCTGAAAGCGGCACGGATGGCTCCCTCTCCCCGTGGGAGAGGGCTGGGGTGAGGGGAGCGTGGCGTCACTGGAAATCCGTGCCGGTCCTCGCCATCCCTCACCCCCGGCCCCTCTCCCAGAGGGAGAGGGGAGCGTCCATCAGAAGTCCTTGCACAGACGCAGAGCGTCGTAGATCGCCGCGTGGGTGTTGCGCTGGGCCACGCAGTCGCCGATACGGAACAGCAGGTAACCGTCGCCGGGCTGGCTCAGGCAGGGCTGCGGCTTGATGGCGAATAGCGCCTCGACGTCGATCTGGCCCTTGTTGCGCGAACCGTCCTTGAGCGCGTAGTACAGGCTCTCGTCCGGACGCACGCCGTTCTCGATGACGATCTGGTCCACCACGCGCTCTTCGCGAGCGCCGGTGTACTCGTTCTCCAGCACCGCCACTACCTTGTCACCCTCGCGGTAGACCTTCTCCAGCATCAGGTCGCCGGTCATGATCACTTCCTTGGGGTACATGCTGCGGTAGTAGGTCGGGAAGGTGGTGCCACCCATGGCGATGCCCGGCTTGATGTCGTCGGTGACGATCTCCACCTGGGCGCCCTTGTCGGCCAGGAAGTCCGCCGCCGACATGCCTCCGAACTCGCAGATGGTGTCGTAGACCAGCACATTCTTGCCCGGCGCCACGGTGCCGTTGAGCACGTCCCAGCTGCTCACCACCAGGCCTTCTGCCGCGCCCCAGTGCTCGTTCTGCTCCAGGAACGGATGACCGCCGTTGGCCAGGACGACGATGTCCGGCTTGAGGTCGAGGATGGCTTCCGGGTTAGCCGCGGTGCCCAGGCGCAGATCGACGCCGAGGCGCGCGATTTCCAGCTGGTACCAACGGGTGATACCGGCAATCTGGTCACGTTGCGGTGCCTTGGAGGCGATGGTGATCTGGCCGCCGAGCTGGTCCTTCTTCTCGAACAGGGTCACGTCGTGGCCGCGCTCAGCCGCCACGCGGGCCGCTTCCATGCCAGCCGGGCCACCGCCGACGACGACTACCTTGCGCTTCACGCCGGTGGTCTTCTCGATGATGTGCGGCACGCCCAGGTATTCACGGGAAGTCGCGGCGTTCTGGATGCACAGTACGTCCAGCCCCTGGTACTGGCGGTCGATGCAGTAGTTCGCGCCGACGCACTGCTTGATCTGATCGATCTGGCCCATCTTGATCTTGGCGATCAGGTGCGGGTCGGCCATGTGGGCGCGGGTCATGCCCACCATGTCCACATAGCCGCCTTCCAGGATACGGGTGGCCTGGTTCGGGTCCTTGATGTTCTGCGCATGCAGGACGGGGACGTTGACCACTTCCTTGATGCCGGCTGCCAGGTGCAGGAACGGCTCCGGCGGGAAGCTCATGTTCGGGATCACGTTGGCCAGGGTGTTGTGGGTATCGCAGCCTGAGCCGACCACGCCGAGGAAGTCGATCATGCCGGTGTCGCTGTAGTACTTGGCGATCTGCTTCATGTCCTCGTGGGACAGGCCGTCCGGGTGGAACTCGTCACCGCAGATACGCATGCCGACGCAGAAGTCGTCACCGACTTCGGCGCGCACGGCCTTGAGCACTTCCAGGCCGAACTTCATGCGGCCTTCGAAGGTGCCGCCCCACTCGTCGGTACGCTTGTTGACGCGCGGGCTCCAGAACTGGTCGATCATGTGCTGGTGCACGGCGGACAGCTCGACGCCGTCCAGGCCGCCTTCCTTCGCCCGGCGCGCGGCCTGGGCGTAGTTGCCGATCACACGCCAGATCTCTTCCACCTCGATGGTCTTGCAGGTGGCGCGGTGCACGGGCTCGCGGATGCCGGACGGCGACATCAGGGTCGGCCAGTTGAAGCCGTCCCAGCGGGAGCGGCGACCCATGTGGGTTATCTGGATCATGATCTTGGCGCCGTGCTTGTGCATGGCGTCGGCCAGATTCTGGAAGTGCGGGATGATGCGGTCGGTGGACAGGTTCACCGAGCTCCACCATTCCTGCGGGCTGTCGATGGCGACCACCGAGGAACCGCCGCAGATGGCCAGGCCGATGCCGCCCTTGGCCTTCTCCTCGTAGTACTTCACGTAACGCTCGGTGGTCATGCCGCCATCGGTGGCGTAGACCTCTGCGTGGGCGGTGGACAGCACACGGTTGCGGATGGTGAGTTTGCCGATCTGGATCGGCTGGAACATTGCTTCGAATGCCATTGCCCTAGCCTCGCCTTACAGAGGTTTGACGATGAACAGGCCGTCGTCGTGGCCTTCCTCGGAGCCGCCGTACACCTGCTCGGCGACGGTGCGGACACTGCTGCCACGGGCCTGGAGGATCTGGTCCATGGCCCCGGCGAACCAGCCGGTGAACATGTAGTCGACTTTGCGACCGACCTTGCCGTACACGTACACGAACGCAGAGTGCTTCAGGCGCACCTGGGCGGTGCCCTTGTCGAGGTCGATGGATTCGATCTGGAACAGGCCCCAGCCGCGCTGGGACAGGCGCTTCATGTAGTGCTCGAACACCGCCACGCCTTCCAGGCCATGGCATTCGGCTTCCTTCTCGCACCAGTGCCAGGCGGACTTGTAGCCGGCCTTGTAGAGGATTTCGGCGTAGCGCTCCGGGCCCAGCTCGGCTTCGATGCCCATGTGGTTGTTCACGAAGAAGTGACGGGGCACGTACAGCATCGGCAGGGCGTCGGTGGTCCATACACCGGTTTCGCTGTCGACTTCGATGGGCAGTTCGGGGGCGTGTTTGGCCATGTTGTTTTAGCTCCGGAATTCGATTTGGGCCCGGCTGCGGGCTTCATTAACCCCCTCTCCCTTTGGGAGAGGGTTGGGGTGAGGGTTTGAGGGGTTGCGAGCGGGATTCGACATCCCTCACCCCCGGCCCCTCTCCCATAGGGAGAGGGGAGAAGAGCGGTTACTCGCCCCAGACGTCCTTCAGTACGCGAACCCAGTTCTCGCCCATGACCTTGCGCACCACGCGCTCGGGCATGCCGCGCTTGAGCAGGGTTTCGGTGAGGTTGGGGAATTCGCCCACGGTGCGGATGCCCAGCGGGTTGACGATCTTCCCGAAGTTGGTCAGGCGGCGGGCGTAACCCTTGTCGTGGGTCAGCCACTCGAAGAATTCCTTGCCATGGCCCTGGGTGAAGTCGGTACCGATGCCGATGGCGTCTTCGCCAACGATGTTCATCACGTACTCGATGGCTTCGGCGTAGTCATCGATGGTCGAGTCGATGCCCTTGGCCAGGAAGGGAGCGAACATGGTCACGCCGACGAAACCGCCGTGATCAGCGATGAACTTCAGCTCTTCGTCGGACTTGTTGCGCGGATGTTCTTTCAGCCCGGACGGCAGGCAGTGGGAGTAGCAGACGGGCTTCTTGGATTCGAGGATGACTTCTTCGGACGTCTTGGAGCCCACGTGGGACAGGTCGCACATGACGCCGACGCGATTCATCTCGGCAACGATCTCGCGGCCGAAGCCGGAGAGGCCGCCGTCGCGCTCGTAGCAGCCGGTGCCGACCAGGTTCTGGGTGTTGTAGCACATCTGCACGATGCCCACGCCCAGCTGCTTGAACACCTCGACGTAGCCGATCTGGTCTTCGAACGCATGGGCGTTCTGGAAGCCGTAGAGAATGCCGGTCTTGCCCAGTTCCTTGGCCTTGCGGATGTCGGCGGTGGTGCGCACCGGGATCACCAGGTCGCTGTTTTCGCGGATCAGCTTGTTGCTCGCGGTGATGTTGTTCACCGTCGCCTGGAAGCCCTCCCAGACCGACACGGTGCAGTTGGCTGCGGTCAGGCCGCCCTTGCGCATGTCTTCGAAGAGTTCACGGTTCCACTTGGCGATGATCAGACCGTCGATGACGATGCTGTCGGCGTGCAGTTCGGCTGGGCTCATCAGGCTGTCCCCTGTTATCCATGCGCCGAATCTTCTGCCGGCGCTTTGAGGGGAGCATATCCCTGGGGAATTCGGCGCTATCGCGCAAAAGCGACCGGGGTATTGCCGAAAGCGTCAAGCCGGTCGCTAATGGGCAAGCGGGGTTCGGAACTGCCGTTTTTACGGGGCGTACAGCCAACTCAGCAGCAAACCACAGGTCCGCCCGTCGCCAAGTGCCTTCGCCAACCACCTATAAAGGAAGGTACGGAGCGCTCCGTCGGCCTGCGTCGGTTTCAGAATGCGCAGGGTCGCTGGGGTGAAATTTCCGAATGACGGGGATGGCAAGCTCCCCGAATGTCCCGACGAGCGCGCGTAGATGTGCTTCGGGGCGCTAGGACGGCCACCACAGACCACGCTCCGTGACGTGGTGAGTGAGCCGCAGCCGAGACCTCCGGACGATGAACGGCACTGCCCTGTCGTCCGCGAAGCAGAGGAACGCTGTATGCCCGATGAGACGCTTCACCTGCCTCTGATCCATAGCGTGCTGGAGCGCGAGAAGGACACCCCTGGTGCCCTGCTGCCGATCCTTCACGCCATCCAGGAAGGCGCGGGTTACATCCCAGTCGTCGCCATTCCCGAAATCGCCCACGCCCTGAACCTCAGCCTGGCTGAGGTGCGTGGGGTGATCAGCTTCTACCACGATTTCCGTACCACACCGCCGGCGAGCCATACCCTGCGCCTGTGCCGTGCCGAGTCCTGCCAGAGCATGGGCGCCGAGCGCCTCGCCGCGCAGTTGCGCGAGCAACTGGAGCTGGATGACCACGGCACCAGTGCCGACGGCCAGATCAGCCTGCGGCCGGTCTACTGCCTGGGCGCCTGCGCCTGTTCGCCCGCCCTGGAGCTGGACGGCCGCCTGCACGCGCGCCTCACCCCGGAGCGCCTGAGTGCGCTGGTGAAAGGCTGCCTGGAGGACGGTTCATGCTGACGCTGTGCATCTCCTGTGATTCCGTCGCCCGTGCCGTCGGCGCGGACGATGTGGCAACGGCGCTCGCCCGTGAAGCCGAACAGCGCAAGCTGCCACTGGACATCCGGCGCACCAGTTCCCGTGGCCTCTACTGGCTGGAACCGCTGCTGGAGCTGGATAGCGCCGAAGGGCGCCTGGGCTTCGGTCCGATTGCACCCGAGGATGTGCCCTCGCTGCTGGACGCCCTGCAGGGCGATGCCAGTACCCATCCGCTGGCCCTGGGGCCGGTGGAGGAACTGCCGTACCTGAAGAGCCAGCAACGGCTGCTCTTCGCCCGCGCCGGCATCACCCGGCCGCTGTCCCTGGATGACTACCGCGCCCACGGCGGTTTCGAAGGGCTGGCGCGCGCGATTGGTTTGAGCGGCGATGACGTCGTCACCGCCGTGCTGGATTCCGGCCTGCGTGGTCGGGGCGGTGCGGCCTTCCCGGCAGGCATCAAGTGGCGCACCGTGCGTGGCGCCGCCTCCTCGCAGAAGTACGTGGTCTGCAACGCCGACGAAGGCGACTCCGGCACCTTCGCCGACCGCATGCTGATGGAGGGCGACCCCTTCCTGCTGATCGAGGGCATGGCCATCGCCGGCCGCGCCGTTGGCGCCACCATGGGCTACATCTACGTGCGCTCCGAGTACCCGCAGTCGGTGGATAACCTGCGCGCGGCCATCGAGATCGCCCGTGAGGCCGGCTACCTCGGCGCCAACGTCGGTGGCAGTGGCCTGGCGTTCGACCTGGAAGTCCGTGTCGGTGCCGGTGCCTACATCTGCGGCGAAGAAACCGCTCTGCTGGACTCGCTCGAAGGCAAGCGCGGCGTGGTCCGTGCCAAGCCACCGCTGCCGGCGCTGCAGGGCCTGTTCGGCCTGCCGACGCTGGTCCACAACGTGCTGACCCTGGCCTCGGTGCCGGTCATCCTCGCCCGTGGTGCGCAGTTCTACCGCGACTTCGGCATGGGCCGCTCGCTGGGCACCATGCCCTTCCAGCTGGCCGGCAATATCCGTCACGGCGGCCTCGTGGAGCGCGCCTTCGGCCTGACCCTGCGCGAGCTGGTGGAAGGCTATGGCGCTGGCACTGCCAGTGGCCGCCCGCTGAAGGCCGCGCAGGTGGGCGGCCCGCTGGGCGCCTGGGTGCCCCCGTCGCAATTCGATACGCCGCTGGACTACGAGGCCTTCGCCGCCATGGGCGCGATGCTCGGTCACGGTGGCGTGGTGGTGGCCGACGACACCCTGGACATGGCCCATATGGCCCGCTTCGCCCTGGAGTTCTGCGCTGAGGAGTCCTGCGGCAAGTGCACGCCATGCCGCATTGGCTCGACGCGCGGCGTGGAAGTGGTGGACCGGCTGATCGCCGCCACGGACATCACCGCCCGCGAAGAGCAGGCCCTGCTACTCAGGGACCTCTGCGACACGATGACGTACGGCTCGCTCTGCGCCCTGGGTGGCATGACCGCCTTCCCGGTGACCAGCGCGCTCAAGCACTTCCCTGCCGACTTCGGTCTTGAGCCCGTGGAGGCCGACCAATGATCAACATCTTCGATCCCGCCAGCGATATCGATCTCGGCACCCCGGCCCGCGAAAGCGAGGTGCAGGTCAGCCTGAGCATCGACGGTCGTGAGATCAGCGTGCCGGCCGGCACCTCGGTCATGCGTGCCGCCGCGCTGCTCGGCACCACCATTCCCAAGCTGTGCGCCACCGACAGCCTGGAAGCCTTCGGTTCCTGCCGCATGTGCCTGGTCGAGATCGACGGCATGCGTGGCTATCCGGCCTCCTGTACCACGCCTGTGACCGAAGGCATGGTGGTCCACACCCAGACGCCCAAGCTCGCCACCCTGCGCCGCAACGTGATGGAGCTGTATATCTCCGACCACCCGCTGGACTGCCTGACCTGCTCGGCCAACGGCAACTGCGAACTGCAGACCGTCGCCGGCCAGGTGGGCCTGCGCGAGGTGCGCTACGGCTACGACGGCGCCAATCACCTGGATGAGCAGAAGGACGTCTCCAACCCCTATTTCGACTACGACCCGAGCAAGTGCATCGTCTGCAACCGCTGCGTGCGCGCCTGCGAGGAGACCCAGGGCACCTTTGCCCTGACCATCAGCGGCCGTGGTTTCGAGTCCCGCGTGGCGGCGGCCGGTGGCGAGAACTTCCTCGACTCCGAATGCGTGTCCTGTGGCGCCTGTGTACAGGCCTGCCCGACCGCCACCCTGATGGAAAAGAGCGTGGTCGAACTCGGCCAGCCGGAACGCAGCGTCATCACCACCTGTGCCTACTGCGGTGTCGGCTGTTCCTTCCGCGCCGAAATGAAGGGCGACCAACTGGTGCGCATGGTTCCGGACAAGAACGGCCAGGCGAACCACGGTCACTCCTGCGTGAAAGGCCGCTTCGCCTGGGGTTATGCGACCCACCCGGACCGCATCACCAAACCGATGATCCGCAAGCACATCGAAGATCCCTGGCAGGAAGTCAGCTGGGAAGAAGCGGTGAACTACGCGGCCAGTGAATTCCGTCGCATCCAGCTCAAGTACGGGCGCGACTCCATCGGCGGCATCACCTCCAGCCGCTGCACCAACGAAGAGACCTACCTGGTGCAGAAGCTGGTGCGCGCCGGCTTCGGCAATAACAACGTCGACACCTGCGCCCGTGTCTGCCACTCGCCCACCGGTTACGGTCTCAAGCAGACGCTCGGAGAATCCGCTGGCACCCAGAGCTTCGACTCGGTGATGCAGGCCGACGTAGTACTGGTGATTGGCGCCAACCCCACCGACGCCCACCCGGTGTTCGGCTCCCAGCTCAAGCGCCGCCTGCGCGAGGGCGCGCGGTTGATCGTCATCGACCCGCGCCGTATCGACCTGGTGGATTCGCCCCACGCCCGCGCCGACCTGCACCTGGCGCTGCGACCGGGCACCAACGTGGCCATGCTCAACGCCCTCGCCCACGTGATCGTCACCGAAGGCCTGGTCAAACAGGACTTCGTCGACGCCCGCTGCGAAGCGACTGACTTCGCCCGCTGGCGCGATTTCGTCAGCCTGCCGGAAAACTCCCCCGAGGCCATGGGGCCGATCTGTGGAGTGTCGCCTGACGACATCCGCGCCGCTGCGCGGCTCTACGCCACCGGCGGCAACGCGGCCATCTACTACGGCCTGGGCGTGACCGAGCACAGCCAGGGCAGCACGTCGGTAATGGGCATCGCCAACCTCGCCATGGCCACCGGCAACATCGGCCGCGAGGGCGTCGGGGTGAACCCGCTGCGTGGCCAGAACAACGTGCAGGGCTCCTGCGACATGGGTTCCTTCCCCCATGAACTGCCCGGCTATCGCCATGTCTCCAACGACGCGGTGCGCCACCAGTTCGAACAGGCCTGGGGCGTTACCCTGCTGCCTGATCCGGGCCTGCGCATTCCCAACATGTTCGAGGCGGCGCTCGGCGGCACCTTCAAGGCGCTCTACTGCCAGGGCGAGGACATCGCCCAGAGCGACCCCAACACCCAGCACGTCACCGCCGCCCTGTCGGCCATGGAGTGCGTGGTGGTGCAGGACATCTTCCTCAACGAAACCGCCAAGTTCGCCCACGTCTTCCTGCCGGGCAGCTCGTTCCTGGAAAAAGACGGCACCTTCACCAACGCCGAGCGGCGTATCTCCCGCGTACGCAAGGTGATGGACCCGCTGGGCGGCAAGGCCGACTGGGAGGCGACGCAGCTGCTGGCCAACGCCCTCGGCTACAAGATGGACTACAAGCACCCGTCCCAGATCATGGACGAGATCGCCAGCCTGACCCCGACCTTCACCCGCGTCAGCTACGCCGAGCTGGATCGTCACGGCAGCCTGCAATGGCCCTGCAACGACGCCGCGCCGGATGGCACGCCGACCATGCACATCGAGGAATTCGTGCGGGGCAAGGGGCGCTTCATGCTCACTGGCTACGTGCCTACGGAAGAGAAGGTCAACAACCGCTATCCGCTGCTGTTGACCACCGGCCGCATCCTCAGCCAGTACAACGTCGGCGCCCAGACCCGGCGCACCGACAACGTTGCCTGGCATGAAGAGGACCGCCTGGAGATCCACCCGACCGATGCCGAGAGCCGGGGCATCAACGAGGGCGATTGGGTGGGCGTGGGCAGCCGCGCCGGACAGACGGTGCTGCGCGCCAAGGTCAGCGAGCGAGTGGCGCCGGGGGTGGTGTACACCACCTTCCACTTCCCCGAATCGGGGGCCAACGTGATCACCACCGACAACTCCGACTGGGCCACCAACTGCCCGGAATACAAGGTGACGGCGGTGGAGGTGACGCGGGTCTACCACCCTTCCGAATGGCAAAAACGCTATCAAGAGTTCAGTGACGAACAGCGGCGCCTGCTCAAGGACCGCCGCAGGACCGAAAAAGTCGAGGTACGCCGATGAGCACCGACAACCTGATCAAGATGGCCAACCAGATCGCCCAGTTCTTCGCCTCCGAGCCGGACAAGGAGCAGGCCGTGAAGGGGGTGCGTACGCACCTGCAGAGCTTCTGGACGCCGGCCATGCGCATCGAGCTGATGGCCTGGCAAGTGGAGCATCACGGCGAATGTCTGCACCCCCTGGTGCAGCAGGCGCTGGCGGAGCAGGGGAGGGCGGTTTAGCCCTGCTCAGGGCTTGCAGGCGCGAATGCTGTAGGGGCGAATTCATTCGCCAAGGGCAGCTCAGCTGCCCCCATGCAAGGCTTCAGGGCAGACCTGCGGCCTGCTTGGCGAATGAATTCGCCCCTACAACAAACCAGTGCCCCCACGAGCCCTCGGTTCACCTGGTCTGCCGCGCTGGGACATCTCTCTGGCGGATATTGGTGGGCCTTGCGGGTACGAATGCCTGTAGGGGCGAATTCATTCGCCAAGGGCAGCTCAGCTGCCCCCTGCAAGGCTTCAGGGCAGACCTACGGCCTGCTTGGCGAATGAATTCGCCCCTACAGGTTCTTGATCCGGATGCTCATGCCGGTCCTGGCTCGGGCAGGTGTTGAAGCGCGCGCGGTAGGCGCGAGAGAAGTAGGACGAGGACTCGAACCCGCAGGCCAGCGCCACCTCCAGCACGCTCATGTCGGTCTGGCGCAACAGCTGCCGTGCCTTCTCAAGGCGCAGGCCGAGGTAAAAGTTCGACGGTGTTTCCTTCAGGTGCAGGCGGAACAACCGCTCCAGTTGGCGCGGCGTGACGTTCACCCGTTCGGCCAGCTCCCGCGAGCTCAGGGGTGCCTCGCTGTGCCGTTGCATCTCGCCGATTACCTGCACCAGTTTCTTGTTGTGCACATTGAAGCGGCTGGCGACCTGCATGCGCTGGTGGTCCTGCTGGGTGCGGATGCGGCCCAGCACGAACTGCTCGGAAACCTGCAGCGCCAGGGCTTCGCCATGGCTGCGGGCGATGAGGGTGAGCATCAGGTCTAGGCTTGCGGTGCCGCCGGCACTGGTGATGCGTCGTCCGTCGATCTCGAAGAGCTCCTGGGTGACGCTGAGTGCCGGGTAGCGCTCCTGGAAGGCTTCGATGGCTTCCCAGTGCAAGGTCAATCGCTGCCGGCTGAACAGCTCGGCTTCGGCGAGCACGAAGCTGCCGGTATCTATCCCACCCAACAGCAACCCGTCGTGTTCCGCACGGTTGAGCCAGTGGGCCAGGCGCGGACCGAAGCTGGCCAGCGGATCGAAGCCGGCCACCACGAATAGGCAATCCCCTTCCGGCGGAGTCTCCAGCCCAGCGTCGACGTTCAGCGACATGCCATTGCTGCCCGCCACCGGGCCCCCGTCCAGACTGAGTAGCCGCCAGCGGTACAGCTCACCGCGAAAGCGGTTGGCCACGCGCAAGGGTTCCACCGCCGACATCAGTCCCATCATCGAGAAGCCAGGCAGCAGGAGGAAGCTGAAAGTCTGGGACATGGTCGGTTTCCGCGCATGGGATAACCCACTAAAAGGGAATGGCCCTAAGAGCGCAAGAAAGGTGGTCGTTCCTGTTCAACAGGTAGTCGTTTTAGTTCGAATCGACGGACGCAACGCTGCGTAATTTGTGTTCATCGGGTTGTAGTGGCGCCCGAAAACGGATGGAGTCGCCCCCGGCTCCTGCACAACAAATACAAACCGTATGGCCGCAAGGGGAGCATCAATGAAACGTCTTACCGCATTCGCTGGTTGCTGTTTGTTCGCCCTCTCCAGTTCCGCCGCATTCGCCGCCGAAGACGCCAGTTGCCAGAAGATCCGCGTGGGCGTGGTCGGCTGGACCGACGTCGTCGCCACCACCGCCGTTGCCAACGAACTGCTCGGCAGCCTGGGGTACCAGACCACCCAGACCCAGGCGTCACAGCAGATCATCTTCGCTGGCATCCAGAAGAAACAGATCGACGTCTTCCTCGGCTACTGGAAGCCGATCATGGATGACAACATCAAGCCATTCCTGGAATCCAAATCGGTCAAGGTCGCCGCCGAGCCGTCACTCAATGACGCCATCGCCGTACTCGCCGTTCCTACCTACACCGCCGAGCAGGGCCTGCGCACCTTCGCCGATATCGCGAAATTCAAGGACCAGTTGGACGGCAAGATCTACGGCATCGAATCCGGTTCCGGTGCCAACACCGCGATCCAGAAGATGATCGACACCAATCAGTTCGGCCTGGGCGGCTTCAAACTGATCGAATCCAGCGAGGCGGCCATGCTCACGGCGGTCAAGCGGGCGGTGAAGAACAACAAACCGGTGGTGTTCTTCGGCTGGAAACCACATCCGATGAACATCCAGATGCCCATCACCTATCTCACCGGTAGCGAGGATGTGTTCGGCCCCAACGATGGCGCCGCCACGGTCTCCACCGTTACCGCTCCGGACTTCGCCCAGCGTTGCCCCAATGCCGATCGCCTTCTGGCCAACCTGCGCTTCACCAGCGCGCAGGAGGCTGAGCTGATGCAGCCGATCATGGAGCGGCAGGACCCCGCCAAGGTCGCCCGTGAGTGGCTGAAAGCCAACCCGGAAGTGGTCAAGGGCTGGCTTGCCGGGGTCACCACCTTCGACGGCAAGAGCGGTATCGACAGCGCCCTCGCTTCGCTGAAGTAACTCAACGCAACGCCCAGTGCGCGGGCCTGCCCGCGCACGGTTTCCGATCGCCTCGCAGAAGGATGAAACAACCGTGAACTACGAAGTCATCGTCACCTGTGCCGTTACCGGCGCCGGCGATACCGTCGGCAAACACCCGGCCATTCCCGTCACCCCGAAGGAAATCGCCGCCGCCGCCATCGAAGCCGCCAAGGCCGGCGCCACCGTCGCCCACTGCCATGTGCGCGATCCGAAGACCGGCAAGCCGAGCCGTGATGTGGCGCTGTACCGGGAGCTGGTGGAACGTATCCGCGAGAGCGACACCGACATCATCATCAACCTCACTGCCGGCATGGGCGGTGACCTGGAAATCGGCAAGGGCGAGCAGCCCTTGGAATTCGGCACCGGTACCGACCTGGTCGGGCCGCTGGAGCGGCTGGCCCATGTGGAAGAGCTGCTGCCGGAAATATGCACCCTGGACTGCGGCACCCTGAACTTCGGCGATGGCGACTTCATCTACGTCTCCACCCCGGCGCAGCTGCGCGCCGGTGCCAAGCGCATCACTGAGCTGGGCGTGAAGGCCGAGCTGGAAATCTTCGACACCGGCCACCTCTGGTTTGCCAAGCAGATGCTCAAGGAGGGCCTGCTGGAAGACCCGCTGTTCCAGATCTGCCTGGGGATTCCGTGGGGCGCGCCGGCTGACACCACCACCATGAAGGCCATGGCCGACAACCTCCCCGCTGGCTGCACTTGGGCCGGCTTCGGTATCGGCCGCATGCAGATGCCCATGGTCGCCCAGGCCATGCTGCTGGGCGGCAACGTGCGGGTAGGCCTGGAAGACAACATCTGGCTCGACCGCGGTGTGCACGCCAGCAATGGCCAGTTGGTGGAGCGGTCCATCGAGATCATCGAACGCCTCGGCGGCCGCGCCCTGACCCCGGCCGAGGGGCGCAAGAAGATGAACCTCAAGCCGCGCTGATGCTTTCTCCCCTCTCCCTCCGGGAGAGGGGCCGGGGGTGAGGGCAGCCGGATTGCACCTGGCCTTCCCCAACTCGCCATTCATTCGCCCACCAGGAGCCACCATGTCCTTCGTCACCCAGATCAAGACCTTCGCCGCCCTCGGCAGCGGCGTCATCGGCAGCGGCTGGATCGCCCGCGCGCTGGCCCACGGACTCGACGTCATCGCCTGGGACCCGGCACCCGGCGCCGAGGCCGCACTGCGTGCACGCATCGCCAATGCCTGGCCGGCGCTGCAGAAGCAGGGCCTGGCCCCTGGTGCTTCGCAGGAGCGTCTGCGCTTCGTCGCGACCATCGAGGAGTGCGTGCGGGACGCCGACTTCATCCAGGAAAGCGCGCCGGAACGACTTGACCTCAAGCTCGATCTGCACGCGAAGATCAGCGCTGCCGCACGGCCGGATGTGATCATCGGTTCCAGCACCTCGGGCCTGCTGCCCAGCGAGTTCTACGCAGACGCCGTGCACCCGGAACGCTGCGTGGTCGGCCACCCGTTCAACCCGGTCTATCTGCTGCCACTGGTGGAAGTGGTGGGCGGCGAGAAGACCGCGCCGGAGGCAGTCCAGGCCGCCATCGAAATCTACACCGCGCTGGGCATGCGCCCGCTGCATGTGCGCAAGGAAGTGCCGGGCTTCATCGCGGACCGGCTGCTCGAAGCCCTCTGGCGCGAAGCGCTGCACCTGGTGAACGATGGCGTCGCCAGCACCGGCGAGATCGATGACGCCATCCGCTTCGGCGCCGGCCTGCGCTGGTCATTCATGGGGACTTTCCTGACCTACACACTGGCAGGCGGCAACGCCGGTATGCGGCACTTCATGGCCCAGTTCGGCCCGGCGTTGCAGCTGCCGTGGACCTACCTGCCGGCGCCGGAGCTGACTGACACCCTGATCGACCGGGTAGTGGAGGGCACCTCCGAGCAGCAGGGTTCACGTAGCATTGCCGAGCTGGAACGCTATCGCGACGACTGCCTGCTGGCGGTGCTCGGTGCCATCAAGGACACCAAGGCCAATCACGGCTTCGCTTTCGCCGACTAACCTCAAACCTTCCCGCCACTCCGAGCCGGCCCCCTCTCCCTTCAGGGAGAGGGTTGGGGAGAGGGCGCATTGCTGGGAGTTTTCTAATGGGCCACGCCCTCACCACCTACCGCACTGCCGTCCTTCCCGACTGGGTGGACTACAACGGCCATCTGCGGGATGCGTTCTACCTGCTGATCTTCAGCTACGCCACCGATGCCCTGATGGACGAGATCGGCCTCGACGAACAGGGGCGTGCGTCCACGGGCCACACGCTGTTCACCCTGGAGTGCCACCTCAACTACCTGGCCGAGGTGAAGCTGGGAGCCGAAGTGGAGGTGCGTACCCAGCTGCTCGACCATGATGCCAAGCGGCTGCATATCCACCACGGGTTATATCTGAAGGGGGGAGAGGAGTTGCTGGCGGCCAGCGAGCAGATGTTGATGAACGTGGCTGCCGATACATCGCGCTCGGCGGTCTTCGCTGCGCCGGTGGCGGCGAAGGTAGAGGCCGTGTCGGCGGCTCATCGCGAACTGCCGCGACCCCGGCATGTGGGGTGTGTGATCGGGCTGCCGCCGCCCCGCTGAGGCGGCGGCATTTTCTTTTGGTGCGCGTTCCTCAGGGGGTGGGCACCACATAGCGGCGAGCGAAGTCGATCAGGTCGACCTGGTTGCGGGTCTTCAGCTTGTCCATCAAACGGGATTTGTAAGTACTGACCGTCTTGTGGCTGATGAACAGCTGCTTGGCGATTTCCTGATTGTTCTTGCCATTGGCCAGATTCTGCAGGACCGCCAGTTCGCGGTCGGACAGCGTGTCCAGCAGATGGCTGTCGCTGCACTCGCCCCGCTGCGAGGTATCCGGCAGGTGCACCGTGCTGGGAAACAGGCTGTACCCGGACAGTACCGAGCGCACAGCCGAGACCAGACTGACCGCCTGCTCCTGCTTGGACATGTAGCCGGTAGCGCCCGCCTGCAGGCAGCGGTTGGCGTACAGCGAGGCTGGCAGCGAGGTCAGCACCAGCAGTTTGAGGTTGGCGTCCATGCTGCTGAGTCGGCCCAGGACTTCCAGGCCGTCGAGCTTGGGGATGGCGATATCCAGTATCACCAGGTCGGGTCGCAGCGAACGCGCCATGCTCAGGCCTTCCACGCCGCTCTCGGTCTCACCGATCACTTCATAGTCCTCTCGCTCCAGCAGTACACGAGTTGCAAATCGGATCATGGACTGATTGTCGATCAGCAGTACCTTGTTCATCTGTTGGTTCTCCATGTCAGGTTTCCAATGAGTACGGAGCGCTCACAGGCCTTCGGGAATTGCCGTTGAGCATGGGGGCTATCGAAGATGTGGATGGCCACGCCGGCCCATTGAAATCGGGGTGCGTTTCGACCGGCGTGAGAATGCCAAGTTGGCTTTAACGGAAATCCTATTCAGAATCTCGGCAACTTATCCTTCAGACCGATCTGATAACTTCGTACTAACTTTCACCTTTTTCTGAGACTTGCCCGTACTGTTTTCGGGTGTCCCAAGTAGCAGGTGAATGTTCAGGGGCGGAAGTATATTGGCGGTTTTTCTGTTGATTGGACGTTTAGGAAGTTTCCTACAGAGTCTGTAGGCAGACTTCTTGGCGTGTAGGTCGCCCCGAAAAAAGTGCCCTCTTTCAACTAATGTTCTGTTCATTCAATTCTGCGAGGCGGACCGGCCAGGTGATCCGTAATTTCCTTTCCAGAGCAGTCCTGCACTTCTTCTGGCTTCTCATGGTGGGGACTGCCTACGCTGGCGAGGATGCCCGCCCATTGACCCTTTCCAGCCAACTGGTGGTCGATCAGCAGGAACTGTTGATCAGCGAGGAGGACTGGCACTGGCTACGGCAGAAGCGCGAACTGGTGCTGGGCGTCACGGGTGGAGAGTTCGCGCCCCTGGAAATCATCGGGCGTGATGGCGGCTACGAAGGCATCGCGGCCGACGCCGTGGCACTGGTCCAGCAATTGCTCGGCATGCAGATCAGGCTGCGTCGGTACCCCGACCGGCCGGCCCTGCTGCAGGCCCTGGTCGCCGGCGAGATCGACCTGCTGATTGGCGATGGCCAGGACGGTGCCGGCCAGAGTGTCGTTCGCAGCGTGCCCATTGCGACTGATCGGCTGGCGCTGTTCCGCCGCTATGACGACCAGCGCGACTTCCCGCAGGACCTCGCTGGCGTTACCGTCGCCCTGGTGCCGGGGCATGACCAGGCGCTCGGCCAACGCTATCCCGGTGCGCGGCAGGTGGTCGCCCGGTCGGTGGAGGATGGCTTGGCGGCGGTCGCGTTCGGGGAGGCCGATCTGCTGCTGGGCGACTTGCTGCCGGTTTATTACCAGCTCAATAGCAACTTCTATGGCATGGCCAGGTTCGATCGCTTCGTCGACCAGCCGGATGTCGGCGTCGCGTTCATCGTGCGGGAGCAGGACCAGCGCCTGTTGCGCGGCCTCGACGCGTCCCTGAGGGCGGTGGGTCGCGCGCGCCTTGACGAGATATCCCGGCGCTGGATGGGTGTTGGTGTGATTCCCGTACGCGACCTGCAGCCGCTCACACCTGAGGAAGCGCGCTGGATTCAATCCCATCCGGTGGTGCGCCTGGTGATCGATGACGACAAGGCACCGCTGGCGTACTTCGACGACAGTGGGCAGCTACGTGGTGGTGTGGCGGACCTGCTGGAAATGGTCTCGGTGCGCACGGGATTGCGTTTCGAAGCAGTCAGTCGTACCGGTGGCCCCGCCCGCCAACTCGAGGATCTGGAAGAGGGTGACGCGGACCTGGCCATCCTGACGCCGAGCAAGGAGCGGGAAAGCCAGCTGCGCTTCACCCGTCCGATCTCTACCAGCCCCTTCGTGTTGGTGGCGCCTATGGGCGACGAGGGCCAAGTCACGTCGATCGGTGAGAGGGGGCAGCGCCTCGCCCTTAGCCGCGGCAACGTGGCCCGGGAGCAAATCCGGCAGATCTATCCCGAGATGCAGTTTATCGATGCCGCCTCCTCTCTGGACGCCATGAATAGGGTGCGTTCCGGCGAAGCGGACTTCGCCTTGGTGGCGATGCCGGTGGCGCAGTACTACACCGTGCCCCTGTTCGAAAACAAACTGAAGATCGCGGCACTGCCGCCCATCGACACGGCGCATGCCAACTTCGCCGTGCGCCGCGCCGATACCGAGTTGTACTCGATCATCGAGAAGGCCCTGGCCAGTATTTCGCCGGACGAACTGAACGCAGCATCGAATCGTTGGCGCGGTAGCCGGGCCATGAGCCCGCAGATCTGGCGCGACTACAGCGCGCTGATTCAGCGCATCCTCATCGGTGCGTCCCTGCTGCTGCTGCTCGTGTTCGCCTGGGTCCTGCACCTGCGTCGCGAAGTGCGGCGGCGGAAGACGGCCGAGCGTCAGCTCAGCGACGAACTGCGCTTCATCGAAACCTTGACCGACAGCATGCCGCCGCCGCTTTATGTGCGGGATACCGAAGGGCGGCTGCTATCGTGCAACCGCAGCTATTCGACGAGCCTGGGACTGGCAGCGGATCAGGTGCGTGGACTCACTCCGATGGAACTGCCTGGAGACGTTTTCGAGGCTGCGCCGGAGTTCCATCGGCTCTACCTCCAGGCGATGGCGGAAGGGCGGATGATCAAGGGCGTCCACCACGTTCGTCTCGGTGGCAAGAGCCTGTGGATCGATCACTGGATCCAACCTTTCCAGGACTCCTCCGGCAAGGTCAAAGGCGTGATCTGCGGCTGGCTCGACATCACCGAGCACCGTCATCTGGTGCAGGAGCTGGAATCGGCGAAGAACCTGGCGGACGAGGCCAGCCGGGCCAAGACCACCTTCCTGGCGACCATGAGCCACGAAATCCGCACGCCGATGAACGCTGTGATCGGAATCCTCGAGCTGGCGCTGAAGCGTGCCGCCGACCAGCCCATCGACCGCTCCAGCATTGAAGTGGCCTACGGCTCGGCACGCAGCCTGCTGGCGCTGCTCGGTGACATCCTCGACATCGCCCGTATCGAATCGGGCCGGCTCAGCCTGGCACCGCAGCGGGCCAACCTGCGCGAACTGGTGGAATCGGTGGCACGGGTGTTCGATGGGCTGGCACGGCAGAAGCGCCTGAGCCTGCTGCTGGATATCGATTCCAGTATCCAGGGCGACGTCCTGGTGGACTCGCTGCGCTTCAAGCAGATCCTTTCCAACCTGGTCAGCAACGCGATCAAGTTCACCCGCGAGGGCAGCGTTCGCGTGCACATCCGCGGTGAGGCGCTGGAGGGTGAAATGCTGCGCGTCCACCTGGGGGTCGAAGACACGGGCATCGGTATCTCGCTGGAGGAGCAAGGCCGGCTGTTCCGCCCCTTCGCCCAGGTGGAGCGCGGCAACCAGCAGACCGAGGGCGCGGGCCTGGGACTGGTGATAAGCCGCTCCCTCTGCGAAATGATGGGTGGCCGGCTGAACCTGACCAGCACGCCTGGACAGGGCACGCGAATTGACCTGGAGCTGCGCCTGCACCGCCTCGAACCGGTCGAGGAGCCGGCGTTGCCCTCTCCCGATCGCGTACAGCAGCGCCGCAGGTTGCGGGTGCTGGTGGTGGATGATCATCCGGTGAACCGGCAAATCCTCGCCCAGCAACTGGCCTACCTGGGACACGAAGTGGTCGCGGTGGAGAATGGCGTGGAGGCCCTTGCCGCCTGGCGTGCCTACCCGTTCGATGTGATCGCCACCGATTGCCATATGCCGCTCATGAATGGCGCCAGCCTCACTCAAGCGATCCGCGCCGAAGAGCGCCAGGGGCCGCGTGCGCCGGTCCTGATTCTCGGCCTGACGGCCGATGCTCAGCCGGAAGAAATCGAGCGGGGCCTGCAAGCTGGCATGGACGATTGCTTGATCAAGCCCATCGGTCTCGACCTGCTGGAAGAGAAGCTCTGGGGGGCGTCGGGCGGCGAAGCCGTGGGGGAAACGGACCCAGCGGAGGAAGCCAAAGGTGATGCGCTGTTCGACCTGTCTCCCCTGGCGCCGCTTACTGGCGGTGATGCGGTTCTGGTTCGCAATCTGGTGAACGAGTTGCTGGAGACCAATCGGCGGGATCTGGAGCCCTTGGCCGAACTGGCCGGGAGGAATGATGCGCCTGCCCTGGCTGAACTCGCCCACCGCCTCAAAGGCGCCGCACGTGTGATCCGCGCGGACCCGCTGATCGACGCCTGCAATGACCTCGAACGGACATGCAAGCTACCGGCGCCGCAACCCTCGGACCTGCGTGCGGGTGCGGAGGGGCTGCGGCGGGCGATGCTGGAGCTGGAGAGTGCGTTGCTGGCGGAGCTGGCCCAGTCTCAGTGACGTCCGGGGTGCGCATGATCGGCCAGCAGCGCCCGGAAGCTGTTGCGATCCAGCGGCCGTGCAAAGAGGAAACCCTGTGCCACCTTGCAGCCGAGCGAAAGCAGGCGCTCACGTTGCTCGGTGGTTTCCACGCCTTCCACCACCAGCGTCAGATCCATGGCCTCGGCCATGGCGACGGCGCCGCGGATGACCGCCCCGCTGCGCGGCTGGTTATTCAGCTTGCGGACGAATGCCGCGTCCAGCTTGACCTCGCTGAAGGGCAGTTCACACAAGCGATCCAGCGACGAATAGCCGGCGCCGAAGTCATCCATGGCCAGTCCGCAGCCCATCAGGCGCAGGCGGACCAGGCTTTCCAGGCTGGCGGCTGGCGCTTCCAGCAGGCCGGTTTCGGTGAGTTCGAACGTCAATCCGGAGCCTGGCAGCCCAACCAATTCCAAGGCCTGGCCAACACGCTCGGCGATATCGAGATTGCTCAGCTGTCGTGGGTGGAGATTGAAAGCGAGGTTCACCTGCCGCCCGCTGAGGCCGAGTTCCTGCTGCAGTTCCAGACCTTGCTCGAGGAGCCGCCAGAACAGGCAATCGACCAGACCGTGATGCTCGATGGCTGGCAGGAAATGGCCGGGCGATAACACGCCTCGGTGTGGATGGCGCCAGCGGGCGAGGACTTCAGCACCCTGGAGCTCACCGCTCCTCATGCACACCTTCGGCTGGAAATAGGGTTCGAACTCACCCTGTTCCAGGCCTCTGAGGATTTCCTCCAGGCTGGGCGGCGCATTCGTTGCTACGAGGGCTTCGGGCCGCGTGGGAAGGGCGATATGGCGCTCGAGCAGGTCGGCAGCACGCTGCATGTCGAAGGGCTTGCCGAGGTCGCCGAGGAAATCCAGGCCAAGGCAACGGATCATCGCGGTGGTCGCCTGGCGCAGCTCTGGTCCCACCTCGCTGCTGAGAATCACCGAACGGATGACGCCGGCCTGGCTGGCATGGCGGAGAAAGGCGGCGCCATCCATGCCGGACATGCGCAGGTCGCAGAGGGCGATATCGACTCCGCCGCAGGCTTCGAGCAAGGACAGCGCGCTGGCGCCGTCCGCCGCTTCGTGGATTTTCTCGAGCCCCAGTTGCCGAAGGGCGGTTACCGCGATCAGACGCTGGAATGGTTCGTCTTCCAGCACCAGAATGCTCAAGTTCTTCATGGCGGGCTCGACAGTGGTTGGGATAACGGCCAAGTTACCTAGGGACACGCGCCCCCAGCTAGGAGACGCGTCCTAGGTGGTTGTAGGAAAATTCATCGGGTGTCGGCTTTGGCCAAGTTCGGGTGCAGCGTCATGGATGCCTGGCCCCTTTTTCGAGGTTGCAATGAGAAGTGCCCTGATCGTCGACGATCATCCAGTGATCCGTATGGCTGTCCGCATGTTGCTGGAGCGCAACGGAATGGAGGTCGTCGGCGAGGCTGACAACGGCGTCGATGCCTTGCAGATGATTCGTCAACACGAGCCGGATATCGTCATCCTGGACATCGGCATCCCGCGCCTTGATGGCCTCAATGTCATCTCGCGAATCCAGGCGCTGGGGCTCGACAGCCACGTCCTGGTGCTGACTTCGCAGTCGGCAGAGGGCTTTTCCCAGCGCTGTCTCCAGGCGGGAGCAAAGGGCTTCGTCAGCAAGGAAGAGGACCTGCAGAACCTGCTAACGGCCATCAACGCCATCAACGCCGGATTCACCGTGTTTCCGTCCATTGCGATGAGCGGCAGCCAGGCACCGGCGCTGAGCGAAAGCGAGCTGGTAGAGAGATTGTCCAACCAGGAGCTGATGGTCTTGCAGTACCTGGCGACCGGGCTTACGAACAAGGAAATCGGCGAGCGCATGCTGCTCAGCAACAAAACCGTCAGCACCTACAAGACCCGTATCCAGCAGAAGCTCAACCTCGGGTCCTTGCTGGAGCTGATCGAGTTCGCCCGGCGCAACGACCTCGCCGAACGACCCGAGGGCTGACCTTTCTTCCCTCAGTTCTGGCAGCTGAGGCGATAGCGCTGGTAGTTGTTGGATTTGTCCTGCGGCGGTAGCGAGTAAGCGGCGGCGCATTGTTGCCCACTCCACTTGATGGTCAGCGTGGCCTGGTCCTCTTCCACCAGGGCCAGTGCCCTGCCGCTCGGGTCAGAGATGGCAAGCTGCTTGCCCTTGGCATCTTCCAGCGAGGCGCCGAAGGGGATGGGTTGGCCCAGCCTATCCAACAGCTCGAACTGGACGCGTTGCCCCTTTTTCCCTTCATAGCGGGCCAGCACGATGGCCCCGCGGCGCGGCACGACCTGTTGCGTGGCATTGTCGATCTCGACATCGCCGCCGAGGTTGCGTGTGTCCAGGGTGAGCCAGTTGACCCGGTAGGGCTGGGTGTTGGGCACCACGGCATAGCCGTTGTATCCGGTATTGACCCCGCTGAAGTTACTGACGCCAACGCCCGAGATGTCGGGTACTTCCACCAATGCGAAGGTTTCACCTACCGGTTGGCCCAGGTTGATGCCGCCAGCATGGCCCACGACGGAGCCGGACAGGGTGAGGTTCTCCGACGTGTAGTTGCGTCCCTTGCTGTAGCCAAGGTTGATCTCGGCAAGCGAAGTGCGGCTGTTCAGGTTGACCGAAGTCGAGCTACCCCCGCTGCTGTTCTGGCTGCCTTGCACCGAGTAGGAGGTATCGCCGTCTTCTGACAGGTAGCCGTTCACGCCGACCTGCGTGTTGTCGTTGCTGTCCTGGTGGGTTGTCGAGAGGTAGACGCGCGGCGCCCGCGGCCTCGAGCCCAGAGGAAAGGACACGGAAAGGTTTAGCTGGGTGTCGTCGTTCGATGGGCCGGCGGTACCGATGTTGCGGGTCTGGCTCACGCTGAAGTTGTAGCTGACGTCGCGCCAGCCATTGGAATACCCGGCGGAGAGGCTGCGCGTGCCGCCCCGATTCCAGAAACGCTCGTCGCTGGCATTGATGTAGAGGGTGCCATACTTGCGCTGGCCAAGGGTCTGGCTGACGGTAAGGTCAGTACGGATCTTCGAGCGGCCACTCGTGCTCGGTACGCCCAGGGAGAGTTCCTGAACATGGTCGGAGAGCGTCCGGTAGCCTTCGGTGGAGTAGCGATAGGCCGCTAGGGTGAAGCTGGTGTCGGTGCCGGTGAAGGTCTTCGCATACAGCGCACGCAGGCTGTTTCCTCGGGCGGAGAGCCCGCGAACCCGGCTGGCCGAATGCGTAACGTCGACCGATACGGCGCCGATCGGCGTATTCCGCCCGGCCCCGAGCGATACGGCATTGAAGTCCTGGGTGGCCTGGGTGCCAGCAATGCCCGTGAAGTTGCTGCTGAGGCCGTAGGCTGCGGTCCCGCTGATGAATGCCGGGTTCTTGAGGTCGTCACTGTTGCTGTTGAACTCGCCTGCAGAAAGGCTGTAGTTCAATTGGCCTTCGCGGACCATGGTCGGCAGGCTCGAAAAGGCCTGCAGGCTCACCCGCCGACGCCCGTCGGCCTCGATGATGGTGATCTCCAGGTCGCCGTTGGAACCGGTGGGGAAGATGTCACTGATCTCGAACGGACCCGGCGCCACGGTCGTGGAGTAGAGGATGTAGTTGTTCTGGCGGATCTCCACGGTTGCGTTGGTTTCCGCAACGCCACGGATGACCGGCGCATAGCCGCGCTCGCTGTCCGCCCTCATGGCTTCATCGGAGGCCAACTTGATGCCGCGGTAGCGCACACTGTCGAACAGGTGGGCGTCGGAGTAGATTTCCCCCAGGCTGAACTGCCCCTTGAGCCTTGTGATGTCGCGCTGCAAATAAGTGCGGTTGCTGGTGAAGGAACTTGGCCGGCCAGTGCCCGTGCGGTAGTTGGATTCGTTCCGCAGGCGCCATGCCCCCAGGTTGATGCCGTTGCGCAGGCCCAGGTTGTTGTATGTCTGACGGCCGTAGTCGTCCCGGTTCCGGTTGGTGTTGAACTGGTAATTGATGAAGGCGGCGGCGACACCGTTGTCCCACAACGCCGGGTCAACGTAGCCGCGCCGGCCCTGGAGCATGGCGATCTGCGGAATGCTGGCGCTCAGGCGCAGGCGAGTGGAGTCGTAGCGCAGTGTGGCCTGGTCGATCAGTGTCGACAGGTCGTAACAGGTGTCGGCCCCGTCGGGATCGACCACGCCCTGTTCCACCAGCTTTGCCAGGTCGATGCCCAGCAGGTGGAGCAGCTCGATGTTCAGGCAGGGTTCGACGATTCCCGTCTGCTGATTGCGCAAAAAGTCGATGTCCTTGCGCCCGACCAGTACCTCGTTGCTGTAAAGGTCCACCCGATAGTTGCCGGGTACGACGCTGTTCGCGTGCAGCAGGGACTGCAGGTCAACGGCCGAGGGCGCGCCTTTGAGGAAGGTCGTGTTGAACGAGTCGACCTGGGCGTCTGCCACCGGTAACGGTTCGGGGGATTTGGCATGCAGCGCCATCGAAGGGAGCGCCAGGGAAATGGCTAGCGCGAGTCTGCTGCGGCGAACCAGGGGGCGCGTCCTTCGGTTGCCCGAGGGAAACCGAGTGCATGGTCCCTCGATGTGGCTGGGCCAGTTGCTCATTTCTCAATGTCTCTGCACTGCCCGGTTCACCTCCCCTCAGGACGAGCGGTGCCAGGCGGGAGCGTTCAGCACCCGCCGGAGGTGAACCAGAGGTTTGGGGATAGCGCTCGTTACAGAGCTCAGCTGGACCGCTTTGCCGTGGCTCCAGCGGTGTTCCCGATGGAAAGGCTTGCGGAGTAGAGCACCAGGGCTCCGTAGTCGTTGATGCTGAAGAAGGTCAGATCAACGGTTTTCGCAGAGGGCAGATCCGGGACGCTGAATACCCGTTCTTCGCCGGGGGCGATCATGGTCGAGTCGACGGCCACCGAGGTGCCCAACTTCACATCGCTCATGGAGACGTGGTACTTGCCCGGGTTTCGGATCTTCAGCTCCGTCTTGCTGCCAAGTCGCGCGAGCTGCCATTGCAGTTCTTCCGGCGCACGGTGGGCTTCGGTCGTCAGCCCCTCTGGACGGAAGAACATCTTGATTCGCTGGCGGACGGCCAACTGCAAGATGTTCCGACCTTCGGTGGTCTGGGGGATTTCCTGAACGTTGAGCCATACCACCGACTCCCGGTCGGTAGGCATGCCGCTGCCTTCATAGAGAATGCGCAACAGCTGTCGTTCGTTCGCCGGTACGCGTGCGAGAGGAGGCGTCACGGCAAAAGGTGGTGGCGTGTCCGTATCCTTGTCGCTGTCGATCCATGACTGAACAAGAACGTCCTTTCCAGTGTTGCGAACGGTGATGCTGGCCTCTTTGTTGGGGCTGTTGAAGACAAGACGGGTGGAGCTGAGAGAGATTCCCGCGCATGCGTGGGAAGCCAGCACCAGGCTCAAGGCGCCCAGGCAGGTGGAGATCGTGCGACGGAGCATAGGAATTACCATCAGGTACCAGGGAAGTAGCGGGGCCGGATGGCCCCGCCAGGCTTCAAGGACGCCGTTCCTGCTTATTCATACTGCAGGAGGAATGGCAGGGTGGCGTTACCATCACCCGCAGTGGCGGTCTTCGGGTCGGCAGTGGTGACGTAGGCGGCGGCGAAGGTCAGGGTGCCGTCGTTGCCGTACAGGTCGCTTTCGATCTTGGCTGTGGCTTCGTTGTTCAGGTCAATGATTTCACCATTGCTGTCCATGATGGCGATGCCGACGTTCTTGGCAGTGTCGGTGCCCCGGTTCAGTTGCAGGACCTTCGTGCCGTCGACCACCCCGGAACCTGCCCTGGCCTTGAACAGCATGGAGACCTTGGTGCCTTCGTTGCAGTTGACCTTCAGGTTGAAGTTGCTTGCGCCGATTCGGCCGCTGGTCGGGGCGGTATCGGTGCCGATGTCCTTGATGGCAAGGTTGCCCATATCGACGATGATGGCCTTTTCCTTACCGACGGAGCCGTCTACCGTGCAGGCGTCGTTGTTGATGAAGCCGGTGAAGTTGATCTGGCCGGTGCCTGCGTCGGTGGGGGCGGCAAAGGCGGAACCGTTAGCTGCGATGACGGACATCGCGAGGAATGCCAGAGAAAGCTTTTTCATGGTGTTACTCCAGACAAATTGATCACGAAAAGTGGTGCATCGAAATGCCCGGTCAAGATAATCCCTGGTGATATTCGGGAATATCAGATGGGGTTTTTGATTCTGTAAGGAATTACCGATATTGGGGGTAGCCGCTTTCTTGCCGGTGTTTTCAGCGACGATCGTGGTCGTTTCAATGCAGGCTGAAAGCCTCGATGAACGGCTGTTTCAGCGCGATGGCATCTTGCGTGTCGCAGCTTTCGGAGAGCGAGTCCAGGTCGAAGCGACGGCTTTCCGCTTGTGCGTACGGGGAGAAGGAAGCAGGCACCTGCTTGGCCGGGGCGATACGGAGTGGATTTCGCGCGGGGGCATTCGGCCGATGCCAACACTTCGTGATTGAAAACTGTCTGCTTCCGACGGCAGCTGCAGGTTACCGTTTCCCCCACTGGAGATAGCAGGCGAGGCCCTGGGGGTCTTGACCCTTTCAGTTGAAGGTGACGATCACCACCTTGCCGCGAATCGTGGAACGGGAGCTGCTGGCGACTGCATAAGTGCTGATGGACGACGTATCAGCCACGCCTGCACAGACTCCATTTGCAGCAGGAACTGCCCCAGCGCTGCCCGGACTGACGCCACTCATTCGACCCGCATGCCGATTCCAAGTGGCTGTGGAGTATTCACACGGTCCCCTCTCAATGCTCCCTACGAAGTGAATGACGCCATGAGTCGTCTTGCCGTCGCTTGCATGAGAAACCGCTGAAAATGCAATCAGCAGCATCGCTATTGGGATAAGAATTTTCTTCATGGCTGAGCCCTCTGTCTGACTTATGGTCAGTAAAGATCAGACGGCTCTGACCTACTAGATCTTGGGGTTTCCGATTTTTCTGTAGGAGTTCAGGGTCCGTCTGAAGTCTCTTCGCGGTCTTCGGAGAATTCCCATGGGGAATGTGTACTTATCCGCACTTCCTCAGGAATGGGAAATTTCACACAGCCAATTTCCCGCTGGAACTGAGGATCATTGAGGGTTTTGCCGGGCCGACTGTGCTTCTGAACGGATGTTGGCTGGGGATGGCGGGCAAAAAAAAGCCCCCGTCAGGGCCGACATCCCGACGAGGGCGAGGGTGGTCCTTGAGGGGACCTCAGTGTGAGCGGTCGGACCAGGCCTTGAGCAGGCTCGAGGCCAGTCCATAGAGCGTCAGGAGGATGGCGAAGCCGAGGCATACGGACATGGCTGTTCCTCCGCCCGGCGAGGCTGCCGCAGCCGCCTCGCCGAGCTCCCTGGAAGTGTTACTCGTTGACCTGGCGCAGCTGGGTGGCCGGGGTATCACCGAGGTTGTTCAGCATGCGTTCGCTGTACCAGTCGAGGAAGTTGATCACGCCGAACTCGTAGGTCTTGGAGTAGGGGCCCGGCTGGTAGGCCGTGGAGTTGATGCCGCGCTGGTTCTCTTCGGCCAGGCGACGGTCCTGGTCGTTGGTGGCATCCCAGACTTCACGCAGGCGCTGCACGTCGTAGTCCACGCCCTCCACCGCGTCCTTGTGCACCAGCCATTTGGTGGTGACCACGGTTTCCTGGGCGCTGATGGGCCACACGGTGAACACGATCAGGTGATCGCCCATGCAGTGGTTCCACGAGTGCGGCAGATGGAGGATGCGCATCGAGCCCAGGTCCGGGTTCTTGATGCGGCCCATGAGCTTCTTGCTGCCCTGCTTGCCGTCCATGGTCATGGATACGGTGCCGTCGAGCAGGGGCATGCGCACGATCCGGTTGCGCAGGCCGAAGCTGGCGTGGGCGTAAGGGATCTTCTCCTCGTCCCAGGCCTTGGTGCAGGCGGCGACCTGGTCCTTGAAGGCCTGGCTGGCGCGCGGGTCGGTGACGTCGTCCCATTCCAGCAGGGTTTTCAGCAATTCCGGGTGCGAGCCGTTGCAGTGGTAGCACTCGCGGTTGTTCTCCAGCACCAGCTTCCAGTTGGCGGCTTCCTTCAGCGTGGTCTGCACGGCCACCTTGGTGTTCTCCATGTCGTACGGCTCCATGTAATGGGCCAGGGTGGAGAGGAAGTCGTCGATGGCTGGCGGGTTCTCGGCCAGGGAAATGAAGATGTAGCCGCCCGCGGTCTTCACATTGACGGGTTTGAGGCCGTATTCCTTCATGTCGAAGTCGGCACCCATCTCGGTACCGGCGAACAGCAGGCGGCCGTCGAGTTCGTAGGTCCACTGGTGATAGGGGCAGACCAGCTTGGCGACCTTGCCTTTCTCGCTGACGCACAGGCGCGAGCCACGGTGGCGGCAGACGTTATGGAAGGCATGGATCTGGCCCTCGGCGCCACGGATGACGATGATCGGGTTGTCGCCGATCTGCAGGGTCAGGTAGTTGCCCTTGGCGGGGATTTCGCAGGTCATGCCGGCGATCAGCCACTCCTTGTGGAAGATCTCCTGCATGTCGATCTGGAACAGGCGCTCGTCGCTGTAGAACGGCTGCGGCAGGGAGAAGCTGTGGTCGCGTTCGCGGAGCATTTCGGCCGTGGCCTTGCGTGCGGGTTCAAGCGGATCGCCCAGGCTCAGGGTGGAAGTGACGTCCATCGGTAACTCCTCAATGGCTGGTCGCGCCGGCGACCGCCGCAAATAAGTGGCTGATTCGGTTGTCACGCAAGGCGGCGTGACCTGCCCTCGTTTCTTGCCTGCCGATTGGCTGCCCTGCTGTGGGTGCGAGGGTGGTTCGCTCGGAAGCCTTATGGTTCGGCTGGGAATGAGTGTGCTGGCGCTGGGAGGTACGACCTTATCCATGGGCGACATGGGGACATCCGTTTCCGACGGGCAAGCCCCGGTGGTTGCTGGCAGGTCGCGATGAGCATGTGAATGTCGCGGACAGGTAAATGGGCCGTTTTTGCGTTATTCACAATCCGCCACATTAGGCCGATATCCGGCCACGCGCGGAGCAGCGTCCATGACCAATAACTTCCTCAATCCGATCACGACCCAGACCTGGACCAACGGCCGGCACATGGTTCGCTGCGTCAAGGCGATCCAGGAAACCTGGGATGTGCGTACGTTCTGCTTCATGGCCGACCAGCCCATGGTGTTCTTCTTCAAGCCGGGGCAGTTCGTGACCCTGGAGCTGGAAATCGACGGCCAGCCGATCATGCGCTCCTACACCATCTCCAGCTCGCCGTCGGTGCCCTACAGCTTCTCGCTGACCATCAAGCGCGTGCCGGGCGGCAAGGTTTCCAACTGGCTGCACGACAACCTGAAAGAAGGCGACGTGATTCCGGTGCACGGACCGGTCGGCCTGTTCAACGCCATCGACTTCCCGGCGGAGAAGGTGCTGTTCCTTTCTGGCGGGGTCGGCATCACTCCGGTGATGTCCATGGCGCGCTGGTTCTTCGATACCAACGGCGCGGTGGACATGATCTTCGTCCACAGCGCGCGGACGCCGAAGGACATCATTTATCACCGCGAGCTGCGCCACATGGCCTCGCGCATTGAGAACTTCAAGCTGCACCTGATCTGCGAGAAGTACGAGATCGGCGAAACCTGGTCGGGCTATCGCGGCTACCTGAGCCGCGCGATGCTCGATCTGATGGCGAGCGATTTCATGGAGCGCGAGATCTTCTGCTGCGGCCCGACGCCTTACATGTCCGCGGTCCGGCGCCTGCTGGAGGCCGCTGGCTTCGACATGAAGCGCTATCACGAGGAAGCCTTCGGCCCGACGCCGCCGGAGATACGCGAAGAAGTGAAGGAACATGCCGCCGAGGCAGCCGAAGCGGCGGCGGAAGTACCGGCCGGCGCCATGAACCTGGTGGAGTTCACCGGCACCGGCAAGAGCATCCGCGTGGCGCCGGGTGAAACCGTGCACTCGGCCGCCGCCAAGGTCGGCCTGCATATTCCCAAGGCTTGCGGCATGGGCATCTGCGGAACCTGCAAGGTGATGAAGACCGCCGGCGAGGTGGAGATGGAGCACAACGGCGGCATCACCGACGAAGACGTCGCCGAGGGCTACATCCTGTCCTGCTGCAGCATTCCCAAGGGCGACGTAGCCATCGACTACTGATGGTTTTCTGAGCAACTCTCGCCAGCCCACGGCAATCGTGGGCTGGCGCCATCTATCCACAGCTTGTGGACGCAGCGGTGCACAGTTGTTGTGCGCAACTCGCTGAAATCGCTGAAAAAACCACCAATCCTCTGCAGGCTGCGCGGCTCGCGGGCAAGCATCAGGCACGAACAGCTTTTCCACAGCCTGGTCCACTGTTGGTGGGGGTAACCCCCGCTATGCTTGATCGGACCTTCGTTCCGCCGGCGCACCTGCCTGCGCCGGTCCCCTGCGACCTGCCTGAGGTGCCATGCGATGAAACTCTACTATTCCCCCGGAGCCTGCTCCCTCGCCGTGCATATCGTCCTGTGCGACATCGGCAAGCCCTTCTCCCTGGAGAAGGTCGACCTGGCCACGCACAAGACGGCCGACAACTGGGACTACTACCGCAGCAATCCCAAGGGCTATGTGCCGCTGCTGGAACTGGACGATGGCCAGAAGCTGACCGAAGTCCCGGTGATCTGTCAGTACCTGTGCGATGAGGCCGGGCGCACCGACCTGATGCCGCCACATGGCGACCTGCTGCGCTATCGGGTCATGGAGTGGCAGGCATTCATTGGCAGCGAAGTGCACAAGACACTCGGAGCCCTGTTCAATTCGGCGCTGGATGAAAAGGCCAAGGCAACCTACGCCGGCATGGCTCACCAGCGTCTGCTCTGGATTTCCCAACAACTGCATGACCGGCAGTTTCTCACTGGCGATGACTTCACCGCAGCGGATGCTTACCTCTTCACGGTCACCAACTGGACGGGTTACCTGAACATGGACATCTCCGATTGCCCCGATCTCCAGGCTTTCCAGGGCCGCGTGGCGGGCCGTCCGGCCGTGCAGGCAGCGCTGAAGGCGGAAGGGTTGGTCTGAGGTGGGGCTACTGCTCCTGTTTTGATTGTGGGAGCGATTTCAATCGCGATTGGGCTGTGGAACTGCGGCAAGCCTTCGCGAATGAATTCGCTCCCACAACAAGCAGGTGGTAATGAGGCAGTCTCCTTCAATCCTCCTCCTGCACCGCCTTGTAGTTGCCGGAGAGTTTCTGCTGAACATCCTGGGGTGCGGCGTTGTAGTGGCTGAGGACCATGCTGAAGGCGCCGTGGCCCTGGGTGATAGCCTTGAGGCGTCCGGCGTAGCCGTCCAGCTCCGCCAGGGGCACCTGGCCGTAGACCAGCGCCAAACCCTGGGACAGTGACTCGGTACCCGTGACCTGGCCGCGCCGGCCAATCAGGTCGGTGGTGATATCACCCAGGTTGGCTTCCGGCGCAGTCACTTCCACTGCTACCACAGGCTCCAGCACTACCTCTCCGGCAGCGCGCAGGGCATCGAGCATGGCCTTGCGTCCGGCGGCCTGGAAGGCGATGTCCTTGGAGTCCACAGGGTGGTGCTTGCCGTCGTAGACGGTGACCTTCACATCCTCCACCGGCAGGCCTGCCAGCGGTCCGCAGGTAAGCACCGAGCGCACGCCCTTTTCCACCGAGAGAATGAACTGCGACGGAATCACTCCGCCCTTCACCTCGTCGGTGAAGGCGAAACCGGTGCCACGTGGCAGCGGTTCGATACGCAGGAACACCTCGCCGAACTGGCCGGCGCCGCCCGTCTGCTTCTTGTGCCGGCTGTGGCCCTCGGCGGGGCGGGTGATGGCTTCGCGGTAAGGGACCTTGGGCGGGCGGGTCTCCACCTCCAGCTTGTAGGTGCCGGTGATGCGATCCAGCAGGTAGCGCAGGTGCAGCTCGCCCATGCCGCGCAGTACGGTTTCCTGGGTAGAGGCCTGGTAGTCCAGCTTCACGCAGGGGTCTTCGGCCTGTAGGCGACTCAATACCTCGGCGATGCGCTGCTCGTCGCCACGGCGCTTGGCCTCGATGGCGAGCCCTTGCATCGGCTCGGGGAAATCCAGGGCCTTGAGATGAATCTGATCTTCGTCGTGGGAGTCGTGCAGGACCGAGTCGAACTCCACTTCGTCCACCTTGGTCAGGGCGCCGAAATCGCCGGGGACCAGTCGCGTCACTTCCTCATGGCGCTTGCCTTGCAGGCGCAGCAGGTGACCGAGCTTGAAGGGTTTGCGCCCATCGCCGACGAACAGTTGCATGTCCCGCATCAGGGTGCCCTGGTGCACGCGGAAGATGCCCAGCTTTCCCACGAACGGGTCGATCACCACCTTGAATACGTGGGCCAGTACGTGTTGCTGAGGGTCGGGCCGGGAGCGGAAGGCCTTGGCGTCCGCTCCCTCGCCCTTGAGAAAGAGCGGGGGGTTGCCCTCCGTGGGGTTGGGCGCCAGGCGCGCGAGGATATCCAGCAATTCGGCCACTCCGGCTCCTGTGCGCGCGGAGGTGAAACACAGGGGGATCAGATGCCCTTCGCGCAGAGCCCGCTCGAAGGGTTCATGCAGTTCAGCCGGGGCGATTTCACCCTGCTCCAGGTAGCGCGCCATCAACTCCTCATCCACCTCTACCACCTGGTCGACCAGGGCCTGGTGTGCTTCGGCCACCGAAGAAAAGTCGGCCTCGCCGGCAGGCTCGAAGAAGCAATCCACCACGCGGCTCGCATTGTCCGCCGGCAGGTTCAGCGGCAGTACCTCCTTGCCGAAGGCTTCCCGAAGGTTGGCCAGCAGGGCAGGGAGGTCGACCCGCTCGGCATCGATCTTGTTCACCACCAACATCCGGCACAGCCCGCGCTCGGCAGCCATGGTCATCATCCGGCGTGTGGTCAGCTCGATGCCGTTCTGGGCATTGACCACCACCAGCGCGGTCTCCACGGCCGCCAGGGCGGCGATGGACTGGCCGATGAAGTCGGGATAGCCGGGGGTGTCGATCAGATTGAGTTCGGCACCCTCGTGGCTGCAGTGAGCCAGGGCGGAGGCAAGGGAATGGCGGTATTCGCGCTCCAGTGGATCGAAGTCGCAAACCGTGTCCCCGCGCTCCAGGCTGCCGGCGCTGGCAATCGCGCCGCTGCCCTGCAGCAGGGCTTCGGTCAGGCTGGTCTTGCCGCTATCGCCATGGCCGACCAGGGCGACCGTTCGAATGGATTCCACCGAGTAGTTCGCCATGAATACCTCCGCACACTGGGTGTTTCCAGTATAGGCAGGCGGCCCATGCCTGCCCGGATGGCTCGCGCTTTCTACAACTCATTGATATTGCTTGAAAAATGTACGAATCGCGGAAGGCCGCGCCATTACTGGTGCCGGAGAGAGTCTGTACAGCTTGTCCACAGAAGACTCCACTGGCTTTGTGAGTAAACGCCGGGTTTTCCACTGGCTGAACAGGTTTTTGGCCACCGGATGCACCTGAAAGGCCGATAGAGCGGCAAGTGATCGCTTCTCTATACGCTGCGTAAATACTGGCGTTGATCGACTTGTAAACGGTTTTTCCACAGGGTTCTCAACGGATTTTGTGCGCAATATTCCGGCGGTTGACTGCTCCGCTCCGTGAGTCTGTTTGAAAGCCTTGAGCTGCGGGGCTTTGGCTATACATAGCCACCAACAGGTTTTCAACAGGGTTATGCACAGGTTGTGGGGATAAACCTGCGGGCGGTTTTGGTTGGCTATTTATTGATCGCTTTCATGCAGGGCAGGCAGGACTAGGTGCGCGCTCCGTTTTCCACAGCTTGTGTACCTTTCGCTGCACAGAATCTGTGTGGAAGAAGTGCCAAGTCGTTGAAATAGATCAGGAAATATACAAGCGGCGGGAGGCCGCGAATGGCGCGGGCTGCAGCAGTGGCTCTACAGATTGTCCACAGGTTGGTCCACGGAAAACGGGGGTAAGGCGGGAAAACTGTAGGGGCGATTTCAATCGCCAAGCAGGCCGAAGGTCTGCCTTTCGAGGCCATGGCTAGACAACGATCGTTGGGCTTCGCTGCGCTCTGACGGAACGCCGCCCGCACCAACCTACGGGGCAGCTGCGCTGCCCTGGCGAATGAATTCGCCCCTACAGGTTCAGCGGTGCGAATCAGGCGGCCCCCATCGCCGCACGGATATCCGCGGCCAGCTCACGCACGCGATCCATCTCGGTGTCCCAGGAGCACATGAAGCGCGCACCGCCGGCGCCGATGAAGGTGTAGAAGCGCCAGCCCCTGGCGCGCAGGTATTCCAGCGCCGGCTCGGACATCTGCAGGAATACGCCGTTGGCTTCCACCGGGAACATCAGGCTGACGCCCGGTACGTCGGCGACCAGTTCGGCCAGCAGTTGTGCACAGGCGTTGGCGTGCTTGCCGTAGTGCAGCCAGGCGTCGTCCTGCAGCAGGCCAACCCAGGGCGCGGCAAGGAAGCGCATCTTCGACGCCAGCTGGCCGGCCTGTTTGCAGCGGTAGTCGAAGTCTTCGGCCAGTTCACGGTTGAAGAAGAGGATGGCTTCACCCACCGCCATGCCGTTCTTGGTGCCGCCGAAGCAGAGCACGTCCACCCCGGCTTTCCAGGTCAGGTCGGCCGGGGAGCAGCCGAGGAAGGCGCAGGCATTGGAGAAGCGCGCACCATCCATATGAAGGTTCAGGCCCAGTTCCTTGCACACCTGGCTGATGGCGCGGACTTCCTCGGGACGGTAGACCGTGCCGACTTCGGTGGCCTGGGTGAGGGTGACCACGCGGGGCTTGGGGTAGTGGATGTCCTGGCGCTTGAGGGCGATTTCGCGGATCGCCTCGGGCGTCAGCTTGCCGTCGGCGGTCTTGGCCAGCAGCAGCTTGGAACCGTTGGAGAAGAACTCTGGCGCGCCGCATTCGTCGGTCTCGACGTGGGCCGTCTCGGAGCAGATCACGCTGTGGTAGCTCTGGCACAGCGAAGCCAGGGCGAGGGAGTTCGCCGCGGTACCGTTGAAGGCAAAGAAGACTTCGCAGTCGGTTTCGAACAAGTCCCGGAAGTAGTCGGAGGCCCGCGCCGTCCATTGGTCATCGCCATAGGCGCGTTCATGGCCGCGATTGGCCTCGGCCATCGCGGCCCACGCTTCCGGGCAGATACCGGAGTAGTTGTCACTGGCGAATTGCTGGGTCTGGTCGGTCATGTACTGGTCCTTCTGTCCGATCGCCTGCAGGCACAGGCGTATGGGGCCTAACTTTACGCCAGGTTGGAGGCTTGGGATTCGCTCGAGGCGACATCCTTTTCCATGGCTGGCGCCTGATCAGACCAGGGGAACTCCGGCGGCCATCCGCCCCTCAGAATCCTAGAGCCCGCCTCACGGCGACGCCCTGCCCAGGAAGGAGGAACCGACATGCGTTACCCGACCCTGATCGCCCTGTTCATCCCCGCGTTGATCGGCCTGCCGGCCATAGCCGCCGAGTGGCCCAGCGGCGAGCGCGACCACTTCATCCAGGAGTGCAAGACCAGCGCGCAGGCCAATGTGTCAGGCGACAAGCTGCAGCGTTATTGCAGTTGCGCCGCTGACCGGGTCAGCACTGAGTTCAGCACTGCCGAGCTTGAAGAACTCAAGACCCAGAAAACCCCCTTGCCCGATCAGACCCAGCAGCGCCTGATCAAGGTGTCCCAGTCTTGCCTGAGTTCGCTGAACGGCTGAGCATAAATTGATCGATCGGCTGCAGCCCAGGCATTACACGGGCTGCGTAGCCGCTCCCACAGTTTGTCCACAGGAACGTCCACGCTTTGTGGGGATAGCAGTCAGTCGACCGGTTGCCAGGTGGCCGCCCGCGCGCGGACATCTTCCGGAAAAGCGCGGGCCTTGCGTGCCTGGGTATCCAGGTGTATGCCCACCAGGGTCGTGACGGCGGCGATCTCACCGGTCTCGTCATTGCGCATTTCGTGGCAGAAACGGATCGACTTGTCCTTCATCTCCAGCACCCGCGAATGAATGGACACCACGTCGCCGGCATGCAGCTCGCGCCGGTACTCGATCTGCTGTTCCACCGCCGCCATCCCCGTGTTCTCGCCGCGCAGCCGCGATGGCGCAAGACCGAGCAAGGTGAAGAGCTGCCAGGTCGCTTCATCGAACTTGCCGACGTACCACATCACGTTCATGTGGCCCATGTGATCGCAGTGCCAGGGATAGACGGCGCCGCGGTAAGTGAGGGTATCGGTCATGTCAGGCTGCCTCGTTCAGTCGGGAATGTTCGAAGTCCGCCAGCACCTGCGGGAACTGGTTGATCACGATGGAAAGGTGCCCTTCTTGTGGATAAAGACGCAGATTGGCGCAGGGCAGATGCGCCTGCAGGTGGCGGCCCATGGCTTCGGGTACGTGGCGGTCGAGGCCGCTCTGGTAGAGGTGCACGGGCGACTGGATGTCTTCCAGCGCGAAAGGGCGCGGCGCGGCGATCAGCGCGGCTTCCAGGCAGGCACCGCGAACGCCCTGGCGATAGGCCTCGGCAAGAAAGTCCGCGAAGTCTTCCGCTGTCTGCGGCTTGGCCGCCAGCAACTGGCGATCCGGTTCGGCCAGGAGCCCGGCGAGGGCGTTCAATGCGCGCGCCGGATTGCGCAGGAACATCAGCCGGTCCAGTGCCAGTAGCGGACTGGCCAGTCGGGGATGGAGGCGGGCGAGGCCGAACAACGCCTTGAGTGCCGGCAGTTGCGCCGTGCGCAGTGCGGGGATGTCCATCGGACCTATACCGGCCAGCAGCCCGACATAGTCCAGGCGCTCGCCCAAACGATGGGCGCAGGCCAGGGCGTAGGGTCCCCCGCACGATACGCCGAGCACCCCGAAGCGCTGATGGCCCAGGGTGTCGGCCATGAAGGCGACGTCCTCGGCCCAGTCGAGGATGTTGCGTCCGGGCTGGTAGTCGGACCAGCCAAAGCCCGGTCGCTCCGCCGCTACCAGGCAGACATTGGCTGCCAGCGCCTGTTCATGGTGCAGCGCTGCCTGCAGGCGGCTGCCGGGAAAGCCGTGGAAGTAATAGAGCGGGCGGCCATCGCTGGCGCCATAGAACTGATAGGCCAGGATGCGGCCGTCGGGCAGCCGTAACCGCCGAGGCCGGGCGTCGGGTCGAGTCATGGTGGTCTCGGTATGAATCAGGCGTGTGACTGGAACAGGGTGTCGGGTTCTGGGATGGTCATAATTTGAACGCGATCAGTTATACCAGCCGCTTTGAATAGGGTCCGCCGGGGTTACAAAATTTAATCGCGCGTTTAATTTGATTGTTTTTTGATCGAACCTTGGCAGGGCACGGCCCGCCGCCATCCGGGATAGACACCCACACCTTATCCACAGCCCACTGCACAGATTCTGGGGGCAGCTGTTTCGGCAAGTAACTGAAACGGCTCAAGAAATGACCATCCCTCTGCAAGTGCCGCAGCGCCTGGGTCTGGGCGGTGGCTCTACAGCTTATCCACAGCTTGATCCCCGGTTTCTGTGGGCGAGGGCGGTGCGCCGGTACATTTTCGGGTCGGATACGGACAGATTCTGCTGAGGTCGGACCGGGAGAATCCTGTAGGAGCGAATTCATTCGCGAAAGGGACGCGCAGCGTCCCCTGGCAGTCCTACAGATGCAGTCGAGGAACCGGCATGGCCATCAGCGTGTTTGACCTGTTCAAGATCGGTATCGGCCCTTCCAGCTCGCACACCGTGGGCCCGATGCGGGCGGCGGCGCTGTTCGCCACGGCGCTGCGCGAGCGCGGCCTGCTGGCGCAGGTGACGCGCGTCGAGGTGCGCCTGTACGGCTCACTGTCGGCCACCGGCGTCGGCCACGGCACCGACCGCGCGACCCTGGTGGGGTTGATGGGCGAATGGCCGGACCGCGTCGACCCGAAGCAGATCGCCCCCCGTATCGAGGCGCTGAAGGAAGCCCGCGAACTGCTGCTCGATGGCAGCCACCCGGTGGCCTTCGACTGGCAGCGTGACCTGCTGCTGGACGAGAACCTGCCGTATCACCCCAACGCCATGACCCTGATCGTCGAAGGCGCGGCGGGCGAACTGCACCGCGACACCTACTACTCCGTCGGCGGCGGCTTCGTGGTCGACGAGGCCCAGGCCAAGGCCGGGCAACTCGATCAGGACGCCACCGAACTGCCCTACGACTTCTCCAGCGCCGAGGAGCTGCTGGTGCTGTGCCAGCGCCATAACCTGCGCATTTCGGAA
>NZ_BDMA01000001.1:52013-203377 GCF_002003485.1 Metapseudomonas resinovorans
CATGCGCTTCAACCCCGAAGCCAATGACGACGACGTGGTGAATTTCCTCCTCGGCGCCGCCGCCGTCGGCATCCTGTGCAAAAAGAACGCCTCGATCTCCGGTGCCGAAGTCGGCTGCCAGGGCGAAGTCGGCTCGGCCTGCGCGATGGCGGCGGCCGGCCTGGCGGAAGTGCTGGGAGCGACCCCGGCGCAGCTGGAGAACGCCGCCGAGATCGGCCTGGAGCACAACCTGGGGCTGACCTGCGACCCGGTCGGCGGGCTGGTGCAGGTGCCGTGCATCGAGCGCAACGCGATCGCCGCGGTGAAGGCGATCAACGCCGCGCAGATGGCCCTGCGTGGCGACGGCGAGCACTTCATCTCGCTGGACCAGGTGATCCGCACCATGCGCGACACCGGCGCCGACATGCACGACAAGTACAAGGAAACTTCGCGCGGCGGCCTGGCCGTGAGCGCCGTGGAGTGCTGATGCCATGACCGCCTATCAAGCCCTGCCGCCGTCTGAACACTGCCTCCAATCCATCGGCTTCCTGTTGTTGGAGGACTGCAGCCTGATCGCCCTGGCCGGCTCACTCGAGCCACTGCGCCTGGCCAACCAGCAGCCCGGAGCGGGCCGTTATCGCTGGTGCATGCTGACGTTCGACGGCAACCCGGTGCGCGCCGGCAACGGCATGCAGCTGACGCCCGAAGGCAATCTCGCCGAGGCAAGTGCGTTGGACGCCCTGATTCTGTGCGGCGGCGACAGCGCTCCGCTCGCTCACGCCGGATTGCTCGCGCAACTCCGCGACCTGGCCGCCCGCGGCGTGAAGCTGGGCGCGCTGGAATCCGCCCGTGCACTGTTGCTCGAGGCCGGTGTGCTTCCGGGCAGCGAAAGTGTCCCGGCCTGGGCCAGCCGGATGACTTTGCGCGACGCCCTGGCCAGCGCCCAGCCCAAGCTGCAGGAGGTGATCGCGCTGATGGAGGCCAACCTGGAAGAGCCCATCGAGCTGGATGATCTGGCCAGCTTCATCGAGCTGTCCCGTCGTCAGCTGGAAAGGCTGTTCCAGAAGTACCTGCGCTGCTCGCCATCGCGCTACTACCTGAAACTGCGCCTGCTTCGCGCCCGCCAGCTGCTGCGCCAGACCGCGATGCCGGTGGTGCAGGTAGCCTTTGGTTGCGGCTTCCTTTCCCCGCAGAACTTCTCCAAGTGCTACCGCGAGCACTTCGGCATCCCGCCCAGCACCGAGCGGCTGGACAAGCCGCAGCTCTGCCGCGCCGCTATGCACTGAGATCCCATGGCACCACTTCGGGCCCGCCCGTGCCTGGCAGCACGGTTCGGGCCTGTTTTTTTGGTGGGCTGGGCTCGGAGTAGGGCGTTTCCCTTGTAGGGGCGAATTCATTCGCCAAGCAGGCCGAAGGTCTGCCAATGGGTGTAACAGGGGGCAGCTACGCCGCCCTTGGCGAATGACTTCGCCCCTACAGAAGAGCGGTAGTCCGCGCTAATCCCACCTTCCCTCACCCCCGGCCCCTCTCCCGGAGGGAGAGGGGTGACGCTAGATCATGCCCTTGCACGGACAGCTCCCTCTCCCTATGGGAGAGGGTTGGGGTGAGGGTGCCCAATCCCCCGCTCGCAGTCATCAAAGACACCTCGGATCGCAACCAAGCCACCCCAGCGGATCTGACCAATTTCGGGTCGGATTCGTACAAAAAGTGGCGGGGGGCTTCTGTTGCAATGCTGTCCAACGGCCCACTAATCCGGTGTGTCGAGTCAGTGGAAAACAACAAGGGTTCACCGCCATGCAAATGCCCAAGACGCTCCGCATCCGTAACGGCGACAAGGTCAAATCCACCTTCTCCGCCCAGGAATTCGCCAATCGCCACGCCAAGCTGCGCGCGCATCTGGCGGCGGAGAACATCGACGCTGCGATCTTCACCTCGTACCACAACATCAACTACTACTCCGACTTCCTCTACTGCTCCTTCGGCCGCCCCTATGCGCTGGTGGTGACCCAGGACGACGTCATCAGCATCAGCGCCAACATCGACGGCGGCCAACCGTGGCGCCGCACTGTCGGCACCGACAACATCGTCTACACCGACTGGCAGCGCGATAACTACTTCGTCGCCATCCAGCAGGCCCTGCCCAAGGCTCGTCGCATCGGCATCGAACATGACCACCTGAACCTGCAGAACCGCGACAAGCTGGCCGCGCGCTATCCGGACGCCGAGTTGGTGGACGTGGCCGCTGCCTGCATGCGCATGCGCATGATCAAGTCCGCGGAAGAGCACGTGATGATCCGCCACGGCGCGCGCATCGCCGACATCGGTGGCGCGGCGGTGGTTGAAGCCCTGCGCGACCAGGTGCCGGAATACGAAGTAGCGCTGCACGCCACCCAGGCCATGGTGCGCGCCATTGCCGACACCTTCGAGGACGTGGAGCTGATGGACACCTGGACCTGGTTCCAGTCCGGCATCAACACCGACGGCGCGCACAACCCGGTGACCACCCGCAAGGTGAACAAGGGCGACATCCTCAGCCTCAACTGCTTCCCGATGATCGCCGGCTACTACACCGCGCTGGAGCGCACCCTGTTCCTGGACCATTGCTCCGACGACCACCTGCGCCTGTGGCAGGTCAACGTCGAGGTGCATGAAGCCGGCCTGAAGCTGATCAAGCCGGGTGCGCGCTGCAGCGATATCGCCCGTGAGCTGAACGAGATCTTCCTCAAGCACGATGTGCTGCAGTACCGCACCTTCGGCTACGGCCACTCCTTCGGCACCCTCAGCCACTACTACGGCCGCGAGGCCGGGCTGGAGCTGCGCGAGGACATCGACACCGTGCTGGAGCCGGGCATGGTGGTGTCCATGGAGCCGATGATCATGCTGCCGGAAGGCCTGCCGGGTGCCGGCGGTTATCGCGAACACGACATCCTGATCGTCAACGAGAACGGTGCTGAGAACATCACCAAGTTCCCCTACGGCCCGGAGAAAAACATCATCCGCAAATGATCCAGCCCACGCCCGCGCAGAGCCGACCTCCTGCGCGGGCCGTGGTTACACGCATCACCACAACAAGAATCGACGCGCGGAATTCACGGGGCCCCGACCCCGCGCACGCGCCGCCCTTTGACTACCCGCTGCCGAACTACACGACATAACAATAGAGGTACAGGCGATGGTCAGGTTTATTGCAGGAACGCTCCCCTGGGGAGCGGCCGATAGTGTGTCTTTCAACAACGGTCGGGGCGCTCCCGTCCATAATCCAGGCATCCAGGTGCATCTCCCCAGCGAAGGGGGTGCCCGATGAGCCTATCCAACCAGTCCCTGGCCTACGGCCAGGCCGGCAGCCAGATGGCCAGCAGCGAGCGCAGCACCCTCCGTCGCGCGGCGACCGCCAGTTTCATCGGCAACTTCGTCGAGTGGTTCGACTACGCCGCCTACGGCTACCTGGCCGCGGTGATCGCGGTGGTGTTCTTCCCCGCCACCGACAAGACCACCGGCCTGCTGGCGGCCTTCGCGGTGTTCGCCATTTCCTTCATCATCCGCCCCATCGGGGGCATCGTCTGGGGTCATATCGGCGACCGTTACGGCCGGCGTAACGCCCTGTCCCTGTCCATCCTGATCATGTCCGGCGCCACCTTCTGCATCGCGCTGCTGCCGACCTACGCCCAGGTGGGCATGTTGGCGCCGCTGTTGCTCCTGCTGATCCGCCTGGTGCAGGGCTTCTCGGCCTCAGGGGAATACGCCGGCGCGGCGGCCTTCCTCGCCGAATACGCCCCGGACAACAAGCGCGGTTTCTACACCTGCCTGGTGCCGGCCAGCACGGCGGCAGGGTTGCTGTTCGGCTCGCTGTTCGCGGCACTGCTCTATTCGCAACTGGATACCGAGCAACTGCACAGCTGGGGCTGGCGCATTCCGTTCCTGCTGGCGGCGCCGCTGGGGCTGATCGGCCGCTACATTCGCCTGCACCTGCAGGACACGCCCAAGTTCCGTGAAATGGAGCAGGCGATGGAGCAGAAGGAAGCCGGGCACAAGGTGCCGATCCGCGAGCTTATGGGCGTGCACCGCAGGAAGGTGCTGGTGGCCATCGGCGTCACCTGCCTCAACGCGGTGGCCTTCTACCTGATCCTCAGCTACATGCCGACCTACCTCTCCACCGAGATGGGCATGACCGAGACCGACTCCTTCCTGGCGTCCACCGTGTCGCTGGCGACCTACATCGGTTTCATCTTCCTGATGGGCAAGCTGTCCGACCGTTTCGGCCGCAAGACCATGCTGATCGCCGCGTCATTGCTGTTCCTCGGGCTCACGGTGCCGCTGTTCGGTCTGCTGGAAGGGCAGGGCTTCGCCTTCATCCTGCTGATCCAGATCGCCTTCGGCCTGATGCTGGCGATGAACGACGGCACCCTGCCGTGCTTCCTCGCCGAGGTCTTCCCGACGCGGGTGCGCTACAGCGGCTTCGCCTTCAGCTTCAATACGGCCAACGCCCTGTTTGGCGGGACGGCGCCCTTCATCGCCACCTGGCTGATCAGCCAGACCGGCGACAAGCTCGCGCCAGCCTGGATGCTGGTGACGGCAGCGGCCGTGGCCCTGCTGGCGATGCTCTGCATCAGCGAGACGGCGCATAAGGCCCTGGCGGACGACTGAGGGCAGTCCTGAATAGAAAACGCCGCCCCCGAGAGGAGGGCGGCGTTTTTGTTTTGGCTGAAGGGGAGGCTCGATTTCCTTGTGGGGGCGAATTCATTCGCCAAGCAGACCGCAGGTCTGCCCTACGAGTCCGACGGGGCAGCTGCGCCGCCCTTGGCGAATGAATTCGCCCCTACAAATGCAACGGACTCTGCTTGCGCTCCCCGCGCGGCGAATGGCCGAAGAAGCGGCTGTAGCACTTGGAGAAGTGCGCCGGTGAGGCGAAGCCGCAGGCCAGGGCGATGTCGCGGACCTGGGATTCGCTGCGCAGCAGCAGGTCGCGGGCGCGGTTCAGGCGCAGTTCCAGGTAGTACTGGCTGGGGGTGCGGTCCAGGTACTTGTGGAACAGCCGTTCAAGCTGGCGTACCGACACTTCGTTGAGCTGCGCCAGTTCTTCAAGCTCCAGCGGTTCCTCCAGGTTGGCTTCCATGATCGCGACGATCTGGCTCAGCTTCGGCTGGGCGTGGCCGAGCTTCTGTCGCAGCGGAACGCGCTGTTGCTCGCGGGCGCCGCGCATGCGGTCGCAGAGCAGGAGTTCGGCGGCGCGGGTGGCGATCTCCACACCACCCGGCTCGCGGGCGATCAGTTGCAGGGTCATATCCATGGATGCCGTGCCACCGGAGCAGGTGTAGCGGTCGCGATCCAGCTCGAACAGCTGGTTGGAAATGACGATGCCGGGAAACTTGTCCTTTACCTGTTCGATGTCTTCCCAGTGCACCGTGCAGCGATAGCCCTTGAGCAGCTCGGCGCTGGCCAGCAGGTGACTGCCGGTGCAGATGCCGCCCAGCGCCACGTCGTGCTGGGACAGCTTGCGCACCCAGTTGAGCAGGCGCCGGTCGTAGCGAGTTGGCATGGGGTTGGAGCCGACGACGAACAGGGCGTCCAGTGCGGGGGCGTCCTCGAGGCTGTAGTCGGGGACCACGCGCATGCCATTGCTGGCTTGCACCGGCTCGTGGTCGGCGGCGATCAGCAGGGTACGGAATAGGGTGCGCTTGGCGGCCAGGTTGGCCATGCGCAGGGTCTCGATAGCCGAAGCGAAGCCGATGGTGGTGAAGTTGGGGATCAGCAGGAAACCGAAGGTCTTCACTGCGGCAGGCTGGGATTGGGCCTGGATTTCGTCGACGGACGGCGGCGCAAGATTCGCAACAGCCATGGGTTCTTCCTCCACTGCATCGACTGTCGTTTTTGGGTATTGGCGGGTGAGGCAGAAGTCGAAATGCAGTTCTGTCTTTTTATTGTTCTGCGGCGTGGGAGCAGGCCTGCGCCGGGGTCCAGCTTACACCCATTCCAAGCCCGCACCAGTGGCGTCCCTGCGCGATATCCGGGGGCTGGCGGAGAGGTCTTGGGTAATCGAACGGTTTTACCTCGCTGCCAGGGTAGGTTTGGGCATTTACACGTCGCAAACAGGCAAACGGGGTGTCGGACTAACTCGCACAATCGGCCGCAACAGGCTGGCACCGACCGTATTGCAGCGGCAGGCGCCAAGCCCCCAAAACAACAGAGACGACAGCGGGTTGTCGCAGGAGATCATCGATGTTCAGCAAGCAAGACCAGATCCAGGGTTACGACGACGAACTGTTCAGCGCGATTCAGGAAGAAGAGCAGCGTCAGGAAGACCACATCGAGCTGATCGCCTCGGAGAACTACACCAGCAAGCGCGTGATGGAAGCCCAGGGCAGCGGCCTGACCAACAAGTACGCCGAAGGCTACCCGGGCAAGCGCTATTACGGTGGCTGTGAGTTCGTCGACAAGGTCGAACAACTGGCCATCGACCGTGCCAAGCAACTGTTCGGCGCCGACTACGCCAACGTCCAGCCGCACTCCGGCTCGCAAGCCAACAGCGCCGTCTACCTGGCCCTGCTGAACGCCGGTGACACCATTCTCGGCATGAGCCTGGCCCACGGCGGCCACCTGACCCACGGCGCGAAGGTGTCGTCCTCCGGCAAGCTGTACAACGCCGTGCAGTACGGCCTGGACACCGCCACTGGCCTGATCGATTACGACGAAGTCGAGCGCCTGGCTGTCGAGCACAAGCCGAAGATGATCGTCGCCGGCTTCTCCGCCTACTCCAAGACCCTCGACTTCCCGCGCTTCCGCGCCATCGCCGACAAGGTGGGTGCGCTGCTGTTCGTCGACATGGCCCACGTTGCCGGCCTGGTCGCCGCTGGCCTGTACCCGAACCCGCTGCCCTACGCCGACGTGGTCACCACCACCACCCACAAGACCCTGCGCGGTCCGCGTGGCGGCCTGATCCTGGCCAAGTCCAACGAAGAGATCGAGAAGAAGCTGAACTCCGCCGTCTTCCCCGGCGCCCAGGGTGGCCCGCTGATGCACGTGATCGCCGCCAAGGCCGTGTGCTTCAAGGAAGCGCTGGAGCCCGGCTTCAAGGAGTACCAGGCCCAGGTGATCCAGAACGCCCAGGCCATGGCCAAGGTGTTCATCGATCGCGGCTACGACGTGGTCTCCGGCGGTACCGACAACCACCTGTTCCTGGTCAGCCTGATCAAGCAGGGCAAGACCGGCAAGGAAGCGGACGCCGCCCTCGGCCGCGCCGGCATCACCGTGAACAAGAACGCCGTACCGAACGACCCGCAGTCGCCCTTCGTGACTTCCGGCGTGCGCATCGGTACCCCGGCCATCACCAGCCGTGGCTTCAAGGAAGCCCAGAGCATCGAGCTGGCCGGCTGGATCTGCGACATCCTCGACCACCTCGGCGATGCCGACGTCGAAGCCCAGGTGGCCAAACAGGTCGCCGGCCTCTGCGCCGACTTCCCTGTCTACCGCTAATCCAGGAGTCCGAACATGCAACGTTATTCCGGCTTCGGTCTGTTCAAGCACTCCCTGAGCCACCACGAGAACTGGCAACGCATGTGGCGCAACCCGACGCCGAAGCCGGTCTATGACGTGATCATCGTCGGCGGTGGCGGCCATGGCCTGGCCACTGCCTACTACCTGGCCAAGGAATTCGGCGTGAAGAACGTCGCGGTAGTGGAGAAGGGCTGGCTGGGCGGCGGCAACACTGCGCGCAACACCACCATCGTCCGCTCCAACTACCTGTGGGACGAGGCGGCGCAGCTGTACGAGCACGCGATGAAACTGTGGGAAGGCCTGTCCCAGGACCTGAACTACAACGTGATGTTCTCCCAGCGTGGCGTCTACAACCTCTGCCACACCCTGCAGGACATGCGTGACTCGGCACGCCGGGTCAACGCCAACCGCCTGAACGGCGTGGATGGCGAACTGCTGGATGCGCGTCAGGTAGCCGAGGAGATTCCCTTCCTCGACTGCAGCAAAAGCACCCGTTACCCGATCATGGGTTCCACCGTTCAGCGTCGTGGGGGCGTGGCCCGCCATGACGCCGTAGCCTGGGGCTACGCTCGCGCCGCCGACGCCCTGGGCGTCGACCTGCTGCAGAACACCGAGGTGCTCGGTTTCCGCAAGCAGGATGGCGCGGTGATCGGTGTCGAGACCAATCGCGGCTTCATCGGCGCCAAGCGCGTCGGCGTGGTCACCGCTGGTAACTCCGGCCATATGGCCAAGCAGGCCGGTTTCCGCCTTCCGCTGGAATCCCACCCGCTGCAGGCCCTGGTGTCCGAGCCGATCAAGCCGATCATCCACAGCGTGATCATGTCCAACGCCGTGCATGGCTACATCAGCCAGTCGGACAAGGGCGACCTGGTCATCGGTGCCGGTATCGACGGCTACAACGGCTACGGCCAGCGCGGCTCCTACGGGACCATCGAGCACACCTTGCAGGCCATCGTGGAGATGTTCCCGATCCTCTCCCGCGTGCGCATGAACCGTCAGTGGGGCGGCATCGTGGATACCACTCCGGACGCTTGCCCGATCATCTCCAAGACCCCGGTGAAGAACCTGTTCTTCAACTGCGGCTGGGGCACCGGCGGCTTCAAGGCCACGCCGGGTTCGGGCCACGTCTTCGCGGCGAGCCTGGCGCGTGGCGAGATGCACCCGCTGGCCAAGCCCTTCTCCATCGACCGTTTCCATACCGGCGCACTGATCGATGAACACGGGGCTGCCGCGGTAGCGCACTGATCAAGCTCCCTCTCCTTCGGGGAGAGGGCTGGGGTGAGGGGACCGGCTACCGCGCCAAGGCCGACATCCCTCACCCCCGGCCCCTCTCCCAAGGGGAGAGGGGAGATAAAGAGATTCACCGGAGACCACCACCATGCTGCACATCTTCTGCCCCTACTGCGGGGAGCTGCGCTCCGAAGAGGAATTCCATGCCAAGGGCCAGGCGCACATCCCGCGCCCCCTGGACGCCAACGCCTGCACCGACGAGGAGTGGGGCGACTACATCTTCTTCCGCGACAACCCGCGCGGCATCCACCACGAGCTGTGGGTGCACGCCGCCGGCTGCCGCAAGTATTTCAACGCCACGCGCCACACCGTGAGCTACGAAATCCTCGAAACCTACAAGATCGGTGAGAAGCCCACTGTCACCGAGGCCAACGTCGGCGAGAAGAAAGCCGCGACCGCAGGAGTAACGGCATGAGCCAGGTCAATCGCCTTCCCAAGGGTGGTCGCGTCGATCGCAGCCAACCGCTGACCTTCACCTTCAACGGCCAGAACTATCAGGGCTTCGCCGGCGACACCCTGGCCGCCGCCCTGTTGGCCAACGGCGTCGATATCATCGGCCGCAGCTTCAAGTACTCCCGTCCGCGCGGCATCGTCGCCGCCGGTGCGGAAGAGCCCAACGCCGTGCTGCAGATCGGCTCCACCGAGAGCTCCCAGGTGCCGAACGTGCGCGCCACCCAGCAGGCCCTCTATGCAGGCCTGGTGGCGACCAGCACCAACGGCTGGCCGAGCGTGAACAACGACGTCATGGGTATCCTCGGCAAGGTCGGCGGTTCCATGATGCCGCCCGGGTTTTACTACAAGACCTTCATGTATCCGCAGAACCTGTGGCTGACCTACGAGAAGTACATCCGCAAGGCCGCTGGCCTCGGTCGTGCCCCTCTGGAAGTCGACCCGGATATCTACGACCACATGAACCAGTACTGCGACGTGCTGGTGGTCGGCGCCGGCCCTGCCGGTATCGCCGCCGCCCTGGCCGCCGGCCGCAGCGGCGCCCGTGTGATCCTGGCTGACGAGCAGGAAGAGTTCGGCGGCAGCCTGCTGGACACCCGTGAGACCCTGGACGGCAAGCCCGCCTCGGAGTGGGTGACCAAGGCCATTGCTGAACTGGCGAAGCTGCCGGAAGTGACCCTGTTGCCGCGCGCCACGGTGAACGGCTATCACGACCACAACTTCCTCACCATCCACCAGCGCCTGACTGACCACCTGGGCGAAGTCGCGCCCCATGGCCAGGCCCGTCACCGTGTCCACCGCGTCCGCGCCAAGCGCGTGGTGCTGGCCGCCGGCGCCCACGAGCGTCCGCTGGTGTATTCGAACAACGACGTGCCCGGCAACATGCTCGCGGGTGCCGTCTCCACCTACGTGAACCGCTACAGCGTGGCCCCGGGCCGCCAACTCGTGCTGTCCACCAACAACGATTACGCCTACCGCGTGGTGCTGGACTGGCTCGACGCCGGCCAGAAAGTGGTAGCCGTGGCCGACGCCCGCAGCAACCCGCGTGGCGCCTGGGTCGAAGAGGCCCGTGCCCGTGGCGTGCGTATCCTCACCGGCAGCGCCGTGGTCGAGGCTCGCGGCAGCAAGCGCGTCACCGGTGCCCGCATCTGTGCCATCGACCTGAAGAGCCACAAGGTCACCAGCCCCGGCGAAGTGGTGGACTGCGACCTGATCGCCAGCTCCGGCGGCTACAGCCCGGTGGTACACCTGGCGTCGCACCTGGGCGGCAAGCCGATCTGGCGTGAAGACATTCTCGCCTTTGTGCCCGGTGAAGGCTTCCAGAAGCGCATCTGCGCCGGTGCCGTGAACGGCGTGTTCGGTCTGGGCGATGCCCTGGCTGACGGTTTCGAGGTCGGTGCCAAGGCTGCGGCCGAAGCCGGCTTCAAGTTGGTCGAAGGCACCGTGCCGAAGACCGAGAAGCGCAAGGAAGAAGCGACCGTGGGCCTGTTCCAGGTGCCGCACGACAAGTCCACTTCCCGCGCGCCGAAGCAGTTCGTCGACCTGCAGAACGACGTCACCTCCGCCGGTATCGAACTGGCCACCCGTGAAGGCTTCGAGTCGGTCGAGCACGTCAAGCGCTACACCGCGCTGGGCTTCGGTACCGACCAGGGCAAGCTGGGCAACATCAACGGTCTGGCCATCGCCGCTCGCTCGATGGGCATCTCCATCGCCGAGATGGGCACCACCATGTTCCGCCCGAACTACACCCCGGTGACCTTCGGCGCCGTCGCCGGTCGTCACTGCGGCCACCTGTTCGAGCCCAAGCGCTATACCGCGATGCACCGTTGGCACCTGGAGCAGGCCGCTGAGTTCGAAGACGTCGGCCAGTGGAAGCGCCCGTGGTACTTCCCCAAGCGTGGCGAAGACCTGCACACCGCCGTAGCCCGCGAGTGCAAGGCCGTGCGTGACAGCGTGGGCATCCTCGATGCGTCCACCCTCGGCAAGATCGACATCCAGGGCCCGGATGCCCGCGAGTTCCTCAACCGCGTGTACACCAACGCCTGGACCAAGCTGGACGTGGGCAAGGCCCGCTACGGCCTGATGTGCAAGGAAGACGGCATGGTCTTCGACGATGGCGTGACCGCCTGCGTCGGCGAGAACCACTTCATCATGACCACCACCACCGGCGGTGCCGCCCGGGTGATGGAATGGCTGGAGATCTACCACCAGACCGAATGGCCGGAGCTGAAGGTGTACTTCACCTCGGTCACCGACCACTGGGCCACCATGACCCTGTCCGGTCCCAACAGCCGCAAGCTGCTGGCCGAAGTCACCGACATCGACCTGGACAAGGACGCCTTCCCCTTCATGACCTGGAAGGAAGGCCAGGTAGGCGGCGTTCCGGCGCGGGTGTTCCGCATCTCCTTCACCGGTGAGCTGTCCTACGAAGTGAACGTGCAGGCCGACTACGCCCTGGGCGTGTGGGAAAAAATCATCGAGGCCGGCAAGAAGTACAACCTGACCCCGTATGGCACCGAAACCATGCACGTACTGCGGGCCGAGAAGGGCTTCATCATCGTCGGCCAGGACACCGATGGCTCGGTGACCCCGGACGACCTGAACATGGGCTGGTGCGTTGGTCGCAACAAGGCCTTCTCGTGGATCGGCTGGCGCGGCATGAACCGCGAAGACTGCCTGCGCGAAGACCGCAAGCAACTGGTAGGCCTCAAGCCCATCGACCCGAACAAGGTGCTGCCGGAAGGCGCCCAGCTGGTGTTCGATCCGAAGCAGTCCATCCCGATGAAGATGGTCGGCCACGTCACCTCCAGCTACATGAGTTCGACCATGGGTTATTCCTTCGCCATGGCCGTGGTCAAGGGTGGCCTCAAGCGCATCGGCGAGCGCGTCTTCGCGCCGCTGGCCGATGGCAGCGTGATCGAAGCCGAAATCTGCAGCTCCGTGTTCTATGACCCGAAAGGGGACCGCCAGAATGTCTAACGTGAACGTCTACAAACAGCGCCCCGACTCCGCCCACGCCGAATCGCCGCTGTTCCATGCCGGCCTCGATGAGCTTGCACGCAAGGGCAAGAGCAGCGCAGGGGTGACCCTGCGCGAGAAGAAGCTCCTCGGTCACCTGGTGATCCGTGGCGACGCCAAGGACCCGGCCTTCGCGGGCGGCGTGCACAGCGCCCTGGGCCTGGAGCTGCCGGTGGCCCTGACCCTGGTGGCCAGTGGCGATACCTCGCTGCAGTGGCTGGGCCCGGATGAGTGGCTGCTGATCGTGCCGAGCGGCCAGGAGTTCGAGACCGAGCAGCGCCTGCGCAAGGCACTGGATGGCCAGCACATCTCCGTGGTCAACGTCAGCGGTGGCCAGACCATCCTCGAGCTCTCCGGGCCCAAAGCCCGCGAGGTGCTGATGAAGTCGACCCCCTACGACGTGCACCCGAGCAACTTCCCGGTGGGCAAGGCCGTGGGCAGCACCTTCGCCAAGGCCTCGCTGGTGATCCGCCATACCGGCGAAGACACCTGGGAACTGCTGATCCGCCGTAGCTTCTCCGACTACTTCTGGCTCTGGCTGCAGGACGCCAGCGCGGAGTTCGGACTGGCAGTGAAGGCCTGATCGGAAGCACGGATAGCCCCCTCTCCCTCTGGGAGAGGGTTGGGGTGAGGGATACCCCGTGCCACTCGGACCTTCCCTCACCCCCGGCCCCCGCTCTGCGCCCCGGCCAGATTGCTCCGCAATCTGGCGTTCAGGGGCACTGGAGGCGGTGCCTCCAAAAGCGTCCCCCTTCACCCCAGAGGGAGAGGGGAGATAAAACATCGGAGTCCGCATATGAGTCGCACACCCGATACCTGGATTCTCACCGCCCAATGCCCGAGCGTGCTCGGTACCGTGGATGCGGTGACGCGCTTTCTCTTCGAGCAGCGTTGCTACGTCACCGAACACCATTCCTTCGATGACCGGCTGTCTTCGCGCTTCTTCATCCGCGTCGAATTCCGCCAGCCGGACGACTTCGATGAGCAAGCCTTCCGCGCTGGCCTCGCGGAGCGCTTGGCGCCGTTCGACATGCAGCTGGAACTGACGCCGCCGGGCTATCGCGCCAAGGTGGTGTTGATGGTCTCCAAGGCCGACCACTGCCTGAACGACCTGCTCTATCGCCAGCGTATCGGCCAACTGGCCATGGACGTGGTGGCGGTAGTGTCCAACCACCCGGACCTGGAGCCGCTCGCCCGCTGGCACGGGATTCCCTATCACCACTTCCCCCTCGACCCGAACGACAAGCCGTCGCAAGAGCGCAAGGTGCTGCAGGTGATCGAGCAATCCGGCGCCGAACTGGTGGTGCTCGCCCGCTACATGCAGGTGTTGTCGCCCGAACTGTGCAAGAAGCTCGATGGCTGGGCGATCAATATCCACCACTCGCTGCTGCCCGGCTTCAAGGGCGCCAAGCCTTATCACCAGGCCTACCAGAAGGGCGTGAAGCTGGTGGGCGCCACGGCGCATTACATCAATAACGACCTCGACGAAGGCCCGATCATCGCCCAGGGCGTCGAGGCGGTGGATCACGCGCACTACCCCGAGGACCTGATCGCCAAGGGCCGCGACATCGAGTGCCTGACCTTGGCCAAGGCCGTCGGCTACCACATCGACCGCCGCGTGTTCCTCAACGCCAACCGCACGGTGGTGCTCAACGCCTGAACCCGTAGGGTGCGCTGTGCGCACCTTCGGGACCCATTGGTGCGCACGGCGCACCCTACTTTCACGGAACCCGCCTCTGCCAGGCTCCACCGGCGGGTTCCGGCAACAGACGCAAGCTCCAGTGCAAGGCCGCGTGGCCGTCGGTCGCGCCTTTGTGTTCACAACAACAACGGAGAATTACGCATGTCTGGTAATCGTGGTGTCGTTTATCTCGGTTCGGGCAAAGTCGAAGTCCAGAAGATCGACTACCCCAAAATGCAGGACCCTCGCGGCAAGAAGATCGAACACGGGGTCATCCTCAAGGTGGTCTCCACCAACATCTGCGGCTCGGACCAGCACATGGTGCGCGGCCGTACCACCGCCCAGGTCGGCCTGGTGCTCGGCCACGAGATCACCGGTGAGGTGATCGAGAAGGGTAGCGATGTCGAGAACCTGAAGATCGGCGACCTGGTTTCCGTGCCCTTCAACGTGGCCTGCGGCCGCTGCCGCTCCTGCAAGGAAATGCACACCGGCGTGTGCCTGACCGTCAACCCGGCCCGTGCCGGCGGCGCTTACGGCTATGTCGACATGGGCGACTGGACCGGCGGCCAGGCCGAATACGTGCTGGTTCCCTACGCTGACTTCAACCTGCTGAAATTGCCGGATCGCGACAAGGCCATGGAGAAGATCCGTGACCTGACCTGCCTCTCCGACATCCTGCCCACCGGCTACCACGGTGCGGTCACCGCCGGCGTTGGTCCGGGCAGCACCGTGTATGTCGCTGGCGCCGGCCCCGTCGGTCTCGCCGCTGCCGCCTCCGCCCGTCTGTTGGGCGCTGCCGTGGTCATCGTGGGTGACGTGAACCCGGTGCGCCTGGCCCATGCCAAGGCCGTCGGCTTCGAGATCGCCGACCTGTCGCTGGATACCCCGCTGCACGAGCAGATTGCTGCGCTGCTGGGTGAACCGGAAGTGGATTGCGCGGTGGATGCCGTGGGCTTCGAAGCTCGCGGCCACGGCCATTCCGGCGCCCAGCACGAGGCTCCGGCCACCGTGCTCAACTCGCTGATGCAGGTCACCCGCGTGGCCGGCAAGATCGGTATCCCCGGCCTCTACGTCACCGAAGACCCGGGCGCGGTGGATGCTGCCGCCAAGATCGGCGCCCTGAGCATTCGCTTCGGCCTCGGCTGGGCGAAATCCCACAGCTTCCACACCGGCCAGACCCCGGTGATGAAGTACAACCGCGCGCTCATGCAAGCGATCATGTGGGACCGCATCAACATCGCCGAAGTGGTGGGCGTGCAGGTCATCAGCCTGGACGACGCACCGCGCGGCTACGGCGAGTTCGATGCTGGCGTACCGAAGAAATTCGTCATCGACCCGCACAAGACCTTCAGCGCGGCCTGATCGACTGCAATACCCCGACGCCGTGGGTGTGACAGCCGCGGCGTCTGTCCCTCAAGGGGCCCTTCGGGGCCCCTTTTTTTACTCCGGGGCAGGCTTCCTTGTAGGGGCGAATTCATTCGCCAAGGGCTGCGAAGCTGCCCCCTGAGGCCTGACGGGCAGACCTGCGGTCTGCTTGGCGAATGAATTCGCCCCTACAGATGTTTTCGCCCCCACACCTCATTCTTCTTCCAGCTCGACAAAGCGCTCGAGACTCACCACATCCAGCTTGATCCGCCCGACGAAGGCGGAGAAGGCCAGGGTGGCGGCCAGGCGGCGCAGGTCGGCGGCCCAGGGTGGAACGTAGCGCGGCTGCTCCAGCCAGCCGGACTCGAACAGTGGCGCCAGGCGCACCACGTCGCCTGCGCTCATGCGCCCAGCGAACAGCTGGCGCAGCAGCTCCGGGCGGTTGTCGCGCACCGCTACGCGCAACAGGGTGTGCACGCCGAGCATGCCGATCACGTAGCAGGCGTCCTTGGTGAAAGCACCGCCACCGCGCACATCGGCCCCCCGGAACACGCGCTGAGTGGAACGGAATGACTCTTCTTCTGACTGTCCTGCCTCCAGGAAGCCCTTGAACACCTCGATGAAGTCGGCACCATCGAGTGCCTGCTGCACCGCCACCACCCGCAGGGCGATGCGGCGCAGGCGCTGGATGTCGATGCTGCCGGTGAGCAACTCGGCGAGCATGGCGATGCCTTCCTGGGTCAGGGTGGTGCGCGGTGCGCCAAGGGCCAGGCTGGTCAGGCGTTTCTGCGCCCGGCCGTTCAGTGCGGTGCCGACATGGACGAACGCCTCGTGTTGCAGCAGCTGGGCCTTGTCCAGCTCGGAAAAGAGTGCCGAAGCCCGCAGGCGGATACGCGTGGCGCCGGCAATGGCTTTGGAGGCGAGGTCCGGGTCCACCACGACGCGAACCTGGTCGGGACCGAAGAAGGCGTCCACTTCGGTGCGCATCCAGGTGGCGAATTCCTCGGCGGGAATGCAGGCATCGGTGGCCGGAATACAGCGACTGTCCAGCAGCGCGTCGGTGGTATCGAGGAAGAAACGCGCCGCATCCAGGGGCGTCATTTTCTGCCGTTCGTAGTAGTGGTCGGGACGCTGGTAGAGACGCGCGGAGAAGTCGCTGAAGGCCGGTGTACCGATGGCGCCGAGCATCTGCCCGGCGCAGGCATAACTGCGTGCGGTGGCGGCGAGGAAGGCGCCGGCCGGGTGGCCCGCGTCGCATTGGCCTGCGAGGGTTTCCAGGGATTCGATTTCGGTGCGGTGATCCCGGGGTTTCAGCGCCACATCCGGGAGCCTGGGTCGCCCGGCGCGCCAGTCGTCGAGAAAGCGTTCCTCAATGCCATCGGGCCAGGCGATGGCTTCCAGTACACGGATCTTGCGGGCGAGGCCGGGGAGGGCGGCATCGAGTTCGGCGATGCGGGTTTCGCTCATGGAGGCTGACCGGGGAGGGTGGTCTTTGAAGGCTAGTTCACGGGCAGGCGTGTGTTGGTCCGGTAGGGTGCGCTGTGCGCACCGAGACCCACGCGCGAGATTGCCGGTGCGCACAGCGCACCCTACGGGGATATTCTGCAACCGACGGACTGCCGGGAACGCAGACCCCGGTGCCGCAGTCATAGCTTCGAGCTTCCGCTCACCGGCCGGTACGCAGTGTTCCGGCGTGGATCATCTTCGAGGTCGACCTATGCACATTTCCCGAAGCCTGACTCTGGCAACCCTGCTGAGCCTGGCGGCCAGCCCGGTATTCGCCGTCACCCTGGGCGATGTCATTTCCGCCGCTGCAACCAGTGGAACGGGCAGTCAGGAGGACAGCGCGCCGGGTATCGCACCGGCGGAGTCGGCGGCCTTGCTGGGGCAATTGGGTAACCAGTTGAACATCACCCCGGAGCAAGCCATTGGTGGCCTCACTGCGTTGTTCGGCGTGGCGCGCAACAACTTGCCGGCCGACCAGTTCGCCCAGCTGGACCAGGCGGTGCCGGGCGTGGGCATGCTCACCGATCCCAATACCCAGGGCCTGCTCAGCAGCATCGGCGGCCTGCTCGGCCAACAGTCGGGCAATGCGCTGGGCGGTCAGCCGGGCGTGCTCGCCGGACAGCAGATGAACAACATGACGGACGTGGGCCAGGCCTTCGGTTCGCTTGGGATGGATAGCGGCCTGATTGGCCAGTTCGCCCCGCTGATCCTGTCCTTCCTGGGTCAGCAGGGGCTGGCCAACAACCTGCTGGAAAGCCTGGGCAATCTGTGGAAGTGGACCATTCCGCCAGTAACGCCGGGATTGCAGCAGGCACCCATTCAACAGACTCCGGTACAGCAGATGCCGGTCAATCCGGCTCCGGCTCCGGTGAGCGGCCTGTCGACCTGAGCCCTCATTCGAGGCCCGCTCAGCGGGCCTCTGGCAGTTCTCCGCGCAATTGGTTGATGCGCGCATCCTTCTCCAGCCAGAGCTGGCTGACCCACGTCTGCACGTACTGGCGGAATTTCCCGTCGTTCTCGTAATCACCCTGCCACAGGACGGGGTCCAGCGGACGCGTCTGGATGTCGATGATCACTTTCGGCACCCGGCCGGATAGCAGCGCCCAGAAACCCGGCACGCCCTCGCCGGGGTAGACCAGGGTGACGTCGAGAATGGCATCCAGCTGCTCGCCCAGCGCCGCCAGGACGAAGGCGACGCCGCCGGCCTTTGGCTTGAGCAGGTGCTGGTAGGGGGAGCCCTGGTTGGCGTGCTTCACCGGAGTGAAACGGGTGCCTTCGAGGTAGTTCACCACTGTCACCGGCATGCGCTTGAACTTCTCGCAGGCGGCTTTGGTGATTTCCAGGTCCTTGCCCTTCATCTCCGGGTGCTTGTCCAGGAAGGCCTTGCTGTAGCGCTTCATGAAGGGGTAGTCCAAGGCCCAGAAGGCCAGCCCGAGAAAGGGCACCCAGATCAGCTCTTTCTTCAGGAAGAACTTGAAGTAGGGCGCCTTGCGATTGAAGGCCTGGACCAGCGCGGGGATATCCACCCAGGTCTGGTGGTTGCTGATGACCAGGTAGGACGTGTCGCTGCGCAGCCCCTCGCCGCCCCGGATGTCCCAGCGGGTCGGGGTGAACGCGGCGAACACACGTTTGCAGTTTTCCGCCCAGGCCTCGGCGATCCACATCACGCCCCGGGAGCAGGCGTCGCGCAGGGCCTGGCCGGGCAGGATGAGCTTGAGCAGGGCAACGGCCAGCATCGGGCCGATCAGGATCAGGGTGTTGAGCAACAGCAGCAGGGTGTTGGCGATTCCGGTCAGCAACGGCCGCATGGGTCCTCGGCTCCTCGTCCTCTGGTGTGCGGGCCATGATACCCAGTCGCTGCCGATGCGACGAGCGGTCGGCCCCGGGTACGGGTGCCGGTGTGCAGCTGGCGGCGCTGGATTATGCTGTCGCCCTGATATCGCCTGCCTTGCGAAACCGTCGTGCTCAAACGAATAGCCGTGGCCGATCTGCGAATCGGCATGTACATCCAGGAGTTGTGCGGCTCCTGGATGGACCATCCCTTCTGGAAAACCAGCTTCCTCCTGGCCAGCGCCAAGGACCTGCAGCGCATTGTCGACAGCACCGTGGGCGAAGTCTGGATCGATACCGCCAAGGGGCTGGATATCGACGCGGGGGAAAGCACCGAGGAAGTCGAAGCGCAGGCCGAAAGCCAGTTTCAATCGGCAGAGGCGCAGCCCCAGGTCGAGCGTGCCGAGCCGGTCAGCCTGGAAGAGGAAGTGGGCCGCGCCCTCCAGCTGTGCGCCCGCTCCAAGCAGGCAGTGGTGGCGATGTTCACCGACGCTCGCCTGGGCCACGCCGTGGAGGTGACCCAGGCCGCCGCCCTGGTGGAGCAGATCACCGAATCGGTGATCCGCCATCCCAACGCCCTGATCAGCCTCGCGCGGCTGAAGACCAGCGACGAATACACCTACATGCACTCGGTGGCCGTTTGCGCCCTGATGGTGGCCCTGGCGCGCCAGTTGGGGATGGCCGAAGACCAGGTGCGCGAGGCGGGCCTGGCCGGCCTGCTGCACGACATCGGCAAGATGGCGGTACCGCTGGAGCTGTTGAACAAGCCGGACAAACTCACGGACGGCGAATTCACCGAGGTGCGCAAGCATCCTACGGCGGGCGCACGCATCCTGCTGGACAGCCGCCAGGTCAGCGCCGCCGTGCTGGATGTCTGCCTGCACCATCACGAGAAGTTCGATGGGACCGGCTATCCGCATCGTCTTGCGGGCGAGCGGATCAGCCTGCTGGCCCGAATGGGGGCGATATGCGATGTGTATGACGCCGTCACCTCCGACCGCCCCTACAAGAAGGGCTGGAGTCCGGCCGAGGCACTGCGCAAGATGGCCGAGTGGACCAAGGGCCACTTCGATTCCCATGTGTTCCAGGCCTTCGTCAAATCCGTCGGTATTTACCCCACCGGCTCACTGGTGCGTCTGGAAAGCGGTCGCCTCGGCGTGGTGCTCGAGCAGCATCCGCAGTCGCTGCTGACGCCCCGAGTGAAGGTGTTCTTCTCGGCCCGGTCCAAGGTGCCCATCCCCCAGGAAGTGGTCGACCTGTCTCGCGGTGATCGCATCGAAAGCCGCGAGTCGCCGGAGGATTGGGGCTTCAAGAAACTCGATGAACTCTGGAGCGGCGTGACAACCGGACGCGGCTCCCTCTTCGATTGATTCCGAACCATTGGCGTCCCAGCCAGTCCCAGAACCGTACCCCTCAACCAGGAGAGACTGCGTTGAAATCCCTGATTGCCCTGCTTGCCCTAGTGGCGCTCCCCGCCGTCGCCGCCGAGGACCCGAACATCTACGGTCGTTACGAATACGTGCGCCTGCCGGAAATCGGCCAGACCATGAAGGCCAAGATGGACACCGGCGCCCTGACCGCTTCCCTCTCAGCCAAGGACATCGAACGCTTCAAGCGCGATGGTGAGGATTGGGTGCGTTTCCGCCTCGCCACCAAGGACGCCGATGACACGGTGTTCGAGCATCGCCTGTCGCGCATGAGCAAGATCAAGAACCGCGCCGACGAACTCGGCGAGGAAGACGAGGCGCCCTCGGCGGAGATTTCCAAACGCCCGGTGGTGGACATGGAAATGTGCCTGGGTGGCGTCAAGCGCACGGTAGAGGTCAACCTCACCGACCGTTCCAGCTTCAACTACCCGCTGCTGATCGGCGCCAAGGCCCTGCGCGAGTTCAAGGCTGCCGTCTACGCCGGACGCAAGTTCACCGCCGGCAAGCCGCAGTGCTGATTGACGGGGAGAGGGCCGTGCGGCACTTTCCCCTGTCACCTCCATGAGCCGGGACGCCCATGCCGCACATCCTGATCGTCGAAGATGAATCGTCCATCGCCGACACACTGGTCTATGCCCTCGAGGCGGACGGCAACGCCACCACCTGGCTGAGCCTCGGCGGTCCGGCGCTGGAGCTGCTGCGCCAGCATCCGGTAGACCTGGTTATCCTCGACGTGGGCCTGCCTGACACCAGTGGCTTCGAACTGTGCAAGGCATTGCGGCGTTTCTCCGAGGTACCGGTGCTGTTCCTCACCGCGCGCAACGCCGAGATCGACCGCGTGGTCGGCCTGGAGATCGGCGCTGACGACTACGTGGTGAAACCCTTCAGCCCCCGCGAAGTGGCGGCGCGCGTGCGCGCCATCCTCAAGCGCACGGTCCCCCGTGAAGCGACCCCGGCGCCCACTGCCGGCGGGCCATTCCAGGTGGACGGCGAGCGTGTGCGCATTCATTACCACGGCCAGCTGCTCGGGCTGACCCGCCATGAATTCCGCCTGCTCCAGGCCCTGCTGGCGCAGCCCGAGCGCGTGTTCAGCCGCGAGCAGTTGCTGGATGCCCTGGGCGTCGCCGCCGACGCCGGCTACGAGCGCAACATCGACAGCCATATCAAGAGCCTGCGCGCCAAGCTGCGCCAGGTGGCGCCCAGTGCGGAACCCATCCAGACCCATCGCGGCCTGGGCTACAGCTATTCGCCGGATCACGCCTGATGCCGCTGGGCATTCGTATTTTCCTGGCCTATTTCCTCTTCGTCGGGTTGGCCGGCTGGTTCGTGCTCAGCACGGTGATGGATGAAATCCGCCCCGGCGTGCGCCAGACCACCGAAGAAACCCTGGTGGACACCGCCAACCTGCTGGCGGAAATACTTCGCGACGAAGTGCGCGCCGGCACCCTCGACCAGGGCCGCTTGCCCGAGCTGCTGCGCGCTTACGGCCAGCGTCAGCCAGGGGCGGATATCTGGGGTGTACGCAAGACGCAGGTGAACCACCGCATCTATGTCACCGACGCGCGTGGCGTGGTGCTGCTGGATTCCAGCGGCGCAGCGGTGGGGCAGGATTATTCGCGCTGGAACGACGTCTACCTGACCCTGCGAGGCCAGTACGGCGCCCGCTCCAGCCGGGAAGACCCGAACGATCCGGACTCCTCGGTGATGTACGTTGCCGCACCGATACGCGATGGCGAGCGCATCATCGGCGTCGTATCGGTCTCCAAGCCCAACGCTTCGCTGCAGCCTTATATCGAGCGTTCGCAGACTCGCCTGACCTGGTTGGGCGTCGGACTGATCGGCCTCGGCCTGCTGGTGGGCGGACTGCTTTCCTGGTGGCTGAGCCGCTCGCTCCGTCGCCTGCGCAACTATGCCCAGGCGGTGAGCGAGGGAGCGCGCGCGGAGCTGCCGGCCATGAGCGGCGGCGAGCTGCGCCAACTGGCGACTGCTGTGGAGCGCATGCGTACCCAGCTGGAAGGCAAGGCCTACGTCGAGCGCTACGTGCACACCCTGACCCACGAGCTGAAAAGCCCGTTGGCGGCCATTCGTGGCGCCGCCGAACTGCTGGAGGGCGAGATGCCGGCCGAGCAGCGGCAGCGCTTCGTGGCCAACATCGGCAATGAGGGCGCGCGCCTGCAGCAGCTGGTCGAGCGGCTGCTCAACCTGGCCCAGGTGGAGCAGCGCCAGGGGCTGGAGGAGCGGGTGCCGGTGCCGCTTCGCGAACTGGCCGAAGAGCTGTTGCACGCCCAGGCGGCGCGAATCGAAACGGCGGGCCTGAAGGTGGAGAACCGAATCGCACCAGGACTGTGCGCGACCGGCGAGCGCTTCCTGCTCAGTCAGGCACTCGCGAACCTCTTGGACAACGCCCTGGATTTCACCTCGCCCGGCGGCCTACTCCGGCTTGAAGCGGCGCAACAGGGCGACTGGCTCGAACTGCGCGTGTTCAACCAGGGCGAACCCATCCCCGAGTTCGCACTCTCGCGCCTCACCGAGCGCTTCTATTCCCTGCCGCGCCCTGCAACGGGGCGCAAGAGTACCGGCCTCGGCCTCAATTTCGTGCAGGAAGTGGCGGGGCTCCATGGCGGCGACCTTTGCGTGGCGAATGTCGAAGGCGGCGTGGAAGCCTGCTTGCGACTACCTGCCGTCGCGGATTGATATGCGGCTGCCGCCCGGCGACTTCGGTCGCATCGTGCATCGACTATAAATTGACCAGGACAACGCCCTGACTTTCGGCGGGTGTCGCCACCCTGTAACCAGGTTTTGGCTTGATTCTTGATTCGGTCGATTTGCAGAGCACCGAGCTTCGACTACAAGAACCACAGGCCCTTCAGGAGCTGCCGGATGAAAACCGTCGCCGAGATTCTCAGAGCCAAATCCCATACCCAACTGTTCAGCGTCGATCCCACCACCACCGTGTTGGAAGCTGCCCTGCTGATGGCCGAAAAGGACATCGGCGCGCTGGTGGTGATCCAGGGGGGCGAACTGGTGGGCATCGTCACCGAGCGCGACTTCGTGCGCCGCGTGGCTGCACTGGAGCGTTCGGCTTACGCCACCACCATCGAAGAAGTAATGACCTCCAACCTCTTCGTGGTGACCCCGCGCGACAGCAATCAGTACTGCATGCAGCTGATGACCGAAAAGAACCTGCGCCACCTGCCGGTACTGCAGGACGGCAAGCTGGTGGGCCTGCTCTCCATCCGCGACCTGGTACGCGACATCACCGCCGAACAGGAAAGCCTGATCCATCATCTGGAGCAGTACATTCGCGGGGCGTGATCATTTCATGAACACTTTGTAGGAGCGAATTCATTCGCGAAAGGGACGCACAGTGTCCCCAGGGAAAGAAGGGCAAGCTTCGCCTGCCATCGCGAATGAATTCGCTCCCACAAACAAGCCAATGGTTTGAATCCGTCGCCACGCTTTCCCCACACAGTCTCCACACATCCCCCATAAGCCCACCTCGTGCGCTCCCCAGACTCTCCTCATCCCGACACAAGGAGAGTCGCCATGACCCGAACCCTCGGATTCAAGCTGGGCACCATCGCCCTGTTGATGCTGTTGTTGATGATCCCGCTGATGCTGATCGATGGCCTGATCGGCGAGCGCCAGACCGCGCGTGATGGCGTGCTGGCGAACATTGCCCAGAGTTCCAGCTACAGCCAGCGGATCACCGGGCCGATCCTGGTGGTGCCTTACAAACGCACGGTGCGCGAGTGGAAGACCTACGAGCAGACCGGCCAGCGCCATCTGGAAGAACGCGAGGTGAGCAGCCGGCTGTACTTCCTCCCGGAGCGCTTCAACCTGACCGGCAGCGTCGACACCGAGCTGCGTGCGCGGGGCATCTACAAGGCGCGGCTGTACAAGAGCGACAGCCAGATCAGCGGGCAGATCCTCGTTCCGGCCAACTACGGCATCGGCGAAAACCTCGCGGACTACCGCTTCGAACAGCCTTTCCTCGCGGTCGGGATCAGCGATATCCGCGGCATCGGCAATGCGCTGAAGCTGCGCTTGAACGGCCAGACCCTGGACTTCCAGCCCGGCAGCGGCGACCGCCTGCTGAATGGGGGCGTGCATGTGCCGCTGGCGTCGCTGCAGGCGGGAGTCGTGCAGAGCCTCGACTTCGCCTTCGACCTCAAGCTGCAGGGCACCTCCAGCCTGAGCGTGACCCCGGTGGGCCGCGATTCGCGGGTGGAATTGAGTTCGACCTGGCCGCATCCGAGCTTCATCGGCGAGTTCCTGCCCAGCGAGCGCAGCATCGATGCCAAGGGCTTCAGCGCGACCTGGCAAACCAGCTTCTTCGCCACGAACCTGCAGGAAGCGCTGGCCCAGTGCACCGGTGGCGAGCAGTGCGACGCGTTCTACTCGCGGGACTTCGGCGTGAGTTTCGTCGACCCGGTGGACCAGTACCTGAAGACCGACCGCGCCATCAAATACGCCTTGTTGTTCGTCGCCCTGACATTCGCCGGTTTCTTCCTGGTGGAAGTGCTCAAGCGTCTGGCGGTGCACCCGGTGCAGTACGGGCTGGTGGGGATGGCCCTGGCGTTCTTCTACCTGTTGCTGCTGTCGCTGTCCGAGCACCTGGAGTTCGCCGTCGCCTATGTCATTTCCGCGTCCGCCTGTGTGGCGTTGGTGGGGTTTTACGTCAGCCATGTGTTGCACAGCTGGTTGCGCGGCGGCGGTTTCACCCTGGGACTGGCGGCACTCTACGGGATGCTCTACGGCCTGCTGAGCGCCGAGGACTACGCCCTGCTGATGGGCTCGCTGCTGGTGTTCGGCCTGCTCGCCTGTGTAATGGTGCTGACCCGCAAACTCGACTGGTACGGCGTCGGCCGTGCCCAGCCGGCCAGCGGCAATTGAGGAGGAACGGCCATGCGTGCACTGGTGCAATTCGGCGGCTGTTTCCTGCTTGGCCTGGTGATTTCGATCCTGCTCCTCGGCGGCCTGATGTTCGTCGGCGCCTTCGGTTTCATCGATCTCTGGCTGTTCACGGGGAAACCCCTGGCGGGGCTGGCCCTGTGGTTGTTCCCCGGTGGTTTCTGGCAAGGGCTGACCGGCGTGGTGGATGCCGCCCGCAATCCCGCGCTGCGGTCCTTTCTCGAACTCTGTGCGGCCCTGGGCCAGGGCGCGCTATTGCTGGCGGTGGGTTTCTTCCGCCTCTGGTACTGGCGCGCCGGAGGTGAGCAATGAGCTGGTTGGGGTTGCGTGAGGACCAGGCGAAGGGAGCCGAACTGGCCGCAAGGATCGCGAGGTTGTTTCCTCGGCCGTGGTTGCGACGCCAGCAACGACGTCTAACTGATTGGCATCCGCGACGACCGCCGTAGTTCGGCCTGGCATACGCCAACTACTGATGGACCGAGCTCGCGTAGTGGTGGATGGAAAAGCGCCATCCACCCTACATGGGAGATCCGGAAGTGGGAGGTGAGCCTTTGTAGGGTGGAAGTCGCTCTTCACTTCCACCAGCGGAGCCGTGATTGCGCTCGTGGTGGTGGATGGAAAAAGCGCCATCCACCCTACGGAACGCAGGGCGTCAGGGCGCCGGGGCGGTGGCTTTGAGAGAGGGGCGCTGGCTGGCCGTGGCGTACCAGGCGGCCAGTTTCGGGCAGTCGCGGCGCCAGTTGAGGTCGGGCATGCGGAAGTCCAGGTAGCCCAGGGCGCAGGCGGCGCTGATGGCGGCGACGTCGAAGCGCTCGTCCAGTTCGCCAGCGGATTTCTCGAAGCTTTCCAGGGCTCGGTCGATCTTGCCGCACTGGCCCAGCACCCAGTCGTCCCAGCGCTTGTCCTCGGGACGCAGGAAGGTTTCGTAGCGCACCAGGATGGCCGCATCCGTTACCGCGTCAGCCAGGGAGGCCAGGGTCATGCGCCGCCAGCGTTCCGCTCCCTCACGGGGAATCAGCGGCTGGCCAGCATGCTGGTGATCGAAATAATCGAGGATCACGCGGCTGTCGTGCAGCACGCTGCCGTCGGCCAATTGCAAGGCGGGGATCTTGCCGGCCGGGTTGTGCTCGTTCACATCGGCGCTGGGGTTGATCGGGGTGAGGGTCACGCCATGCAGCGTCACCGTATCCAGCTGACCGGTTTCGTGGAGCAGCACCATGACCTTGCGGACGTAGGGGGACGTGGGGGAGAAGAACAGGATCTGGCTGGCGCTCATGCGGATTCCTCGGCGTCTGCAGCGGTCAATGGCGCAGTTATACCGCATTGGAATGCCGCCGGGCATGTGGGGTCTGCTGTCGCACGGTGTCCGCTGATCAGTACCGGATCATCACCAGACGATCCTGGGCCGACTCGGCACCCCAGACTTCGCCGGTGCGCCCGGAGAGGTGGGTCACGCGGGCGGCGGGGCGGTCGTTGGGGAAGCTGGCGAAGATACGGCTGAACGGATTGAAGCGCAGGATCGCATTGGCGCGATAGTCGCTCAGCCATACCCGTTCCTGCTCATCGACGTACAGCGCATGGGCGTCGGCGTTGCTGCCCGGAATCTCCCAGCTGCTCCAGGTCTCTCCCAGTGGATCGAAACGACTCAGTCGCCCGCTGCCGGCTTCGCCGACCCAGAGGGTGCCGCGCGAGTCACTCCATATCAGGCGTGGGCCGGCACTTTCTTCCGGTACATCCACCAGGGTCGGGCTCCCGGATTCGGGGTCGATCCGGCCGATGTGCCGGGCTGTCTCATTGGCGTACCAGACTTCGCCATTGGGCGTCACGGTGATGCCTTTGGGACCGGGGCCACCCGGCGCTGGCCAGATTTGCAGGCTGTCGCTGGCCGGTCTGAAGGGCCCGAAGAAACCTCGCTGGCCGGTGAACCAGAGGTCGCCGTTGCGATCCATCGCCAGCCCTTCGAGGCCGATGCCGGTGGTGCTGCCCTTGAGGGGAAACGTGCGCACGGAGCGGTCTAGCGGGTCGACCCGTACCAGCGCATCCAGGCCGACGTCGGTGATCCAGGCAGCACCGTCCTGGTCCACCACCAGGGCGCGGGGCGAGGAACCCACGCCCAGGGTGATCAACTGGGTTTCGCCAGTCAGTGGATCGAGGAGGCCGACCGAGCCCAGGTGCTGGGCGGTGAACCACACGCGTCCGTCGGTGGCGGGGGCGACATCGCGCGGGCCGGTTCCCGTCGGAACCGGATAGTAGGTGACCTCCGCCGCCGTGGTTGTTGCGCAAAACAGCGAGGCGCACAGGGCGAGCACGTATGGTCGGATCATTGGGAAGACCTCCGCTTCCGGGAGTGGTCTTCAGTCGACGTTGGATCAGCGGAGAGGGTTCGAAGAAATCGACCGGGCGGTGCGTCTAGAGGGCGGGAGCGTGCTGCCGACGCTGCCAGCGCGCGAGGGCGGAGGCCAATGCTGCCGGGGTTTCCAGACCCTGGCGACGGGCTCGGCTGAAGAGGATCAGGGCGATCTCGGCGGTCACCAGGGCATCGGCGCTGGCGTTGTGGCGTTGCTGCACCTGCAGTCCGAAATACTCCACCCACTGGTCCAGGCCGCCATTGCGGATGCCGGATTCCGGGCAGAGCATGGGCGCCAGTTCGGCGATGTCGAGGAAGCAGTGGCGCAGTCTATGGTCGAGGTCCTGCTTGAGGGCGCGGCTCAGCATGCGCTGGTCGAAGGTGGCGTGGAAGGCCAGCAGTGGGCTGTCGCCGACGAACTCCATGAAGCCCAGCAGTGCCTCGGCGGGTTCCACGCCGGCTGCCAGTTCGCTCGGCGCGATGCCATGGATCAGCACGCTGGCGCTGAGCTTGCCGGTCTCGCGTTGAAGGGTGCATTCGAACTGGTTGCCAAGGTCGATGGCGCCGTCGTCGATGCTCACCGCGCCGATGGACAGTACGAGGTCCCGGCTCATGTTCAGGCCGCTGGTTTCCAGGTCCAGCACCACGAAGCGCTGTTGGCGCAGGGGGCGTTCGTCGAGCGTCTGCGGGTCGGGCAGGGCGTCGCGACGGGATGCGATATCCGGGGCCAGCGGCGTGCGACGGGAGAACCAGGGGAAACCATTCATAGCTGATAGCGTAGCGCCAGGCTGGATTGCAGGCGCTGGGCCTGTCGGAAGGACTCGCGCAGGATGCGCCGGTCCAGGTGGTTGAGGGTATCCGGGTCGAGCCGGTTGGAGTAGGGCAGGCCCTGCCGCGCTTGATGCTGGTGCTGCTGCATGCGGGTGAGCTGGATGAAGTGGTAGGCCTCTTCGTAAGCCGCGCCGTCGAGTGCATCCACCACCTCACGGGCCACCAGCTGACGCAGGCGCTCCAGGGTGCCGCTGGCGCTGATGCCGTTGGCCAGTGCCAGCAGCCGGGCACCGTCGACGAAGGGGGTGAGACCCTGGACCTTGAGGTCGAGGGTGTCTTTTTCAGCCCCCTTGCGCGCAACCACGAAATCACGGAACCGCCCCACTGGCGGTCGCTGGCGCAGGGCGTTGTCGGCCAGCATGCGCTGGAACAGGCTGTTGTCGGCCACCAGCACCAGCAGTTCCCGTTGCAGCGCGGCGCACCCTTCGCTGGGGCCCCAGACCGCGCGCAGGTCGAAGTAGATGGAGGAACCCAGCAGGTTCTCCGGCGTCGCTTCGCGGACGAAGCTGGCGAAGCGACGACTCCACTCGCTGCGGGACAGGCAGAGCTCAGGGTTGCCGGCCATGATCCCGCCCTTGCACAGCTCGAAGCCGCATTGTGCGAGGGACTGGTTGATGCGCTCGGCAAGCGGCAGCAGCCGGCCGCGAATGGCGGCGGCCTCCACCGCATCGGCCGCTTCGAAAAGGATGCCGTTGTCCTGGTCGGTATGCAGGGTCTGTTCGCAGCGGCCTTCGCTACCGAAGCAGAGCCAAGTGAAAGGAATGCCCGGGTCGCCCATCTCTTCGAGAGTCAGCTCAATGACCCGGCACACGGTGTGGTCGTTGAGCAGGGTAATGATGCGGGTGATCTGGGTGGAACTGGCGCCGTGGGCGAGCATGTTGTCCACCAGGCGCTGGATTTCTCCACGCAGGGCGGCAAGGGTTTCGACCCGTCCGGCGTGGCGGATGGTCCGCGCCAGGTGCACCAGGTCGACCCGTTGCAGGGAGAACAGGTCACGCTCGGATACCACCCCCAGCAGGCGGTTGTCGCTGACTACGCAAACGTGGGCGATGTGCCGCTCGGTCATGGCCAGGGCGGCGTCGAAAGCGCTGGCCTCCGGCGGCAGGTGGAACGGCGCCTGGGTCATGACTTCGGCGATGGGCTGGGCCAGGTCGGCGCTGGCATCGGCGATCACTCGTCGCAGGTCGCGCAGGGTGAAGATGCCCAGCGGCCGCTGCCTGGCGTCGACGATCACGATGCTGCCCACCTGTTGTTCGTGCATCAGCCGCACGGCGTCGCGCAAGGGCAGTTCCGGCAGGCAGGCGATGGGATGACGCACCGCCAGTTCACCCAGGCGGGTGTCCAGGGAGTACTGGGCGCCAAGGGTTTCCGTGGCGCGCAGCTGGACCTGCTGGTTGACCTGGTCGAGCAGGCTGCTGACGCCGCGCAGGGCGAAGTCGCGGAACGGGTTGGACAGGGCGAACAGTTTGATGAAGGCGGCCTTGCCCAGCAGCAGGCAGAAGGTGTCTTCGCCGGCCAGGTGTTCCGTGCGCGTCGCGCGCTCGCCGAGCAGGGCGGCCAGCGGGAAGCATTCGCCGCTGGCGATCTCGAACGTGGTTTCGGTGCCGCGCCGGGCCGAGTGCGGGCGTTCGCCCACCACGCGCCCCTGCTTGACGATGTAGAAATGCTCCACCGGCCCGTCCTGGGGCTTGATGATGGATTCGCCGGCGGCATAGAAGCGCAGCAGGCAATGCTCGACGAGGAAGGCGAGGTGGGCGCTTTCCATCTGATTGAAGGGCGGGTACTTCTGCAGGAACTCCATGGTGCCATGGACGTTCTGCATCACCGCTTGTTTGCCGGCCTGGGCGAAGGCATCTGCCTTGGTCATCTTGCTGCCCGTCGTTCTTGTTAGGAGAGCCATGCTGCGCGTGGCGGCAGGGGACACAAATTGGACGTAAGTCTAAGGGATGGGATGCAGATCGTCGGAAATCCCGATAGGCCACTACCGTTCGGCGGATGCTGCAATCTGCATGGGAACTTGCTTGCATTTTGCCTATCCGACCTGCGTACCCCGTGCTACAGCTAGTAGTGAGGGGAGTTGGGCCTGCTAGGGAAGGCCCCTTTGAGGACGACCCCATGAGTTACGGTGACCTGCTGAGCGACGCTGAGCTGCAAGCGCTTGATGAAATCATGCGCGTACCCAGCGCGCCGCCCAGTGTTCTGCTGGTGGATGACGACGAGTCCGGGCGCGATGCCCTGGCCGACGCCCTGGTTGCCCAGGGGATTCCGTGCATCACTGCTGACAGTGGCGAACAGGCGCTGGCTCTGCTGGTCACCCGTCCCTCCATCGGCCTGATGATCACCGAGTTGCACATGCAATGCGGCAGTGGCCTCGAAGTGGTACGTCAGGTTCGCCAGTCGGCACGGGCGACCCTCCCGGTCATCATCATTTCCGGCGACGCCGACGTGCAGGACGCCATTGAGGCAATGCACATGAAAGTGGTCGACTTCATGCTCAAGCCGGTGGACATGAGCCGCCTCACCAATTTGGTAAGCAACGAGATTGGCACCCCGCCAGAACCCAAGGCTCCGCCACCCGAGGTGCGGCCCAGGCCGGCGAAAGCGAAAGCCAAAGCGAAGGTCATCGCGCTGAAAAGCGCCTGAAAAAACCGCCACGGAAAGGCGGTTTTTTTATGTCTGCGCGGCGATCGGGGTGCTGACTACCCGTCCATTCACAATCTCTATTCAGCCTCGAAGCGCATTGCGTTTGGTTGGTTTCTGATCGAATTATTTAGACCGGTCTATATAAATAGCCCGGAAAGATCACTCTCCGCCAACAGAAGGATTCCAGCAATGGCACACGATCAAGGCATGCAGGAACGGCTTGAGGCCGTGATAAACGTCACCCCGTTCGCGCGAGTGATGGGCGCACGGGTCACTTCGATCGGGGGCGGCGCCGTCGAGTTCGAGATCGACGTGAAGCCCGAGTTGATGCACCAGCACCACGGCTTCGTGCATGGCGCCGTAGTTGGCTTCATGGCCGACAGCGCCTGTGCCTGGGCGGCGGCCTCGGTGGCGGGGGATGTGGTGACCTCCGAGTACAAGCTGAATCTGCTGGCGCCGGCGGTGGGCGAGCAATTGCTGGCGAAAGGACGAGTGGTGAAGTCCTCGGGGCGGGTACTGGTCGCTCTGGCGGAGGTCTTTGCGCTGCGAGGCGGGGAGCAGACTCTGGTCGCCATGGCGCTGGCGAGTGTGACCAAAGTTGGCGGCGAGGGTGGCCGCTGATGGAAAGCACGCTTCCTGCGGGTTATGCACCGCTGTTCCGCAGCAGCCCCTTTCTGGACCTGCTCGGATCGCTGTATTACCGCCGCGATGAAGAGGAGGGGATGGTCATTGCCCTGCGGGTTGAGCAGAAACACTGCAACCAGCGTGGCACCGCCCATGGCGGACTGCTCTGCAGCCTGGCGGATGTTGCTCTCGGCTATTCCACGGCCTTTTCCGGGGAGCCTCCGCTGCACATGGCAACGGTCAATCTCCGCGTGGATTTCTGCGGTGCGGCCCGCCTGGGGGATCTGCTTGAGGTGCGAACGCGCATCGAAAAGATCGGCCAACGCCTGGCCTTCGCCAGCGCGGCGATCGACGCGGGAGAACAGCCGGTAGCCCGCGCCAGCGCCGTGTTTCATATTCCCTGACGCTGGGGCATCCTTGGCGCGCGCCGGCCAGGCGGCGCGCCGTTCCCGGATGGAGAGATGTCTTGCCGAAAAAATCCAACGCCGCCGACCGCGTAGTTCGAGCCACCGCCTCGTTGTTGGCCAGCCGCGGCTATTTCGGTACAGGCCTGGGCGACATCATCGCCCGCTCGGAGACGCCCAAGGGCTCGCTCTACCATTACTTTCCCGACGGCAAGCCGGCGATCGTCAGTGCCGCCGTCGATTTCGTCGCCGACGAGGTGCTGCAGCACCTCGACCATGCCGGCGAGAGGGCTCCGCACGCCCGCAATGCCCTACGTCGTTTTACTGCGACCTTGCGAGGCTGGTTGGAGGCTTCGGCGTTCGCCGAGTCCTGCCCGATTTTCGCCACGACCCTGAGCATTGACGACGAGTTGCAACAGGTCCACCTGCGCTGTCGCAGGGCCTTGCAGGCCTGGCAGGGGAGTTTCGAGCGGTCATTGTGTGCCGATGGTCTGGACAGCGTTTCGGCCCACAGTCGGGCCTGGCTGATCATCGCGGCTCTGGAAGGGGCACTGGGGATCGCCAAGGCGCAGCAATCTCTGGTCGCGCTGAATCTGGTGGAAGAAGAGCTGCTGGGCTTGCTGCCAGGGTAGTCAGGCGGGGTTGTCAGGAACTGCTGGGGGCCGGCGACCTTGCGCCTGCCCCCCATGCCTCAGTGGTGCGCGCTGTCCACTGCGATCTCTTCACCGGAGACATCCAGGTGCTCGGTGCGGCGGTCGGCGATGGCGTAGTGGATCAGTGCACCAAGGCCGGCGCCGAAGAACCAGGAGAACTGCGACAGCGACTCGAAGGCCGGTACCAGTGCCAGCACGATGGCGATCAGCGCCGAGGGAACGAACGCCGCTACTGCGCGCAGGTTGATGCCACGGCGATAGTGGTAGGCGGCGTCGCTGCTTTCGCTGTAGAGCTCCGGCAGGTTCACCCGGCCACGGCGCACCAGGTAGTAATCGGTGACGATGATGCCGTACAGCGGGCCGAGCAGGGCGCCGAGGCCGCCGAGGAAGTACAGGATCACCGCCGGGCTGTTGTACAGGTGCCAGGGCAGGATGAGCACGGCGATGGTGGCGCTGAGCAGGCCGGCGCGCCGGAAGTTCAGCAGCTTCGGCGCCAGGTTGGTGAGCACATAGGCCGGGGCGACGAAATTGGCCATGATGTTCACCGCCACGGTGACGATCAGGAAGGCCAGGCAGGCCAGCACCAGGCCTGCGGTGTTGGGGATGCTGGCGACAATCTCGGTCGGGCTCTGCACCAGCTTGCCGTCGATGCTGAATTGCGCGCCGGCGAGTACCACCGCGATCACCGCGAAGCCCAGCATGTTTACCGGCAACCCCCAGAAGTTGCCCACGCTGATGGTGCGGCGGTCCGGGCAGTTACGGGTGAAATCGCAGAAATTGAGAATCATGGTGCCGTACAGCGACACCCAGAGTGCGGCCGCGCCCAGCACCTTCAACCACATCGTCGAGCCCGTGAAGCCTTCACCGGTGGACCAGGTGATGGAGAAGCCGCTGCGCTGGTACATCCAGAAGGCCAGGGCGGCGAAGGTCACGAGAATCACCGGACCGGCGAAGGATTCGTAGCGGCGCACCATTTCCATGCCATAAGCGAAGATCGCCAACTGCACCAACCAGATGCCGAGGAAGGTGATCCAGCCGAGTGTCGACAGTCCGAGAATCGAATCCTGGTCGAGTGCGCTCAGCCCCGGCGCCACGGCCGCCAGCAGCACGCGCAGGACGACCGAGGCCAAATAGGTCTGGATGCCGAACCAGGCGATGGCGATGACCGCGCGGATCAGTGCCGGAATCTGTGCGCCGTGGATGCCGAAGCTGATCCGGCACATCACGGGGTAGGGCAGGCCGGTCTTCTGGCCCATGTAACCGGACAGGTTCATAAGGCCGTAAATCACCAGCGCGCCGAGGGCGAATGCCGCGAGGATCTGTGCGCCACTCATGCCCAGGGCGAACAGGCCGATGGCGAAGGAGTAGTTGGCGATGTTGTGCACATCGTTGGTCCACAGCGCGAACAAGCTGTAGCGCCCCCAGCTGCGGTTGGCCGCGCGGGTCGGCGCCAGATCGGCGCTGTACAGGCGCGGACTCAGGTCCACCGCACCGGGAGCGGCCGAATCGACCTTGGGGGGATCGAGCTGGGTAACAGCGGAAACGGGAGTGGGCGCCATGGGGCCTCCGTGAATTTGTGTGCACTGTTTTTGTGTTTTTTGTATGCAAGCCAGTTTCGTGCCACCCGGAGCCGGCGCTTATCCCTACACAGAGATTGGCCCTTTCGTGCACCACTAGAGGTCATCGCCAGCCCAGTTCTGGCGCCCCTTACGTCCATCTATCGGATAATTGTCTTTATATTTCATTGACTTGAAAGTCAGCTTTGCATGGGTAAGTGGAGCTTCGGGAATGGGGATTTTGTACACAAAGTTTGTATGCAAGCGTTACGTCGACGCCCGCCCGACTTTTCTGCAGGCAATAAAAAACCGCCCCGAAGGGCGGTTTTTCATGGGCAGGTCTTAGAGACCGTTCTTCGCCTTGAACTCGCGGCGACGACGGTGCAGGACCGGCTCGGTGTAGCCGTTGGGCTGCTTGGTGCCTTCCACTACCAGTTCCAGCGCGGCCTGGAAGGCCACGTTGTCGGCGAAGTTCGGCTCCATCGGACGATACAGCGGGTCATTGGCGTTCTGGCGATCCACCACGGCGGCCATGCGCTCCAGGCTCTCGACGATCTGCGCCTGGCTGACGATGCCATGGCGCAGCCAGTTGGCCAGCAGCTGGCTGGAAATACGCAGGGTGGCGCGGTCTTCCATCAGGCCGACATCGTTGATGTCCGGCACCTTGGAGCAACCGACGCCCTGGTCGATCCAGCGCACTACATAACCGAGGATGCCCTGGGCGTTGTTATCCAGTTCGTTCTGGATCTCTTCGCGGGTCCAGTCGGTGTTCGGCGCCAGCGGGATGGTCAGGATGTCATCCACGGAGGCCGCGGAACGCTTGGCCAGTTCGGCCTGACGGGCGAACACGTCGACCTTGTGGTAGTGCAGCGCGTGCAGGGTAGCGGCGGTCGGCGACGGTACCCAGGCGGTGTTGGCGCCAGCCAGCGGGTGGCCGATCTTCTGTTCCAGCATGGCGGCCATCAGGTCCGGCATGGCCCACATGCCTTTGCCGATCTGCGCTTTGCCCTGCAGGCCGGTCGCCAGGCCGACGTCGACGTTGTTGTTCTCGTAGGAACCGATCCACTTCTCAGCTTTCATGGCGCCCTTGCGCACCATGGCGCCGGCTTCCATGGAGGTGTGGATTTCGTCACCGGTGCGGTCGAGGAAGCCGGTGTTGATGAACACCACGCGCTCGGCAGCGGCCTTAATGCAGGCCTTGAGGTTGACGGTGGTGCGGCGCTCTTCGTCCATGATGCCGACCTTCAGGGTGTTGCGCGGCAGGCCCAGGACGTCTTCCACGCGGCCGAAGATTTCGGTGGCGAAGGCCACTTCTTCAGGGCCGTGCATTTTCGGCTTCACGATGTACATCGAGCCGGTGCGGGTGTTCTTGCGGCTGGTGTTGCCCTTCAGGTTGTGCAGGGCGATCAGGCCGGTGAACAGGCCGTCTTGGATACCTTCCGGTACTTCGTTGCCAGCGGCGTCGAGGATGGCCGGGTTGGTCATCAGGTGACCGACGTTACGCACGAACAGCAGGGAGCGGCCGTGCAGGGTCAGCTCGGAGCCGTCAGCCTTGGTGTAGGCGCGGTCCGGGTTCATGGTGCGGGTGAAGGTCTGGCCGCCCTTGCTGACGGATTCAGCCAGGTCGCCCTTCATCAGGCCGAGCCAGTTGCGATAGACCACGACCTTGTCGTCGGCATCGACGGCGGCGACGGAGTCTTCGCAGTCCATGATGGTGGTCAGCGCGGATTCCATCAGCACGTCTTTCACGCCGGCGGCGTCGGTCTGGCCGATGGGGCTGGTCGGGTCGATCTGGATCTCGAAATGCAGGCCGTTGTTCTTCAGCAGCACGGCGGCCGGCTTGGCGGCGTCGCCCTGCAGGGCGATGAACTGGGCGGCGTTCTTCAGGCCGACTTCGCTGCCATTCTTCAGGGTCACGGCCAGGCGACCGTTCTTCACGGTGTAGGCGGTGGCGTCGACGTGGGAAGCACCTTCCAGCGGCGCGGCTTCGTCGAGGAAGGCGCGGGCGAAGGCGATCACCTTGTCACCACGGACCTTGTTGTAGCCCTTGCCCTTCTCGGCGCCGCCTTCTTCGCTGATGGCGTCGGTGCCGTAGAGGGCATCGTAGAGCGAACCCCAACGGGCGTTGGCGGCGTTCAGGGCGAAGCGCGCATTCATCACCGGCACAACCAGCTGCGGGCCGGCCATGGTGGCGATTTCTTCGTCGACATTCTGGGTAGCGGCCTGGAAGTCTGCCGGTTCCGGCAGCAGGTAGCCGATCTCCTGGAGGAACGCTTTGTAGCTCACAGCGTCGTGGGCCTGGCCGGCACGTGCCTGGTGCCAGGCATCGATCTTGGCCTGCAGTTCATCGCGTTTGGCGAGGAGGGCTTTGTTCTTCGGAGCCAGGTCGTTGATGACGGCTTCCACACCGGCCCAGAACTTTTCGGCCGCAATGCCGGTTCCGGGGATGGCTTCGTTATTCACGAAGTCGAACAGGACTCTGGCGACCTGAAGGCCACCGACTTGAACGCGCTCAGTCATTGCTTGCCTCACTCTGCTCAATATCCGCTCGGACCGGGGGTTTCCCTTCTTGTAGTCCGAAGCGCGGCATACTACATGAAGCCGTTGTGAAAATCAGTGGGGTCGCGTCGCTATGCGACTAAAAGCTGGTTTACGGTCACAACGGCGGGCAGAATGTTCGCAAAAAAATGACGCTTTGTTCCAGTTAAATCTGAAAAATGTACACGATTTATTTTTCATTAGAACTGCGACAGGCCGTCGCACGGGATTCCGCGCGGGCTTTCCGGCGCTTTCCTATACTCCAGCGCATTCTTCCCGGAGTTCTTCCATGTCTGTAAATGCCGCCACGTTCAGCGATCTTGACGATCTCTCCCTGCTTTTCGCCGGCTACCTCGATTTCTATCAGGTGCCGAGGCCCCAGCCGGACATCCGTGCGTTCCTCGAACAGCGGCTGGATCGCGGTGACTCCACGTTGTTCATCGCCCGTGGTGACGGTGGCGCCCCTCTCGGGTTCACACAGCTCTATCCCTTTCTCTCGTCGCTGGCGCTGGCACCGGCCTGGTTGTTGAGCGATCTTTATGTAGTGCCCGCCGCCCGGCGCCAGGGCGTGGGCGAAGACCTGATGAACGCTGCCCGCGCCCATGCCGAACGCACCGGCGCTTGCGGCATCCAGTTGGAAACCGCGAAGACCAATCTTGCCGGCCAGGCGCTTTATGAACGACTCGGCTATGTGCGGGACGAGATTTACTTCACCTACTGGCTGAGCCTGGCCTGAGGCCGGGCGCCGGTTCCCCTACCGATAAGGAGTCGAGCGTGGATCATCTGGTACTTACCGTCATCGCGGCGGACCAGCCCGGGCTGGTGGAACGCGTCGCGCAGTGCATCGCCGCCCACGGCGGCAACTGGCTGGAAAGCCGCATGTCGCGCATGGCCGGGCAATTCGCCGGGATATTGCGCGTAGCGGTCCCGGCCGAAGGCTACGACGAGCTGGTGGAGGGATTGCAGGGCCTCAGCGCCCACGGCATCCGCGTGATGCTGGCACAAAGCGGTATCGAGCCGGCCTGCACCTGGAAGCCGATCCTGCTGGACCTGGTGGGCAACGACCGGCCGGGCATCGTCCGAGACATAACCCGCCTGCTGACGGAACTGGGCGTGAACCTGGAAAGCCTCATCACTGAAGTGATGCCCGCCCCCATGAGCAGCGAACCGCTGTTCCACGCCGAAGCGGTGCTGGCAGTGCCGTTGACGCTGTCGCTGGAAGTTCTGCAGGCCAAGCTGGAAACCCTGGCCGATGACCTGATGGTGGAGCTGAACCTGCATCAGGAGAAGTGAGCGCTTTGGCGCATGCCGCGCTTGTCTGAACTCGCGAAGCCCAACGTGCCCCTTCAAGGGCGTTCGTTGGGCTTCGCTTCGCTCTGACGGAACGCCGCCCGCACCAACCTACGGTAGCGCCTCAGGAGTTACGGCGGAGGGTGAGCCAGGCGTCGACGCTGTAGATCGCCAGACCCGCCCAGATGAAGCAGAAGGCGAGCAGCTTGCTCGGGTCGAAGTGCTCGTCGAACAGGAAGATCGCCTGCAGCATCACCAGGGTCGGTGCCAGGTACTGGAGGAAGCCCAGGGTCGTGTAGGGCAGGTGACGGGCAGCGGCGTTGAAGCACACCAGCGGCACCAGCGTGATGGGGCCGGCGGCGAGCAGCCAGAGCGCCTCGGAACTGGTCCAGAAGCTTGCCTGCGTGGACGCTGCCTCCGGGCTCAGCAGCAGCCAGCCCACTGCCAGCGGCAACAGCAGCCAGGTTTCCACGACGAGGCCGGGCAGGGCGGCCACCGGTGCCTGCTTGCGAATCAACCCATAGAAACCGAAGGTCAGTGCCAGGGTCAGGGAGACCCAAGGCAGTGCGCCGACCTGCCAGATCTGCTGGGCCACACCGACGGCGGCAAGCAGCACGGCGACCCATTGCAGGCGACGCAGGCGCTCGCCGAGGATCAGCATCCCCAGCAGCACATTCACCAGCGGGTTGATGTAGTAGCCAAGACTCGCTTCCAGCATGCGCCCGTTGTTCACCGCCCAGACGTATACCAGCCAGTTGCCGGCGATCAGCATGCCGCTGGCGGCCAGCACACCGAAGCGCTTGGGATTTTCCCGCAACTCGCGGAACCAACCGGGATGCTTCCACACCAGCAGCAGTGCCGCGCCGAACAGGGCTGACCACAGCGCGCGATGAACGATGATCTCCAGCGCCGGAACGTTCTGGATGACTTTGAAATAGAGCGGAAAGAGTCCCCAGATGATGTAGGCGGAGAGCCCCAGAATGTACCCGCGGCGCGGGTCGGCGGTGGCCATGGAATGTCCTTGCTTAGGCAGCTATCGAGTGGTGCGACATTCTAGTTGGCGCCGTCACGAGTTGTCTGTGCGCTCAGGTTTTTTCAGCGGGGCCGTGCAAGCGAAACACGTAAGGGGTTCTTTACGGTCGGGAGCAGGTGGCGCCTGTTGTAGGGGCGATTTCAATCGCCAAGCGGGCCGAAGGTCCGCCCTGAGAGGCCCCACGGGGCAGCTGCGCTGCCCTTGGCGAATGAATTCGCCCCTACAGGAGGTGAGGAGGGGCTCAGAACAGCTTCAACGGTTCTTCGTCCAGCGCCGAGAGTTGCTCGCGCAGGGTGAGGATCTGATCGCCCCAGTAGCGTTCGCTGCCGAACCAGGAGAAGTGCATGGGGAAAGCCGGATCGTCCCAGCGGCGGGCGATCCAGGCGCTGTGGTGCATCAGGCGCAGGGCGCGCAGGCCCTCGATCAGCGGCAGCTCGCGCGGGTCGAAGTCGTGGAACTCCTGGTAGCCATCCATCAACTCGGATAGCTGGCCGAGGCGCTCGTGACGTTCACCGGCCAGCATCATCCAAAGGTCCTGGACTGCCGGGCCCATGCGGCAGTCGTCGAGGTCGACCATGTGGTAGACGTCGTCGCGGCATAGCAGGTTGCCGGGGTGGCAATCGCCGTGCAGCCGGATCGGCTGGTAGCGCACTTCGGCAAACAGCTTGTCCAGGCGCTTGAGCAGGTCGCGGGCCACCGACTCATAGGCTGGCAGCAGGCTGCGGGGAACGAAGTTGCCTTCCAGGAGGGTAGCCAGCGATTGGTGACCGAAGTTGTCTACCGCCAGGGTTTCGCGGTGTTCGAACGGGCGCGTGGAGCCCACTGCATGCAGGCGCCCAAGGAGCTGGCCGAGGCGATAGAGCTGGTCCAGGTTGCCCGGTTCCGGCGCGCGGCCGCCGCGGCGGGGGAAGAGGGCGAAGCGAAAGCCGGCATGTTCGAACAGGCTTTCACCGTCGCGTTGCAGCGGCGCCACCACCGGTACTTCGCATTCGGCGAGCTCGGCGCTGAAGCTGTGCTCTTCGCGTATCGCCGCGTCGCTCCAGCGTTGCGGGCGGTAGAACTTGGCAATCAGCGGCTCGGCGTCCTCGATGCCCACCTGGTAGACGCGGTTCTCGTAGCTGTTCAGCGCGAGGATGCGCATGTCGCTGAGGAAGCCGAGGCTTTCCACTGCGTCGAGTACGAGGTCGGGGGTGAGCTCATCAAAAGGGTGGGACATAGGAAACTCCGGCAGCAAGGCGCCCAGTCTATCCCCGGGAGCGATTTGCTGCGCGTCGGAATAACTGCGTTGCAAACGGCTTCGGACTGCTCATTTACAACTCGTAAACTCCGCGTCCTCAGCCGCTTGCGCCTTGTTCTTCTCTAGCTCGCGAAATCGCCCGCTGAGCTTCAGAGCGCGGTGCCGAGCAGCACCTGGCCGGCGGCGAATTGAGCGCGCACCGCGTGGCCGGTCTTCAGGCCAAGCGCGGCCAGCCGCTCGGGTTCGACCAGGGCGCAGAGGGTCTGGCCGCTGGCGAGGGCGATGCGCACTTCGCTGGGGCCGTCATCAGCGTCGAAGATTTCTTCGATCCGGCCCTCCAACTGGTTCAAGGTTTCGTCTGCCTGTTCGGAAATGGTCTGAAGCCGCAACCAGCCCGCCTTGATCAGGGCGACCACGCTGCGTCCCGGGGCCAGTTCCAGCTTCTCGGTGCTGTCGTGGGTGATCTGTGCCGCGAGGCAGGTACCGCCGGCCAGTTCGACGCGCACCAGGTCGTTGCGCCCCCTTGATTCGATGTCGAGAACGCGGCCGCTCAGCTGGTTGCGTGCGCTGGTGCGCAGCATCAGGCGGCCGAGCAGTTCCAGGTCCCGCTCGCTTTCGGCGCTTTCCAGCAGGCGCGCTTGCAGGCTTTGCAGGCGCTTGTAGAGCGCCAGCAGGCGTTCCCCTTCGGCCGACAATCGCGCGCCACCGCCGCCCTTGCCGCCCACCGAGCGTTCCACCAAGGGGCGTTCGGCGAGGTTGTTGAGCTCGTCGATGGCGTCCCAGGCGGCCTTGTAGCTCAAGCCCGCAGCCTTGGCGGCGCGGGTGATGGAGCCTTGCACGGCGATCTGTTCCAGCAGGGCCAGGCGCTGCGGGCGGCGGGTGAGTTGCTGGGTGAGGGCACTGGTCAGGCTCATGGGCGGATGGGTTCCTCCGGGCTTCTGGCGCGCAGGCTGCTCCCGCGGGTGCGCCACGTCAAGACTTCAGCGGTCGCCGGGACGGGGCGTGCGCGCGAGGCAGTAGACGTCCACCCGCGAGGCTCCCGCGCGCTTCAGCAGGCGGGCGAGGAAATGCGCAGTGGTGCCGGTGGTCAGCACGTCATCCACCAGGGCCAGATGCTGGTCTTTCACGTCGGCGAGAACGTCCAGGGCGAACGCACGTCGCAGGTTGCGGCGCCGTTCGGCCGCGTCCAGCCCCTGCTGGGGCGGGCCGTCCTCGATGCGCTGTAGCCATCGCTCCTGCAACGGGATATGCAGTTCGTCGCTCAGCCAGCGTCCCAGCATCTGTGCCTGGTTGAAGCCGCGTCGACGCAATCGGGGGGCTGCCAGAGGTACGGGCAGTAGCGCCCGTGGCCGGGGCAGGCCCTCGTTGAACGCATGGGCGAGGTGACGCGCCAGCAACTCCCCCAGCAAGCGCCCCTGGGGCCAGTTGCCCTGGTGCTTGAAGCGGGTAATCAGGCTGTCTACCGGAAAGCCATAGCGCCAAGGCGCTTCAACCCGGGTGAACGGCGGCGGGCGCTTCAGGCAATCGCCGCAGGGCAGCCCATGGGTGGGCAAGGGCAGGGCACAAACGGAGCAATGTCCGTTGAGCCAGGGCAGCTCCGCTTCACAGCCGCTGCAAATCGGCAGGGCGTCGCCCGGCGCGTGGCAGAGCAGGCAGGCGGGTGTGTGGAGAAGCCAGGCCGGCCGTAGCCGGGCGAGCAGTGCGAACATGGTCCCCTCCGTGGGACATGCGGTTCAGACGATCAGCCAGCTCATCACCACCAGTCCGAGGAAAGTGAGCACCAGGCCGCCGATGATGGACTTGCGAATGAAGGCGCGGATGCCGCTGTAGAGCAGGAGCAGGCCGATAACCAGCAGGAACAGGCTGAAGAAGGACACGTCCATGCCGATGGCCCGCGCCAGGCCGTTGAAAAAATCGTCGATGGCCTGGCCAATGCCGCCGAGCACGCCTGAAAGCAGGTCGACGACGAAGCGGATGACGGTTCCGATAATCTGACCCAGCCACTCAAAAAATCCTTCGGTGCGCATTGCAGTGTGATGCTCCTTCAGCGGCGAGCTGCCCTGGATTTGAGCCTCGCCGGTGATTCTGGTTCATTGATCGATCTGGCTAATAAATAATCAATTGTCAACCTGTGTCGCAAATCTGGTTGACAGCGTCATAGCTCAACTTATGATGCCCTAAGCCTGAATTCCCGGACTCCCGGTCCGGGTATCCCTGACAAAGGCGCCCTACAGCGTCGAAGGAAACCTACATGAGCGCAACCGCATCCATCGCTACCCGCCACGATTGGTCCCTCGCTGAGGTGAAGGCGCTGTTCGAGCAGCCGTTCAACGACCTGCTGTTCCAGGCCCAAATCGCTCACCGGGCACACTTCGATCCGAATCGGGTACAGGTTTCCACCCTGCTGTCGATCAAGACCGGCGCCTGCCCGGAAGACTGCAAGTACTGCCCGCAGTCCGGCCACTACAACACCGGCCTGGACAAGGAAAAGCTGATGGAAGTGCAGAAGGTCCTCGAGGCCGCTGCCGAAGCCAAGGCCATCGGCTCCACACGCTTCTGCATGGGCGCTGCCTGGAAGCATCCTTCGGCGAAAGACATGCCTTACGTCCTGGAAATGGTCAAAGGCGTGAAGAAGCTTGGCCTGGAAACCTGCATGACCCTGGGCCGACTGGACCAGGAGCAGACCCAGGCGCTGGCCGAAGCTGGCCTCGACTACTACAACCACAACCTGGATACCTCGCCGGAGTTCTACGGCAACATCATCACCACCCGCACCTACAGCGAGCGTCTGCAGACCCTGGCCTACGTGCGCGAAGCGGGGATGAAGATCTGCTCCGGCGGCATCCTCGGCATGGGCGAGTCGGTGGACGACCGCGCCGGCCTGCTGATCCAGCTGGCCAACCTGCCGGAGCATCCGGAGTCGGTGCCGATCAACATGCTGGTGAAAGTGAAGGGCACTCCGCTGGCGGAAGAGAAGGACGTCGATCCGTTCGATTTCATCCGCACCCTGGCGGTCGCCCGGATCATGATGCCGAAGTCCCATGTGCGCCTGTCCGCCGGCCGCGAGCAGATGAACGAGCAGATGCAGGCCCTGGCCTTCATGGCGGGCGCCAACTCGATCTTCTATGGCGAGAAACTGCTGACCACCAAGAACCCGCAAGCGGACAAGGACATGCAGCTGTTCGCGCGCCTCGGCATCAAGCCGGAAGAACGCGAAGAGCATGCCGACGAAGTGCACCAGGCTGCCATCGAGCAAGCCCTGGTCGAGCAGCGCGATTCGCAGATGTTCTACAACGCCGCCTCTGCCTGATACCGCGTTATCGAACCCTGTAGGAGCGAGCTTGCTCGCGAAGGGCGGCTCCTGCAGGTTCGCCAGCACGCTGGCTCCTAAGAAAAACCGAACCGCCCATGCCTTTTGATCTCGCCTCGCGCCTCGCCGCCCGCCATGCCGACAACCTCTATCGCCAGCGCCCATTGCTGGAAAGCCCCCAGGGGCCGGAGGTGGTGGTGGACGGCCGCCCCATGCTGGCCTTCTGTTCCAACGACTACCTTGGCCTGGCCGCCCATCCCGAGGTGAAGGCTGCCTTGCAGTCTGGCGTGGAGCGCTGGGGGGCCGGAGGTGGCGCTTCGCATCTGGTGATCGGCCATAGCGGACCGCATCACGATCTCGAACTGGCCCTGGCCGAGTTCACCGGCAGGCCTCGCGCACTGCTGTTCTCCACCGGCTACATGGCCAACCTGGGCGCGGTCACCGCGCTGCTGGCCAAGGGCGATACCGTGCTGGAGGACCGTCTCAACCACGCCTCCCTGCTGGATGCTGGACTGCTCTCCGGGGCGCGCTTCTCGCGCTATCTGCACAACGACGTCGGCAGCCTGGAAAGCCGTCTGGAGAAAGCCGAGGGCAATACGCTGGTCGTGACCGATGGCGTCTTCAGCATGGACGGCGACCTCGCGGAACTGCCGGCCATCTGCGCCGCCGCGAAAGCCCGTGGTGCCTGGGTGATGGTGGACGATGCCCATGGCTTCGGGCCGCTGGGGGCCAATGGCGGCGGCATCGTCGAGCATTTCGGCCTGGGCCTGGAGGATGTACCGGTGCTGGTCGGCACCTTGGGCAAGGCCTTCGGTACCGCTGGTGCATTCGTCGCCGGTAGCGAGGAGCTGATCGAAACGCTGATCCAGTTCGCCCGCCCCTACATCTACACCACCAGCCAGCCCCCGGCGGTGGCCTGCGCCACCCTGAAAAGCCTGGAGCTGCTGCAGCGCGAAAACTGGCGCCGTGAGCACCTGAACGCCCTGATCCGTCGCTTCCGCGAAGGCGCGACCGAAATCGGTCTGACGCCGATGGACAGCCCGACACCGATCCAGCCGATCCTGGTCGGTGACAGCGCCCGCGCCATGGAACTGTCCGCCATGCTGCGCGAGCGCGGAATCCTGGTCGGCGCCATTCGCCCGCCCACCGTGCCGGCCGGCAGCGCGCGACTGCGCGTCACTTTCTCCGCCGCCCACAGCGAAGAGCAGCTTGAATCCTTGCTGAGTGCCCTGGCGGAATGCTGGGAGAAACTGGCGAAGGAGAATGCCCCCGATGCGTGAGCGCCTGATTCTGCTGCCAGGCTGGGCCATTGGCCCCGCCGCCCTCGAACCCTTGCGCGAAGCTTTGCTGGAGCGCGCGCCGCACCTGGTGGTTGAGGTCGAGCCGCTGCCCGCCCTGGAACAGGCCGGTGCCTGGCTCGATGAGCTGGATTCCCGCCTCGCCACCGACAGCTGGCTGGCCGGCTGGTCGCTGGGTGGCATGCTCGCCGCGCAGCTGGCTGTGCGCCGGGGCGGTGCCTGCCGTGGCCTGATCGGCCTGTGCAGCAACATGAGTTTCCGTGATCGCGACGACTGGCCCTGCGCCATGTCCCAGGAAGTCTTCGCGGCTTTCCACGAGGCTTGCCGTCTCGATCCGGCACAGACCCTCAAACGCTTCACCATGTTGGTGGCCCAGGGCGCTCGGGACGCCCGCACCCTGGCCCGACAGCTGCAGGTCACCCAGGTGCCCACCGAACCCAAGGTGCTGGACGCGGGCCTGCGCTTGCTGGATGTGCTGGATATCCGAGCGGCTATCCAGGGGTACGGCGGACCGCAACTGCATCTGTTCGCCGGGCGCGATGCGCTGGTGCCAGCGACCGCCGCCGATGCGCTGCTGGAATGGCTGCCGGATGTGGAGGTGCAGGTATTTGCCGACGCCAGTCACGGCCTGCCGCTGGAGAGGCCGGACGAGGTCGCCGCGGCCATCCTCGGGTTCATGCGTGAGGGTGATGATGTCTGACGCCCGAAACGCTAAAGACGCCGAGGGCCATCTGCCGGACAAGCGCCAGGTAGCGGCTTCCTTCTCCCGCGCGGCGGACAGCTACGACAGCGTTGCTGCACTGCAGCGGGCGGTTGGCAACGAACTGCTGCGCCGGCTGCCGGAAGGCTTCACGCCGGACAACTGGGTGGATATGGGCTGCGGCACCGGCTACTTCTCGCGGGCTCTGGCCGAGCGATTCCCGCAAAGCGACGGCCTGGCGCTGGACATCGCCGAGGGCATGCTGCGCCACGCCCGTCCGCAGGGCGGCGCCAAGCGATTCGTCGCCGGCGATGCCGAGCACCTGCCGCTGGCCGGCGGCACTCAGCAATTGATCTTCTCCAGCCTGGCCGTGCAGTGGTGCGCCGACTTCGCCGCCGTGCTCGCCGAGGCCCGCCGCGTGCTGCAGCCGGGTGGCGTGTTCGCCTTCAGCAGCCTGTGCGTCGGCACCCTGCAGGAGTTGCGTGACAGTTGGCAGGCAGTGGACGGCTTTGTCCACGTCAACCGCTTCCGTCGCCTGGAGGATTACCAGGACCTCTGCGCCGCCAGTGGCCTGCTTCCACTGGAACTGGACAGTGAGCCCCAGGTATTGCACTACGCCGACCTGCGCACCCTCACCCACGAACTCAAGGCCCTTGGCGCGCATAACCTCAATCCGGGCCGCCCCGGCGGGCTCACCGGGCGGGCGCGCATCCTCGCGCTGGTGGAGGCTTATGAGCGCTTCCGCCAGTCACAGGGCCTGCCGGCCACCTACCAGGTGGTCTACGGCGTCATGAAAAAGGAAGACTGACATGCCAGTGGCCTATTTCGTCACCGGTACCGACACGGAGATCGGCAAGACCACCATCGCCGCGGGCCTGCTCCATTGCGCTCGGTCCCGGGGACTGTCCACGGCGGCGGCGAAGCCGGTGGCGTCAGGTTGCGAAGAAACCGCCGACGGCCTGCGCAACAGTGACGCGCTGGCGCTGTTGGGCGAATGCTCGTTGCCTCTGACTTACGACGAGGTCAATCCGCTGGCTTTCGCGCCGGCCATCGCACCGCACCTCGCCGCTCGGGAAGCGGGCGTCCAGTTGGACGTCGATGCGCTTGCCGCTCCGGTGCGCCGTGTGCTGGCGATGGGTGCCGACTTCAGCCTGGTTGAAGGCGCTGGCGGTTGGCGTGTCCCGCTGGCGGGGCAGGCCAATCTGTCCGACCTGCCCATCGCCCTCGGCCTGCCGGTGATCCTGGTGGTCGGTGTGCGCCTAGGCTGCATCAATCACGCCGTGCTGACTGCCGAGGCCATCCAGCGCGACGGCCTGACCCTGGCCGGCTGGGTGGCCAATGTGGTCGCCCCGCACACTTCTCGCCTGGAAGAGAATCTTGCGACCCTGGCCGAGCGCCTTCCAGCACCCTGCCTGGGCCGTGTACCACGCCTGGACGAGGCGACTCCGGCCGCTGTGGCTCGTCATCTCGACCTGGCACCGTTGGGCGCACTCATCCGACGTTGATTGCGCAAGACGATGCCGGCTGCTTCAATTGCCGGCATCGTCCATCGAGCTTCGGTATCCGACATGGAAATCCAGGGAAGTGGCTTCAGCGCAGGACTCGGCGCCATCCAATCCGGCCAGCGCATGATCCAGCAGGCAGCCGGTGAAATAGCCAGCAAGACTGTCAGCGGCGAGGGGGCTCAACAACCAGCCGACCTCACCAGCATCCTGCTCGCCCTGGAGGCCGGCAAGGTCCAGGCCGAGGCCGGCAGCATGGTCGCCAAGGCCACCGACCAGATGATCGGCAGTCTCATCGATACCTTCGCCTGATCCCCCCAAGGGCCGCTTAACGCGGCCCTTTTTTCATCCGCTCCTTCCTGACTCGTTCCGGCGCTGTCGCGCTGTTTCTTGATCTTTACTGTCTTCAGGCAGGGCCTTCGGCTGTCTGCCAGGGAGATGACCGGTCGGTCGGGCGCAGCGCTTGACAGCGAATTAGCATAAACGTATGTTTCAAACGCCTGTTTGATTGCTCTCGCAATTACCACAAGATGCCGTTAGCGACCGGCGCTCCGGTCAGCTGAACCAGGAACCCACTGCAGAGGTTTACCGCTATGCCTGATTACAAGGCCCCCTTGCGTGATATTCGCTTCGTTCGTGACGAACTGCTCGGCTACGAAGCGCACTATCAGAGCCTGCCTGGCTGCCAGGACGCTACCCCGGACATGGTCGACGCCATCCTTGAAGAGGGTGCCAAGTTCTGTGAGCAGGTGATCGCTCCGCTGAACCGTGTGGGTGACATCGAAGGCTGCACCTGGAGCGAGTCCGGCGTTAAGACCCCGACCGGCTTCAAGGAAGCCTACAAGCAGTTCGTCGAAGGCGGCTGGCCGAGCCTGGCCCATGACGTCGACCACGGCGGCCAGGGTCTGCCGGAATCCCTCGGCCTGGCCATCAGCGAGATGGTCGGCGAGGCCAACTGGTCCTGGGGCATGTACCCCGGCCTGTCCCACGGCGCGATGAACACCCTGTCCGCCCACGGCACCGACGACCAGAAGCACACCTACCTGACCAAGCTGGTATCCGGCGAGTGGACTGGCACCATGTGCCTGACCGAACCGCATTGCGGTACCGACCTGGGCATGCTGCGCACCAAGGCCGAGCCCCAGGCTGATGGTTCCTACAAAGTCACCGGCACCAAGATCTTCATCTCCGCCGGCGAACACGACATGGCCGACAACATCGTTCATATCGTCCTGGCCCGCCTGCCCGATGCACCGGCCGGCACCAAGGGTATCTCCCTGTTCATCGTTCCGAAGTTCATGCCCACTGCCGAAGGCAATGTGGGCGAGCGCAACGCCGTTTCCTGCGGCTCCATCGAGCACAAGATGGGCATCCACGGCAACGCCACCTGCGTGATGAACTTCGACGGCGCTACCGGTTTCCTGATCGGCCCGGCGAACAAAGGCCTGAACTGCATGTTCACCTTCATGAACACCGCTCGCCTGGGTACCGCGCTGCAAGGCCTGGCCCACGCTGAAATCGGTTTCCAGGGTGGCATCAAGTACGCTCGCGATCGTCTGCAGATGCGTTCCCTGACCGGCCCGAAAGCGCCGGACAAGGCTGCCGACCCGATCATCGTCCACCCGGATGTGCGTCGCATGCTGCTGACCATGAAGGCCTTCGCCGAAGGCAACCGCGCCATGGTCTACTTCACCGCCAAGCAGGTGGACATCGTCAAGTACAGCCAGGACGAAGAGCAGAAGAAAGCCGCTGACTCCCTGCTGGCCTTCCTGACCCCCATCGCCAAGGCCTTCATGACCGAAGTGGGCTTCGAGTCCGCTTCCCACGGCATGCAGATCTACGGTGGTCACGGCTTCATCAGCGAGTGGGGCATGGAGCAGAACCTGCGTGACTGCCGTATCTCCATGCTGTACGAAGGCACCACCGGTGTTCAGGCTCTCGACCTGCTGGGCCGCAAGATCCTGATGACCCAGGGCGAAGCGCTCAAGGGCTTCACCAAGATCGTGCACAAGTTCTGCCAGTCCAATGAAGGCAACGACGCCGTCAAGGAATTCGTCGAGCCGCTGGCCAAGCTGAACAAGGAGTGGGGCGACCTGACCATGAAGGTCGGCATGGCTGCCATGAAGGATCGCGAGGAAGTGGGTGCCGCTTCGGTGGATTACCTGATGTACTCCGGTTACGCCTGCCTGGCCTACTTCTGGGCCGACATGGCTCGCCTGGCTGCCGAGAAGCTGGCTGCCGGCGAAGGCGATGCTGCCTTCTACAAGGCCAAGCTGCAGACCGCGCGCTTCTACTTCAAGCGCATCCTGCCGCGTACCCGCACCCACGCTGAAACCATGCTGTCTGGTGCCAACAACCTGATGGACCTGGCCGAAGAAGATTTCGCCCTGGGTTACTAAGGTTCGGTGCTACACGAAAAGCCCGCCATCTGGCGGGCTTTTTCGTTGTACGAACCGTCTTCGCGTCGGGATATGGAGAAGTTCGCACTGGCCTCGTGCTTTGTGATTCGCGCCTGTGCAATCATATCGCCACCTCGATTTTTCCCCGTCTTTCGAACCCCAGGATCAGACCTCGTGCGGCCTCGTGCGTCCTATCGCGTCAGCCATTTCCTGCCTCCCTTGTCGTTGGTGGTCGGGGGCGGAGTGGTGGGCTCGCTGTCGGGAATGAACGAGTTCTTCACCTCCTTGTTCAATGTGCTTCCGACCCTGCTCCTCTTGCTGGGTGGCGCCTTTTGCTCGGCCTACGGTCGCGTGCGCCAGGTGGCGCTGCTGCTGGTGGTCTACCTGGCCTACTACCAGTTGGATACCCAGGTTGACTACTACCAGGCCGAGCGGGTGGTTCGGGAGGACGCCGGACTGGTCTTCCATCTGACCAGCCTGCTGCTGCCCCTGCTCTATGGCCTGTATGGCTGCTGGGAGGAACGCACCCACCTGTTGCAGGATTTCGTTGCGCGGGGCGCGGTGTTGATGGCCGTGCTCGGCGTGGTGGTAGCGCTCGGCAGCAGCTACCCGGATGCGATGCTGGGCGTGATCGGCAAGATCTACTGGCCCTTGCTGCATGGCGGCTGGATGACCCTGGTGCAACTCGCCTACCTGGCGTTCGCCATTGCCCTGGTGGCACTGATAGTCATCTATGTGCGTCAGCCTCGACCGCAGCATGCCGCGCAATTGCTCGGACTGTGCGGCCTGCTCTGGATGCTGCCCAAGACCTTCATGCTGCCCCACGCGCTGCACGTGATGAGCAGCCTGGTGATGCTCGCCCTCACGGCCTCGGTGGTGCAGGAGGCCTACCAGATGGCTTTCCGTGACGAGCTCACCGGCCTGCCCGGTCGTCGCGCGCTGAACGAGCGGTTGCGGCGTCTTGGTCGCAACTACGTGCTGGCGATGACCGACGTCGATCACTTCAAGAAATTCAACGACACCTACGGCCATGACGTGGGCGACCAGGTGCTGCGCCTGGTGGCCAGCCGCCTGCGTAAGGTCGGTGGTGGCGGCAAGGCCTATCGCTACGGCGGCGAGGAATTCACCATTCTCTTCCCCGGCAAGTCGGTGGACGACTGCATGCCGCATCTGGAGGCCGTGCGCCAGGCCATCGAGCAGTATCAGATGCACCTGCGAGACCCGGTTAGCCGACCGAAGAGCGACGACACCGGCCGTTCCCGGCGAGGTGCTGCCAGCGGGCAGGCGGTGTCGGTGACCATCAGCATCGGCGTGGCCGAGCGGGATGCCGAACAACGGACGCCGGAAGAGGTGATCAAAGCCGCTGACCAGGCGCTCTACAGTGCCAAGAGCGCCGGGCGTAACCGGGTCTTCCGTCACGGCGAGAATCGTCGTGGCGCGGTGCGGGTCAAAAGGGTCGCCCGTAGCTGAGGCAGCCAGTTATGACACTGCATTCAGCATCGGCAGCGTCATTGTGAGCAGGGCAGGGGCGCAGTAGGGTCAGACGATCGAGTGCTGCCCTCACAAGGAGAATCTGCCATGCCCGAATACAAGGCCCCACTTCGCGACATCCGTTTCCTCATCGACGAAGTCTTCGACTACCCGGCCAGCTACGCGGCACTGGGCGCCAGCGATGCCACACCGGACATGGTTGCCGCCATTCTCGAGGAAGGCGCCAAGTTCTGTGAGCAGGTGCTCTCGCCCATCAACCGCTCCGGCGATGAAGAAGAGTGCCAGTGGCGCGACGGCGTGGTGACCACGCCCAAGGGCTTCAAGGAAGCCTTCGCCCAGTACGTCGAAGGCGGCTGGAACGGCCTGGCGGCGGACCCGGCCTACGGCGGCCAGGGCCTGCCCCATTCCCTCGGACTGATCATCAGCGAGATGGTCGCCTCGGCCAACCAGTCCTGGGCCATGTACCCGGGCCTGACCCACGGCGCCATGTCGGCGATTCACGCCCATGGCACCGAAGAGCAGAAGCAGACCTACCTGACCCGCCTCACTGAAGGCCGCTGGACGGGCACCATGTGCCTGACCGAGCCCCATTGCGGCACCGACCTCGGCATCATCAAGACCCGCGCCGTGCCACAGGCCGATGGCAGCTACGCGATCTCCGGCACCAAGATCTTCATCTCCGCCGGCGAGCACGACATGAGCGAGAACATCGTCCACCTGGTGCTGGCCAAATTGCCCGACGCGCCGGCCGGCACCAAGGGCATCTCCCTGTTCATCGTGCCCAAGTTCCTCCCGGCCGGAGAGGGCGTTGGTGAGCGCAACGCCGTTTCCTGCGGCTCCATCGAGCACAAGATGGGCATCAAGGCTTCGGCGACCTGTGTGATGAACTTCGACAGCGCCAAAGGCTTCCTCATCGGCGAGGCCAACAAGGGCCTGAACTGCATGTTCACCATGATGAACCATGCGCGCCTGGGCACCGGCATGCAGGGCCTCTGCCTTGGCGAAGCCAGCTACCAGGGCGCCGTGCGGTACGCCAATGACCGTCTGCAGATGCGTGCCCTCACCGGGCCCAAGGCGCCGGACAAGGCGGCCGACCCGATCATCGTGCACCCCGACGTGCGCCGTATGCTGCTGACGATGAAGGCCTTCAACGAAGGCAACCGCGCGCTGGCCTATTTCACCGCCCAGCAACTGGACATCGCCCATCGCAGCGACAGCGCCGAGCAGCGCGAAGAAGCCGAGAACCTGCTCGCCTTCCTCACCCCGATCTGCAAGGCATTCATGACCGATTCCGGTCTCGAAGCCACCAACCTCGGCATGCAGGTGTTCGGCGGCCACGGCTACATCCGCGAATGGGGCATGGAACAGCTGGTGCGCGATTGCCGCATCGCCCCCATCTATGAGGGCACCAACGGCATCCAGGCGCTCGACCTGCTAGGCCGCAAGGTACTGGGCAGCCAGGGCAAGCTGCTGCGCGGCTTCACCAAATTGATTCACAAGCTCTGCCAGGCCCAGGCCGAGCACCCGCGATTCAAGGCGCAGGTAGCCGAGCTGGCGCGCCTCAACCAGCAGTGGGGCGAGTTGACCCAGAAGGTCGGCATGGCCGCCATGAAGAACCCGGACGAAGTGGGCGCCGCCGCGCTGGATTACCTGATGTACTCCGGCTACATCACCCTGGCCTGGTTCTGGTTGCGCATGGCCCTGGTGGCGGAAGCCAAGCTGCAGGCGGGCGAGGGCGACAGCGCCTACTATCAGACCAAGCTGGCGACCTGCGACTTCTACTTCAAGCGCCTGCTGCCGCGCACCGAGGCCCACCGGGCGGCGGTGGAGGCAGGCAGCGATTGCCTGATGCAGTTGCCTGCGGAGAACTTCTCGCTCTGACCCGCCGATGGACGGTTCGAAGGCCCGCCTGGAGCGGGCCTTTTACTTTCTACCGGGGTGCGTGACCGACTGCGACTGTATAGTCACTAAGTGACACTATGTCTCCAAAAAGTTGTTCATGTACACTCCGGGTCTATCCGTGAAACCGGCCCCACTGGCCACCTGTGAGTGATTACGAGGTTTGCAATGGCTGACTACAAAGCGCCCCTGCGCGATATGCGCTTCGTCCTCAATGAAGTCTTCGAGGTCGCCAAGCTCTGGGCTGAGCTGCCTGCCCTGGCCGAAGTGGTCGACGCCGATACCGCCTCCGCCATCCTGGAAGAAGCCGGCAAGGTCACCGGCGGCGTGATCGCCCCGCTGAACCGCAGCGGCGACGAAGAAGGCTGCCAGTGGAAAGATGGCGCCGTGAGCACCCCGGCCGGCTTCCCCTCGGCCTACAAGACCTACGCCGAAGGCGGCTGGGTCGGCGTGGGCGGTGACCCCGTATTCGGCGGCATGGGCATGCCCAAGGTGATCTCCGCCCAGGTGGAAGAAATGGTCAACGCGGCCAACCTGTCCTTCGGCCTGTACCCGATGCTGACCGCCGGCGCCTGCCTGTCGATCAACGCCCACGCCAGCGAAGAGCTGAAGGAAAAGTACCTGCCGAACATGTACGCGGGTGTCTGGGCCGGCTCCATGTGCCTGACCGAACCGCATGCCGGTACCGACCTCGGCATCATCCGCACCAAGGCCGAACCCCAGGCCGACGGCAGCTACAAGATCACCGGCACCAAGATCTTCATCACTGGCGGTGAGCACGATCTGACCGAGAATATCATCCACCTGGTACTGGCCAAGCTGCCGGATGCCCCGGCTGGTCCGAAGGGCATCTCGCTGTTCCTGGTGCCGAAGGTGATGGTCAACGCCGACGGTTCGCTCGGCGAGCAGAACGCCGTTTCCTGCGGCTCCATCGAACACAAGATGGGCATCAAGGGTTCGGCCACCTGCGTGATGAACTTCGACGGCGCCACCGGCTACATCGTCGACGCCCCGAACAAGGGGCTGGCCGCCATGTTCACCATGATGAACTACGAGCGCCTGGGCGTTGGTATCCAGGGCCTGGCCTCCGGCGAGCGTTCCTACCAGAGCGCCGTGGAATACGCCCGCGAGCGTATCCAGAGCCGCGCGCCGACCGGCCCGGTCGCCAAGGAAAAGGCCGCTGACCCGATCATCGTCCACCCGGACGTGCGTCGCATGCTGCTGACCATGAAAGCGACCAACGAAGGCGGTCGCGCCTTCTCCAGCTACGTCGCCATGCAGCTGGACACCGCCAAGTTCAGCGAAGACCCCGTCGTGCGTAAGCGCGCGGAAGAAATGGTCGCCCTGCTGACCCCTGTGGCCAAGGCGTTCCTGACCGACCTCGGCCTGGAAACTACCATTCACGGCCAGCAGGTCTTCGGCGGCCACGGCTTCATCCGCGAGTGGGGTCAGGAGCAGCTGGTGCGTGACGTGCGCATCACCCAGATCTACGAAGGCACCAACGGCATCCAGGCCCTCGACTTGGTGGGCCGTAAGGTGGTGGCCAGCGGTGGCGCGTTCTACAAGCACTTCGCTGACGAGATCAAGGCCTTCGCCAACGGCGCTTCCGCGGATCTGGCTGAGTTCACCGAGCCGCTGAAAGCGGCCGTCGCCAACCTCGACGAGCTGACCGCGTGGGTCTTGGATAGCGCGAAGAACAACCCGAATGAAATCGGCGCCGCTTCGGTGGAGTACCTCCACGTGTTCGGCTACACCGCCTACGCCTACATGTGGGCCCTGATGGCCCGCGCTGCCCTGGGGAAAGAAGGTCAGGACGACTTCTACGCCAGCAAGCTCGGCACCGCGCGCTTCTACTTCGCCCGCCTGCTGCCGCGCATCCACTCCCTGACCGCCTCGGTGAAGGCCGGCAGCGAGTCGCTCTACCTGCTGGACGCTGAGCAGTTCTAAGCGCTACCCGGCAGACACAAAGCCCCGCAATTGCGGGGCTTTGTGTTTTCAGGGGATGCCTTTCTGTAGGGGCGAATTCATTCGCGAAGGTCCGCACTGCGGCCCCGTAGGTTGTCGCCGAGGAACGAGGCCCAACGGCGCGGGGTGAGTCCGCAATGTCGGGTTTCGCAAGCTCTACCCAACCTACGAAAAGCGAGAACTGCTTCCCTGTGGAAGCATCAAGGCTCCAACGAATCCGCCAGCGTCGGATCGTCGATAAAACGGTTGCGATTGCCCTGGATTGATTCGATCTTGCTGTTGCGCGCGCGTTCCTCGTCATCCACCGGGTCCAGGCGGTTCCACTGCTGGAACATCTGCAACTGCCCGACGATGGGCAGGCCGTATTCCGTATGCATGTAGAAAATCGCTCGTGCCACGTTGCCCTTGGCCGCGTCGCGGGGCTCCACCAGTTGGTACGCGGATTTGAAGTCGCAGTCGGCCAGCGTGCTCTGACTGCCTTCGCCCACAGTGCCGAACAGGGCGTTGCGCCGCGCCAGTTCGATGCGCGACTGGTCCGGGTAGAGGTTGTGCAGGTCGGCAAGCATGTAGGGGTACTGCGGATTGGCAACCTGGCATTGGCTGTCGGTGACGCAGCGCAGTGCGCTCTTGATCTGCTTGGCGCTGTACACCGGGCTCGCGCTGAGCAGGCCGCTCGGAGCGCTGAAGGCCTTGCCGCAATAAAGCGTGACACCGCCGCCAGCGTAGAGCTGTTGCCAGAAGGCCTGCTCGACCGCGGCCTTGGGATCGGCCAGGCGGTCCTGGCCGCCGGCGTATGCATGGCTGGCGGCCGTGGCCGCCAGGCAAAAGAGGGCAGTAACAACTGGGCGCATGGTAATGACCCTGGGACCGCCGTGTCGGGGTCTGTAGTTCTTGTAGGACAAAACGAGTCTAACAATACAGTCAGGGGCAAACCAAGACCAACCGATCGCTTGCTTGGTTGCGCCTTTAGGTTGCAACGGCAGTCAGCTAATTCCGAAATCGTGTAAGCATTGGCTTACAAGCGCTGGTGGCTATGGCTCCTTTCGGACACTGGTGGCGGGGATTAATCTTCAAACCATTGGACGTCGCGCAGGAAGCGCATTGCAAAACAGGGATACGCCGGATTTCCGCCAGGATGGCGGTCAGATCAGGGATGTCGGGACACAGTCTGCAAAACCTCGCTTCGGCGAGGTTTTTCTTTTTCTGCGTTGCGCAAAGCCCGCCAGATCAATAGTCCTTCGGCCCCACCGCTCTTTCGAGCATCGAGCGCAGCAGCTCCAGGGTCGCCTGCTGGCGCTGGGCATCGCGGAACACCAATCCCACCTTCAACGGCACCCGTGGCTCACTCAGGGGTTTCCACAGCAGCCGCTGGTTGGCGTGCATCTGCCGCGCGCGGCCGGGCAACACCGTGGCCAATAGGGTGTGCGGCAGGCTGTCGAGGATGCCCGCCATATGGTTCAGCTCCGCCTGCACATGTGGGCGGCGGCCGAGCAGGGCGAGCTGCTCCTGCCAGATCTGCCGGATGCGGAATTCTTCGCCGAGCAGGAGCATCGGCAGTTCAGCCGCCTGGCTCAGGGAAACCTTCTTGAATTCCTTCAGCGGGTGCTCGGTGGGAATCACCAGCTGCAACTCATCTTCGTAGAGCAACTGGCTGTGCAGCCCCGGCTGGCGCGGCGGCAGGAAGCCGATGCCGATGTCGAGGTTGCCGGTCAGCAGGCGACGCTCGATATCCAGCCCCGACAGCTCGTAGATCTGCACCACCAGCTGCGGCTGCGCCTCGCGCAGGCGTTCCAGCAGCAGGGGGACCAGCGCCGCATTCACCGTTTGCAGTACGCCGATAGCCAGGCTGCGCGGCGACTGGCCACGGAAGCCGCGCAGGGCTTCGCGGGCGCGCTCCAGCCCATCCAGCAAGGGCAGGGCGTGGCTATACAGGGTGTGCGCGGCCAGGGTCGGCAGCAGGCGTTTGCCGCTGCGTTGGAACAGGCTGACGTCCAGGCTCTGTTCCAGCTGGCGGATCTGCTGGGAAAGTGCGGGTTGCGACAGGCTGAGGCGCTCGGCGGCTCGACCGACATGGCCTTCCTCGTAGAGCGCGACGAAGTAGCGGAGCTGACGAAAATCCATAAGCGTTACTTATCGATAAAGCAGGAAAATCGAAATGGCCCATGATGCTTTCAGTCCATAGCCTATGCGGCGTAGAGACTGTTTCTCGCGCTGGAGAGGGCGAATGTCAGCGATTGTCGTCAATGGGGTTTTCATAGGTAAAGCCGAAGATATAGGTGGCGGTTTGTCCAGCGCAATCGACAAGCAGCCGATCGACCACCGCCTCTGGCTCTGGCCCCAGGGGCTGGGCAGTGACGAGCAGGGCGATCCACGCTTTCACGGTGGCCCGGAACGGGCCCTGCACCACTATCCGGCCGAGCATTACGAATACTGGCGCAAGCATTTCCGCGACGTCGACTGGAAGGCGCCAAGTTTCGGCGAAAACCTTTCCACCTACGGCCTGACCGAAGACCAGGTGTGCATCGGCGACATCTTCCGCTGGGGACAGGCCTTCATCCAGGTCAGTCAGCCGCGTTCGCCCTGCTATCGCCTAAGCCGGCGCTGGGGAATTCCCGACCTGCCGCAAAGGGTGCAGGAAACCGGCCGCTGCGGCTGGTTCTACTGCGTGCTGCGGCCCGGCTTCGTCAGCCAGGAAGATTCGCTGGAACTGATCCAGCGCAGCTACCCCGGCCTGACCGTCGCCCACGCTATTCAGAGCTACTTCCACTACCCGCTGGAGCACGCTGGCCTGCAACAACTGCAGCAGTGCGAGGCGTTAACCGGTCGCTGGCGCGATACCATTGCCAGGCGCCTCACCACCGGCCTGGTGGAAGACTGGAATGCGCGCTTGCAGGGCTTGCCGCTGGAGGGGATGCGCGCATGAGCGACTACCGCATAAGCCTGCGTCGTGACGACGTGCTGTTCGCCGAAATCAGCGTGAGCCAGGCGCGCTACGTGGAAATGACCCACGAGATGCGCAAGCGCTTCCCGCGCGAGGAAGGTTTCAGCCTGCACATCGAGCACCGTCGGGAACTCCGCCGCATCCTCGAACAGGGCCCGGACGGCCTGCGCCTGCTGGGCATTGAGTATCGCCATGAAGAGGTGTCCGAACATGCGTGACGCCCTCGCCGACCTGCGCCTGATGAAGACCGTGGAACGACCCACACAGCTGTTCGTGCGCGGCCAGGGTTCCTGGCTCTGGGATTCCGAAGGCCATGCCTTCCTGGACTTCACCCAGGGCTGGGCAGTGAACAGCCTCGGCCATAGCCCCAGCGTCGTAGTGAATGCACTCAAGCGTCAGGCGGAGAGCCTGATCAACCCCGGCCCGGCCTACTACAACCGCGGCATGCTCGAACTGGCCTCGCGCTTGTGCCAGGCCAGCGGCAGCGACCAGGTGTATTTCCTCAACAGCGGTGCCGAGGCCAACGAAGGGGCGATCAAGCTGGCGCGCAAGTGGGGCCAGCTGCATCGGGGCGGCGCCTTCGGCATCGTCACCGCGAGCAACAGCTTTCACGGCCGCACGCTGGCCACCATGTCGGCTTCCGGCAAGCCGGCCTTCGAAGCGATGTTCGAGCCCAAGGTGCCCGGTTTTACCAAGGTCCCCTACAACGACCTCGAGGCCCTGGCCGCTGCCGTGGACGCGGCGACGGTGGCGGTGATGCTGGAGCCTGTACAGGGCGAAGCCGGCGTTATCCCCGCCACGCTGGATTACCTGCAGGGTGCAGAGCGCCTGTGCCGCGAGCGCGGCGTGCTGCTGATCCTCGATGAAGTGCAGACCGGCATCGGCCGTTGCGGCACCTTGCTGGCGGAAGAGCTGTACGGCATTCGCGCCGACATCATCACCCTTGGCAAGGGACTGGGTGGGGGTGTGCCCCTGGCCGCGCTGCTGGCCCGTGGCAACGCCTGCTGCTTCGAGCCGGGCGAGCAGGGCGGTACCTACCACGGCAACGCCCTGATGACGGCCGCCGGCCTGGCGGTGCTGAACACCGTGCTGGAGCCTGGCTTCCTGGAACAGGTGCGCGACGTGGCCCAGCACCTGCGCGAAGGCCTGGCGCGGGTGTCCCGTCGCCACGGTCATGGTCCCCTGCGTGGCCACGGACTGATGGTCGGCCTTCCACTGATCCACCAGTCCGCGCCCCTCGTGGCGCGGCATGCTTTCGCCGAAGGGCTGCTGATCAATGCGCCGCAGCCCGACTGCCTGCGCTTCACCCCGGCGCTGACGGTAAGTCGCGCCAATGTCGATGAAATGCTCAAGCGCCTGAACCGCGCCTTCGCCCTGGCCAAGAGCAAACCCCTGGAAATCGCCTGACATGCGCGTTGCCATCCTGCAGCATGCCCCCTTCGAAGGCCCCGGCCGCATCCAGCAGTGGCTCGACCTGCGCGCCGCGCGGGTTCGCGTGCATAACCTCTACGCCGAAGTTGGCCTGCCCGGGCCTGACGATTTCGACCTGCTGATCGTCATGGGCGGCCCCATGAGCGTGCATGACGAAGCGGAGCTTCCTTGGCTGAAGGCCGAGAAGATGCTAATCCGCAAGGCGCTCGATGCGGGCAAGCGCGTGCTGGGCATCTGCCTCGGTGGTCAATTGCTGGCCCAGGCGCTGGGCGCGGAGGTGCGCAAGGGCGAGGCGGAGATCGGCTGGTGGCCGATGGAAAAGCGCGCCGAGGCAGACCATTCGCCACTGGGCCGCATGCTGCCGCAGCGGCTGTTGGCCATGCATTGGCACGGCGAAACCTTCGACCTGCCGCCCCGTGCGATTCCTCTTTACGGGTCGGCGGCCTGCGCCAATCAGGGGTTCATCTTGGGAGAGCGTGCCATTGGCCTGCAATGCCATCTGGAAAGCACGCCGGAAAGCATCGAGGCGATGTTGGAAGCCTGCGCGACGGATCTGGAGCTACCCGGCTCAGTGGAGGACGCGACCGCCATCCGTGACGGCTTCCCCCATTGCAGCGCCTTGGCGCCCACCCTGTTCCGTCTGCTGGATTACCTCACTGGGCCGCATGCTTCACTGACCTAACGGCAAAACTTGTAGGGGCGAATTCATTCGCCATGCAGGACGAAGTCCTGCCCTGTAGGAGCGAATTCATTCGCGAAAAGGGATCGACGACGAGCAAGCCTGCAACCACCCTCATCTGAACGCAGCCCGCCCCGGCCCCTCTCCCAGAAGGAGAGGGGTGACTATTGGCTCACCCTTGGCACAGTCCTGTGGGGCAATCCCTGGCCTTACAGCAATGGGCGATACAACTCCGCCCGCCGATCCCTGAGGTAGGTCAGGCTCTGCCGCGAGGCCTCCAGCTTGTCACGCTTAAGGTCGGCGAACGCCAGGGTTTCTTCACGGCCGCAGATCGCGGCCTGGCTGCCGTCCGGCGCGCACACGCTGGAAAGGCCGCAGTAGCGGATTTCCCCCTCGGCGCCGCAATAGTTGGCGTAGGCCAGGTAGCACTGGCTTTCGAAGGCGCGGGTGCGGACGAGCACATCGCAAACGAAATCGTACGGCTCCATGTTGGCGGTCGGAACCAGCACCGCATCGGCGCCGGCGAGTGCCAGGCGGCGGACGTTCTCGGGGAACTCCACGTCGTAGCAGATCAGCATGCCCAGCTTCCAGCCGTGCAATTCCACCAGTGGATAGTCGTCGCCGCCGGCGCTGAACATGCTCCTGTCCAGCTCACCGAAGAGGTGGGTCTTGCGGTAGTTGCCCAGGCGCTGGCCCTTGGCGTCGATCAGTTGCACCGAATTGAAGATGGCGCCTTCGACGCTACGTTCCGGATAGCCATAGAGGATGGCGATGCCCTGCTCTCGGGCGATCTCGGCAATCCGTCCGGCCCAGGCGCCGTCGCAGGGTTCGGCCAGGGCGCTGACCGCTTCCGCGCCGATGTTGTAGCCGCTGAGGTACATCTCCGGCGTGACCAGCAGCTGTGCGCCGCGTCGGGCCGCCTCGGCCGCCCGCAGCTGCAGGCGATCGAGGTTGGCCGCCGGGTCGCGCGGCAGCGGTGGACATTGGAAGAGGGCGATGCGCATGGAGCGTCTCCTAGCTCAGTCCGGCAGGGCGATGGGGCCGAGTTCGGCGAAGCAGTCGCCGGGGCCGGGGTTCTCGGGCGAGGTGCTGCCACCGAAGTGCTTCATGATGCCCCAGACCGCGTTGAGCGAGGTCTGCACCGCGCCTTCCACCCAGGCCGGGGTCCAGGACACGTCGTCACCGGCGATGAAGATGCCGCGCTGTTCGGCGGGCATGTCGTCCTGCACGAAGTGCGCGTACATGCGCTGGTTGTAGCGGTAGTGGCCCGGCAGCGCGCCCTTGAAGGCGCCGAGGAAGTGCGGGTCGGACTCCCAGGAAATGGTGATCGGGTCGCCGATGATGTGGCCGGCGATGTCCACGTCCGGGTAGATCTTCTTCAGCGCATCCAGGGCCAGCTTCACGCGCTTCTCCACCGGGTGCGGCAGCATTTTCAGCGCGTCGCTCATCCACGAGTAGGACAGGCAGATCACGCCTGGCTTGTCGTCGCCGTTGTCGAACAGGTAGGTGCCGCGCGTGAGACGGTCGGTGAGGGTCATGCTCAGGGTGTCGCGGCCGGTTTCCGGATTCTTGTCCATCCAGAACGGGCGATCGACCATCACGAAGGTCTTGGACGACTGCATGTAGCGGGTGCGGTCCAGGGCCATCCACATTTTCTGCGAGAAGAGTGATTCCTCGCATTCGATCTGGGTAGTCAGCAGCCAGCTCTGGCAGGTGGCGAGCACGGCAGCGTAATGACGGGTGTCACCCCAGTTGTCGGTGACGGCGAGGCTGCCATCGGCGGCCCGGGCGATGCGCTTCACGCCGGGACGCGGTGCGCCGTTGTGCAGGGACGCGAGGCTGGTGCCCGCCGGCCAGTGCACGCATTTCTCGGGGACGTGGCGCCAGATGCCCATGGGCACTTGCTGCACGCCGCCGACGATCAGGTGCTGGTTGTCGTCGCAGGCGGTCATCACCACGCGGAAGATTTCCAGCATCGAGTTGGGGAAGTCCGAGTCCCAGCCGCCGGTGCCGAAGCCCACCTGACCGAACACTTCGCGGTGATGGAAGGACAGCTTGGCGAAAGCCTTGGAGCTGGCTACGAAGTCGTAGAAGGTGCGGTCGTCCCACAGAGGTACCAGGGTGTCCCACAGCTCCTTCAGGCGCTTCACATCGCGGTCGCGAATGGCCTGCTGGATGTCGCCGAAGCGGGCGCCGTCCTCCAGTGCATCGGCCCAGGCGTCGGCCACTTCCTGGAAGAGTGCCGGCAAGTCGGTCATCTTCTCGGCGTAGTAGGTCTTGCCCTCCAGGTCGATGACCGTGCTGCCCGAAGCCGGGGTCAGCGGGTTGGGAAAGGGCTGGGTCTTGAGGCCGAGCATGTCCACGTAGTGGTAGAAGGCGGTGGAGGACGCCGGGAAACGCATGCCGCCCAGCTCCGCGATGATGCCGTCGGTGCCTTCGAAGGTCTGCGAACGCAGGCGCCCACCCATTTTGGAGGCTTCGTACACCACGGGCTTCAGGCCCAGCTTCATCAACTCGTAAGCCGCCACCAGCCCGGCGATACCGGCGCCGACGATGGCTACCTCGGCACCCTGCTGTTCAGCCGGGATGCTCCCCAGGCCCGCGGGATGTTCGATCCAGTCATCGAAGGCGAAGGGGAAGTCCGGACCAAAAATGGTGATGGGTTTCTTGCCGTCGGCGGGGTGGCGATTGTTGTTGTTCATGCTGGACCTTGAAGGCTTGTGGAAGAGCGGCCCGTTGGGCGCGGTGGGGCCATTCTAGGGAGCGTCGTTTTCGTCCATAAGATGCAAAGTGTCGTCATTTGGAATGCTGGCAATACAAAGTGACGATGAAAAAGTTCGTAGTGACGAAGCTGCTTCACGCGTCCCTTTCCCAGGCTAGTCGGCGAGAGAAGAAACCGTAGGGTGAGCTTGCTCGCGAAGGGGCGCTGCCCATGTTGACCCTGTCCGGCGTGCCCGGAAAGGGCTGCATCCGCAGCGCTATCGGCTGGCCGCGGTCGCCTGCCGATACTGCCGGGGTGTGAAACCGGTCAGCAGCTTGAACTGCCGGCTGAATGCGCTGTGGTCGGTGTAGCCGCACTGCAGGGCGACTTCCGTGATCGGCAGATCGGTCTGCAACAGCCGATGCGCGTGCTCGAGCCGCGCCTTGTTGATCATCTGTCGTGGAGTCAGGTGGAACACACGCTTGCAGTAGCGTTCCAGCTGGGCGACGGAGATGCCGGCGATACGCGTCAGCGTGTCCAGGGTGATGGGCTCGTGGAAGTGCGTGCGGATGTGTTCGTCCACTGCGGCGAGACGCTCATAGGCTGGGTGCGTGTGGCTGGCGGACTGCAGGTCCATCGAGATGCCCGCCAGGCCGATGATCTCGCCTGCGCGACTATGCAAGGGGCGCTTGTGCGTCAGGCACCAGCCCGGCTCCCGGCTGCCATACAAGTGCAGCTCCAATTGGTCTTCCAGCACCTGGCCCTGTTCCAGCACTCGCCGGTCCTGCTCGGTGTAGCCAGGGCCGAATTGTGCGGGGAACACCTCGGCGCTGGTCTTGCCCAGCAGGGGCTTCAGGCCACAGCGCTGGACCAGCGTGCGATTGGCCATGACGTAACGTGCCTGGGCGTCCTTGATGAAGATCGCTGCGCTGGAGATCGCATCCAGCATCGGCAGCAGCATCTGCACGCTCGCGAGCAGTTCATCCATGGTTTCCGGGCGCTTCAGATCGCTCTCTGAGCAGAGTGCCGCAAGTGCGCCACGCGACATCATTTCCATCCTCCCCATGGTTGGCCGGCGATGCCCACGCCGGCAGCTTGCCCCAGGGCCAGCGGCCTGTCGAGCGCGAACCGGAACGGGCTGCGCCGCTGTCCGGACTGTGCTGATTTCGTCACCCGAAGCGGGGAAAGGCATCAAGCGCGAAGGCGCGTCGCCCGTCCACTCTATGGCCATCGCCCCGGTCGGCGAACCCAGGGAATACGCACTCACCAAGGGGCAGCATCGACACGCCTATCCCAGCCCCGAATGGCAATCCACCAGCCCATCCAATAACTCACAAGAAGGCGACGCGATGTCCGGAAAATTCAAGAAGCAACTCTCGTTGATGGACCTGACCTTCATCGGCCTGGGGGCCATCTTCGGCTCCGGTTGGCTATTCGCGGCCAGCCACGTCTCGGCGATCGCCGGCCCGGCGGGGATCATCTCCTGGTTACTCGGCGGGTTCGCCGTACTGCTGCTTGGCATCATCTATTGCGAACTGGGTGCAGCGTTGCCGCGTGCCGGCGGCGTGGTGCGGTATCCGGTGTTCTCCCATGGCCCGCTGCTGGGCTATCTGATGGGGTTCATCACCCTGATCGCCTTCTCCAGCCTGGTGGCGATCGAAGTGGTCGCCTCCCGTCAGTACGCGGCAGCCTGGTTCCCGGCGTTGACCGAGGCGGGCTCCAGCGCCCCGACCATCCTCGGCTGGCTCGTGCAGTTCGGCCTGCTGTGCCTGTTCTTCTGGCTCAACTACCGCAGCGTCAAGACATTCGCCAGGGCCAACAACCTGGTCAGCGTGTTCAAGTTCATCGTGCCGCTGCTGGTCATCGGCGTGCTGTTCGCCTTCTTCAAGCCGGAGAACTTCGTGGCCCAGGGTTTCGCGCCCTTTGGCCTTTCGGGCATCGAGATGGCGGTCTCCGCGGGCGGCATCATCTTCGCCTACCTGGGGCTCACGCCGATCATCTCGGTGGCCAGCGAGGTGAAGAATCCGCAGCGCACTATCCCCATCGCGCTGATCCTCTCGGTCCTGCTCTCCACCGCCATCTATGTGCTGTTGCAACTGGCCTTCCTCGGCGCCGTGCCCACGGAAATGCTGGCCAACGGCTGGGCCGGAATCTCCAAAGAGTTCGCCTTGCCGTACAGGGACATCGCCCTGGTCCTCGGCGTGGGCTGGCTGGCCTACCTGGTGGTCGCTGATGCGGTGATCTCACCCAGCGGTTGCGGCAACATCTACATGAATGCCACTCCCCGGGTCGTCTACGGCTGGGCGCAGACCGGCACCTTCTTCAGGATCTTCACCCGCGTAGACGAACAGTCCGGCATCCCGCGCCCGGCGCTCTGGCTGACCTTCGCCCTGTCGGTGTTCTGGACCCTGCCGTTCCCCTCCTGGGAGGCCCTGATCAACGTGGTGTCGGCCGCGCTGGTGCTGAGCTACGCCGTGGCTCCGGTGACCGTCGCTGCTTTGCGCCGCAACGCCCCCGATATGCCGCGCCCGTTCCGGGTAAGGGGCCTGGGCGTGATGGGGCCGCTGTCCTTCGTCATCGCTGCGCTGATCGTCTACTGGTCAGGCTGGAGTACCGTGTCCTGGCTGCTGGGCCTGCAGATCCTGATGTTCGTGATCTACCTGCTGTGTCGGCGCTTCGTGCCCACCGAGCACCTGAGCCTGGCCCAGCAGGTGCGCTCGTCCGCGTGGCTGATCGGCTTCTACGCCATCACCCTGCTGCTCTCCTGGCTCGGCAGTTTCGGCGGCCTGGGCGTGCTTGGCCATCCCTTCGACACCCTCGCCGTGGCCGCCTGCGCCACCGCCATCTACTACTGGGGCGCGGCCACCGGCGTGCCGGCCGAGTTGATCCTTCTCAGTGGCGAGGATGAAAGCGAGGAGGGTACCGACACCGAAACGAGCCTGCATCCAGCCACGGCCCGCACCCAGGCCTCGTCCTGATGTCCAGCGAAAGGAGTACGGATATGAGCGACCTCATCAACCTCAGCCTCGAGCAGGTCCATGCCCTGGCGACGCGCGCGCTGACCCACAACGGTATGGGCGAGGACCATGCCCGCGCCATTGCCGACACCATCACCCGGGGGCAGCGCGACGAGTGCCATTCCCATGGCCTCTACCGCGTCCTGGTGTGCGTGCATTCGCTGCGCTCCGGCAAGATCGACCCGCTGGCGCGACCGACGCTGAGCCGGCTCGCGCCCGCCGTCGTCAGCGTCGATGCCCACCGAGGCTATTCGCTGCTGGCGTTTCAGAGCGGCCTGCCGCTGCTGGTGGAACAGGCCCGTGAACTGGGCGTCGCCGCCCTGGTCATCCGCAACTGTTTCCACTTTTCCGCGCTTTGGCCGGAGGTGGAAGCCATCGCCGTCGAAGGGCTGGTCGGGCTGGCGATGACCCCCAGCCACGCCTGGGTGGCGCCGGAGGGCGGCAGCAGGGGTGTATTCGGCACCAACCCCTTGGCCTTCGCCTGGCCACGGAAGGACCGCGAGCCCTTCGTCTTCGATTTCGCCACCAGCGCCATCGCACGGGGCGATATCGAGTTGCACGCCCGGCAGGGCAAGCCCATCCCCCTGGGTTGGGGCCTGGATGCCGAGGGGCTGCCCACCACCGATGCGCGAGCTGCGCTGGAGGGGGCCATGCAGACCTTCGGCGGGCACAAGGGCTCGGCGCTCGCCGCCATGATCGAGCTCATGGCCGGCGCGCTGATCGGCGACATGACCAGCGCCGAGTCCCTGGCCTTTGATGCGGGTGCCGGCGCCACGCCCTGCCACGGCGAGCTGCTGCTGGCCTTCGACCCTGCCCGCTTCCTCGGCGACGCAATGGACGACGGCCAGCGGCGCGCCGAGCAACTGTTCGCCGCCATCACCGACCAGGGCGCACGTCTGCCGTCTCAGCGCCGTTTCGCGGCCCGCCAACGCAGCGAGCGTGATGGCGTCTGGGTGGGGCGAGCCCTGCTGGACGACATCGAGCGGCTGATGGCCTAGCAAGTTCCCCGAACCTTCCCGGCCACTGAATGGACCAGCTCATGAAGCGCGTACACGTCATCGACTCCCACACCGGCGGTGAACCTACCCGCCTGGTGATGAAAGGCTTTCCCGAACCGGCCGGCGATACCCTGGCCGAGCAGCGCGATGCACTGCGCGAACGGCATGACCACTGGCGCCGTGCCTGCCTACTCGAACCACGGGGCAACGACGTACTGGTGGGCGCCCTGTACTGCCCGCCGGTATCACCCGGTGCCACGTGCGGGGTGATCTTCTTCAACAACGCCGGCTACCTCGGCATGTGCGGCCACGGCACCATCGGCCTAGTCGCCTCCCTGCATCACCTGGGGCTGATCGGTCCGGGCGAGCACCAGATCGACACGCCGGTGGGCACGGTCAGCGCCACCCTGCATGAAGACGGTGCCGTGACCATCGGCAACGTACCGGCCTACCGCTACCGCCGGCAGGTGCCGGTCGAGGTCCCCGGGCACGGCCTTGTCCACGGCGACATCGCGTGGGGCGGCAACTGGTTCTTCCTGGTGTCCGAACACGGCCAGCGGCTGCAACTCGACAACGTCGAAGCCCTGACTGCGTTCACCTGGGCGATGCTCAGGGCACTGGAAGCGCAAGGCATCCACGGCGAAGGCGGCGCGCTGATCGACCACGTCGAGCTCTTCGCCGATGACGACGAAGCCGACAGCCGCAACTTCGTCATGTGCCCGGGCAAGGCCTACGACCGCTCGCCCTGCGGCACCGGCACCAGCGCCAAGCTGGCGTGCCTGGCGGCCGATGAAAAGCTCGCGCCCGGCCAGACCTGGGTCCAGGCCGGCATCACTGGTAGCCGCTTCGAAGGCCACTACGAACCGGACGGAGAACGCATCCGCCCCTTCATCACCGGCCGCGCCTACCTGACGGCCGACAGCACCCTGCTCATCGACGAACAGGACCCCTTCGCGTGGGGCATCTGAGCCTCCACGCCTTCTTCATCCCCCTGCACCAAGGAGCAGAACAATGAACGACAGCATCTTCACCGGTTGCATTCCCGCCCTGATGACGCCGTGCACCGCCGAGCGCACGCCGGACTTCGACGCCCTGGTCGCCAAGGGCCGCGAGCTGATCGATATCGGTATGAGCGCGGTGGTCTACTGCGGCTCCATGGGCGACTGGCCGCTGCTTAGCGAAGCCCAGCGCCAGGAAGGCGTGGCGCGACTGGTGAAGGCCGGCGTGCCCACCATCGTCGGCACCGGTGCGGTCAGCACCCGCGAGGCCGTTGCCCATGCCGCGCACGCCGCCAAGGTGGGCGCCCACGGACTCATGGTGATCCCGCGCCTGCTCTCCCGCGCCGCCTCGCCCGCCGCGCAGAAGGCCCACTTCTCCGCCGTGCTCGGCGCCGCCCCCACGCTGCCGGCGGTGATCTACAACAGCCCCTACTACAGCTTTTCCACCCGCGCCGACCTGTTCTTCGAGCTGCGCGGCCAGTTCTCCAACCTGATCGGCTTCAAGGAGTTCGGCGGCGCCGCCGACATGCGCTATGCGGCCGAGCACATCACCTCCCGCGACGACGAGGTGATCCTCATGGCCGGTGTGGATACCCAGGTGTTCCACGGCTACGTCAACTGCAACGCCACCGGCACCATCACCGGCATCGGCAACGTGCTGCCACGCGAGGTGCTGCAGCTGGTGGCGCTGAGCCGGCAGGCTGCCAAGGGTGATACCCGCGCGCGTCGCCTCGCCCTGGAGCTGAGCGCGGCGCTGGACGTGTTGTCGTCCTTCGACGAGGGCTGCGACCTGGTGCTGTTCTACAAGTACCTGATGGTGCTCAACGGCGACCGCGAATACAGCCTGCACTTCAACGAGAGCGACGCGCTCAGCGACTCCCAGCGCCGCTACGCCGAGCAGCAGTACGGGCTGTTCCGCCAGTGGTACGCCAACTGGTCGGTGGAGCAGAACCTCGTCTGACCCAGGCCCGCCGCGGAGCACCCGCTCCGCGGCGGAGCGCACCCCGCACAACCAGGAAGCACCATGAAACTGACAGGCAACATGCTGATCGGCCGCCAGGCCGTAGCCGGCAGCCGCGAAGCGATCCGCGCCATCGATCCCGCCACCGGCACCCCGCTCGAACCCGCCTATCCCGGTGGTAGCCAGGCCCAGGTGGAGCAGGCCTGCGCCCTGGCCTGGGCGGCCTTCGCCGGCTACCGGGAAACCTCGCTGGCGGCGCGCGCCGGGTTCCTCGAAACCATCGCCGAGGAGATCGAAGCGCTGGGGGACGAACTGATCCAGCGCGCCGTGGCCGAAACCGGGCTGCCCCAAGCGCGTATCCAGGGCGAGCGCGGCCGAACTTGCCAGCAGCTGCGCACCTTCGCCCGCACCGTGCGCTCAGGCGAATGGCTGGATGTGCGGGTCGACACGGCCCAACCGGATCGCCAGCCCCTGCCACGCCCAGACCTGCGCCAGCGCCAATTGCCCCTGGGGCCGGTGGCGGTGTTCGGCGCCAGCAACTTTCCCTTGGCCTTCTCCGTGGCCGGCGGCGACACCGCCTCGGCGCTGGCGGCCGGCTGCCCGGTGGTGGTGAAGGCCCACGGCGCACACCCCGGCACCAGCGAACTGGTGGGGCGTGCCGTGGCCCGTGCCGCGGAGCGTTGCGTCATGCCCGAGGGCGTGTTCTCGCTGCTGTTCGGCGCCGGGCGGGAAGTGGGCATCGCCCTGGTCAGCGACCCGCGCATCAAGGCCGTCGGTTTCACCGGCTCGCGCAGCGGCGGCCTGGCCCTGTGCCGGGCGGCCCAGGCCCGGCCGGAGCCGATTCCGGTGTATGCGGAGATGAGTTCGATCAACCCGGTGTTCCTACTTCCCGCCGCCTTGCAGGGCCGTAGCGAGGGCCTGGCCCAGGGCTTCATCGCCTCGCTGACCCAGGGTGCCGGACAGTTCTGCACCAACCCTGGCCTCGTGATCGCCCGCCGGGGCGCGGCACTGGATGCCTTCATTGCGGCGGCCGCCGAGCAACTGCAGAGCAGCCCAGCACAGACCATGCTCACGCCGGGCATCTTCGACGCCTTCGAAACCGGCGCCGGCGCGCTGGCCGGGCACGCCGAGGTACGGAGTGTGGCCATCGGGCTACCGGGCGATGGCCCCAACCGCTGCCAGGCGCAACTGTTCGTCACCTCTGCCGAAGCCTTCCTGGCCGACCCGGCATTGCAGGCCGAGGTCTTCGGTGCGGCCGCGTTGATCGTGCAGTGCCGCGACGAGGAGCAGATACGCGAAATCGCCGAGCACTTCGAAGGCCAGCTCACAACGACCCTGCACCTGGACGAGGCGGACTTCGACGCCGCCCGGGCCCTGCTGCCGACCCTGGAGCTCCAGGCCGGCCGCGTGCTGGTCAACGGCTGGCCGACAGGCGTCGAGGTGTGCGACGCCATGGTCCACGGCGGCCCGTTCCCGGCCACCTCGGACGCGCGCAGTACCTCGGTAGGCACCGCCGCCATCCGCCGTTTCCTGCGGCCAGTCTGCTACCAGGGCTTCCCGGATGACCTGCTGCCCACCGAGCTCAGGCAAGACAACCCCCTGCGGCTGCGACGCCTGCTCGATGGCCAGAGGGAGGCATAGCGCCATGGCAATCGCTTCCGCTCCCGTTCAGGCCGAGATCGATATCGCGGTGGTCGGCGCCGGCATCATCGGCGTCGCCTGCGCCCTTCAACTGGCCCGGCAGGGCAAGCGCGTCCTGGTCATCGACCCGCAAGGGCCGGGGCAGGGCGCCTCGTTCGGCAACGCCGGGCACCTGGCCACCGAGCAGGTCTTTCCCATCGCCGACCTGTCGATCCTCAAGCGACTGCCGGCGATGCTCATGGACCCCATGGGCCCGCTGCGTCTGGACTGGAAGTACCTGCCGTTCGCCTTGCCCTGGTTCACGCGCCTGCTGCTCAACCTGCGGTCGGCGCCCTTCCAGCGCACAATCTCCGGCCTGCGCGGGCTGAACGAAGCCAGCTTGCGGGCCTGGCAACGGCTGCTGGCGGTTATCGAACGCCCCAGTCTGCTGAAGGAGGACGGCTCGCTGCTGATGTACGAGCGCCCCGAATCCCGTCAGGCGCTCGAAGCGCTACAGGCCCGCATGGCCGGGCAGGGCGTGCCGGTGGAGTTCTGGGAGTCGGGGGCGGTGCACGATGCCGCGCCGCAACTGAGCGAGCGGATACGCGGCGGGTTGTTCTTCCCGAGTACCGGGCACTTCATCGACCCGTTCCGAGTGGTCTGCGAACTGGCCAATGCCGCCGAGAGGCTGGGTGTTCGTTTCCTCCATCAGCGCGTGCTCGGTGGGCAGTTGCTCGAGGATGGCGTCGCGCTGAGCACCGGGGAGGGCAGCCTGCGGGCCCGCCAGGTGCTGATCGCTTGCGGCGCCCACTCGGCCGGGCTCACCTCCGGGTTGACCGGCAAGCGGGTACCGCTGGATACCGAGCGGGGTTATCACCTGATGTTGCCCCAGGAGCACGGGCGGCTGCCGTTCGCCGTCACCTCGCTCGAGCGCAGGTTCATCATGTCGCCAATGGCCGGCGGCCTGCGTCTGGCCGGCACCGTTGAGTTCGCCGGTTTGGCGCGATCACCGAACATGGAGCGCGCCTGGCAGTTGCTCCGCCTCGGCAAGGGACTGTTCAGCCGCGAACTGAATGCCGAAGGGGCAACCCCCTGGATGGGATTTCGGCCATCCCTGCCGGACTCGCTGCCCATCATCGACCGGGTGTGCGAGGGGCGGGTGATGCTCGCTTTCGGCCACCAGCACCTGGGGCTTACTCAGGCAGCGATCACCGCCGAGCACATCGCCGGGTTGGCGGGGCTGCCGGCAGCGGTGGGCCCGTCGCACTGTCTGCCGGACCTGGCTCCTTTCCGGCTGGATCGCTTCTGAGCGGAGGTCGCTGTGGCGGCGTCAGGTGGCTGGCGGCGCCAGCGGCTGGCCGCGGTCGATCTTGCAACTGAGGATGATCGAGGTGGTGGTCTTCTCCACCCCGTCCACGCTGCCGATCAGGTCCAGCAATTCGTCGAGGCGCTCGGGGGAGTCGGCGCGCAGCCAGGCGACGTAGTCGAACTCGCCGCTCACCGCGCAGAGCACCTGCACTTCCGCCATGCCGGTCAGGCGTCGCAGCACGTCCTTGCCGCTGCGCGGTTTCACCGTGATCCCCACGTAGGCCTGCAGGCCGCCATCGGCCACGCGCCGGCCCAGGCGCACGCCGTAGCCGGTGATGACCTGCGCCTTCTCCAGCCGTGCCAGGCGCGAGGTCACCGTGGTGCGTGCGATGCCCAGCCGCCGGGCGAGCGTGGCCACGCTCTCGCGGGCGTTGATCTGCAGGGCGGCGATCAGCTGGCGGTCGATTTCATCGAGGGGCAGGTCGGACATGGAATGGCTCGGTGCGATTGGGTGCGTAGAGGTTAGCGGGTGCGCAAGGCTACCTGAAGCCGATGGACCGCGCCCATTGGTCGGCATCGCCGTCGCATTGCCCGGAGCCGAACCAGACTGAACTCCACATGGTCGGAGACACGTCGGCCCCATCCACTTCCTTCGAGAGCCTCACCTCCATGATCTCCTTCGCCCCTTGCCGCTGGACCCTGCTCGCCTCGCTCATCTGCCTGCCCGCCTTCGCCGAAACCGTGGTGCCGCTACAGGGCCAGACCCAGCAACAGGTCCAGCAAGATATCGCCAACTGCCAGGCCCAGGCCGGCAGCTCCACGAGCACTACCACCTCCAACCCGAGCGGCGGTCGAGTCCGGGGCGCCGCGACGGGGGCCATGGCCGGTGCCGTCGTTGGCCAGGCGCGCAGCAACGACTACGACCGTATCGATGACGATCTGCAGAAGGAGTACCGGCAGGAAAAAGCCAAGGACGCTGCGGTGGCCGGTGCCGTGGTCGGCGGTTCGCGTCAGCGCCAGGAGCGCAGGCAGGACCGCCGCACCAACGAGCAGGCCAGCAGCACGGCGTCGTCGGCCTATACGAGTTGCCTGCAGCAGCGCGGCTATCAGGTAACACCCTAGGCAGTGCCGCGCGCCTGCTGCTCCAGCTGGGCCTGCAGGTTCGGATCGAGCCTGAGCTGATAGGCCAGTTCGTCCAGGTAGGCGCGTTCGGCGGATTGCTGGTCATCCACCAGCATCACGCTGGCCAGGTACATCTCGGCCGCCATACCGGGGTCCGATGCGGCCTGCGCCACTTCGGCGGCGTCCAGCGGCCGTTGCACTTCCTGGTCCAGCCACGCCTGCAATTGCGGGTCGTCGGTGTGCCGGGAAATCTCGGCATAGATGGCCTGTTTTTCCTGCTCGTCGATGCGGCCATCGGCCTTGGCGGCAGCGATCAGTGCGCGGAGGATGGCCAGGCTGTGGTCATCGGCCTCGGCACCGGAAAGCTGGTCCACCGTGCTGATCGCCTGCTGGGGTGCGGAAGACTGCTGGCGTTGCCAGGCCTGGTACGCCTGGAAGGCCATCATGCCGAGGGACGCCAGCGCGGCGTAATTCGGTCCTCCGGAACGCCCGCCACCGCCACCCATCGAACCGCCGCCCATGGAGGCACCGCTCTGGCCTCCGCCGAGGATGCCGCCGAGCAGGCCGCCCAGTCCGGCATTGGCGCCGCCGCCACCTCCCATGAGACCGCCCAGCAGGCCACCGAGCCCGCCCAGAGGGTCCTGCGACGCCATGCCCGCGTCGCCCCGTTGCGCTGCCCCGGCCTGGCCGGACCGCAGTAATTGTTCGAGCAGATCACTGGTGTTCATGGCCTCGTCCTCGCGGTGGCCGTTTTCCGGTCAGGGAACGATAGACCCGGCCAGAAGCGGGGGCATGACCGTCGGGCGGCGAAGATTGTTGCGCGCTACGGAAAAGCGCTTTCAGCAAAGGCGTCTTTTTCCCGCGCCTTGCCTGGAGTCGAATTGGCACATCGGCCGAAAGCGCATCGCCAGCGATGCCGGGGCCTTCCAGGCAAACAGGAGAACCACCGTGAACCGTGCAATTACCACCAGTACCACCTTGCTGCTCGCCTTCCTGGCCAGCGGCAGCGTCTTCGCGGCTAAATCCGCCGAGGCCGTGCCCTACAGCTACGGCATGCCGCTGGACGTCGCCCGAGTCATCTCCATCGACGAGCCGAACTCGCTGACCTGCGAGACCATCCAGGCGAAGATGACCTACGTCGATTCCCAGGGCGAAGAGAAATCCGTGACCTACCTGAAAGAGTCCAGCGCCTGCGCCAACAGCTGATGCGAGGCCGTGAATCGTCCGGCACCAGACTTGGCAGGACTGTGTCCTGCACAGCGATTGAAATCGCCCCCACAGGGTTTGTGCACAGCCAGACCAAGGCGCCAGTGAGGCAGGGCGGTGCAGGCGCGAGTCACCCCTCTCCATTCAGGGAGAGGGGACGGGGGAGAGGGGGCCGGCCAGCTCCGAGCAACCCCCCCATCGCGAATGAATTCGCTTCTACAAGAGCAAGGCAGCCCTGCGGCCTGCTTGGCGAGTGAAATCGCCCCCACAGGGTTTTTGCACAGCCAGACCAAGTTGTCAGTGAGGCAGGGCAGTGCAGGCGAGAGTCACCCCTCTCCATCTAGGGAGAGGGGCCGGGGGTGAGGGGGGACCGGCCAGCTCCGAGCAACCCCCCATCGCGAATGAGTTCGCCCCTACAGGGTTGGCCACCCGCTAGTCACCCCACCACCTCCGCCACATACGCCTCGAACGACGTCGCCGTGGTGTTCTCCGGCCGCCGCCCCTCCAGCGACTTCACCGTCCGTTCGTTGATGCCATGGGCCAGTTCCGCATAGAGCTCGGCGAGATTGGCCGAGAACCCTGCCTCCTGCAGCATCCCCGCCATTTCGTCGTAGGGCAGTTGCACGTAGGGCAGGTCCGGCCGGCCCATATGCTCCCCGAGGATGCGCGTCGCCTCGCCGTAGCTGATGTCCCGCTGTCCTAGCAGTTCGCGTACCTGCATCCCGTGCCAGTCACGGTCGAGCAGCGCGGCGAGGGCCGCATCGGCGATGTCCTTCGAGGCGATCATCGGCACCGGCACGTCCGCGCCGACGCCATCGGCCACCAGGCCGTGCTGTTCGATCATGTACAACGCCGGCAGCAGGTTCTCGAAGAAGGCCCCGGCACGCAGGATCAGCACATCCACGCCCGTCAGTTCGCGCAGCCGCACTTCCTGCTCATGCATGCTGGCGATGGGACCGTTACCCGAAGCCCGTTCGGCACCGACGCTGGAAAGCGCCACCACGCGGCGTACTCCGCTGTCGCATATCGCCTTGACGATGGCTTCGCCCACTTCCGCCTGTTGTGCCATGTAGTCGACTACCGATGGGTCGTAGGGCAACAACGTGTAGACCACGTCGGCCTCGCGAAAGGCTTCGGTCAGGTAGGCCGAATCGTTCGGCTCGCCTGCCATCACGTCGGCCCCGGCGCCCTTGAGCGCGGCCAGGCGTTCAGCCGACCGCCCCAGCGCACGAACGGATTCACCCGCGTTCAGCAGTTGCTCGACGATGCGTTTACCGGTGTGCCCGGTGGCGCCCATTACCGTGATCATCTTGTCCTCCTGGTCGCGCTTGTCTGTTCGGCACATGCCTGAGCGCTTGGGTTCTAGTCTCGGACGAGCGTGTTGGACGAACAATGATTGTTGGTCGATGATTCATGATCATTCGTCCAGAGATGAGCAAACCCCCATGGACCCAAATGCCCCGTGGCAATTCCGCGATCCCTTGGGCGAGGCGCTGCACCTGCTGCGCATGAGCGGGACGCTCTATTGCGCGTCGGAATTCACCGCGCCTTGGGGGCTGGGGCTGCCGCCGATGGAGGACTGCCTGATGTTCCATGTGGTGACATCCGGCGAATGCTGGCTCGACGTGGGCGGGTATGAACCGCTGCTGCTGAGGGCGGGCGACCTGGCGCTGGTGCCCCATGGTCACGGCCATAGCCTGCTGAGTGGCAAGGGCGTGGCGGCAGTGCCGTTGTTCGACCTGCCACGGGAATGCCTGAGCGAGCGCTACGAGATCATCCGCCATGGTGGCGGTGGGGCGCCGGTGAGCCTGGTCTGCGGCGCGGTCCGCTTCGACCATCCGGTTGCCCGGCAACTGGTGCGCTTGCTGCCGGCGTTGCTGCATGTGGAGGCGGCCAGCGCCGAGCACGCCGACTGGTTGCAGGGCACCTTGCGCTTCATGCGCGACGAAGCCCGTGCGCTGCGCCCTGGAGGTGAGACGGTGGTGACGCGACTGGCCGACATCCTGGTGATCCAGGCCATTCGCGCCTGGATCGAGCGCGATCCGGCCGCCCAGAGCGGCTGGCTCGGTGCCTTGCAGGACCGCCAGATCGGCCGCGCTATTGGCCTGATCCACCGCGACCCGGCGCGAGACTGGAGTCTCGTGTCCCTGGCCGAAGCCGCCGCCATGTCGCGCTCCGCCTTCGCCGCGCGCTTCACCGCCCTGGTGGGCGAACCGGCCATGCAATACCTCACCCGTTGGCGCATGAACCTGGCCCTGAGCTGGTTGCAGGAAGGGGAAGTGGCCATCGCGGTCCTGGCCGAGCGTCTGGGCTACCAGTCGGAAGCCGCTTTCAGCCGCGCATTCAAGCGCTGCCATGGCATGGCGCCCGGTGCTGCACGGCATGCCACGAAAATCAATCGGTAAAATTTACTATCTGCGAATTATTTACATTTGATTTACAAATGCTAATTGTTACCATTTGTTCTTTCTTCCAACGATCAAGGAACTCGTGGTGGCTAGAAAGCGTATTGCCCCGGCATCTCTGCCGATGCTGGGCCTGCTGGTAATTCCCGCTGTCCAGGCTGAAACCCAAGAGGCACTGGCCATTCCGGCGACCTCAGTGACCAGTGCTTACGAGCAGCAAAGCTACAAGGCCACCGAGAGCCGTAGCGCGCTGAAGATCGACGCGCCGCTGCGCGACATTCCCCAGACCGTCAACGTGGTGCCTGAGAGCGTGATCAAGGATCAGGGCGCCCAGTCGATGGAAGACGTCCTGAAAAACGTTCCCGGCATTGGTCTTTCCAACGGTGACGGCCAGCGCGACCAGGTCACCATTCGCGGCTTCAGCGCCATCGGCGACATGTTCATCGACGGCATCCGTGACGATGCGCTGTACTTCCGCGACCTCTCCAACATCGAGCGCGTCGAGGTCATCAAGGGCCCGGCCGCGGTGCTTTACGGGCGTGGTTCTTCCGGTGGCCTGATCAACAGCGTGAGCAAGAAGCCTGGCTTCGATCCCAAGCAGGAGCTGGGCGTCAGCTTCGACAGCGAAGGTAAGCGCCGCACCCAATTCGATGCCGGTTGGGCCGATCAGCAGCAGCGTGACAAGGCGTTCCGCGTCACCGGCGCTTTCGAAGACAGCGACACCTTCCGCGACGATGGTTACATCGACCGCAAGGCCATTGCGCCGTCCGCTTTCTTCAAGCTGTCTGACGACCTCGAGCTGAACCTCGGGGCCACCTACCTCTACGACAAGCGCCTGATCGATTTCGGTATTCCCGCCCTCGGTGATCGTCCAGTACACGTCGATCGCGAGAAGCGCTTCGGCTCCGGCGACGCGGACCAGGATTACGCCCGCAGTGAGGTGTTCTCCTTTACCGCCGGCCTGGACTACCGGATCAACGACGAGCTGACGCTGAGCAACACCACCCGCTACTACCGCTACGACCTGGACCGTAACAACACCCTGGCCGACAGCAGCCCGACCCGCTTCGTCACCGCGCCCAACGGCGAGCTGCTGGTGAAGCTGAACCGTGGCAACGTGGCGCGTGATGAGTACGGTGTGTTCAACCAGACCGAACTGAAGCAGCAGGCCCAACTGGCCGGGATGCAACACAGCCTGCTCTATGGCGTCGAGCTGGGTCACCAGGACAAGTACCAGCGCGTGTTCAGCCAGAACAACGTGGCCCAGGTGCCGGTTTACCGCGACGCCCTGGTTCCGGTGCCGGAGCACGCCAGCACGCTGTCCTCCAAAGGCACCAACTTCCAAGACACCGCCGGCTTCTACGTGCAGGACCTGATCGAGCTGACCTCGCAGTGGAAGGCGCTGCTCGGTGTGCGCTACGACATCTTCGGCCAGGAGTACGACGACGATCGCGTGCAGAACGTCGATCTCGATCGCACCGACAAGACCTGGAGCCCGCGTGCCGGCCTGGTGTTCCAGCCGGACCAGATCCAGTCCTACTACGCCTCGGTGAGCCGTGGTTATCAGCCGTCGGGTGAAGTGTTCGCCCTGGCGCCGACCAACCAGCATCTCGAACCCGAGGAAACCACCAACTACGAGGTGGGTGCCAAGTGGGACCTGCTCGACAACCGCCTCTCGGTCACCGCCGCGGTGTTCCGTCTCGAACGCACCAACATGAAGACCACCGACCCGACCACCAACCTGACGGTGCTGGCCGGTGAGCAGCGTACCGACGGTTTCGAAGCGACCTTCAGTGGCCAGATCACCGAGAAGTGGAACGTGTACGGTGGCTACGCCTACCTGGACGCGGAAATCACCAAGTCCACCAACAAGACCAATGGCGTGCCCAACGAAGGTCAGACGCCGACCCTGACGCCGCGCAACAGCGCCAACCTCTGGGTGGTGCGCTCGCTGACCCCGGAATGGCGTCTCGGCATGGGCGCCAACTATGTGGATGACCGCTACACCGCACTGGACAACAAGGTCGTGATGCCCAGCTACACGACCTTCGACGCGGCGCTGCTGTACAACCTTCCGCAATGGGACATGGCACTGCGTCTGCACAACGTGTTCGACCGCGATTACTACGCCTCGGCCCACGGCTCGGTGGACCTGATCACCCCCGGCGCGCCCCGTACCCTGGAGCTCAGCGCCAACTATCGGTTCTGATCGAAGTGCGAAAGAAAACGCCCGGCTCTTGCCGGGCGTTTCTGTTTTCCAGGCAGCGAATTGTTGGGTTTCGCTGCGCTCTGCCCAACCTACAAGAGCCGGTTCGGTGCCGTAGGTTTTGGCTGAGGTATGCGAAGCCCAACTCTCCCGCAAGAAAAGCCCGGCTAATGCCGGGCGTTTTTCGGGGGGAATCTTCGACCCGCTTGGCGAATTGCCCCACAGGCAAAGCGGTCGCCTGGAGAGTCACCCCTCTACCTCTGGGAGAGGGGCCGGGGGTGAGGGTGTTTACTGGCCTACTCGGTGCCATCCCAGTTCGCGAATGAATTCGCCCCCACAAGATCGACTCAATTCGTCTGCAGTCTCTTCAGCGCCTCGCAGCTCGGCGGGTACTGCTTGTCGCAGGCACTCTGGAACAGCGCGCGCGCCTGATTGGGGTCCTGTTTCAGGCCTTCGGCGCCCTGTGCATACATGCTGCCCAGCACGTGCTGCGCCATGGCATTGCCGGCGGCGGAGGCCTGGCTGAGGTACTTGTGCATGGCGCGCTGGTCGGCGAAGGCGGGATCGGCGCGGCCGGTGTAAAGGAAGGCGAGACTGAACGCCGACTGGGAATGCCCCTTGTCCGCGGCCTGCTTCCACCAGTACTCGGCCTGCTTGAGGTCCTTCTGCGGTTTGCCCACGAAGTACAGGCTGCCGAGCTGGTACTGCGCGTCGGGGTCGCCACGTCCGGCCTGTTGCTTGAGCCGTTCGAGTTCGCTGGCTTGCTGGTCCTGCGGCGTGGTCGCCGGGGCCTGGGGTTGGCCGGCTGGCGGCGTGGCGGACTGTTGTTGCTGTTGCTGTTGCTGTTGCTGCGTGCATGCACCCAGCAGGGCGAGTACGGCGATGCAGGCAAGTCGCGGCAAGGCGCGTTGAATGGACATGGGCGGAGTTCTCCCTCACAGATCAGGGAGGAGGGTAGTTGCATCCGCCGACCCCGTCACCCTACGCAGCGGAGGTAGTCGGTGCGTAGGGTGGATGTCGCCTTTTACATCCACCGTTCCACGGCCGACGCTCAATCCCAGTTCGGCGCGAACCCCGGGTTGGCCAAACGCTCGCCGCGGTCCAGGGTCGCGATGGCCGCCATCTCCGCCTCGGTCAGCACGAGGTCCTGGGCCAACAGGTTGCTGGCGAGGTTGTCGCGGCGGGTGGAAGAGGGGATGACGGCGAAGCCTTGCTGCAGCAGCCACGCCAAAGCGACCTGGGCCGGTGTGGCGTCATGGGCGGTGGCAATGCCCTGGATCACCGGGTCCTGCAGCACCTTGCCGTAGGCCAGCGGCATGTAGGCGGTGAGGTGGATGCCCTGGTTGCGGGCGAACTCCACCACCTTGCGGTTCTGCAGGAACGGATGGATCTCCACCTGGTTGGTGGCGATGGCTTCCGTGCCCACGGCGTCGATGGCCTGCTGCATGTGCGCGACGGTGAAGTTGGAGATGCCGATCTGCCGCGTCAGTCCGCGTGCCTTGGCTTCGGCCAGGGCGCCCATGTATTCGGCCACCGGGATGGCGTCGTCGGGGCTGGGCCAGTGGATCAGCGCCAGGTCCAGTTGGTCCACGCGCAGCTTGGCCAGGCTTTCTTCCAGGCTCTGGATCAGGCGGTCGGCGGCGAGGTTCTCCGTCCAGACCTTGGTGGTGACGAACAGTTCGTCGCGGGGGACGCCACCTTCGGCGATAGCCTGGCCGACTTCGGCCTCATTGCCGTAGATCTGCGCGGTGTCGATGTGGCGGTAGCCCAGCTCCAGGCCGTTGCGGACCGAGTCGATCACCTGCTGGTCCTTGAGGCGGAAGGTGCCAAGACCGAGTGCGGGAATGCTCATGGGGAATTGCTCCTGTTCAGTCGAACGCGCCCGATGGGGCCAATGGCGCACAGTGTCGCCGCTCGACTCATGCGGAAAAACCGGCTATCAAGCCAAAGATATTTGCGCGGGAGTCATGAATGAAAACCACCCTGGACGAGCTGCAAGCCTTCACTGCTGTGGTCGACAGCGGCTCCATTACCGCCGCCGCCGAGCAACTGGTGCAGACCGCTTCGGGCGTCAGCCGTGCCCTTAGCCGCTTGGAAGACAAGCTCGACGTCACCTTGTTGCGCCGCACCACCCGGAGGTTGGAGCTGACCGAAGAAGGCGAGGCATTCCTGGCCCAGGCGCGGCGCATCCTCGCCCAGGTCGAAGAAGCCGAAGAACAGATGGCCCTGCGTCGGCAGAAGCCGGCCGGTCGCCTGCGAGTCAACGCCGCTTCGCCCTTCATGCTGCATGTGCTGGTGCCGCTGGTGGCGGGCTTTCGTGAGCGCTTTCCGGAGATCGAACTGGAGCTGCATACCAGTGACCAGATCATCGACCTGATCGAGCACCGCACTGATGTCGCGCTGCGACTGGGCACCCTTCGAGATTCTTCCCTTCATGCCCGCCCCCTGGGCGGCAACCGCATGCGCATCCTGGCCAGCCCCGCCTACCTGGCGGCCCACGGCGCACCGAAGACAGTAGATGAATTGCAGCAATGCTGCCTGCTGGGTTTCACCCATCCGGACAGCCTCAACTTTTGGCCACTGCGCCATGCCCAGGGAGATAGCCTGCAGATCACCCCGACCGTCAGGGCGTCCAGTGGCGAAACCCTGCGTCAGCTGGCACTGGAAGGTATCGGCATCGTCTACCTGTCGGACTTCATGACCCATGCCGATCGCGCTTCTGGCCGACTCGTGCAAGTGCTCGTCGACGCGACGGTCGAGCACCGTCAGCCGATCAATGCCGTCTACTACCGCAACACCGCGCTGGCTTCGCGTATCACCTGCTTTCTGGACTATGTAGCCGAGTGCCTGAAGGAGCAGGTCTGGACGCGGTAGGGTTCACCCGTCCGTCCGTAATTTCGATCACCTGTCGCCCGCAATGCCTATAACTTCGCGGCGCTCTGGTTGTGGTGTTGTTTATTTCAAACAAATGCCTTGGCTGCGTGAATATTTTTGTGTAGATTTTCATGAAATTTACAAATCAAAAGTTCACGAGGCACCCATGTTCAAGCAGTCCGCCCAGCATGTCGGCACCTACTACGCCCAGACCTACCCCGGCAGCATTCCCCTGCGCCCGATTCAGTCCGGTAGCGAAGAGACCGATGTCCTGATCATCGGTGCCGGCTTCAGCGGTTTGCATACCGCTCTGCGTCTTGCGGAAGCCGGCAAGCGCGTGACCCTGCTGGAAGCCAGTCGCGTGGCCTGGGCAGCCTCCGGGCGCAATGGCGGGCAGGCGCTGCTGGGCTGGTCCTGCGATATGCCGCCGCTGGAGAAGGCACTGGGACTGGAACGTACTCGCCGGTTGTGGGACAGCATGCGCTGGGCCGCCGATGAGATGCGCGAGCTGCCGGTGCGCCACGGCTTCGACGTGGACTACCGCGTCGGCAGTCTCTGGACCGCCGTGATGGAACGTCGGGTGAAGTCCCTGGAAGAAGCCCAGGAAGACGCCATCCACAAATGGGGCTACGACCGTATGCGCCTGCTCCGCCGCGACGAACTGTCCGAGTGGATCGACAGCCCACGCTACCAGGCTGCGCTGTACGACCCGGAAGCCGCCCACCTCAATCCGCTCAAGCTGGCCCAGGGCCTGGCCGCCGCCATCGAAGCCCGGGGCGGACGCATCTACGAACAGAGCCAGGTGCTCGAATACCGCGAAACGCCCTCCGGCTATGTCGCCCGTACCGCCCAGGGCGAAGTGCGCGGCAGCATCCTGGTGATGGCCTGCAACGCCTACGTCGACCGCCTCGATCGCCGTCTCTCCAGCCGCCTGCTGCCCGTGGGTTCCTACCAGGTGGCTACCGCACCGCTGGATGCCGAGCTCGCGCAATCGCTGCTGCCGAAGAACAGCTGCGTGATCGACAACCAGTTCGTGCCCGATTACTTCCGCCTCACCCCGGACCATCGCCTGCTGTTCGGCGGCGGCTGCACCTACCTGGGTGGCCTGCCCAAGGATGTGCCGGCGGCCACGCGTCCGTACCTGGAGCGCGTATTCCCGCAGCTCAAGGGCGTGGAGATCGAATTCGGCTGGGGCGGCCACATCGACGTCAGCATGAAACGCACCCCGGACATCGGCCGCGAAGGCTCGCGCTATTGGCTGCAGGGCTTCTCCGGCCACGGAATCCTGCCCACCCTGGCCGGCGCCAAGGCGGTGAGCGACGCCATCCTCGGTAATGACGAGCTGCTCGACCTCTACCAGGCCATCGGCAACCCGCGCTTCCCGGGCGGCTCCCTGCTGGCGGCGCCACTGGAAGCGGCCGGCAAGGCCTATTACCGCTTGAGGGATGTGATTTAAGGTCGCGCCTTTCGAGTCCGGCAGCCGGAGTTCCCAAATGGACAAGCAAGACGAAATCGAAAGCCTCGCGATCCTGATTCGCGACCTGCGCAAGCACAAGAACGTGACCCTCGGGGACCTCGCCACGCGTATCGATCGCTCGGTGGGCTTCCTCTCCCAGGTGGAACGAGGGCTGTCGCGTCCGACGGTGGCCGACCTGACCGCCATCAGCGAGGCGTTGGGCGTACCCACGACCTACTTCTACAACCTGAGCAAACCTCGCGAGACGCCCTGGGTCACCCGCCCGGGCGAGCGTCGCACGCTCTACTACGCCGGTGGCATTACTGACGTGCTGGCCTCGCCGACCATGTCCGGCGGCTTTTCCATGCTGGAAAGCCATTTGGAGCCCGGCGCCACCAGCGGCGAAGGGCACCTGGACGACAGCTCGGAGCAGGGAGGATTCGTCCTCGAAGGCGAGCTGACGGTCTGGTACGGCGACGACGCCGCACCGGTGACGCTTTACCCCAACGACAGCTTCCAGCTGCCGCCCCATGCCCAGTTCCGCTACGCCAATCTTTCCGACAAACCGACGCGAGTCCTGTGGGTCTTCACCTGAGACCCCAGCTCGCAGGACAGCAGTGATGACCACAACAAACCAGTACCCCGACCTGCTCAGCGAAGTACGTGCCTTCCGTGCCCAGTATCCGGAAGTCCGCTACATCGACCTGATCTGCCTGGACATTCCCGGCCACTTCTACGGCAAGCGCTACCCCGTGGAAATGGTGGAGAAAGTCGCGGCAGGCAGCCCGCTCAAGGTGCCGCAGAACTGCGTGCTGTTGGGCACCCAGGGCGGGCTCTACCCGATTGGCGACTACTGCTTCGCAGACGGCGACCCGGACGCGCCGCGCCGCCTGGTGCCCGGCACACTGAAACCGGTGCGCTGGGAGAAGGAGCCGCTGGGGCAGATGCTCATCACCTCCGACGGTACTGAGGCCCCCATCGAGTTCGAACCCCGTGAGGTGCTGGCGCGGGTACTGCAGCGCCTGGAAAAGCGTGGCATCCGCCCGGTGGTGGCCTTCGAACTGGAGTTCTACCTGTTCGACCGCAAGCTCAAGGACGGCCTGCCGCAGTTCCCCCGCGACCCGCTCTGCGAGGACGAGGACGACCAGCCGAACATGCACATCGAGCGCCTGTCGCGCTTCTCCAGCGTGCTGCACGAGATGGTTGACGCCGCCAACGAGCAGGGCGTCGCCGCCAACGTCATCACCGCCGAACTCGGTCCGGGCCAGTTCGAAATCAACTTCGGCCATTGCGACGACGGCCTCAAGGCCGCCGACTGGGCCGCCCTGTTCTGCCGCAGCACCCGTGGCGTCGCTCTCAAGCACGGCCATCGCGCGACCTTCATGAGCAAGCCTTACCTGAACGCGCCGGGCAGCGGCATGCATGTACACGTGAGCCTCTACGACCGGGACGGCAATAACCTGCTGGCCGCCAACGACCAGCGCCCGCTGCGCCACGCGGTGGCCGGCTGCCTCGATCTGCTGCCGCACTGCATGCCGATCTTCGCCGCCAACCACAACGCGTTCCGCCGCTACGGCGCGATGGTCAACGCCGCCAGCCGCGCCAGCTGGGGCTTCGAGGATCGCGATGCATGCATCCGCATCCCCGAATCCGATGGTCGCAACCTGCGCATCGAACACCGCCTGGCAGGCGCTGACGCCAACCCCTACCTGGTACTGGCCGCCATCCTCTCCGGCATGGAACACGGCCTGGATGCCGCCCGCGACCCCATCGCGCCGCTCAACGAAGACCGTGAAAGCGGCATCGATTTCCCCAAGGACATGCTCACCGCCGTCGCCGCTATGCGCAGCCACCCCGTGGTAAACGAAGGCCTGGGCAGCGAGTTCGTGATGGTCTACTGCGAGAACAAGCGCCAGGAGTACCTGGACTTCATGAACGAAGTCAGCGCGCGGGAGTATCGTTGGTACATGTAACCCCGTAGTCCTGCCTTCTCGGCGAATGAATTCGCCCCTACAGGACTGCGCCTGAATCGACCCAGGCACAGACAGCCCCCTCTCCCTCTGGGGCGAGGAGGCACGTCTTTGGAAGCACCGCTTCCAGTGCCGATGAGCGCCTGAGCGCGAAGCGATCAGGCTGGGGCGCGAAGCGGGGTTGGGGTGAGGGCAGTTTCCGGCCAGCTCAGTGCCAGGCCGTTTCGCGAATGAATTCGCTCCTACAAGGGCAGGGCTGCGCCCTGCTTGGCGATTGAAATCGCCCCTACAGGCACGGTGGTGCACGGAGAGTCACCCCTCTCCTCTTCAGGGAGAGGGGCCGGGGGTGAGGGCAGCTTCCGGCCTGCGCGGTACCAATCCATTTCGCGAATGAATTCGCCCCCACAAAAAAATCGCCCTACACATCCCCGAACGCAGCCAGCAAATCCTCCACGAACGCCATCTGCGCCTCGCTCGGTTGTCGCCCGCGATGGCTGCTGAGGTGGAAGTTGACGCGGTAGCCGGTCTGCTCCGGCAGCAAGGCCCGCAGCTGTCCGCTGGCCTCCCAGGGCGCGGCGATGTGTTCCGGCAGGTAGCCGATATGCGCGCCTGACAGGATGAAGGCCAGGCTGCACTCGACCTGCTCGGTGCGGGCGCTGCTCGGGCCGCTCTGGAAGGGCTCCATTGCCTCGCCGAAGCGATAGGGGTGCTGCACCAGGTCGTAGCGCGAAAGGTCATCAAGGCTGACTGGGTCGCGGTGAAACAGCGGGTGTCCGACGGCGCAGTAAAGGCGCTCCTGCTCGCCGAACAGGGGCTGATGGTCCAGCGCCGCCTGGGTCCTGGAGAAGTAGCCGATCGCGAGGTGCAGCTGGTCCTGCAACAGGCGTCGCTCCAGCTCGGCTGGCATGGCGCTGATCAGCTCGAAATGCACCGCCTGGTTGCGTTGCCGGAAGCGCCCGATCGCTTTACCGAGCCTTTGCAGCACCTGATTGTCCAGCGCTTCGGAAAGGCCGATACGCAGCTCCCCCAGGAGCAGCCCGGACATGCCCCGCGCTTCACCCTTGAAGGTCTCAATGGCACCGAACAGCTTGCGTGTGGCCGCCAGCACCTGCTCACCCTTGGGCGTCAAACGGAAGCCGGCCTTGCCGCGTTCGCAGAGGCGGAAGCCCAGTCGCGTTTCCAGCTTGGCCATCTGCGTGCTGATGGTGGACTGACCGATCCCCAGCTCGCCCTGGGCTGCACTGAAGCCGCCGCTTTCCACCACCGTGACGAAGATGCGCAGCAATTGCAGGTCGAGGTCGTGGAGCTGGCTGAGCATGGCGACACCAAACATTGATGAACGTAGATGCCAAAGTAGAACACTTCATATTTATTCAAAGCAAAGCCCGGCGCAGCATGGCCCCACCTGCAATCCCCCAGGAGCCCATCATGCGTTGTCCCTTGTTGCTTGCCGCCCTGTTCGCCTGTGCCTTGCCGGTACATGCCGAAGACAAGGTGCTGAACCTCTACAGCTGGTCGGCCTACATTCCGGAAAAGGCCCTGCAAGGCTTCAAGGACGAAAGCGGCATCGAGGTCAAATACGACATCTTCGACAGCGCCGAAGCCCTCGACGCCAAGCTGCTGACCGGCGGCAGCGGTTACGACGTCGTCTTCCCCGCCAGCAGCGGCCTGGCCCGCGCCATCCAGGCCAAGGCCGTGCAGCCGGTTCAGCGCGAGCGCCTGACGAACTTCGCCAACCTCGACCCCGAGCTGCTGGCCAAGCTGGCCACCGTCGACCCCGACAACCGCTTCGGCGTGCCCTACACCTGGGGTACCGTGGGGCTGGGCATCAACAAGGAAGCGGTTGAGAAGCGCATCCCCGATGCCCCGCTGAACAGTCTCGACCTGCTGTTCAAGCCCGAGTACGCCAGCCGTCTGAAGGATTGCGGCATCGCCGTGATCGACTCGCCGCAGGAGGTGATCAGCGTCGCCCTGCATTACCTCGGCAAGGACCCCTACAGCACCGACAAGACCGACCTGAAGGCCGTGCAGGAATTGTTCGCGCAGTTGCAGCCCAACGTGCGTTACGTCGGCGCCGGCAAACACATCAACGACCTGGCCAAGGGCGATATCTGCCTGGCCCTCACCTACAACGGCGATGCCGCCATTGCTGCCGACCAGGCGCGCCAGGCGAAGATGCCCTTCGAGGTGATCTACCGCATTCCCCGCGAGGGCACGCTAATCTGGTTCGACACCATGGTCATTCCTGCCGACGCGCCGCACCCTCAGGCCGCCCACGCCTTCATCGACTACATGCTGCGTCCCGAGGCCATCGCCGAGCTGACCAACAGCCAGTTCTTCGCCAACGCCAACAAGGCTGCCACCCCGTTGCTGACGCCGGACGTGGCCGGTGATCCAGACATCTACCCGAGCAAGGAGGTGCGCGACCGCCTGTTCGGCGAGCGAATCCAGTCCCTCAAGGACCAGCGCGCCCGCACCCGCCTCTGGACCTCGTTCCGTACCCAGTACTGAGTCGCCTTCAACCACCCTCACCCCCAGAGGGAGAGGGGAGCATAAGAACCCTGATGGGAGCCCGATAAGATGGACCACGCCTTCGACAACGACCAGGCCATTACCCGCGATAGCCTTTATGGCACCGCTGCCGAATCCACCTACGCCGGCATCACCAGCTTCATGCGCCGCCGCTACAGCCGCGACCTGCGCGGCGTCGACCTGGTGGTGAGCGGGGTGCCCTTCGACACCGCCACCACCAACCGTCCCGGCAGCCGCTTCGGACCGCGCGCCATTCGCGCCGCCTCGGTGCAGATGGCTTGGGCGCGGCATTTCCCCTGGGAATTCGACCCCTTCGATCACCTGGCGGTGATCGACTACGGCGACTGCTCGTTCGACCACGGCACCCCGCAGGACACCCCGGAAACCATCCAGGCCCATGCGGCGCGCATCCTCGAATCCGGCGCGGCCATGCTCACCCTGGGCGGCGACCACTTCATCAGCTACCCGCTGCTGAAGGCCCACGCGGCGAAACACGGTCCGCTTTCGCTGATCCACTTCGATGCCCACAGCGACACCTGGCCGGACGACGAGGTGAAGCGCATCGACCACGGCACCATGTTCTATCACGCCGCCCGCGAGGGCTTGGTGGACCCCTCGCGCTCGGTGCAAGTCGGCCTGCGCACCACCAACGACGACGTGATGGGCTTCCAGGTGCTGGACGCCCGCGAGGTGCATCGCCACACGCCCGAACAGATCGCCGAGCGCATCCGTGCAAGGGTGGGGGACAATCCGGTTTACCTGACCTTCGACATCGACTGCCTCGACCCCGCGTTCGCCCCCGGCACCGGCACGCCGGTCTGCGGCGGGCTGTCCAGCCACCAGGCACTGGAAATTCTCCGGGGCCTGCGCGGCATCAACCTGGTGGGCATGGATGTGGTGGAAGTGGCCCCGCCTTACGACAACGCCGAAGTCACCGCCCTGGCTGGCGCGACCCTGGCGATGGAGATGGTCTGCCTGTATGCGGCGCGGCATAAGTTGGGGATGCGCTAGGCGCGACGGCCGGGCCATGACCTGTAGGAGCGAGCTCTGCTCGCGAACGTACCCGCGCAAAAGCTTCGCGAGCAGAGCTCGCTCCTACAAAGGCACTACGTGCTCCGAAAAAAGACGCGGGCTCAAGACGAGCCCGCGTTTTCACGCACGAAATCTATCGACCAATCAGCTCACGCAACCCAATCCGCGCCTCGCGGAACAACCGTGCATCCATCAACTTCGGCTCGCGCACGATCGGGCGGAAATCCATGCGTTGCAGGATGTCCCGTTCCAACTCCACGCCCGGTGCAATCTCGATCAACTCCAGCCCTTCGGGCGTCAGGCGGAACACGCAGCGCTCGGTGACATAGAGCACCGGCTTTCCGGATTTCGCAGCCAGGCGACCGGCGAAGGTACGGTGTTCCACCTCGCCGACGAACTTGCGTACCTCGCCGTCCTGCACGATGCGCAATGCACCGTCCTCGATGCGGATGTCTTGCGTCCCTGCACTGAAGGTGCCGACGAAGACCACCGCCTTGGCGTTCTGGCTGATGTTGATGAAGCCGCCGGCGCCGGCCAGACGAGTGCCGAATCGCGAGACGTTGAGGTTGCCTTCGGCGTCCGCCTGGGCGAGGCCGAGGAAGGCGATGTCCAGGCCGCCGCCGTCGTAGAAGTCGAACTGGTAGGGCTGGTCGATCAGCGCGCTGTGGTTGCTCGCTGCACCGAAGTCCAGGCCTGAGGCGGGCACGCCGCCGATCACGCCGGGCTCGGCGGTCAGGGTCAGCAGGTCGATCACCCCTTCCTCGGCGGCGACCGCTGCGACCCCCTCCGGCATACCGATGCCCAGATTGACCACCGCCCCCGGCGGCAGCTCCAGTGCGGCTCGGCGGGCGATCAGCTTGCGCAGGTCCAGCGGCATCGGCGCCAGGCTGTCCACCGGAACCCGCACCTCGGCGGCAAAGGCCGGGTTGTAGTGGGTGGCGAAGGTCTGCTGGTGGTTTTCCGGGTGGGCCACCACCACGCAATCCACGAGGATGCCGGGAATCTTCACCTCACGTGGATTCAGCGAACCGCGCGACACCACGCGCTCCACCTGGGCGATCACCAGCCCGCCGGAATTGCGTGCGGCCATGGCGATGGCCAGGCTCTCGATGGTCAGCGCCTCGCGCTCCATGGACAGGTTGCCGTCCTCGTCGGCGCTGGTGGCGCGGATCACCCCGACGTCGATGGGGAAGGCCTTGTAGAACAGGTAGTCCTCGCCCTCGATGGGCATGCGCCGCACCAGTTCCTCGGTGGTCCGCGCATTCAGTTTGCCGCCGCCGAACTCGGGGTCGACGAAGGTGCCGAGGCCAACCCTGGACAACTGCCCCGGCTTGCCCGCAGCGATGTCGCGGAACAATTGTGAAATCACGCCCTGGGGCAAGTTGTACGCCTCGATGCGGTTCTCCACGGCGAGCTTCTGCAAGCCCGGCACCAAGCCCCAGTGGCCGCCGATCACGCGGCGTACCAGGCCTTCATGGGCCAGGTGGTTGAGGCCACGGCCCTTGCCGTCGCCTTGCCCTGCGGCATACACCAGCGTCAGTCCTTGCGGTGCCTGTTCTGCGGCGAAGCGCTGTTCCAGGGCGATGGCGATTTCCTCGGCGAAACCGATGCCGACGAAGCCCCCGGTGGCGAGGTTGGCGTTGTCCGGAATCCTGGCCACCGCTTCGGCGGCGCTCATCACTTTGCTCATGGGGTTCCTCGAGCTATGCAAACAGGGTGTTGAAACTGTAGGGGCGAATTCATTCGCCATGCAGTCCGAAGGACTGCCCTTGGGGCCGCTTCGCGACCCTTGGCGAATGAATTCGCCCCTACAAAGAGCGGCCTGTGCAGCATCAGAAACTGCCGAACGCGGTACCCAGCACGATCACCAATACCAGAGGCACCACTGGCAGCAGGGCGCTGGTCATGAACACGTACTTGTAGGAGTCGCGGTGGGTCAGTTTGCAGATGGCCAGCAGGGTGATCACCGCGCCGTTGTGCGGCAGGGTGTCGAGGCTGCCGGAGGCCAGGGCGGCGACGCGGTGCAGCAGCTCGGGGCTGATGCCGGCGGCGTTGGCCATTTCCAGGTATTGGGCGCCGAGGGCCTTGAGGGCGATGGACATACCACCGGAGGCCGAGCCGGTGATGCCGGCCAGGGCGCTGACGGTCAGGGCCTCGGACACCAGCGGGTTGCCCGGCGCCACGTTGAGCAGAAGGTCGCGGAGCACCACGAAGCCGGCCAGTGAGGCGATCACACTGCCGTAACCCACTTCGGAAGCGGTGTTGAGCACCGGCAGCATGGCGCCGAAGGTGCCGTCGTTGACGCTCTTCTTCAGGTTGACCCAGCGCCGCCAGTGCAGCACCACCAGCAGCAGAATGGCGGCGGTGAGGGCGATGATGATGGCCCAGATACCGATCACCGAGCGGGCGTCCTGCAGGCCGCCGAATTCCGGTTTGGCCAGGTAGCTGGTGTCGAGGCCGGGCAGGTAGACCTTGGCCATCAGGAAGTTCAGCACGATCACCACCAGGATCGGCAACAGCGCCACCCAGAAGCCGGCGCCCGGCTGGTTGTCCTGCCCGTGCGGATCGTCGGCGTGGTCGCCGTAGCCTTCACCGGCGGCAATCAGCTTGCGGGCCTCGTTGCTCAGCCACCAGGAACCCAGGGCGAAGATCACCACGCCGGCCAGCAGACCGAGGCCGGGTGCGGCGAAGGTGTCGGTGCCGAAGAAGGGGATCGGGATGGCATTGGTGATGGCCGGGGTGCCGGGCAGCGCCGTCATGGTGAAGGTAAACGAGCCCAGGGCGATGGCGCCCGGCAGGATTCGCTTGGGAATGCCCGCCTCGCGGAACAGCGCCGCGCCAATGGGATAAACCGCGAAGGCCACCACGAACAGCGAGACGCCACCGTAGGTGAGGATGCCGCAGGCGATGACGATGGCCAGCACGGCACGGGAGCTGCCGATCTTGCTGACGATGCCGTGGGCGATGGCGCGCGCCGAGCCGGAGTCGTCCATCAACTTGCCGAAGATGGCGCCGAGCATGAACAGCGGGAAGAACTGGATCAGGTAGCCGCCGAGCGCCTTCATGAAGACCTGGGTGTAGGTCGGCAGCAGCATCGCGGCATCACCCGCGAACAACACGGCGAGCAGGGCCAGCAGGGGTGCGAGAAACAGGACGTTGATGCCTCGGTAGGCGAGGTACATCAGCAGAACGAGAGAAATCAGGATGCCTAGGGTGCCCATGGGGACTTCCTTCTTGTTGTTGTTTTCCGCTGCGTCGGGGCGGCGGGTGGAAGGCGTTAGAGCGAAAGCTGTGCCAAGTGCGGAGGGAAGGGCCTGGATGGCTCTGGGATTGGGTTACAGGGAGTTTGGGCAGTGGTGCTGCGAAGTGATTTGTCCATTCATTTGGACGATGTCCAGATTTATGTACATTCGAAGTGTCCAGATATTTGGACGTTCAGGGTTCGCAGAACTCTGTAGGGGCGAATTCATTCGCCAAGCAGGCCGAAGGTCTGCCCTGTGGGTTTGCCGGGGCCGCTTCGCGTCCCTTGGCGAATGAATTCGCCCCTACAGAGATGAGGTCGCGCCCAACCCATGCACCTGCAACTTGTTGTACAGACTCGCCCGGGCGATGCCGAGGCGCTCGGCGGCCTGGGTGCGGTTGCCATTGCAGGCCGCCAGGGCGGCGAGGATGGCCTGGCGTTCGGCGGAGGCGATGCTGTCGGCCAGGGGGCGGACATCGCCTGTCATGAGTGCGGGAGTGGGTACGGGGGTGGTCGCCGGCAGTGGATTCACCAGCAGACTGCGCAGGGACTCGGCACTTAGCGGACCGGCGTCACTGAGCATCTGTGCGCGCTCCAGCAGGTTGCGCAGCTCGCGCACATTCCCCGGCCACGGCTGGGCCTGGAGCAACTGCATGGCGCTCTCGGTCAGTTCCAGGGGAGGCTGGCCGGAGCGGCTGGCGATATCGTCCAGCAGGTGCTCGATCAGTGCCGGCAGGTCCTCGCGGCGGTCGCGCAGGGGCGGCAAGCGCAGGGCCAGCACGTTGAGGCGGTAGTAGAGGTCTTCGCGGAATTGCCCGGCAGCCACTCGGGCTTCCAGGTCAACATGGGTGGCGGCAATCACCCGTACGTTCAGCGCCTTCACCTGGTTGGAACCCAGCGGCTCCACTTCCTGCTCCTGCAACACGCGGAGCAGCTTCGCCTGCAGGGGCATAGGCAGGTCGCCGATCTCGTCGAGGAACAGGGTGCCGCCGTCGGCCAGCTCGAACTTGCCGGCGCGGGCGCGTTTGTCGGCGCCGGTGAAAGCGCCAGGGGCGGTGCCAAAGAGTTCGGCTTCCACCAGGGATTCGGGAATCGCCGCCACGTTCACCGCAACGAAAGGCCCGTTGGCGCGCAGTGACAGGTTGTGGATGCCCTGGGCCAGCAGTTCCTTGCCGGTGCCGGTTTCACCGCGCAGCAGCACGGTGGCGTCCAGTTGCGCGGCGCGGCGGGCTTGGCGCTTGACCTCGGCAGCGGCGGCGCTGCTGCCGATGAAACCGGCGATGGTATAGCGGGCGCGGCGGGCCTTGGCCAGTTCGCGCTGGGCGGCGGCGAGTTGGGTCTGCAACTGGTTGTATTTGGCCATGACCGGCTGCAGATGGCGGGCGCGGTCGAACAGCACGAAGCCGAGCGCCCCCACCAATGTGCCGTCTTCATCGCGCAGCGGAATGCGGGTGACCACGAAGTGCTCGTCGCCGAAGGCCATCAGGTCGAGCATGCTCGGCTGGCCGTTCTGCACCACTTCGCGCAGGCGGCTGGCGGGCAGCACTTCCTCGATTTCCTTGCCGAGGACGCTGCGCGGGTCGCGGATGCCGACCTTCTCGGCGTACTTGTCGTTGATCCAGACGATTCGTGCCTGGCGATTCACCGCGATGGTGCCTTCGCACTGGGCATTGAGGTGATCGAATAGCAGCGGCATCGCCACTTCGCGGAAGCGTTCGGGAGAGACGCCGATGACCAGACCGTTGTGGTCGATGTCTTCGCTGGCGATGGGCATGGCAGGGCATCCGGCTGAAACATCAGGCAGCGATTATGGGGGTGTGCCGGATGAACGCCTAGCCTGTACTAAGGTCGGTATCCAGGCGTACGGCCTTTCACAAAAGGAGCAACTACATGGACCTTCTCCGCATCCTCATCGCCATCCTCCTGCCGCCGCTGGGCGTGTTTCTGCAGGTGGGCTTCGGCGGCGCCTTCTGGCTGAACATCCTCCTGACCCTGCTGGGCTACATCCCCGGCATCGTCCACGCGGTGTACATCATCGCCAAGCGGTAGGAAGGGGCAGGCGTTTCACCATTGATGGGTTTCGCAAGCTCTACCCATCCTACGCACTGAGTGAAGCTCAGAGCTCTTCGTAGGATGGTGTAGAGCGGAGCGAAACCCATCGAGCGGCGTCAGTCCACCATCTTGATCAGCAGGATGCCGGCGGTGACCACGCAGGCAGCGAGGATGCGGCGGATGCCGAAGGGCTCCTTGAACACCAGGTTGGCGATGATCGCGGCGATGATCACGCTGCTTTCGCGCAGGGCGGCGACTTTGGCCACGTTGTCCAGGGTCATGGCGAACAGCACCAGGCCGTAGGCCACGCAGTAGTTGAAGCCGCCGAACAGGCCGATGCGCCAGTTCTCGCGGGCGAAGCGCAGGACGAGCGGGCCACGGCGCATCCAGGCCACCACCGGAATAGTCATGCTCTGCATCAGCGTCAGGTACACCACGAACTGCAGCACGCTGTCGGCACGGCGCACTCCCTGGGCATCGATCAGCGTGTAGAGCGCCACCCCGGCGCCGGCCAGCGCGGCGCAGCCGAGGGCCTTCAACGCATTGGACTCCAGGCGGGTGGAGAGCAGGCTGAGGATGCCCACGGAAATCAGCACGACGCCCAGCAGCATGGCACTCGACAGGTGCTCACCGAACACCAGCCCCGCGCTGAGCGCCACCAGTAGCGGCGGCAGGCCGCGCACCACCGGGTAGACTTGGCCGAAGTCGCCGAAGTGGTAGGCGCGGATCAGCAGCAGCCGATAGAGCGTGTTCACCACAACCGACAGGCCGATCAACCCCCAGACCACCAGCGGCGGTGGGCCCACCAGGGGGAGCAGGGCAATGCTGAAACAGAAGGCGACGCCATCCACCAGCGCCATGGAAGAAAGCCGGTCGCTGCCGGCCTTGATCACCGCGTTCCAGCTCGCGTGCATCAGCGCGGAAATCAGGACCACCAGCGTGGCGAGGTCGTTAGTGGCGAGCACGGAAAAACTCCAGCGGCGAGATGAACGGGGAGATGCGGCGTAGCGTGCGGGTTCATCGATCCATCATTCAAATCGTTTATCGTTATCCGTCGAATAAGTCTTGCTGATGGTGTAGCCATGAACCTGTTCCAGCTCCGCGCCTTCGATGCGGTGGTCCGCGAGGGCAGCTTCACCCGCGCCGCTGAGCGCCTGTGCATCAGCCAGCCGGCGGTGACCGGGCACGTGAAGGCACTGGAGGAGCATTACCAGGTGCAGCTCTTGCGCCGCAGCGCCCGGCAGGTGGAACCCACCGAACTGGGCCGGCGCCTGGCCGCCATCAGCCATCAGTTGTTCGCTCTGGCGGACCGTGCGGAAGACCTCCTGGATAGCAGCCAGGCGCTGACGTCGGGTCGCCTGGATCTCGCGGCCGACAGCCCGCACCTGGTCATGCCCCTGCTGGCGCGGATGCGCGAGCGCTACCCCGGCGTGCGCATCAACTTGCGCCTGGGCAACACCCAGGACACCCTCACGGCGCTGTACGGCGAACGGGTGGACCTGGCGCTGGTCAGCGATATTGCGCCGCGCGCCGGCCTGCACCTGCTACCGCTGGGGGAAGCGCGGCTCTGCCTGCTACTGCCGGCGGCGCATCCCTGGGTTGGCCGCCGCGATGAAGTGGCGCTGAACGAACTGCGGGGCCAAGTACTGCTGCAACGAGAGCCCGGTTCACTGACCCGGCGCACCTTCGAGCGGGCCTGCGCCAACCAGGAGCTGGAGTTGCCGGCAGACCTAGAGCTGAACAGCCGCGAAGCGATGATCGAGGCGGTAGCCGCCGGGATCGGGGTAAGCATCCTCTACGACCAGGAGGTGCCCAAGGACCCCCGGGTGAAGGTGCTTCCGCTCAAGGGCGAAGGGATGGTGAGCCGGCATTTCCTCGCCTGCCAGCAGCGGCACGCGGAGTTGCGGGCGGTGAAGGCGTTCTTTGAAATCACGGGGGATACCCTCTCCCCCAACCCCGCTCCCTAAAGAGAGAGGGGAGCCTAGCCGTGCCATGAGTCGCCATGGCACGGGTAGGGTGCGCCGCGCGCACCGGTGTCGAATATCGCGCGGTGGCGATCCCGCATCTGGTGCGCGCAGCGCACCCTACGTCTGGATAGTGCACGGTGAGCCTGGCCGTGCCATGAGTCGCAACGGCATGGGGTAGGGTGCGCCGTGCGCACTGGTGTCGAATGTCGCGCGGTGGCGATCCCGCACGCGGTGCGCGCAGCGCACCCTACGGTCTGGATGGTGTGCGGGGTATGAGCCTGAGCCTCACTGAATCAACTTGCTGACCTCGCCCTGGGGAAAGTAGCTGTCGTAGATCTTCTGGTAGGTGCCGTCGCGGCCGATGTTGATCAGGGACTGGTTGAAGCGGTCACGCAGGGCCTCGTTGCCTTTGCGGAAGGCGATGCCGGCGCCTTTGCCGAAGTATTCCTCTTCGTCGTAGCTCGGGCCGTTGAAGGCGAAGTCCTTGCCGCCTTCGCTCTGCAGGAAGTTTTCCTTGAGGTTGATGGCGTCGGCCATCATGGCGTCGACGCGGCCGGAGATCAGGTCCAGGTCGGCTTCCTGTTGCGAGCCGTACTGCACCATCTGCACACCGCGCGGCACGAGTTTGTCCTGCACGTAGCGGGCATGCACGCTGCCGCGCAACACGGCCACGCGCAGGCCGTCGAGGCGACCCTCGGCAGTGATCTCGGGGCGGTCCTTGCGGGTGACGAAACGGGCCGGGGTCTTGTAGTAGCTCTGGCTGAAATCGACCACCTTGAGACGGACTTCGGTGACGGTCATCGACGACATGATGGCGTCGATCTTCTTCACCCGCAGCGCCGGGATGAGGCCATCGAAGGGCTGCTCGACCCAGGTGCAGGTGACTTTCATCTCCGCGCAGAGCGCGTTGCCGACTTCGATCTCGAAGCCGGCCAGGCTGCCGTCGGCTTTCTTGTAGGAGAAGGGCGGGTAGCTGGCTTCGACGCCAATGCGCAGGCTGTCCTGGGCCATGGCCTGGGTACCGGCGAGCAGGGCGAGGACGCCGACGAGAAGGTGCTTTTTCATGCTGGATAATCTCGGGTGGGTAAGTTCAGTGGGCGAGGAAGTGACCGTCGCGGGCAATCAATCGACCCTTGCTGATCACGCTGCGGCGGTGGGTTCGGGACACCACGGCTTCGGCGACATTGCGCACCGGCAACAGGACGCCGCTGGCGTGGCAGCCCGGTTCCAGTCCGTAGTGGGCAAGCCCTAGTGAGCGGGCGCCGTTGACCGTGGCCGCGCGCAGGCAGGCGACTATTTCCTCGTCACGGCGCAGGTTGAAGCGGAAGGCCAGGAGCATGGCGCGTTCGAGCATGTCGCCATTGCCCATGGGGGACCAGGCGTCGCGGATGCCATCGGAGCCGAGACAGAGGCTCACGCCGCGCGCGTCCAGTTCCAGGTAAGGCGGCACTTCGATATCCGCCGGCGCGGTGCTGACGATGGAAATGCGCTGCGCCGCCAGGCGTTCGGCAATGGCCTGGAGACGCGCTGGCCGGGCCTGGCCCAGGCAGAAGGCGTGGCTGATCGCGACCCGTCCCTGCAGCTGATGGCGCTCGGTGAAGTCGATGATGCGCTCGATCTGCCAGAGGCCCAGTTCGCCTTCGTCGTGCAGGTGGATGTCGACGCCGCGCTGGTGGGTGCTGGCCAGTTCGAACACCCGAGTGAGGTGCGCGATGGGGTCGTTGTCGATGCCGCAGGGGTCGAGCCCGCCGACGTTCTCCGCCCCCATGAGCAGGGCCTGTTCCAGGGCGTCGACGGTGCCCGGATCGCGCAGCAGTCCGGTTTGCGGGAAGGCCACGAACTCCATGTCGATCAGGTCGCCGAAGTGCTCGCGCACCCGCAGCATGGCTTCCAGGTGGCGGCTGCCGAGTTGGGCGTCGACGTCCACATGGCAGCGGAAGTGCAGCGAGCCGTGGGCGATGCATTCGCGGATCAGCGCACTGGCACGTTCCTCGATCGGTGTGTCGATGCTGCTCAACAAGCTGCGTTCATTGGCGATGCGCTGGCTCAGGCTGTCGCCGGCGGCGTGGCTGTGCCAGTCCTCGCCCCAGAGGGTCTTGTCGAAGTGGGCATGGGCCTCCACCAGCGGCGGCAGCATGATCTGTCCGTTGCCTTCCACCAGCACCGATTCGGGGGCTCGCGGCAACGGTGGGCTCAGCGCGGCGATGCGGCCGTTCTCGACGGCGATATCCACCGCTGCGCCGCCCCATGGGCGGACCTGGGTAATCCATTGGGTCATCTGGTGTTCTCGAAAAAAAGGGGTCAGCGGGCTGGCGGCCACTGGCGCTCGCCGCCGTGGGGATCGTCGCGCCAAGCCTGCAGGGAACGCGTCGGCAGATCGAAATACTCCCGCGTGCGCGCATAGCCGTGGCCGCCCATGCGGCCGATGGCGTCCAGGCCGAGCTGGTCGATGTAGAGGGTGGCGGGGTCGATCAGGTCGTCGCGCACGTGAACCATCAGCACTTCACCGAGGATGATTTCCCGCGACTGGCCGATGGACAGTCCCATCATCCGCCGGCACTCCAGGGCGACCGGTGCTTCGGCAATGTAGGGGCAGCCGACACGGCTGCCGGGCAGTGCAGTGAGCCCCGCTGCCACCAGTTCGTCGAAGCCGGGTTCGAAGGGCACGGCGCAGACGTTCATGGCTTCCACCAGGGCATCGTTGACGATGTTCACAGTGAATTCCTGATTCAGCTGGGCATTGCGTGTGGTGTCCTTGGGTCTGAGGTCGGCGTGGTTTTCCACCCCCAGGGCAAGGATCGGCGGGTCGGCGGAGAGGGCGTTGAAGAAGCTGAAGGGTGCGGCGTTGGCACAGCCTTCGGTGTCCACCGTAGTGACCAGGGCGATGGGCCGGGGCACCACGCTGCCAATGAGTATCTTGTATTTCTCGCGGGGGCTCAGTTTGGCGAAGTCGAAGCTCAGCATGGCGTCATCTCTTGTCGTCGTTCGGGCTGGCGAGGGTGCAGAGCGGGCGTTCCGCGCTCCAGGCGTCGGCGAAGGGAATTGCCGGCTGGAACAGGGTGCGCCAGTCGGGTTGGCCGAATGCCCGGTTGGCATGGCTTTGCATCAGCCTGTGGAACTGCCGTTGGGCCTGTCGTTGCAGGTCTCGGTAGTCGATGCCGTTGACCTGGCCGTCCTGCATCACGCAGCGGCCGTCGATCCAGCTGGCGATGCAGTCGTCGCCGCGGCCGGCGAGGATCAGGTTCTTCAGCGGGTCGAACAGCGGGCCCAGGTGCAGGCCGTCGAGGCTGAAAACAGTGATGTCGGCCTTGGCACCAGGTGCCAGGCGGCCGAGGTCGTCGCGCCCAAGTGCTCTGGCGCCGCCGAGGGTGGCGGCGTTGTAGAGGTCAAGGGCGGAGGTGCTGGCGCTACCGCCTTCCTTGAGCCGCGCGATGTTCAGGCCCTGGCGCATGTTGTCCAGCAGGTCCGCCGGCCAGGTATCGGTGCCGAGGGCGAAGTTGACGCCGTGGGCGCGGTAGCGGCCAAAGGAATCGAGTGCCTCGCCGTCACGGGCAAACACCACCGGGCAGTGCACCAGGCTGGCTCCGCTATGCGCCAGGCGTGCGAGGTCGTCGTCGCCTTCGATGTAGATGCCGTGGGGCAGCACGGCGCGTGGGCCGAGCAGGTCCAGCTCCTCCAGCCAGGCCAGGGGCGCCTTGCCGCGCAGCGCCTTGACCAGCGCGACCTCGCCAGGACCCTGGCAGCAATGCAGGCGTACCGGTGCGGCCAGTTCACGGCTGAGGGCGGCGGTGCGTTGCAACAGCGCCGGGGTGCAGGTCTGGATGCGGTCGGGCAGCAGGGCGCCACGGATCAGCCCACCCTGGGTGCCATCGAAGTCGCGGAAGAAGCGCTCGGCAGCGTCCAGCCCGGCCAGGCCGCGCGCTTCGTCCCAGTGTTCGGCGCGGCTGCCGTCCGCCTGCAGGTACTGCATGCCGCTCATGTAGCAGGGGCCGAGGTAGGTGCGCAGACCCAACTCGGCGGCGACGCCGGCCACGGCGGCGAATTCGTCGTAGGTTTCCGCCCACTCCCGGTAGTACATGGAGGTGATCGGCATGGCGGTGGTGATGCCATTGCGGATCAGCTGGGTGAAGGCGTAGCGGTACTTGAAGACTTCCTCATCGAAGCTGTAGCTCTCCTTCGGCCCACGGGCGAGGTATTCCGCCGACCACATGCGGCCCATGGCGTTCTCGTCGCCGTTGTCCAGGCAGAGCACGGTGGAGTCGAGGTCGCCGAGCGCGTCGAGGTCGATGAAGCCGGGACCGAGCAGGGCGTTGCCGTAGTCGATCCACTGGTCCACCGGGCCGGGAAAACCCCGTCCGACGAAGAGCACGCGCGAGCCTTCGATCACCACTTCGCCGTCGCGCCAGAGCACATGGCGCGTCCCGTCGAAGCCGACCACGCAGCTGGCTTTCAGGCCGATGCGGGGTGCGCTCACAGGCGGCTCTCCAGCAGGCGGCCCTGGGCGGCGATCAGCTTGCCGGCGCGGTAGACCTGGCGAGGCGGCCGCGTGACCACGGCTTCGCCCAGGCTTTGCGCGTCCATCAGCAGGAAATCCGCAGTGCCGCCGATGACCAGGCCGTGCTCCGCCAGGCCAAGGGCCTTGGCGCCGTGCTGGCTGGCAGCATCGAAGGCGGTGGCCAGTTCTTCGTCCTTGTTCAGGTCGAAGCGGAAGGCCAGGAGCATGGCGCGTTCGAGCATGTCGCCATTGCCCATGGGGGACCAGGCGTCGCGGATGCCGTCGGAGCCCAGGCAGAGGTTCACGCCGGCCTCGTGCAGGGCGAGGAAGGGCGGCACAGAACAGTCGGCGGGCGCCGAGCTCATCAGCGAGATGTTCAGCGCGGCGAGGCGTTCGGCCAGGGGCTTCACCTGGCTCCAGGGCGCCATGCCCAGGCAGTAGGCGTGGCTGATCATCACGCGGCCCTGGCGGTTGAATCGCTCGGTGTAGTCGGCGATGCGTGCGATCTGCCAGAGGCCCAGCTCGCCCTTGTCGTGCAGGTGGATGTCGACGCCCCGGTCGAACTCGCTGGCCAGGCCGAAGACGATGTCGAGCTGGGCGATGGGGTCGTTGTCGATGCCGCAGGGATCGAGACCGCCGACGTTCTCGACGCCCAGGCCCATGGCCTCGCGCATCAGTTCGGCGGTGCCGGGGCGGCTGACCAGTCCGGTCTGCGGGAACACCACCAGCTCCAGGTCGATCAGGTCGCGGTAGCGCTCGCGCAGGGCTTGCATGGCCTCCACGTGGCGCAGGCCGAATTCGGGGTCGATGTCCACGTGGCAGCGCATGGTCAGCGAGCCACGGGCGATGCAGTTCTCCAGCAGTGCGCCGGCGCGCTCGGCAATGGGCGCGGTGACCTCGCGCAGCACGCGGCGCTCGTTGGCGATGTAGTCCTTCAGCGTCGGACCGGCGCTGTTGGGACGCCAGGGCTGGCCCCAGAGGGTCTTGTCGAGGTGGATATGGCTTTCCACCAGGGCGCAGGTCATCAGTTGGCCGGCGCCATCGATGTCAGCGGCGGCGAGCGGCGCATCACTGGCAGGACGGCGCTCGGCGAAGCGGCCGTTCTGGATGAGGAAGTCTTCAGCCGCGCCGCCGAAGGGGCGGACGTTGCGCAGCCAATAGGTGTCGGTCATGGGGACCTCGTGGGTAGTTCTACAGGGACGTAGGATGGGTTTCGCTTCGCTCTACCCATCCTACAAAAGCGATATCAGCCCTTGAGCTTGGACCAGATGCGGTCCTGCAGCTCGCGGGCCTGGTTGCTGCATTCCTTCTCTGGGCGCAGGCGTTCGGCGAACTCGTCGGGCATGTTGATGGCGTCCATCACCTTCCACTTCTTGTCCAGCAGCGCATCGCTGTCGACGCCATTGGCGTAGGCGATGGCGTTGGACACCGCGGCGGCGTTCTCGGGCTTCATCATCCAGTCGATGAACACCTTGGCGTTGCCCGGGTGCGGCGCACTCTTCGGCACGGCGAAGTTGTCCTGGAACATGGCCACGCCTTCACGCGGGTAGACGTACTTGATGGTGCTCTTCTGCAGCGTGGCGCGGGCGGTGGAGCCGTTCCAGTTCTGCATCATGATCACTTCGCCCGAGGCCATGCGGTCCACGGTGTTGTCGGAGCTGTACATCTTCAGGAAGGGCTTCTGCTTCTGCAGCAGTTCGAGGATGCGCTTGGCGTCCTGCGGGTTCTCGGTGCACTCGTCGACGCCCAGGTAATGGCTGGCGGCGTTGATCACGCTGCTCGGCGTATCCAGCGCGGCGAGCTGACCCTGCAGTTCAGGACGCGGCTCGAAGAACTCCTTCCAGGACTCCTCCAGCTTGCCGCCCGGCACCCGTGCGCTGTCGTAGGAGAAGCCGGTGGTGCCCCAGAGGTAGGGCGCCGAGTACTTACGGCCGGGGTCGAAGTCGGGGTTGCGGAAGGCCGGCTTCACATGGGCAAAGTTCGGCAGGGTGGAGGTGTCGATTTCTTGCAGCAGGCCCTGTTCGATCAGGGTGCGCATGATCGAGTGCGACGGCACGATCACGTCGTAGGCGGCGCCGCCTGCCTGGAGCTTGGCCAGCAGGGTTTCGTTGCTGTCGTAGCCGTCCATGGTGACCTTGATGCCGGTTTCCTTCTCGAACTTGGCGAGCAGCTCCACCGGGTAGTAGTCGGTCCAGTTGTAGAAGAACAGCTCCTTGGGCTCGTCCGCCTGGGCGGCGGTGGCGGCGAAACAGCTGAGGGCGAATCCGGCTACCCCATGACGCAATGCTTTCAACTTCATTGTTTTTCTCCGGGTTGAAGAACAGGTTGGGCAGTGGTGGAACAAGGGATCAGGTGGTTGCCTTGCCGCGCTGGCCGAGCCAGTAGGAGAGCATCACCAGGACGATCGAGATCACCAGCATCAGGGTCGAGATTGCGTTGATCTCGGGGGTTACCCCGGCCTTGATGGCCGAGAAGATGTAGACCGGCAGCGTCGTCGAGCCGGGGCCCGCGACGAAGAAGGTCATAATGAAGTCGTCGAGGCTGACCACGAATGCCAGCACCGCGCCGGACAGCACCGCCGGGAACAGCAGCGGCAAGGTCACCCGGCGGAAGGTGTGGAAGGGGTTGGCGTAGAGGTCGTTGGCGGCCTCCAGCAGGCTCTTGTCGAGGTCGTTCAGGCGGGCGCGGATCGGCAGGTAGGCGAAGGGGATGCAGAAGCCGATGTGGGCGACGATCACCGTCAGCAGGCCGAGCTTGATGCCGAGTGCCATGAACAGCAGCAGGGTGGCCACGGCGGTGACGATCTCCGGCAGGATCAGCGGCAGGTTGATCCCGCCTTCCACCATCTTCTGGCCGTAGAACGGCCTGTAGGTGGCCAGCGCCGCCAGCAGCGCGATGGCGGTGGCGCAGACGGTGGCGATGCCGGCGACTATCACCGAGTTCAGTGCCGCCGCCTGGATCGACGGGTTGGCGAGGATGCGCCCGTACCAGGCGAAGGAGAACTCGGTCCACACCGTGGCGGTGCGGTTGGCGTTGAAGCTGTAGGCGATCAGCACCAGGATCGGCAGGTACAGATAGGCCAGCACCAGCAGGCTGGTTTCGCGTGTCAGCGGCAATTTCTTCAGGTGGTTGGCAATCATCAGCGGGCTCCCTGGCGGACGGCCTTGGCGGCTTTCTTGGCGTAGAGGGCGTAGAGCACCAGGGCCAGCAGCATCAGCCCGAGCAGGAGGAAGGACAGCGAGCTGCCCAGCGGCCAGTTGCGGGCGGTGCCGAACTGCTGCTGGATCAGGTTGCCGATCATCAGGGTCTTGCCGCCGCCGAGGATGGCGGGGGTGATGAAGGCGCCGAGGCTCGGCACGAACACCAGCAGGGAGCCGGCGACCACGCCCGGCATGGACAGCGGCAGGATCACCCGGCGCAGGGCTTTCCAGCGGTTGGCGCCGAGGTCATAGGCGGCTTCCACCAGGCGCCAGTCGAGCTTCTCCAGGGTGGAGTAGATCGGCAGGATCATGAACGGCAGGAAGCTGTAGACCAGCCCGACGACCACGGCGAAATCGTTGTACAGCAGGGTGATTCCACCGGCCTGCGGGAACAGCGCGTTGAGGCTCTGGGCCAGCCAGCCGTGCTCGCGCAGGATGATCAGCCAGGCGTAGTTGCGGATCAGCAGGTTGGTCCAGAAGGGGATGGTGATCAGCAGCACCATGATGTTGCGCGAGCGCTCGCTGAGGCTGCTCATCCACAGCGCCACGGGGAAGCCGAAGAGGAAGCACAGCAGTGTCGTGCCGCCGGCTTGCAGCACCGAGCGCAGCAGGGCCTGGGCGTAAACCCAGTTCAGCTCCAGGTTGCCATCGAAATCCTCCTGGAAGAACAGCTGCACGTAGCTCTGCCAATGCCAATCGGCGCTCCAGTCGACGCCGCCATAGAGGTTGCGCGGCAGCAAGCTGATGTAGCCCATGATGCCCAGCGGGACGGCGATCAGCCCGAGCAGGGTGAGCAGCACCGGGCTCAACAGCAGCAGCCGGTTGAGGCTGGGGGAGGTGGCGCTGACGCTCATCTCAGGCCTCCATAAGCAGGCAGGCGTGGGGCGGCAGGTGCACGGCCACGCTCGAACCCACGGCACGGGCGCTGGTGGCGCCTTCGTTGCTTTCACGCAGCATCACCTTGGCATCGTTGGCCAGGCGGCACTGGTAGAGCGTGGCCGTGCCGACGTAGAGGACGGCTTCGACCACCGCGCGCAGATGGTGGGGCTGCGACGGGTCCACCAGTTTCGAGCGCTCCGGGCGGAAGGCCAGTTGGGCCGTGCCGGCGCGGGTGTTCGCGTCGCTGGCGCAGGGAATCTCCACCGGGATGCCGTCGGGGCGGAACAGGTTGCCGTTCTGCGGGCATTGGCGCAGCTGGCCGGGGAGGAAGTTGATGTCGCCGATGAAGTGCGCGACGAAGTGGTGTTGCGGGCGTTCGTAGATGTCGTTGGGGGTGCCGATCTGCAGGATCTTGCCGGCGGACATCACCGCAATGCGGTCGGAGAGGGTCAGCGCCTCTTCCTGGTCGTGGGTGACGAAGATGAAGGTGATGCCGGCTTCCTGCTGAACGCGCTTGAGCTCGACCTGCATTTCCTTGCGCAGCTTGAGGTCCAGCGCCGACAGCGGTTCGTCCAGCAACAGCACGTCCGGGCGCGGTGCCAGGGCGCGGGCCAGGGCCACGCGTTGCTGCTGGCCGCCGGAGAGTTCAGCGGGGCGACGGCGGGCCAGGTGTTCCATCTGCACCAGGGCCAGCATTTCCTTGACCCGCCCGGGAATGGCGTTGCGCTCCAGCCCCTGCATCTCCAGGCCGAAGGCGATATTCTCGGCCACGCACATATGCGGGAAGAGCGCGTAGTTCTGGAAGACGGTGTTGACCCGGCGCTTGTAGGGTGGGAGCTGGTCCACGCGCTGCCCGCCGATTTCGATGGAGCCCGAGCTGACCTGCTCGAAGCCGGCGATGGAACGCAGCAGGGTGGTCTTGCCGCAGCCCGATGGGCCGAGGAGGGTAAAGAACTCGTTGTGGCGGATGCTGACCGAAACGTCGTCGAGCGCTGGCGCCACTTCGGGATCATCGGTGTAGCGCTTGCTGACGCGTTGCACCTCGATGGAGGACGTGTGCTTCATAATGGTGCATTCCTCTTGTTTTTGTATGCAAAAATTGAATGCAATCTAGAAATACTCGGATTATGCTGACAACGCAACCGGGTTTTTCTGCCTGCTTGTTTCTCGCAGCACCTGGGTTGCACACGCATTTACGGAGTCACGAATGGCAGACAAGAAGCTGGAAACCACGGTGGACCGCGTCTACCAGGGGGTTTACCAGGCCATCAGCAACCGCTCGCTGCGGCCTGGCATGAAACTGGGGGAAGCGTCCCTGGCAGAGCTGTTCAATGTGAGTCGCACTTCGGTGCGGGCCGCGTTGAAGCAACTGGAGGCTGACGGCCTGGTCTCCTCCGAACCCAACAAGGGCTGCTGGGTCTCACTGCCGAGCGACGAAGAGATCCGCTCGCTGTTCGAAACGCGGCGCCTGATCGAGATCGGCATCGTCACCGAGCTCTGCCGACGTCGGGACAGCGCGGCCATGCAGGACATGCGCGAGCACCTGCTGCTGGAGGAAGAGGCGCGGCGCAATCATGACCACCAGCGGTTGATCCATCTGCTCGGCGAGTTCCACATCAAGCTCGCCGAGGCGCTGAACAACCCGGTGCTGCTGGACTGGTTCCGCAAGCTCATCTCGCGCGCCTCGCTCTATGTCGCCGCCCTCGACGACGAGCGTCATGACGCCTGCCGCGATGACGAGCACCTGCGCCTGATCGAGTTCATCGAGGCGGGCAACCAGAACGCCGCCATCGAACTGACCTGCTTCCACCTGGCGGCCATCGAAACCGCCATCGTCGAGTCGGCCGGCAAGCTCAAGGCCAACTACCACCCGCTGAAACACCTGATCGAGACCTGACCTCGGCCATGAAAATCCAGCTGATCAACCCGAACACCAGCGTCGCCATGACCGCCAGCCTGGCCGAGGCCGCCAGCCACCTGCTGCGCCCCGGCAACCAGTTGTTGGCCGTGACCAACGGCGCCGGCCCGGCCTCCATCGAAGGCCACTACGACGAGGCGCTTTCCGTGCCCGGGTTGCTTCAGGCCATCCGCGATGGCGAGCGGGACGGAGTCGAGGGGCATGTGATCGCCTGCTTCGGCGACCCCGGCCTGCTGGCCGCGCGGGAGATCGCGCGGTTCCCGGTGATCGGTATCGCCGAAGCGGCCATGCACCTGGCCACCTGGGTCGCCACCGGCTTCAGCATCGTCACCACCCTCGGCCGCACCAAAGTCATCGCCCGGCACCTGGTGGAGCGCTACGGCTTCCACCAGCACTGCCGGGGCATTCACGCTGTGGAGATTCCGGTGCTGGCGCTGGATGAGGACCCGGATGGGCTGTTCCGCATCATGCGTGCTGCTTGCCTGGAAGCGCTGGAGCGAGATGAGTCGGGCGCTATCGTCCTTGGTTGTGCCGGCATGAGCCATCTGGCGCAGGGACTCCAGGAAGAGCTGGGCGTACCGGTGATCGACGGCGTCAGCGCTGCGTTGAAGATGGTGGAGATGCTGGGTGAACTGCGCCTTTCCACCAGCAAGCGCGGCGACCTGGATTTCCCTCTGCCCAAGCCTTATGCCGGCTTCTTGCGGAACTTCGCGGTAGGGGCGTGAACGGACTTGCGAGGGGCTTTTACTGTGGGGCTGCTGGGGTGAAGATTCTCCCCTCGAGCAGCTCATGGCGTTTGTGCATTCCGCTCGTGTTCGGGGGATTCCACTTCCAGCCGCAACCAAGGCTGCGACGTGGGAGGACGCAACCGATGCTCCTTGTGAGCCGAATAGGAGGGCTTATTCGGCTCATCAGATGAGCCGAATAGAGAAACGCCGGGCGCTGCCGGGTAGGGCGAGACGGACTCAGGCCAGGCTCGCCAAGTGCTCCATGGTCTCGGGGTACTGTTGCACCAAACGGATCAGCGTGGTGGCCTGGGCATTGGGCTTGGCTCGCCCTTGCTCCCAGTTTTCGAGGGTGCGCGGGTTGGTGCGCAGGTACATGGCGAACACAGGGCGAGACATATTCAGCTGCTCACGCAGCGCGACCAGTTCCTGGGCCGATACTTCGCGAAGCTCCGGCAGCCTGAGCCGATGAACTTTCAGGGTGGCCTTGCCTTCGCGCACTTCGGCGAGCGCTTCGAGGCCTTCCTGTAGTTCGGCAAAGATGTCCCGTTTCATGTCCTGGTCCTCGCCTTGAGCTCGGCTTCAAGCATTTGCTTCAACACCTTCTTCTGCTGTTCGGTCAGGTCGTCGCGGACATCCTTGCCATACAGGGTGAACAACCAGAATTGGGACCCGCCGAGCCACCAGTAGTAGATAACGCGGATGCCGCCACGTTTTCCCTTGCCCCGCCGCTCATCCGCGAAGCGCAGCTTGCGCAGTCCGCCGGTGCCCTGGATGAGGTCGCCTATCTCGGGTTGAACCAACAGCAGATGCTGCAGGGCGGTGAAGGAGTCGTCATCCAGATAGTCCGCCCGGTAGCGCTGGAAGGGCGGCAGTTCCACGAAGAGTGCGTCCATGTTCTCTACGTAAGTTGCGTATAGATTGTTCGCGCTTCCCCGAAGGGTCAAGCGCTCAGATGGAGGCGCCACCTTATCTGGCCCTTCGGGAAGCCAGGATCCGAAGTAAATGGCGGACTTGGATGAGGTTCGAGTCGGAAAGAACGAAGCTGTGCACTGCGTCAACGCACCGCACGCAGGCCCGGCTTCCAGCGCTGCAACCCCGGTGCTAGAGTCGCCGCCCATGAAAATCGCCCGCCCTGACCGCTCGCTGATTGCCTGGATGCTCTATGCCTGCGTCCTGTTCAATCTGTTCGCCTGCGGGCTGCACCACGGGCAGGCGATGGGCCTGGAGTTGAGCGGCCTCGGTGGCGCGTTCTGCTCCGGCCAGTCCAATGCCGGCCCGAGTCTCGATGGCGACCAGGGCGGTAGCGCCGCCAGCGGCTGGTCCGGCGTTTTCAAATGCCCGTTGTGCGGGACGATCCCCCTGGCGATAGCCGCGCTGTTCGCCCTGGTCTGGCTGTTGGGCGTTCGCGATGCCCACCCGAGCACCTTCGAAACGCGGCGCAAGGCGCCCCCGCGCTATCTCTGGCCTTCGGCCAATCCTCGCGCCTCTCCGCTCCACTGAATCCGTCGCCGGTACGCCCGGCTTTGCACTCGACGACCGAATTGCCTCCTGGCCTGACGTACACGCAGGAATGCTGGATGGCCGGTGCGCACGGGTGTGCGGTGCGCTGGAAAAGCGCATCTATGCTGAGTCTGAAACCAGTCCGACCAAGGCCCCATCAGGGTCAGGAACATGATGGATGGAACCAGGCATGACTGAACTGGATGCCTTCCGACGCAACCGCTCGCTGATTGCCTGGATGCTCTATGCCTGCGTCCTGTTCAATCTGTTCGCTTGCGGTCTGCACCACGGGAAGGCGATGGGGCTGGAACTGAGCGGCCTGGGTGGTGCGTTCTGCTCAGGCGAATCCAATGCCGGGCCGAGCCTCGATGGCGATCTGGACGGCAGTTCTGCCAGTGGCTGGTCCGGCGTTTTCAAATGCCCGCTGTGCGGGACGATCCCTCTGGCAATGGCCGCGCTCTTCGTGCTGGCCTGGCTGCTGGGCGTGCGCGATGCCCGCCCCATTACCTTCGAACCGCACCACAAGACTTCACCCCGCCACACCTGGCCCACCGCCAACCCCCGCGCTCCCTAGCCGTCTTTGCGCTGTCTGTTTCCCGCTGTGACGCCGGGCGCATGCCCGTGCGCGATGCGGGGCCTTGCAACACCCGACAAGACTGCCAATACAAGACCCAAGGAGTGCGCCATGCGCCAATTTCCCTTGCTGAGCCTGCTCGCCCTGAGCGTGAGCCTGGCCAGTTTCGCCCATGCCGAGCACGTAGAACTCGGCAAGACTGTCGTGATGGACGAATACCGTCGCGACCCGACTTCGCCGACCATCGCCGAGAAGAAAGAAGACTTCTCACACATCCCCGGCGGCGCCGGCGTGGTGGATGCCGAGACCTACAAGAGCGGCCGCAGCAGCACCCTGCAGGACGCCCTAGGGATGGCGACCGGGGTGTTCATCCAGCCGCGCTTCGGCGCCGAGGAAGCGCGCCTATCCGTTCGCGGTTCCGGCCTGCAGCGCACCTTCCATGGCCGTGGCCTGCTGCTGATGCAGGACGGCGCGCCGGTCAACCTCGCGGACGGCAGCTTCGACTTCCAGACCATCGAACCCTTGGCCACCGACCACATCGAAGTGCTGCGCGGCGCCAACGCCTGGCGTTACGGTTCGGCCACCCTGGGCGGCGCCATCAACTTCGTCAGCCCCACCGGCAAGACCGCACCGCCGGTGACCTTGCGAGCGGAAGGCGGTAGCTTCGGCTATCAGCGAATCTACGGCGCGGCGGCGCAGGACTTCGGTGACTGGGATGGCTTTGTCAGCGCCAACGGCTACAGCCAGGACGGCTACCGCGATCATTCCCGACAGGACAACCAGCGCTATTTCGCCAACCTGGGCGGGCGCATCAACGACCGCCTCTCCACGCGCTTCTACCTGACCCATGTGGAGTCCGACTCGGACCTGCCGGGCAATCTGACCCTGGCGCAGATGCGCCGCGATCCGAAGCAGGCGGCGCCGGGCAACATCACCGGCGACCAGCAGCGCGACTTCAATCTCGATCGGCTGGGCAATATCAGCGTCCTGCAGCTGGACGACGGCCACAGCCTGGAGTTCGCCAGCTTCTACAGCACCAAGTCGCTGTTCCACCCGATCTTCCAGGTGCTCGATGTCGACAGCGAGGACTACGGCCTGCGCGTTTCCCACAAGTGGATGAACGAGCAGGGCTGGCGCTGGACCGGCGGCGTGGAGGCCAGCCAGGGGCGCAACTGGGATTCGCGCTACGTCAACGTCGGGGGAGAGAAAGGGCGCAAGGTCAACGAGCTGCACCAGACCGCACGCAACCTCAATGCCTTCGGTGAACTGGAGATGCCTCTGGCCGAGCGTTGGGCGTTGATCGGCGGCCTCGCCTGGCTGCACCAGGAGCGCGACGTGGATGACCGCCTGAGTTGCAATGCCTTCGTCACGGCCTTCTGCCTGCCCCAGGATGAGTCCTTCAACAAGAGCTACCTCGGCCGAATCGGCCGCATCGGTTTGCGCCACGACCTGAGCGAGGAGATGCAGCTGTTCGCCAACATCAGCCAGAGCTTCGAGCCGCCGACTTTCAGCGAGCTCACCGGTGGCCAGGTGGTGACCGCCAACGATGCGCAGAAGGCCAATACCGTGGAAGTCGGCATGCGTTGGCAACGGGATAGCGTGGACATGGACCTGGCGGTCTACCGCAGCGAAATCCGCGACGAGCTGCTGGCACTGAACGATGCCGATGGCCAGCCGCTGGGCACGGTCAACGCCGACCGCACCATCCACCAGGGCATCGAACTGGGCGGCGCCTGGACCATCGGTCAGGTCGTCCTGCGCGGGCAGTATCTGTTCAACGATTTCCGCTTCGACAACGACGATACATACGGCGACAACCGCCTGGCGGGCCTGCCGCGCCAGTTCATCAAGGGCGAGGCCTTGTGGCAGCGCGAAGGCTGGTACGCCGGGCCGACTTTCGAGTGGGTGCCGACCCACTACAACGTCGATCAGGCGGAAACCCTCTACGCCGATGGCTACGCCATCTGGGGGCTCAAGGCGGGCTACCGTCCGGGCGAGGGATTCGGCTTCTTCGTTGAGGGACGCAACCTGTCCGACAAGACCTACGTCGCCACCACCGGGGTGATCGCCGACGCCCAGGGCCGTGACAGTGCGCAGTTCCTGCCGGGCGATGGCCGGGCGGTCTATGCCGGCCTGGAGTGGCGGATGTGATCGCGGCGCCGGGCGTCTTGAGTCCCGGCGCCGAGCCCCTGCCCAACCGGTGACGGCAGGAGGGCAGGGGGGCGCAAAAGTCGTTGACAGCGACGGGCATCGCGACGACCTTTGCGCTCCCACACCTCCTGCCGTCTGCTGCTTCGAATGCAGTGGCAGGCGGTGCTTTTGCCCACCACGGATCTACCCCATGAAGAAGCTGCTCATCATCGGCATCGGCGCCGGCAACCCCGAGTACATCACCATCCAGGCCGTGAAGGCGCTGAACCAGGTTGATGTGTTCTTCATCATGGACAAGGGCAACAGCAAGGAAAAACTCATCCACCTGCGCCAGGAAATCTGCGAGCGCTACATCACCGAGCGTGACTATCGATTCGTCGAGGCCAGCAGCCCCGAACGTCAGCGCGAGGGTGACGACTATCGGGCTAATGTCAGGGACCTGAACCTGGCCAAGCAGCAGGTGTTCGAGCGCCTGATCGACGAAGAACTGGCCGATGGCGAGTGCGGGGCCTTCCTGGTCTGGGGCGATCCGTCGCTCTACGACAGCACCATCCGAATTCTGGAATCCATCCTCCGGGGCGGCCGGCTCCAGTTCGAGTTCGACGTGATCCCCGGGATTACCAGCGTCCAGGCGCTGACGGCCCGTCACAAGGTGCCGCTCAACCGCATCGGCAAGTCCGTCCAGATCACCACGGGCCGGCGGCTGGCAGAGGGCTTCCCGGAGAACGCCGACAGTGTCGTGGTGATGCTCGATGCGGAAGATACCTACCAGCGGTTGAATGATCCGCAGCTGGAAATCTACTGGGGTGCCTACGTGGGCACGCCGGACGAAATCCTCATTTCCGGCAAGCTCAATGAAGTGGCCGATGAGATCAAGCGGGTGCGGCACGACGCTCGCGAGGCCAATGGCTGGATCATGGATACCTACTTGCTGCGTCGCTCGGATGGCGTCGACGACTGATGGGGCAGTGCGGCTCTGATCATGAGTAAAACTTGAGTTCATAGCGAAATAATTGAGTTTTACTCATTGTGCTGCTGCGCCTGACAATTCCTTCATGAATTTTCAATGGAGGAATTTCCCATGGCATTGGCACACAACCTCGGCTTCCCGCGTATCGGCGGAGATCGCGAACTGAAGAAGGCTCAGGAAGCCTTCTGGAAGGGCGAGCTGGACGAAGCCGGCTTGCGTGCGGTTGGCCGCAAGCTGCGTGCTGAGCATTGGCAGATCCAGAAGGACGCCGGGATCGACCTGCTGCCGGTCGGCGATTTCGCCTGGTACGACCAGGTGCTGACGCACTCCCTGACTTTCGGCGTCATCCCCGAGCGCTTCCGTGGCCACGGCAACGCCAAGCCGACCCTGCAGACCCTGTTCGGCATGGCCCGTGGTGTCAGCGACAGTTGTTGCGGCGGCGCCCACGCGCAGGAAATGACCAAGTGGTTCGACACCAACTACCACTACCTGGTCCCCGAGTTTTCCGCTGACCAGCAGTTCGCCCTGAGCTGGGAGCAATTGTTCGAGGAAGTAGCTGAAGCCCAGGCCCTTGGTCACAGCGTGAAGCCGGTGCTCATCGGCCCGCTGACCTACCTCTGGCTGGGCAAGGCCAAGGGTGGCGAGTTCGACAAGCTGGACCTGCTGGAGCGCCTGCTGCCGCTGTATGGACAGATCCTCCAACGTCTCGACGCCCAGGGCGTGGAGTGGGTGCAGATCGACGAACCGATTCTCGTGCTCGACCTGCCCCAGGACTGGAAGAATGCTTTCGAGCGTGCCTACAACCTGCTGCAGAAGGAACCGCTGAAGAAACTGATAGCCACTTACTTCGGTGGTCTTGAGGACAACCTTGGCCTGGCCGCCGGCCTGCCGGTGGATGGCCTGCACATCGATCTGGTGCGCGCACCTGATCAGTACCCGACCATTCTCGACCGCGTGCCGGGCTACAAGGTGTTGTCCCTCGGCGTGGTGAACGGCCGCAACGTCTGGCGTTGCGACCTGGAAAAAGCGCTCGACGTGCTGCGCCATGCCCATGAGCGACTGGGCGATCGCCTTTGGGTAGCGCCATCCTGCTCGCTCCTGCACAGCCCGGTGGACCTGGCCCGTGAAGACACGCTGGATGCCGAGCTGAAGAGCTGGCTGGCCTTCGCCGTGCAGAAGTGCGAGGAAGTCGCCGTGCTTTCCCAAGCCCTGATCGAGCCGGAAGCCCCAGCGGTGCTGGAGGCCTTGGCCGCCAGCCGCGCGGTACAGGCCAGCCGTGCTGCATCACCGCGCATTCACAAGCCAGCCGTGCAGACTCGCGTTGCTGCGCTGAAGCCGGAAGACAGCCAGCGTCCGTCTCCTTTTGCCGTACGTATCGAGAAGCAGCGCGAAGGGCTTTACCTGCCAGCGTTCCCGACCACAACCATCGGCTCATTCCCGCAGACTTCTGCTATTCGTCTGGCACGCCAGGCGTTCAAGGCGGGCAAGTTGTCCGAGGCCGAATACACCGAAGCGATGCACAGCGAAATCCGCCATGCGGTGAGTGTGCAGGAAAAGCTGGGACTGGACGTGCTGGTGCATGGCGAGGCCGAGCGCAACGACATGGTCGAGTACTTCGCCGAGCAATTGGATGGTTACGCGTTCACCCGGTTCGGCTGGGTGCAAAGCTACGGCTCGCGCTGCGTGAAACCGGCGGTGATCGTTGGCGACCTGAGCCGGCCGAAGGCGATGACCGTGGACTGGATCCGTTATGCACAGGGCCTGACCGCCAAGTGGATGAAGGGCATGCTGACTGGCCCGGTGACCATGCTGATGTGGTCTTTCCCGCGTGAGGATGTGTCCCGCGAGGTGCAGGCCAGGCAATTGGCGCTGGCCATTCGTGACGAAGTGCTGGACCTGGAAGCGGCCGGTATCCGCATCGTGCAGATCGACGAGGCGGCGTTCCGCGAAGGCCTGCCGCTGCGCAAGGCGGGCTGGCAGGCGTATCTGGACTGGGCCACCGAGGCCTTCCGCCTGACCGCCAGCGGCGTGAAGGACGAAACCCAGATCCACACCCACATGTGCTACAGCGAGTTCAACGACGTGATCGAGTCCATCGCGGCGATGGACGCTGACGTCATCACCATCGAGACCTCGCGCTCGGACATGGAACTGCTGGATGCCTTCGAAGCCTTCGCCTATCCGAACGAGATCGGCCCGGGCGTCTACGACATCCACTCGCCGCGCGTGCCCGGCAAGGACGAGATCATCAAGCTGCTGCGCAAGGCCGCCCAGCGGGTTCCCGCCGAGCGCCTCTGGGTCAACCCGGACTGCGGCCTGAAAACCCGCGCCTGGCCTGAAACCGAAGCGGCCCTGGTGAACATGGTGGCAGCGGCCAACGAACTGCGCGCCGAGTTCGCCCAGTAAGCGAATGTGGATGTGAGTGAAAAACGGGACGCCTGGCGTCCCGTTTTGCTTGCTGCAGACACGCAAAAGCCGCGCAATGCGCGGCTTTTGATTTGGTGGGCCCACACGGACTCGAACCGTGGACCAAAGGATTATGAGTCCTCTGCTCTAACCGACTGAGCTATAGGCCCCAGAAGGCCGGCGGATTATACAGGCGCCTTTTGCTGGGCGCCAATCGCAGGCAGGGGGCTGAGGAATTTGCGGGCGAAAGTATCGGCGGGCAGGGCCGCGCTGACGATAAAGCCTTGAATCTGTTCGCATCCTTCGGCGGCGAGGAAGTATTCCTGCGCCTTGGTTTCGACGCCTTCGGCAATGACGGTGAGTTGCATGCTGCGGCCAAGGGCGATGATGGCGCGGCTGATGGCCGCGTCGTTGGGATCGTCCGGCAGACCGCGAACGAAGGACTTGTCGATCTTCAGCACATCCAGTGGCAGGCGCTTGAGGTAGCTGAGGGAGGAGTAGCCGGTGCCGAAGTCGTCGATGGCGAGCTGCACGCCGAGGGCTTTGAGGCTGTGCAGCACGCTGAGGGCTTCTTCGGCCTGGCTCATGATGAAGCTTTCGGTGATTTCCAGTTGCAGGCGCTGCGGTTCGAGGCCAAGCCCGTGGATGAGTTTCTGCAAGCGTTCCATCAAGAGCGGCTGACGCAACTGGGCGCCGGCAAGATTTACCGAGAGCGGGCCGAACGGGGCGTGGCCTTCCTGCCATTGCTGCATCTGCCGACAGGCGTGTTCCAGCACCCAATCGCCCAGTGGGAGGATCAGGCCGCATTCTTCCGCGAGGGGAATGAAGCGCTCCGGAGGAATCTCGCCGAATTGGGGGTGATACCAGCGCACCAGAGCTTCGGCACCCACCAGGGTCTGATGCTGGAGGCTGAACTTGGGCTGGTAGCTGAGGGACAGTTCGTTGCGTTCCAGCGCGCGGCGCAATTCGGTCTCGAGGGCCATCCGCTCCGTGGCCTGGCTGGTGAGGTCGCGGGTATAGAACTCGATGCGGTTGCGGCCTCGGGCCTTGGCCCGGTACATGGCGGCGTCGGCATTCTTGACCACCGTGGCGACGTCCAGGCCGTGTTCGGGGAACAGGCTGATACCGATGCTGGCGCTCATGAAGAACTCATGCTGGCCAGCGGGAATGGGCGCTTCGAAGCAGGCCAGCAGCTTGTTGGCTACGGTTTGTGCGTCGCTGGCATTGTGCAGCCCAGGCAGGAGGATGATGAATTCATCGCCGCCGAGGCGAGCCACGGTGTCGATGTCGCGTAGCTGTTCGCGCAGGCGGGTGGCGATGCCCTTGAGCAGCAGGTCGCCCACCGGATGGCCGAGGCTGTCGTTGATGTGCTTGAAACGGTCCAGGTCAATGAACAGGACGGCGCCGTGGTGGTGATCCGTGGCCGCATCGGTCAGCGCCAGTTGCAGGCGGCTTTCGAACAGCAGGCGATTGGGCAGGCCGGTGAGGGAGTCGTGGTGGGCCTGGAAGTCGAGCCGGGCCTGGGCATGCTTGAGGGGTGAGATGTCGGCGAATACGCCGACGTAATGGGTGACCTGCTGGTGGCGGTCGCGCACGGCGCTGATGGTGAGCCATTCGGGGTAGGGCTCGCCGTTCCGGCGGCGGTTCCAGATTTCGCCTTGCCAGTGCCCTTCGCGTTCGAGCTGATGCCACATGGCTGCGTAGAAGGCGCTGTCGTGCTGGCCGGAAGAGAGCATGCGCGGCGATTGGCCGAGGGCCTCGCTTTCGCTGTAGCCGGTGATCTCGCTGAAGGCGCGGTTGACGGCTGTGATGCGTTGTTCGGTGTCGGTGATCATCACGCCTTCGGCCGTGCTTTCGAACACGGTGGCGGCCTGCAGCAATTTTTCCTGCATCTGCTGACGCTCGGTGACATCGCGGGCAATGGTCAGCATGCAGGGTTCGCCGCCAATGGGGATCGGCTGGGCGGAGAGTTCGCAGATGCGTATCTGGCCAGTCTTGGTACGTACGGCAGTGGTGTAGTGGTGCAGGCTGCCGTGTTCCTGGATGGCCTGGATCATGAGCGCGCGGTCGGCCGGGTTGGCCCACAAGCCGAGTTCGAGGGTGGAGCGGTCGGCGATCTCCTGCTGGCTGTAGCCGGTGATCCGGGTGAAGCCATCGTTGGCTTCCAGCAGGCGCCCGTCGCTGATGCGGGTAATGAGCAGGCCGTCTGGTGAGGCATGGAAGGCGCTGGCGAATTTTTCTTCGGAGACCTGCAGCAGTTGCTGGGTTTCCTTTAGTTGGGTGACGTCGCGGACTGCCACGACCAGGGATGGAGTGTTATCGAGCTCGATGTTCTGCGCGGAAATCAGGCCGATGAAGGTTTCTCCATTGGCGCGGCGGAAGGGCATTTCCAGGTTGTGCAGCGGATTGCCTTGTTGCAGTCGCTGTAGGAGCTTCGGGCCGATGCCGGGAATGCCCCAGATATCCAGCTCAGTGGCGGTACGGCCGAGGGCTTCGCTGGCCTTGAGTCCGATCTGTTGCTCGAAGGTCTGGTTGATCGCCAGCAGGCTGCCGTCGGTGCGGCGTGCGATGACGATGATGTCGGGGCAGTTGTGGAACACCGAGGCGAATTTCTGCTCGGAGAGTTGCAGCGCCTGTTCGGTCTGTTTGGCCTCGGTGATGTCGATCATCAGGCCGCGCATCATCTGCGTCTCACCGTGGGGGATGAGGGTGATGATGTCCCGCACCCATAGCACCCGGCCGTCGGCGGCGATCATGCGGTAGTCGAGGCTGTGGTCGCGGCCGGCAACGGTTTCGGCTTCGCAGAAGGCATTGGCCCAGCCTGCGTCTTCAGGGTGCAAGGTGCGACGCCAGAAGCCTTGCTCCAGCCAGTTGCTCAAGGGGTAGCCGAGCAGGCGTTCGGCGTGGGGCGAAACGTAGGTGTAGCTGTAATCTTCGACGCGCATCTCCCAGGCGATGGCGTTGAGGCTCTCCACGAGGCCGCGGTAATGCTGTTCGCTGCTGCGCAGCTCTTCCTGCAGGGCGGCGCGACTGGTCATTTCATTGCTGAGGCGTCGATTGACGCGCATGACGAAGGCAAGCACACCAGCCAGCAGCAACACTGCCGGCAGGCCGTAGAGCAGGATGCGGTTCCAGTCGATGTGCTGGTAGAGGGCATCGCCCACCCAGCGTTCCTGGATGGCCGCGGTTTCTTCCGGGGTGATCTCGGCGAATACCCTGTCGAGGATGCCGGCGAGTAGCGGATGGATTTTCGGCGTCGCCATGGCCAGCTGATAGCGATAAGGCGTTTCGCCACTGATGCTGATGCCGTTCAGCTTGAGCTGGCGCAGGCTCCAGACACTTGAGGCAAGGTCACCGACGAAGGCGTCTACCTGGCCGGTGGCCAGGGCCTGGAGCGCGGCGGCCACTGTGGGGTAACCCTGCAGGCTGAGGTCCGGATGCTGGTTCCGCAGGAGCTCATGGGGGGCGTAGTCGGATACGACGCCGACGCGCAGGCCGTAGAGGTCCTGGATGTTCGAAGGCTGCGGGCCCCGCGTCTGGGAAAGGATGACGATGGGGAAGTCGAGATAGGGCCGCGTGAAGTTCAGGTACTGCTGGCGTTCCGGGGTGGACATGACGCCGGGCAGGATATCCAGTTCACCTTCGCGGGCTCGCTTGAGCACTTCGCCCCAATTGCCGGACTCCACCGGGGTGAGCTTCAGCTTCAGCTTGCGGCGGATCAGCTCGACGTAGTCGGCAGCCAGGCCTTGGTGGCGGCCTTGGGAGTCCTGGAATTCGAAGGGGGGCCAGGAGGTGTCTATACCGAGTCTCAGCTCGCCGTGAGTGTCGAGCCAGGCCTGTTCTTCCGGGGTGAGCGTCAGGGCGCCGGCTGGGAAGGTCCACAGTGCCAGCCAAAGCATCAGTAGGGCCCGCACTCGCGCCATTGGCGGCCTCATTCCTTGAAGGGATGTAAGACCGAAGTGTAGACGTGACCGCTTGTCGGCTGGAAGTGAAATGAACGCGCTGAGCGATGCGACACACAAAAGAAAACCCCCGGACTGGCCGGGGGTTCTCGTATCGCTTACTCGTCGAGGAAGGAGCGCAGGTGCTCGCTTCGCGACGGGTGACGCAGCTTGCGCAACGCCTTGGCTTCGATCTGACGGATACGCTCACGGGTTACATCGAACTGCTTGCCGACTTCCTCGAGGGTATGGTCGGTATTCATGTCGATGCCGAAGCGCATGCGCAGGACCTTGGCTTCACGGGCGGTGAGGCCGGCCAGGACTTCGCGGGTCGCTTCCTTGAGGCTTTCCACAGTGGCTACATCGATCGGGGACTGCATGGTGCTGTCCTCGATGAAGTCGCCCAGGTGCGAGTCCTCGTCGTCGCCGATCGGGGTCTCCATGGAGATCGGCTCTTTGGCGATCTTCAGTACCTTGCGGATTTTGTCCTCGGGCATCTCCATGCGCTCGCCAAGCTCTTCCGGAGTGGGCTCGCGACCCATTTCCTGGAGCATCTGACGGGAGATGCGGTTGAGCTTGTTGATGGTCTCGATCATGTGCACCGGAATACGGATGGTGCGCGCCTGGTCGGCGATCGAGCGAGTGATCGCCTGACGGATCCACCAGGTGGCGTAGGTCGAGAACTTGTAGCCGCGACGGTATTCGAACTTGTCCACCGCCTTCATCAGGCCGATGTTGCCTTCCTGGATCAGGTCGAGGAACTGCAGACCGCGGTTGGTGTACTTCTTGGCGATGGAGATCACGAGACGCAGGTTGGCCTCAACCATCTCTTTCTTCGCCCGGCGAGCCTTGGCTTCACCGATTGACATGCGACGGTTGACGTCCTTGATCTCGTTGACGGTCAGTTCGACCTCGTTCTGGAGATCCACCAGCTTCTGCTGGTTGCGCTTGATGTCGTCCACCAGCTTGCCGATGGCTTCGGCGTACTTGGCCTTGCCCTTGGCGAGGCTGTCGGCCCAGTCGAGGTCCACTTCGTTGCCCGGGAACAGGCGCAGGAAGTCGGCACGCGGCATACGGGCATCACGCACGCACAGCTGCATGATGGCGCGTTCCTGGCCGCGGACACGGTCCAGGGCGCTGCGAACTTTTTCCACAAGAGCGTCGAACTGCTTCGGCACCAGCTTGATCGGCATGAAGAGCTCGGCCAGGGCCTGCAGTTCTTCAGTAGCCTGCTTGCTGTTGCGACCGTGCTTCTTCAGTGCCTTCTTGGCCTTTTCGAGCTGCTCGGAAACGGCAGTGAAGCGGCGCAGGGCTTCTTCCGGGTCCGGACCGCCATCGCCTTCTTCCTCTTCGTCGCTTTCGCTTTCTTCGTCCTCGTCTTCGTCCTTGTCCTTGGCCGAAGCGGAATCGTCCTTCAGCTCGACGGGCTCGACTTCCTCGGCCGGCACGGTGCCGTCATCCGGGTCGATGTAACCGCTGAGAACGTCGGACAGGCGACCGCCTTCACTGGTGATGCGCTGGTAGTCGGCGAGAATGCCGTCGACGGTGCCAGGGAAGTGGGCGATCGCGCTCATGACTTCGCGGATGCCTTCCTCGATGCGTTTGGCGATTTCGATCTCGCCTTCGCGGGTCAGCAGTTCCACGGTACCCATTTCACGCATATACATGCGCACGGGGTCGGTAGTGCGGCCGATGTCGGTCTCTACTGCGGCCAAGGCGGCAGCGGCCTCTTCGGCAGCGGCTTCATCTGTATCGGCTTCCGCCAGCAACAGGGCATCCGCATCCGGGGCACTCTCGAATACGTTGATCCCCATGTCGTTGATCATGCGGATGATGTCTTCCACCTGTTCCGGATCGGAAATATCCTCCGGCAGGTGGTCGTTGACCTCCGCGTAAGTCAGGTATCCCTGCTCACGGCCACGGGCGATCAATTCTTTAAGGCGAGACTGCTGTTGCGCTTTTCCGGACATAGCACCCTATCCATTTAAGGTCTTGGCGGGCTGAAAACAAGCCGAGGATTATACCTGATCCGGGGCCTTACGCGCCAGTTGGGGTCGGAGTCAGGGGAGAAGTGTTGCGGCTGAGGAGGTCGCGCAGCTGATCTTTTTCCTCTGCGGTGAGTTCGCTTTGCCGCGCTTTTCGCAGCAGCTGTTCCAGGCGGCGTTCCCGCTGGCGAGCCGACAACCTAGTTATAGTGTCGAAAAACTGTTGTTCAAGGTTGTCTTCGGAAATCAGCCATTCCTTTTCCGCCAGGGCCCGTAACAGACGGCCCTGATCGGTGCCATGCCAGCGGGCGATCAGCTGCAGCGAACGAAGCTTCGGATTCTTCTGAACGGCTTCCACGAGCGCCACCATGAGCTGGGCGTACGTGTCGTCTTCGGCGGCGAAATGGCTGGCATCCTCGACTTTCTGGGCTAATGACGGATGGTGCAACAGCGTGCGCAGTGCTGTGAGAGTGGGGGATTCTACCTTCACTTCTGTGCGCGGCGGCTGCCTGAAATCATCGCGGCCCTGCTTGTTCCATTTCTTGCCGTCTTTCTTCCAGTCGTCCTTCTTCCAGCTTTCCTTGCGCCGTTCGTCCTTCTGCCAGTTGCCCTGCTGGACGGCTGGCTGTTCGAAGTAGTGCGAATGGTCCGGCTGGTGCTGCTGGTCGTCGTAGCCGGAGAAAGATGCGTAGTAGGCGTCGTCCGGGTGGTCGTGGCTCTCGCTTCTCGCCGGCGTCGCGCTGCGGGCGAACTGGCCGAGTGCGTCGCCATTGAGACCGGTGATTTCGGCCAGGCGCTGACGCATCAGAACCTTCAGGTTTGCGCCAGGAATTCGCTCGATCAGCGGCGCCGCCAGTGTAGCCAGGTGAGCCTTGCCTTCCAGTGAGGTGGGATCGGCTTCCTGGGTCAGTTGCTGGAAGAAATAGTCCGCGAGCGGTTGCGCATGCTGGGTGATCCGCGCCCGGAATGCGTCGGTGCCTTCCTTGCGGACCAGGCTGTCCGGGTCTTCGCCCTCGGGCAGGAAGAGGAAGCGCGCGCGGCGTCCGTCCTCCAGTCCGGAGAGGGCTGCTTCCAGGGCGCGCCAGGCGGCTTTGCGTCCTGCCTGGTCGCCGTCGAAACAGAAGAGGATGTTCGGCACCAGGCGGAACAAACGGCGGATGTGCTCTTCGCTAGTGGCCGTGCCCAGTGTGGCGACGGCGTTGCGCAGACCCTGCTGGGCGAGTGCGATGACGTCCATGTATCCCTCGACGACCATGATTTCGTCGAGGTTGCGGTTGTGCTTGCGTGCTTCGAACAGCCCGTAGAGTTCCTGGCCCTTGTGGAAGACCGGGGTTTCCGGCGAGTTCAGGTACTTGGGCTTGTCGTCGCCAAGCACCCGGCCACCGAAGGCGATGATGCGTCCACGGCTGTCACGGATCGGGAACATCACCCGGTCGCGGAAGCGGTCATAGCGCTTGCCGGAGTCGGCGTTCTCGATCAGCAGGCCTGCATCGATCATGTGCTTCTGCTGCAGGCTGTCGCCGCCCATGTGCTTGAGCAGGTTGTCCCAGCCGGGCGGAGCGAAGCCGAGGGCGAAGTCGCGGGCGATTTCGCCGGTCAGGCCGCGACCTTTCAGGTATTCGACCGCAGCCTTGCGGGTCGGATGCTGCTTCAGCGCGTGGCGGTAGTAATCCGAAGCATCAGTGAGCAGGGCATAGAGCGGTGAATCGCTCGGCTGGCGTGGTCCGCTGCTGCGACCGCCTTCTTCTCTGGGGACTTCCAGGCCTGCGCGCTTGGCCAGTTCCTCGACCGCCTGGGGGAAGTCCAGGTGATCGTGATCCATGACGAAACCGAGGGCATTGCCGCCAGCGCCGCAGCCGAAGCAGTAATAGAACTGTTTGTCCGGGCTGACGCTGAAGGAGGGCGTCTTTTCGTTATGGAAAGGGCAGCGAGCGGTGTAGTTCTTGCCGGCCTTCTTCAGCTGCACGCGGGCGCCGACCACTTCGACTATGTCGGTGCGGTTCAGCAGGTCGTCGATGAAGCCTTGTGGGATCAGGCCAGCCATAGGGTGCTCGGGGCGCAGGAAGGTTCAAAGCATACTCGCGGCCGGTCGGCGGCGACAGAAGCGAGGTTTAGGCTGGAAAGCAAAAAACTCCGCGATTCGCCGGGGCGAAGCGGAGTTTTCTGTGTGCCCAGCATGCACTCGCCCGGTCGGAGCCGGGCGATGCGTGAGCGTGCGGCGTAGCCTGCTAACTCAGTACAGGCGCTCGCGGCGACGCTGCTCGCGCTGCACTTTCTTGGCGTGACGCTTGACCGCGGCGGCGGCTTTGCGCTTGCGCTCAGAAGTGGGCTTCTCGTAGAACTCACGGCTGCGAACTTCGGCCAGTACGCCGGCTTTCTCGCAGGAGCGCTTGAAACGACGCAGGGCTACGTCGAAGGGTTCGTTCTCTTTAACTTTGACGGCTGGCATCCAGGTCGTACCTTCATCAATTACCGAATGGTCGACGCATTCCGGCAAAAGCTGGCTCGGTGGCGCGTCGGATTTCAAGGGCTGCGGATATTAACGCCTCAGGGCACGGAATGCAAAGCCTTCAGTCGAAAACCGCTGGTCGGCGCAGGGGGCGGCGATTATGATTCGCGCCTTCTTCTTTTACCAGGCCAGAAAGGCGCGTACCCATGCTAGTGCTGGGGTTGGAAACCTCTTGCGACGAAACCGGCGTCGCCCTTTATGACAGTGAACGCGGCCTGCTGGCCGATGCGCTGTTCAGTCAGATCGACCTGCATCGGGTCTACGGCGGTGTCGTGCCCGAGCTGGCGTCCCGCGACCATGTGAAGCGCCTGCTGCCGCTGCTGCGCGAAGTCCTGGAAGAGGCCGGTCGCAAGCCCGAGGATATCGACGGCATCGCCTACACCGCGGGTCCCGGCCTGGTGGGCGCACTGCTGGTGGGGGCGTCCTGTGCCCAGGCCCTGGCGTTCGCCTGGGGTGTGCCGGCGCTCGGTGTGCACCATATGGAAGGCCACCTGCTGGCGCCCATGCTGGAAGAAACGCCGCCGGAGTTCCCGTTCATCGCCTTGCTGGTTTCGGGTGGTCACACCCAGCTGGTACGGGTGGACGGCATCGGCCGCTACCAGTTGCTCGGCGAGTCGGTGGACGACGCCGCGGGTGAAGCCTTCGACAAGACCGCCAAGCTGATCGGCCTCGGTTATCCGGGCGGTCCGGAGATCGCGCGGCTGGCCCAGAGCGGCACCCCCGGTCGCTTCGTGTTCCCGCGGCCGATGACCGATCGTCCCGGCCTGGACTTTTCCTTCAGCGGCCTCAAGACCTTCGCCCTCAATACCTGGCAGCGCTGCCGCGATGCTGGGGACGACGGCGAGCAAACCCGTTGCGACATCGCTCTGGCCTTTGAACAGGCGGTGGTGGAGACTCTCACCATCAAGTGCCGCCGTGCGCTCAAGCAGACCGGTCTCAAGCGCCTGGTGATCGCTGGCGGTGTCAGCGCCAACCAGTCGTTGCGCCAGGCGTTGGGCAAGATGCTTGGTGAACTGAAGGGTGATGTGTTCTATGCACGCCCGCGTTTCTGCACCGATAACGGCGCGATGATCGCTTATGCCGGCTGCCAGCGTTTGCTGGCGGGCCAGCAGGATGGTCCGGCGATCGGTGTACAGGCGCGTTGGCCGATGGAGCAACTGCCCCCAGTCTGATTACTGGGTGAGCCGATTTCACGCAGACATTCAGAAATGCCGTTCGCGTCCTGCAAAAAGGTCGCGTAGATTGCCGCGATGACGCCAGACGATAAGTCCGGTCAGCACTGTCATCGGTAGCAGCGCGCCGGGTTGTTGCCAGGCCAGCAGCGGCAGGGTGAGCGGCGTGGCGATCAAGGCCGCCAGCGAACTGGTGCGAGTCAGGTAGAAGGTCAGCACCCAGGCGCAAATGGCCAGCAGTGCTGCAGGTGGATACAGGCCGAGCAGCATGCCGGCGGCGGTGGCGACACCCTTGCCACCGCGAAATCGGAAGTAAATGGGATAAAGGTGCCCGAGCACCGCGGCGAGACCGATCCAGGCCTGCTGCTGGATGTCGAAACCACAGAGATGGGCGACCAGCACCGGCAACAAGCCTTTGAGCAGGTCGCCAAGCAGGGTCAGGATCGCAAGTTTCTTTCCCGCCACCCGCAACATATTGGTGGCGCCAGGGTTGCCGGAGCCCTGGGCACGTGGGTCGCCCGTGCCGAAGAGTCGGCTGAGCAGAATGGCGAAGGACAACGATCCGAGCAGGTAGGCGAGAGTCGCCAGCAGCCAAAACATGGTATCCATTCCGGGGCGAGGAAGTCCCGATTCTAGCGGGGCAGCACTGACGTGGACACGGTTTTCATCGAGGGTCTGGAAGTGGACACCGTAATCGGTGCCTATGACTGGGAGCGCAGCATTCGCCAGTGCCTGCGGCTGGACCTGCAGCTGGCCTGGGACAACCGACCGGCCGCCGCTGGCGACGACCTCGAGAAAGCACTCGACTATGCCGCCGTTTCCCAGCGCATCCAGGCGTTCGCCGCCGAGGCGCAGTTCCTCCTGGTGGAAACCTTCGCTGAGCGCCTGGTGGCCGTGCTGATGGCCGAGTTCAATATTCCCTGGGTCCGCCTGAAACTGCACAAACCCGGTGCCGTACCGGCAGCCAGCAGCGTTGGCGTGGAGATCGAGCGCGGATGTCGCTGACTCCTATCTACCTTGGCCTCGGCAGCAATATCGAGCGCGAGCGGAATCTTACCGCCGGGCTTGAGGCGCTGGACGAATTCCTCCAGGACATTCGCTGCTCTCCGGTGTTCGAAAGCTTTCCCGTGGGTATCAAGAGCGGGAATTTCTTCAATTTCGTGGTGGCCGCTCTCACCGACCTGTCCTTGCACGAACTGGATCGCCGCCTGAAGGAGATCGAGGCTGACAACGGTCGCTATGCGCCGGGCCGCAAAGGCCTGCCGCTGGACATCGACGTGCTGCTGTATGGCGATCGTGTGGGGAACTTCGACGGTCTTATCCTGCCGCGCCCGGAAGTGCTGAAGAATGCTTTCGTGCTCTGGCCCCTGTCGCTGCTGGCGCCTGAGCTTCAGCATCCCGGCGTACATCGGGGCTTCGCTGAGCTCTGGGAGAGTGCCGCTATCGAGCAGGCACTCTGGCCGGCGTCCTTCTCCTGGCGCGGCGTCGAGCTGACGCCGCCCGGGCTGATTCAGGCCTTCCCGCCGCCTTCCTTGTAAGCCTTGAGTGCCTTGAGGCGCTCGGCCTTGAGCGCTTCGCCCAATTCGGCCCCCTTCAATCCCTTTTCCAGCAGCGGTTGCACGGCGACTCCGCGGGCAGCCTGGGCTGCGCCCAGCAGATAGGCAGCCTGTGGATAGTCGCGATGCTCCAGGCCGGTGCGGCCGCGGGCGTCCATCTCGCTGGCGGCGACGAACTCTTCGAAGCGCTGCGGCCGGCGGTAGACGTCGAAGCTTTGCAGGAGCTCCAGCAGGGTGGAGGCACGCAGTTCCAGGGCTCGATGGGCGTGCGTGTGATACTCGCCGACCAGCAGTGCAAGTTCCTGACAGTCGCGGGGCGCCTTGCAGCGCTCATTGATGGCCTTGATCAGCTTCAGTCCGCGCTTTTCGTGGGCGATGTGCTGGGGCCATTCTTCTTCCGGGGTCAGGCCCTTGCCCAGGTCGTGCAGCAGGCTGGCCCAGCGTACGGTCAGCGGCTGGTCGTGCTCGGCGCACTGGCGCAGGACGGCCAGTACGTGCACGCCAGTGTCCACTTCCGGGTGATGCTTCGCCGGCTGCGGCACGCCGAACAAATCGTCCACTTCAGGTAACCAGGCTGCCAAGGCGCCGCATTCGTGCAGCACCTGGATGAACACGTCCGGGCGTGGCTCCATCAGGGCGCGAGAGATTTCTTTCCAGCTGCGCTCCGGCGTCAGGGCATCCAGTTCGCCTGATTCGGCGATCTGCCGCATCAGCTCAAGGGTTTCTTGCGCGACGGTGAAGCCCAGGGGCGCATAGCGTGCGGCGAATCGCGCGACGCGCAGGACGCGCAGGGGGTCTTCGGCGAAAGCGGGGGAGACGTGGCGCAGTACGCGGGCTTCGAGGTCTTTCTGGCCGTCATAGGGGTCGATGAGCTTGCCGTGGTCATCCTCGGCCATGGCGTTGACGGTGAGGTCCCGGCGGATCAGGTCCTGTTCCAGGGTCACGTCCGGGCTGGCGTAGAAGGTGAAGCCGCCGTAGCCGCGTCCACTCTTGCGCTCGGTGCGCGCCAGGGCATATTCCTCGCCGGTCTGCGGATGCAGGAACACCGGGAAGTCCGCACCCACTGGGCGGTAACCCTTTTCCAGCATCTCTTCGGCCGTGGCGCCCACCACGACCCAGTCGTTTTCGGTGATAGGGCGATTCAACAGGCGGTCGCGAACCGCGCCACCGACTTTGTATATCTGCATGTGTTGCCTCCGTGGCTGCGGAGGATAACAGCCTAGCGGGCTGCAGGAATCTGCCCGACCAGGGCCCTTGCTGCGTTTTCGAGCAGTTCGGTGCTGTCCCAGGAAGGGCTGAGACCGGTGCTGGCCAGACCTTCCCAAAGTACCTTGCCCGTGGGGTCGGTCAGGCGTAGGCGCAAGGTTCCAGTTTCGTCACGCAGTCGGTGGATGGCCTGGTAGGGGCCAAGGGGGCTGGGTGGTGCCTGATCGACCTTGAATTCGAGCGGCTGGTTGTTCACGGCCAGCCAGTAGTACACCTGCAGCTGTGCATTGCCTTCGGCGCGATAGCCGCGAGCTTCCAGTTCCTGCTGGATCAGAGGGGCGAGCTGGGCGTAGCGCTCCCGATACGGCAGCTCACCGTTCACCGCCTGTTCCGGCGGTACCAGGGCGAAGCTGCTGCGCCCGGCCAGTTCGGCACTGGCCGGTTGCAGGATGCGGATTTGCGGGATGGACGTGGAGCAGGTGGCCAGGGCCAGACACAGCAGCAAGACGAGGAACAGGCGCATCTGAGGGCGGCTCCCATAGGGGTGAACCGCATGCTCGGCGTGGGCCGGGCACACGGTCAACCGATCAAATGGGTGGAATGATCAGGTCCAGGCGCGGGTATTCCCCGTCCTCAGTGCGCTCCCCCTTTGGGGGGACGTGATGACTCCCTGTGATCTGTTCGCCGTAACGGGTTTCCAGGTGGATATCGAAGCCCCAAAGCCGGTGCAGGTGCTTGAGGACCTCATCGGTGGACTCACCCAGGGGTTTGCGGTCGTGTTGCTGGTGGCGCAGGGTGAGCGAGCGATCCCCACGACGATCCACGCTCCAGATCTGCACGTTGGGTTCGCGGTTGCCGAGGTTGTACTGGGCGGCCAGGGTTTCGCGGATCAGCCTGTAGCCCTGCTCGTCATGGATGGCCGGAACGTACAGCTCATCCTTCTGGTCGTCGTCGAGGATGCTGAACAGCTTGAAGTCGCGGATCACCTTGGGTGACAGGAACTGCAGGATGAAGCTTTCATCCTTGAAGCTGTTCATGGCGAACTTGAGCGTCGACAGCCAGTCGCTGCCAGCGATGTCGGGGAACCAGTGGCGGTCTTCCTCTGTGGGTTCCTCGCAGATGCGGCGGATGTCGCGGTACATCGCGAAACCCAGGGCATAGGGGTTGATGCCGCTGTAGTAGGGGCTGTCGAAGGGCGGCTGGTAGACCACGCTGGTGTGGGACTGCAGGAACTCCATCATGAAGCCTTCGGTGACCAGCCCTTCGTCGTACAGGTCGTTGAGAAGCGTGTAGTGCCAAAAGGTGGCCCAGCCTTCGTTCATCACCTGGGTCTGGCGTTGTGGATAGAAGTACTGGGCGACCTTGCGCACGATACGCACCACTTCCCGCTGCCAGGGTTCCAGCAGGGGGGCGTGTTTCTCGATGAAATAGAGGATGTTTTCCTGCGGCTCGACGGGGAAGCGCTGGTTGTCCTTCTCGCCGCCCTTGCCGGCGCCCTTGGGAATGGTGCGCCAGAGGTCGTTGATCTGCTTCTGCAGGTGTTCTTCACGTTCCTTCTGCCGGCGCCGTTCTTCTTCGGCGGAGATGGGGTAGGGGCGCTTGTAGCGGTCCACGCCGTAGTTCATCAGGGCGTGGCAGGAGTCGAGCAGGTCTTCCACCGCATCGATGCCGTGGCGCTCTTCGCACAGATTGATGTACTGCTTGGCGAACACCAGGTAGTCGATGATCGAGCTGGCATCGGTCCAGGTGCGGAACAGGTAGTTGCCCTTGAAGAAGCTGTTGTGGCCGTAGCAGGCGTGGGCGATAACCAGGGCCTGCATGGTGATGGTGTTTTCCTCCATCAGATAGGCGATGCAGGGGTCGGAGTTGATCACGATCTCGTAGGCCAGGCCCATCTGGCCCCGCGAGTAACCCTTTTCGGTGGCGAGGAAGTGCTTGCCGTAGGACCAGTGGTGATAGCCGATGGGCATGCCGACTGACGCATAGGCGTCCATCATCTGCTCGGCGCTGATCACTTCGATCTGGTTAGGGTAGGTGTCCAGCGCATAGCGCTCGGCGATCCTGCTGATCTCGCGGTCGTAGGCACGGATCAGGTCGAAGGTCCATTCCGACCCTGTGGAAATGGGCTTGCGTTCCTTCTTGCTGGCAGTCATTTCACGCCTCCCCTCAGGTCACGAGCCTGCGATGGAACAGCTCGCGGAACACCGGGTAGATATCCGCCGCCGAGACGATCTGTTGCTGGGCGAAGGTATCGCCGAACGCTTCGCAGACCTGCTCGTACTCGTACCACAGCGCCTGGTGCTCGCGCGGAGTGATCTCGACGTAGGTGTAGTACTGCACGAACGGCATGATCTGCTTGATCAGGATATCCCGGCAGATGGGTGAATCGTCATTCCAGTTGTCGCCGTCCGAAGCCTGGGCGGCATAGATGTTCCACTCGTTGATGGGGTAACGCTCGGCCATGATCTCCTGCATCAGCTTGAGTGCGCTGGAGACGATGGTGCCGCCGGTTTCCCGGGAATAGAAGAACTCTTCCTCGTCCACCTCGCGGGCGCTGGTGTGGTGGCGGATGAACACGACCTCGATCTTGTCGTAGTTCCGCTTGAGGAAGAGGTAAAGGAGGATGAAGAAGCGCTTGGCGATGTCCTTGGTGGCCTGGGTCATGGAGCCCGAGACGTCCATCAGGCAGAACATCACCGCCTTGGACGATGGGTTGGGCTGCTTGACCAGCAGGTTGTACTTGAGGTCGAAGGTGTCGAGGAAGGGAACTCGCTCGATCCTGGCCCGAAGCCTGGCGATTTCTGCTTCAAGTTCCTGGATATCGCCGAAGTTATCCGGTTCCTCGCGCTTCAGGCGTTCCAGCTCCGCTTTCGCCACCTTCAGCTTGCCGCGACTGCTGCCGGAGAGCGCGATGCGGCGGGCGTGGGCCGAGCGCAGCGTGCGGACGATATTGATACGCGACGGATTGCCTTCGTTGCTGATGCCGGCGCGTACGGTCTTGAAGGTGTCGGAACCGGTGAGGTGGCGCTTTACCAGGTTGGGTAGCTCGAGGTCCTCGAACATGAAGTCGAGGAATTCCTCCTGAGTGATCTGGAAGACGAAGTCGTCCATTCCCTCGCCCTGGTTGCTGGCCTTGCCGCCCCCGCGCCCACCGCCGCCGCCCTGGGGTCGGGGGATGCGGTCACCGGTGGTGAATTCCTTGTTGCCGGGGTGGACGATGGTCTGGCGGCCACCGCGACCGTGGTGCAAAACGGGTTCGTCGATGTCACGACCGGGAATGCTGATCTGTTCGCCATGCTCCATGTCGGTGATGGAACGGCGGCTGACGGCCTCCTCCACGGCCTTCTTGATGTGCTCGCGGTAGCGCCTCAGGAACCGTTGCCGGTTCACGGTGCTCTTGTTCTTGCCGTTCAATCGCCTGTCGATGACGTAGCTCATAGACCCCTCCGGGGAGCTTCAGGCTGCAAAGCGCGGAGGACGCCGTACGATACGGCGCCTCCGGCTGGCGTGTTCCTGACTTGCAGCTTGAGACTGTTTTACTGCGACTTGCGTACCCGCAGGTACCATTCGGACAGCAGGCGTACCTGTTTCTCCGTATAGCCGCGCTCGACCATGCGTTTGACGAAGTCGTTGTGCTTCTGCTGCTCCTCCTTGCTCCCCTTGGCATTGAAGCTGATGACCGGCAGGAGATCCTCGGTGTTGGAGAACATTTTCTTCTCGATGACCACGCGCAGCTTCTCGTAGCTGAGCCAGCTGGGGTTCTTGCCGTTGTTGTTGGCCCGGGCGCGCAGCACGAAGTTGACGATCTCGTTGCGGAAATCCTTCGGGTTGCTGATGCCGGCCGGCTTCTCGATTTTTTCCAGTTCTTCGTTCAGGGCTACGCGATTGAGGATTTCGCCGGTTTCCGGGTCGCGGTATTCCTGATCCTGGATCCAGAAGTCCGCGTACAGCACATAGCGGTCGAAGATGTTCTGGCCGTATTCGCTGTAGGACTCCAGGTAGGCGGTCTGGATTTCCTTGCCGATGAACTCGATGTAGCGCGGGGCCAGGTACTCCTTGATGTAGCGCAGGTAGCGCTCGCGCATCTCGGCCGGGAACTGCTCCTGTTCGATCTGCTGTTCCAGCACATAGAGCAGGTGCACGGGGTTGGCTGCTATTTCGTGCGGGTCGAAGTTGAACACCTTGGAGAGGATCTTGAAGGCGAAGCGGGTCGACAGCCCATTCATGCCTTCGTCCACGCCCGCGGTATCGCGATACTCCTGGATCGACTTCGCTTTCGGATCTGTGTCCTTAAGGTTCTCACCATCGTAGACACGCATTTTCGAATAGATGTTGGAGTTCTCCGGCTCCTTCAGGCGTGACAGCACGGAGAACTGCGCCAGCATGCGCAGGGTGTCCGGCGCGCAGTGGGCGTGGGCCAGGGAGCTGCCGATGAGCAGTTTGTCGTAGATCTTGATCTCGTCGGCGACCCGCAGGCAGTAGGGCACCTTGACGATGTAGATCCGGTCGATGAAGGCCTCGTTGTTCTTGTTGTTGCGGAAGCTGTGCCATTCCGATTCGTTGGAGTGGGCCAGGATAATGCCGCTGAACGGCAAGCCACCCAGCCCCTCGGTGCTGTTGTAGTTGCCTTCCTGTGTGGCGGTCAGTAACGGGTGCAGCACCTTGATCGGCGCCTTGAACATCTCGACGAATTCCATCAGGCCCTGGTTGGCCCGGCACAGCGCGCCCGAGAAGCTGTAGGCGTCGGCGTCGTTCTGCGGGTATTCCTCGAGCTTGCGGATATCCACCTTGCCCACCAGGGCGGAAATGTCCTGGTTGTTCTCGTCGCCGGGCTCGGTCTTGGCAATGGCGATCTGGTTGAGGATCGAGGGGTAGAGCTTGACCACGCGGAACTTGCTGATGTCGCCGCCGAACTCGTTCAGGCGCTTGGTCGCCCAGGGCGAGATTACCGAGCGCAGGTAACGCCGCGGGATGCCGTATTCCTCTTCGAGAATGGCACCGTCCTCATCGGCATTGAACAGACCCAGGGGCGATTCGAAGACTGGAGATCCCTTGATGGCATAAAAAGGAACGCGCTCCATGAGCTGCTTCAGCTTCTCTGCCAGGGAGGACTTGCCGCCACCTACCGGGCCGAGGAGATAAAGGATCTGCTTCTTCTCTTCCAGGCCTTGGGCAGCATGGCGGAAGTAGGAAACGATCTGGTCGATGCACTCTTCCATGCCATGGAAGTCGGCAAAGGCCGGATAACGACGGATCACCTTGTTGGAGAAGATCCGTGACAGCCTCGGATCGAGCGAGGTGTCGAGCAGTTCCGGGTCACCGATGGCCATGAGCATACGTTCGGCGGCGGTGGCGTAGGCACTGCGTTCCTGTTTGCACAGGTCGAGGTATTCCTGAAGGGAATATTCCTCCTGGCGAGTCGCTTCGAAGCGTTGTTGGAAGTGGCTGAAAATGCTCATGACGTCACCTCGCTGGAATCAGGAAGCCGGCGCGGGGTCGGTTGTGCGGGTGCGGGCAGTCAGCCGAAGAAGGTCGGCCGATTGAATTCCCCCAGAACACCTGAATGGTCGCTGCCGATGGCCCGGAACCGGTGTACCGGCTCTCCCCTTATTTGGATGGCCTGAGCTAAGAGTAGTTCGTTATCGGCAAGGTCAAGCATTACGGAACGATAACAGGGGATTACCGTCCGTCGGAGAAGTGACGCCAAGCCAGTGATGGCGCGGGGTTGCGCCTCACCGAAAATTTTTTATTCGAGGTTGCCCTGGGCGACTTCCCCGGGATAGACACTCCGCCACAGTTCGAAGCCGCCATCGAGGCTGTAGACCTCGGAGAAGCCCTGGTGGGCGAGATAGGCGGCCGCGCCCTGACTGGAGTTGCCGTGATAGCAGGTGACGATCAGCGGCTTGTCGAAGTCGGCCTGGGCGATGAAGTCGGGCAGGGAGTAGTTGTCCAGGTGGTGGGAACCACAGATATGACCCAGGGCGAAGCTCTGCGGATCGCGGATATCCACCACCACGGCGCCTTGTTCGCGCAGGGTCTGCGCCTGTTCGGGCGGGATGCGTTGGAATTCACTCATGGCGGTTCTCCTCGCAGCTGCAACTGATGTGCTCGCCACTGTCGATGTTCAAAAGAGTCATGCTGCCGCCCCAGACGCAGCCAGTGTCGAGGGCGTACAGGCCGGGTTCGTTGCAATTGCCTTCCAGGGCCGCCCAATGGCCGAAGATGATCTTCTGCCCGCGGGTCTTGCGCTCGGGGAAGCTGAACCAGGGGGCGTATCCCGGAGGCGCCGTATCCAGCCCCTCCTTCGACTTGAGGTCCAGGGTGCCATCGGCACGGCAGAAGCGCATGCGCGTGAAGTAGTTGGTGATCACCCGCAGGCGCGTGACGCCTTGCAGATCGCCATCCCATTTGGCCGGCTCGTTGCCGTACATGCCGTCGAGGAACAGAGGCAGGCGCGCATCGTCCCGCAACGCTTCTTCCACTTCGGCGGCGCGTTTCAGCGCCTTCTTGAGCGACCACTGGGGTGGAATGCCGGCGTGAACGAGGGCGATTTCCCGTTGCTCGTCGTAGTGCAGCAGTTTCTGCTGGCGCAGCCAGTCCAGCAGTTCGGCACAGTCCGGTGCGTCGAGGATCTCGCGCAAGGTATCGGCCTTGCGCAGTCGTTCGATGTTGTTGGCCACAGCCAGCAGGTGCAGGTCGTGGTTACCAAGCACGCACACTACCGAATCGCGGATCGAATAGAGGAAGCGCAGGGTTTCCAGGGACTTCGGGCCACGATTGACCAGATCACCCACCAGCCACAGCTCATCTTTTGCCGGATCGAATCGTACTTGGTCCAGCAGGCACTTCAGCTGATCCAGGCAACCCTGGAGATCGCCAACCGCATAGGTCGTCATGCCGGTGCTCTCAGTGCAGAGAGCCAGGGACGGCGAGGCTGAAGGGCGCGATGATGGCGTCAAAGCGTTTGCCGTCGTCGGCGACCATCTGATAGCTGCCCTGCATGCTACCGACCCGCGTGGCCATGACGGTACCGCTGGTATAGGTGTGGCTGGCGCCTGGGGCAATCAGGGGCTGCTGGCCAATTACGCCGGCACCGCGGACTTCCTGCACATGGCCGTCGCCATCGGTGATCACCCAATGACGGGTGAGCAGCTTGGCCGGCAGCTCGCCATTGTTGTGGATGGTCACGGTGTAGGCGAAGGCAAAGCGATTCTCGTCCGGCTGCGATTGTTCCGGGAGGAAGCGGGTGACGACGTTGACGTCGACCTTGTATCGGGGATCGGACACGCGAAGGCTCTCGAGTAGCTGGATATGGAGTCTAGGGTTTGGGATCCGCCGCAGCCAGTTGATCAGCCAGGCGGACAAAGGCAGCGAGGTCCAGTTGCTCTGGACGCAGACCGCCGTCGACACCCGCTGCTTCGATGGCGGCAGCGTCAAGCAGGCCCTTGAGGGTATTGCGCAGGGTCTTGCGCCGCTGATTGAAGGCTTCGCGCACTACACGCTCCAGCATGGCGACATCCTTGGCCGGATGCGGCAGGACTTCGTGCGGAACCAGCCTCACGATGGCCGAATCCACCTTGGGCGGCGGGTTGAATGCGCCCGGTCCGACATTGAACAGGTGCTCCACGCGGCAGTGGTACTGGACCATGATCGAAAGCCGGCCCCAGTCGCCGCCGCCGGGCTCGGCGGCCAGACGCTCCACCACTTCCTTCTGCAGCATGAAGTGCATGTCGCGGATCAGGTCCGCGTGGGCAAGCAGGTGGAAGATCAGCGGCGTGGAAATGTTGTACGGCAGGTTGCCCACCACGCGCAGGCTATGCGGTTCGGCATCGAGCCGGCGGAAGTCGAACTTCAGCGCATCACCCTGGTTGAGGCGGAAGTTGGGCAGTTGGCCGAACTTGTGTTGCAGGATGGGAATCAGGTCCAGGTCCAGCTCGATCACATCGAGCTGGGCACCGCTGCCGAGCAAGCCTTCGGTAAGGGCGCCCTGGCCCGGGCCGATTTCCAGCAGGCGCTCGCCTTCGCGGGCGTGGATGCTGCGCAGGATGCGGTAGATGACGCCGGCGTCGTGCAGGAAGTTCTGGCCGAAGCGCTTGCGCGCGCGGTGTTGGTAGTGTTCGGACATCGAAGGCTCCAGGCCTTGGGGCCAGGCATGAGGGCCTGGCGTGGAAACTGAATCGCGCAGTTTATCAGGCGCCGGCCCGCGCCGCCTAAGGCTGGACCATCAAAGCAGCGCGGGAGGGTTCAATGGCTGCGTTGCTGCGCGGCGGCCATCTGGTAGGCGGTCTCCAGAGCGACCTCGAGGCTGCCGCAGTCGATGCGCCCGGTGCCAGCCAGGTCAAGGGCAGTACCGTGGTCCACCGAAGTGCGGATGATCGGGAGGCCCAGGGTGACGTTCACCGCTGCGCCGAAACCCTTGTACTTGAGTACTGGCAGGCCCTGGTCGTGGTACATGGCGAGCACGGCGTCGCAGTGTTCGAGGTGCTTCGGCGTGAACAGGGTGTCAGCCGGTAGCGGGCCGATCAGGTTCAATCCTTCGGCACGCAGGCCTTCGAGGGTTGGCTCGATGACCTCCAGCTCCTCTCGGCCCAGGTGGCCCCCTTCACCGGCGTGGGGATTCAGGCCGCAAACCAGGATGCGTGGCTGGGCGATGCCGAACTTGTTCACCAGGTCCGCATGCAGGATGCGGCTGACCCGCTGCAACCGGTCCGGGGTAATCGCCGCTGCGACGTCCTTGAGTGGCAGGTGAGTGGTTACCAGCGCGACACGCAGGCCGCGAGTAGCCAGCATCATCACCACCTGGCGCGTCGCGGTGAGTTCCGCGAGGAACTCGGTATGTCCGGAGAACGCGATGCCGGCCTCGTTGATCACGCCTTTGTGCACCGGAGCGGTGATCATCCCGGCAAAGAGGCCGTCGAGGCAGCCTTGGCCCGCGCGGGTGAGGGTGTCCAGTACATAGTCGGCGTTTGCCGGTGCCAGTTGTCCCGGATTGACTGCAGCTCGCAGGGGCGTGTCCCAGACGTAGAGGCTGCCGGCAGGGGCGGGCGCGTCTGGAAGTCGGGCGGGATCGACCGCGATCAGCTGGATGGAGAGGCCCAATTCACCGGCGCGCTTCTCGAGTAAATCGCGGCTGGCGATGGCGATGAGTGCATGGGGTTGGGCGGAGCGGGAAAGCAGCAGGCAGAGGTCGGGGCCGATGCCGGCGGGTTCACCTGGGGTGAGGGCGAAACGAAGGGATGTCATGGCGAGTCCTGTGCAGGGGGCCGATACGCTGGCGGCGATTGTACCGCCAGCGCACGACTGAGACTCGCTCGGGATTTACAGCTTGGTTTCGACGTACGCTTCGTCGCGGATCTGGCGCAGCCAGGCTTGCAGCTCTTCGTCGTACTTGCGATTGCGCAGGATGTTCATGGCCTGCTGTTCGCGGAACTTCTCGCTGCTGTCGGTGGCACGGCGGCCCATTACTTCCAGTACGTGCCAGCCATAGGCACTCTTGAACGGCTTGGACAGCTCGCCGGCCGGCGTCTTGCCCATGACTTCGCGGAATTCCGGCACCAGGGCGTTGGGGTCGATCCAGTTCAGGTCGCCGCCGTTGAGGGCCGAACCGGGGTCTTCGGAGAAGCTTTTCGCCAATTCAGCGAAGTCTTCGCCGGACTGGATGCGCTCGTAAAGACGCTCGGCAAGGCGCTTGGTGTCTGCTTCGCTGCGAATTTCGCTGGGCTTGAGCAGGATGTGGCGGACGTGTACTTCGTCGCGAACCAGGGTGTCGCCGCCACGCTTGTCCAGCAGCTTCAGGATGATGAAGCCGCCTGGAGTGCGAACCGGATCGGTAACCTGGCCGGGTTGCAGAGCGCTGATCATGGCGTCGAAGGGCGGGGGCAGTTGAGCAGCCTTGCGCCAGCCGATCTCGCCGCCTTCCAGGGCGGTTTCGCCGGCGGAGCGGGAGATGGCCAACTGAGCGAAGTCGGCACCTTGTTGCAGCTGCTGATGCAGCTCCTGGGCCTGGCGCTCGGCAGCCTGGATGGTGCTGGGCGAGGAACCTTCCGGTACCGGGATCAGGATATTGGCCAGGCGGAACTCTTCGGACAGCTGAATCTTGCCCATGTCGGAGGCCAGGAAGTTCTGCACTTCCTGGTCGGTGACCTGGATACGTTCGGCCACGCGACGCTGGCGTACACGGCTGATGACCATCTCGCGACGAACCTGGTCGCGCGCGTCGTCATACGACAACCCGTCACGGGCGAGCGCGCCGCGGAACTGGTCGACCGTCATGCCGTTGCGCTGGGCGATGGCTTCCATGGCCTGATTCAGCTCTTCGTCGGCGATACGGATGCCGGAGCGGTCGCCGATCTGCAGCTGGATGTTCTCGATGATCAGGCGTTCCAGCACCTGTTGGCTGAGCACATGCTCAGGCGGCAGCGAGGCGCCGCGCTTGGCAATAGTCTGCTGCACTTCACGCAGGCGCTGGTCGAGCTGGCTCTGCATGATCACATCGTTATCGACAATGGCGACCACGCGGTCGATGGAGCGAACATCGGCGTGCACGAGGCCGCCGAGTAGCATGGCGCCCAACAGCAGCGGGCGCAGACAATCAGAGAGCTTGGTCTTCACGTTCACGGTAACCTTGAATGCCTTTTTCCAGGAAGCTTTCGGTCTGGTTGCCAACGACGCCACCGAGACCCTTCAGGACGATTTGCAGGAAGATCCCGTGATCGCCACTTTCGTTGGTCGAATCCGGGGTCTGGTCGAATTCGTCGTAGTCGACCCAGTAGCGGTTGATCAAGCGCAGCTTCCAGCAGCAACTGTCGTACTCGAAGCCACCAAAGGCTTCCAGGGTACGGTTTTGGCTGTAGTCATATTGCCAGCGAGCCAGAGCACTCCATTGCGGGACGATCGGCCAGATGACGGAGAAGTCGTGCTGGCTGATCTTGTAGTAGTCCTTGATGAAGTTGGGGTTGGGCTGGCCATTCGCCAACGTGGGCGTGCCGTAGTCCGGGCTAAATGACCATTGGCCAGTCGTCTGGTCGTACCGGATGGTGTCGTTGCGGTAGCGATAGCCGGCATTGATCACCTTGTTCGGGTTGTCTTCAGGCTGGTAGTGGAACATCGCGCTGCCAGAGCGGGTGCGATGGGAATCCGGGTCCCAGTTGAAGTCCGAGGTGAGGCGCCAGTCGCGGTTGAAACGGTACAGGTATTCCAGCGCGTAAGGTGAAACCGAGGCCTGAGCGTCGGCGCGCGTGTCGGCGTCGATACCCGGCAGTTGTACCTTCCGATCCTGGAAGTAGAAGGCCTGGCCGATGCTGAAGCGCTGGCGCTCGAAGCCATTGGACTCGATCCAGCGGTTGGTCACGCCCAGAGAGACCTGGTTGGCGTCGCCGATGCGATCACGGCCGGAGAAGCGGTTGTCACGGAACAGCGAGGCGTAGTTGAAGGTGTACTCGCCAGTATCGAAGACCGGAATATCGTCCTGGTCTTCTTCCGGCACGTAGAGGTAGAACAGGCGCGGTTCCAGGGTCTGGGTGTAGTTCTTGCCGAAGAACTGGGTCTTGCGGTCGAAGTAAAGGCCGCTATCGACACTGTAGATAGGCAGTTGGCGGTCTGGATTGCTGTCGAAGTCCTGGTTGACCAGCGCAAGATCGCTCTTGCCGGTGCCGTCGAGGCTCAGATCATATTGGGTATAGGCGTACTTGACCTGCGGCTTGAGGAAGCCCCAAGTCCAGTTCATCGGCAGGCTGACGCTGGGTTCAAGGTGGGTACGGTCACCATTGGCCCGCGCCAGACCGAAGGTGTTTTCGTCGAGCCATGGCGATGGGTTGCCATCGATGTCGAAGAAATTGCCCTTACGCAAATCCCGGTCGAAACGTACAAACTCAGTGCTGTAGCCGAAGTTCAGCCCGCCGGGCTGGAAGGGCAGCGCGCCGTCCAGGGTGACCTGCGGCAGGCGATCATACGGAGTGGCATCGGAAATCGTCGCCAGCTCGTAAGCGTGGGCATTCAGCTTCGCGGTGTAGGAATCACCACGATAGGTCAGGGTGCCGCGCTGGTTGACGAAAGTGGGGGTGTCCACACCAAGGTCGGTATCCAGGTCGTCGAAGTAGTACGGATCGCTGATGTCGGTGTAGTCGACCTCCGCCAGCAGACGGGAATCCAGTCCGCCGATGTGTTTCCAGTTGTACAGCCAGCGCTTCTCCTCGAACTCGGACATGAGCTCGCGCTCATCTTCCTTGTCGTTGAGATACGCGGCGCCCAGCTGGCCTTCGCTGCTGTGGGTCAGGTAGCGGAACTCGCCTTCCATCAGCAGGCCGCGCTTGGACATGTAACGCGGATACAGGGTGGCGTCGTAGTTCGGCGCCAGGTTGAAGTAGTACGGCGTGACCAGCAGGAAGCCGGTGTCGGTGCTGCTGCCGATGGTCGGCGGCAGGAAGCCGGACTGGCGACGGTCGTCGATCGGGAAATAAATGTACGGGGTATAGAACACCGGAATGTCCTTGACCCGCAGAGTGACGTTGGTCGCGGTGCCGAAGCCGGTGGCCGGGTTCAGCTTGATGTTGTTGCCCTTCAGGTGCCAGGCGTTGTCACCCGGTTCGCAACGGGTGTAGGTGCCGTCCTTCAGGCGGATGATGGCGTCTTCCTGGCGCTTGGCGTACAGCGCGCTGCCACGGGTGTGCGACTGGTGCAGGACGTATTCGGCGTTGTCGACCTTGGCTTCGCCGTTGTCCAGTTGCAGTTCGGCGCGATCGCCGACAACCAGGGCGCCCTTGTCGCGCAGCTTGACGTTACCGATCAGCTCGCCACGGTTTTCCGCCTGGTGCAGGTTGGCCTCGTTGGCTTCCACCTGCATGCTGCCTTGGCGCAGGACCACATCCCCGGCGAGGGTGGCGATCTGTTTCTCCTGCTCGTAGCGCGAGGCCTTGGCGGAGATGTAGGTTGGCGCATCCGCCATCGGCGTGCTGTCGTCCATGCCAGGACGCGGCGGCTCGATGTAGGCACCGGCGCAGTAAGGACCGGCTTCGGCCAGTTGCGCGGGCGTGAGTTTGTCTTGCGGCACCCAGTCGAGGTGACTGTAGTCGGCGCTGCGGGATGCCAGGCCCTTGCCTTCGGCCTCGGTCACCAGGGTGGTATCGCTGCCTTCGGCTTCACCTTCCTGGGTGGCCTGGGAAGCGGCGCCAATGGTCGAGCTCACGGCACTGCCGCTGTGCACGGGGCGCGGTGGCAGGCTCTCTGTGCTGGCTTTGGGAGCGCATGCCCACCCGCCAGTTGTGGAAGCCTGGCAGTCGAATTGTTCTGCGGCGACGACGTATGAGGTGGCTACTGGCTGCAGGGCCAGCAGGCTGCCGGTCACCAGCAGGGGGAACTTTCTACGAAACGCGGGGGATCTTACTGCCATCTTGTTAGTCCGGGCTTCCTGCGCGCCTTCGACCCGCTAGGGCCGCACGCCTCTCGATGGGCTGAAAAAGATGCTGGATAATAAAGCATGACCCGCACAACGGCTAGCGCCGCCGGAGACCACCCGATGCACCATGAAGACCTGCGACTTCAGCAGCTGAGCCAGTGGCTTGATCAGCAGTTGCCCACCCTGTTCACTGCCGAAGGCTGGGGCCCCGTGCCGGCCGCCGAGCTGGTTCCGGCCAGCAGTGACGCCAGCTTCCGTCGTTACTTCCGCTGGCAGGCCGAAGGCCGCACCCTGATCCTGATGGATGCTCCGCCGCCCCGTGAGGATTGCCGTCCCTTCGTCAAAGTGGCCGGAATGCTCGCCGAGGCCGGCGTGCACGTGCCGCGTATTCTCGCCGCTGATGTGGAGCAAGGCTTCCTGATCCTCGACGATCTGGGACGCCAGACCTACCTCGAAGTCATCGATGCGGAGAACGCCGACCCGTTGTTCGACGATGCCCTGAAGGCACTGCTGACCCTCCAGAAGCGCAGCCTCGATGTGCCCATGCCCAGCTATGACGACGCATTGCTGCGCCGTGAGCTGCAGCTTTTCCCCGAGTGGTACCTGCAACAACATCTGGGCATCGAGCTGGAAGGTGAGCGCCTGGCTGCCTGGCAACGTATTTCCAACTTGCTGATCGGAAGCGCCCTGGCACAGCCGCAGGTGCTGGTGCACCGGGACTACATGCCGCGCAACCTGATGCTCAGCACCCCCAACCCCGGCGTGCTGGATTTCCAGGACGCCGTCTACGGTCCGGTGACCTACGACGTGACCTGCCTGTTCAAGGACGCCTTCCTCAGTTGGCCGGAAGAGCGCGTCGCCGGCTGGCTGGAGCGTTACTGGAACCTGGCCCGCGAAGCCGGCATCCCGGTTCAGCCCGACTTCGCCGAGTTCCGCCGCGCCAGCGACCTGATGGGCGTGCAGCGCCACCTCAAGGTCATCGGCATTTTCGCGCGCATCTGCCATCGCGACGGCAAGCCCAAGTACCTGGGCGATGTGCCGCGCTTCTTTGCCTATATAAAGGAAGTGATCGAACGCCGTCCCGAACTGGCGGAGCTGGGTGAACTGTTGGCCAGCCTTCCGCGGGACGAGGCCGTCCAGCCATGAAGGCAATGATCCTCGCGGCGGGCAAGGGTGAGCGCATGCGCCCCCTGACCCTGCATACCCCAAAACCGCTGGTTCGTGCCGCCGGCACCCCGCTGATCGAGTTTCACCTCCAGGCCCTGGCGAAGGCCGGCTTTAACGAGTTGGTGATCAACCATGCCTGGCTCGGCCAGCAGATCGAAGATCACCTGGGCGATGGTGCGCGCTTCGGCTTGTCCATCCGTTACTCGGCAGAAGGCGAACCGCTGGAAACCGGTGGCGGCATTTTTCAAGCCTTGCCGTTGCTGGGTGATGAGCCGTTCCTCATCGTGAATGGCGATGTCTGGACCGATTTCGAGTTCAGCCACCTGCGCCGATCGCTGGACGGCTTGGCGCACCTGGTGCTGGTAGACAACCCAGCGCACCATCCCCACGGCGACTTTGTCCTGGAGGATGGCCTGGTGCGTGATGCCGTGGCAGGCGAGCCGAGTCTCACCTACAGCGGTATCGCCGTGCTCCATCCGCGTCTGTTCGAAGGGTGTCAGGCCGGGGCCTTCAAACTGGCTCCGTTGCTGCGTCAGGCGATGGCCGCCGGCCAGGTGACTGGCGAGCGATTCGCCGGGCGTTGGGTCGACGTGGGCACCCACGAGCGCCTGGCGGAAGTCGAACTTCTCCTGATGACGGAGGCCTGAGTTGGTCTGGCCCGCTACCCTGATTGGCGCTGCCGCCGGATTCGCCCTGGCGAACATCCCGGGAGCCATGCTCGGCGGTTTGCTGGGGCATGTACTCGACCGGCGTCTGCACCTTGATTCCTGGGGTGCGTTGCGTGCGCGCTTGCGCGGCGATCCCGCCATCGATCAGCAGGACCTGTTGTTCATCCTGCTGGGACGCCTGGCCAAGAGCGATGGTCGGGTACAGGAGGCACACATCCAGCAGGCGCGATCGGAAATGAAGCGCATTGGGCTGGACGAAGCGGGCACCCGTCGGGCCATTGCGGCCTTCAACCGGGGCAAGTCGGGCGGCGACAACCTGCACCTTGCATTGCACAAGCTGCAGGACGAGCGGGTCACGGTGGAACGCCTGCTGCGCAGCTGCTGGCAGATGGCTGCGGCGGATGGCCGGATCGGCAAGCGTGAGCGCGAACTCGTCCTGCAATGGGGCGGCTGGATGGGGCTTGCGGCTTCCCGGGTCGAGGCGCTTGGTGCGGGCTATGACACCCCGCAGGGCCTGCCGTCCAAACGCTCAAACAGCTACAGGGACGCCCTGATCTTGCTGGGCGTGACGGCCGACTGCGAACCCGCGGTGATCAAGCGAGCCTACCGCCGCCTGCTCAGCCAGAACCACCCGGACAAGCTGGCCGGTTCAGGTGCCAGCCCTGCGGTGGTACGTGCCGCGACCGACCGCACCCGCGAATTGCAAAGCGCCTACAACCTGATCCGCGAGCGTCACGGATTCCGCTGAGCCTTCAGCCGTCCGTGGGCGCTTTGCCGGTACCCGCTTCCAGATGCAGGCTCAGCCAGCCACGAATGCGTCGGATGAGCTGCTCCTGCTCGGTAGCGCGGTCGCCTGGCAGGCCCTTCATGGCGATCTGGATGTAGGCCGGGTGCTTCTGGCGTTTGCTCGCGTGACTGCGGCGCAGAGCGGCGTCGCGGTCGGCCGGCTGGTCCTTGTAGTAGAAATCGCCCGTGGCCAGTTTCAACTCGGGTAGTGAATCCTCCAGTGCCGGTTCATAGCCAATGGGCAACTCCGCCGCCACCAACAGAAGATTGAGTACGTCCTTCGGCTCGTTGGCGGCAAGGAACTGTGTCGCCCAATAGGCACCGGTGCCATGGCCCAGCAGCACGATGGCCTTGGGCTTCTGCTGGCGGGCGAAGGTGAGTGCGGCTTCGATCCGGGCGAACACCCGGTCCGTCTGAGTCTTCTGGATGGCGTCGCGGGACAGCGGTGGCGGCGCCGGGTCGGTGTTGGGTTCGGCGCTGCCGGCCTGCTCGGTGTTGGCCGGGCCTTCTTCCTGGGCTTTCTCGGGGCTTACCGCCGGTTCCGCCTTGGTCGGTTCCTCGGTTTTCAGCGGGCGTGGTGGCAGCGGATCGTCGCTGGGGTCGGGCAGTGTCAGGGCGAGGGTGCTCCAGCCGGAATTCGGCAGGCCGCGTCGCAATGGGCCGATCGCCTCCGGCCAGTCGGCCGTTTCACCGTCGCCGGGCAGCAGGATCACCAGCCCGTCGGGATCGCTGACATTGGCCGGCTGCCAGAGCGCGAGGAAAGTCTCTTCGCCAGCCTTGAGCTGCTGTTGATCCCGGCTCGGGATCTGGCGCTCCAGGCTGATGGAGTCCTCCTGGCTACGTTCCTCCAGCGGCGCGCGCTCCACTGCCGGTGCAGGTTCCTTGGGCGCTGCCGCGGAGTCCTCTTCCCCCAGCACGGCAGGTGAGGCAGGCAGTAGCGCTAGGCAAAGGGCTGCAAGGGGCAGGCGAAGGGCGCGAGGCATCTGGACATTCCTGGTCGAGCTGGGAAACAGGAGCCTAATGGCTCGATGGATTTTTGTCAGGCCGAGCCTTCGCATGGTTTACCGTGGCTGGAGTAAGGTATGTCGGCTGTTTCTCCTTGTTGCGGTTGGTCCTCGATGATCCGTGCGCTCCTTTCCTTCCTGTTCGCCTGCTGCCTGGCGATACCTGCCTTGGCTGCACCGACGGCGCTGCCTCTGGACGACGGCCAGCGGCAATGGCTCGAGAACCATGGGCAACTCCGTGTGGGGGCCGTGCTGCAGGCCCCTTACGTCCAGCTGGATCGGCGCCTGCAACAACTCTCCGGAGCCAACGTCGAGTTGGTGAACTGGCTGGCCAGGGCCATGGGCGTCGAGTTGGTCTGGCGCACCTACGACAGTCAGGGTGAATTGGAACAGGGCCTGCGTTCCGGACAGATCGACCTTGCCCCCGGTCTCGGACAGACGCCCGCCGGCTTGCGCCTGTGGCTGTTCTCCGATCCCTACATGCGCGTCTCGCAGTTGCTGGTGGGCGAGCGCGAGGGTAATGGCGCGGTGGACCTGGAGCAGCTCGACGCCACGTCGCCGGTTGCCCTGCGCCAGCCGAGTCCAGTGGCCGACTACCTGCGCGCGACCTACTCCAACCTCAACCTCAAGCCCATGGGCAGCGAGCGGCAGGCCCTGCAGGCGTTGCTGGCCGAGCAGGTCCGCTATGCCGTGCTCGACGAGGCCCAGCTCAGCCGGCTGTCTCGCGAACAGGAGTTCACCGGGCTCGCAGTAGTCGGCGACATCGGTTTTCCGCAACTACTTCGGGTCGCCTCGAGGCGGGACTGGCCGGAACTGGCTGCCATCGTCGACATCGCCCTGCGCAGCCTGCCGCCGAAGGACCTCGACCAGTTGCATGAGCGCTGGCTGCAGCCCAAGTATCCCCGCCTCGGTGAATCCAGCGGCTTCTGGCAGAACCTCAGCCTGTTTCTCGGCGTGCTGTTGCTCGCGGCGGCGGTCATCATCACCTGGCTGCGCCGACAGCAGCGTCGGCTGGAGCGGCAATTGCTGGATTCGCGCCATGCACTGCAGCTGCGCGAAGCGGCCGAAGAAGCGCTGCGCCTTACCCAGTTTTCCATCGACCACAGCACCCTGGGCATCCTCTGGGTGAACTGGGACAGCCACGTGCGCTACGCCAACCGAGCGGCCGAGCAGATGCTGGGTTATCGGCCGGGCAGTCTTGCCGATCGTCCCCTGGTGGATTTCCAGCCCGAGCTGAACATGGACCGCTGGCTCAATCTCTGGCGCCGCGCACGCAACAGTGACGAAGGCCCGCTGAGCTTCGAGACCCGTTGCCTGCGTCCCGACGGCACCTGGCTTCCAGCGGATGTGTCGCTGAGCTTCCTGCGCTTCGGCTCCTCCGAATACCTGGTGGTGTTCCTCTCAGATGCCACCGAGCGCCGTCGAGCCCGCGAGGCCGTGGAAGAAAGTGAAGCGCGCCTCAAGGGCATCGCCTCCAACGTGCCCGGCCTGGTGTTCCGCCTGGAGCGGCCGAAAGCAGGAGCGCCGTCCAATTTCGCCTTCATCGGTGAAGGCAGCGAAGGCCTGGTGGGCTACAGCGCCAGCGAGTTGCTGGATACGGGGCGTGGTATTCGCGGCCTGGTCCATCCCGACGACCGCGACGGCTACTGGGAAAGCCAACTTCGGGCGCTGGACGCCGATCGCGATTGGCGCTGGCAGGGCCGCATCCTCACCCGCGATGGCGCGCTGCGCTGGGCCGATATCAAGGCCAGTGCGCGGATCTTCGACGACGGCCGTGCGGTCTGGGACGGCGTGGTCTGGGATATCACCGAGAACAAACAGATCGAGCTGGAGCTGGCGGCTTCCCGCGCGCAGCTCCGGGACTTGTCGGCACACCTGGAAAGCGTGCGCGAAGAAGAGAAGGCGCGCATTGCCCGCGAGGTGCATGACGAACTGGGTCAGGTGCTCACCGTTTTGAAGTTGGAAACCTCCATGTGCGAGCTGGCCTTCGCCGGACTCGATCCGGGCCTGCGTGAACGCCTGGACAGCATGAAGCGTCTGATCGCTCAGCTCTTCCAACTGGTGCGCGACGTGGCGACGGCGCTGCGCCCGCCGATTCTCGATGCCGGCATCGCTTCTGCCATCGAGTGGCAGGCCAGGCGATTCGAGGCGCGCACGCAGATTCCCTGCCTGGTGGAAGTGCCCGAGCAGTTGCCGCAGCTGTCTGATGCCAAGGCAGTAGGCCTGTTTCGGGTGCTGCAGGAGGCGCTGACCAACGTCATGCGCCACGCCGAGGCGCATACTGTCGCGGTTCGCCTGAGTGAAGAGGGCGGAACGCTCTGCCTGCGCATCAGCGATGATGGCCGGGGGTTCGATACCGGCGCCAGAAGTGGCAGTTCGTTCGGCCTGGTGGGCATGCGCGAGCGCGTGCTGATGCTGGGCGGCAGCCTGCAGATCGAGAGCCAGCCGGGCGAGGGCACCACCCTTTGCGTACGCGTGGCGTTGGATAAGGAGAAAGTGGCGTGATCCGAGTACTGGTGGCAGAAGACCACACCATCGTCCGTGAGGGCATCAAGCAGCTCATCGGCCTGGCCAAGGACCTCTGCGTGGCGGGGGAGGCCGGCAATGGCGAGCAACTGATGGAAACCCTGCGCCACACACCTTGCGAAGTGGTGCTGCTGGACATCTCCATGCCCGGCGTCAACGGCCTGGAAGCCATTCCGCGCATCCGCGCCCTCGGCAATCCGCCGGCGGTGCTGGTGCTGTCCATGCACGACGAAGCGCAGATGGCCGCGCGGGCCCTGAAGATCGGTGCTGCCGGCTATGCCACCAAGGACAGTGATCCGGCCCTGTTACTCACCGCCATCCGCAAGGTCGCCGCGGGTGGCCGCTACATCGATCCCGACCTCGCCGACCGCATGGTCTTCGAGGTGGGCCTGACCGATGCCCGCCCAGCCCATACGCTGCTTTCAGAGCGCGAGTTCTCGGTGTTCGAGCGGCTGGTGCGTGGCGAAGGTGTGAATGAAATCGCCCAGCAACTGGCGGTCAGCAGCAAGACAGTGAGCACCCACAAGGCCCGCCTGATGCAGAAACTGGGATTGCACTCGGTCGCGGACCTGGTGAAGTACGCGGTCGAGCACAAGCTGCTGTGAATGTCCGACAATCGCGCTGCGATTTGTAGGGCGATCCCTACAAGGAATCCTCTCCAAGCCTTATAGCAATCTCTCATACCGCCCGATTTGCGTGGTCTGCCGCGTTCTCTACGCTTTCCTCTACGGCAGACACAAAAACAAAGGTGCGGTTATGGCCGAGACACAAGGCAACGACATCCTGGTCAGCTTTCGCGGCGTGCAGAAGAGCTACGACGGCGAGACCCTGATCGTCAAAGACCTCAACCTGGACATTCGCAAAGGCGAATTCCTGACCCTGCTCGGGCCGTCCGGCTCCGGCAAGACCACCAGCCTGATGATGCTCGCCGGGTTCGAAACCCCCACCAGCGGCGAGATTCTCCTGGCCGGTCGCTCCATCAACAACGTCCCCCCGCACAAGCGCGACATCGGCATGGTGTTCCAGAACTATGCGCTGTTCCCGCACATGACGGTGGCCGAGAACCTGGCCTTCCCGCTCTCGGTGCGCGGCATGAGCAAGACCGACGCCAGCGAGCGGGTCAAGCGGGCGCTCTCCATGGTGCAGCTGGATGCTTTCCGCAACCGCTACCCTGGCCAGCTTTCCGGCGGCCAGCAGCAGCGTGTCGCCCTGGCCCGCGCCCTGGTGTTCGAGCCCCAGCTGGTGCTGATGGACGAACCCCTCGGTGCGCTGGACAAGCAGCTGCGTGAACACATGCAGATGGAGATCAAACACATCCATCAACGCCTGGGTGTCACCGTGGTCTACGTGACCCACGACCAAGGCGAAGCGCTGACCATGTCCGACCGCGTCGCGGTGTTCCACCAGGGCGAGATCCAGCAGATCGCTCCGCCGCGCGAGCTTTACGAACTGCCGAAGAACACCTTCGTGGCCAACTTCATCGGCGAGAACAATCGCCTGAACGGCCAGCTGGAAAGCCGCGATGGCGAGCGCTGCGTCGTGCGTCTGGGCCGTGGTGAGAAGGTCGAGGCCCTGGCGATCAACGTCGGCCAGCCGGGCGAGCCGGTGACGCTGTCGATCCGGCCCGAGCGCGTACGCATCAACGGTCACAGCGAGAGCTGCGTGAACCGTTTCTCCGGGCGCGTCGCCGAGTTCATCTACCTGGGCGACCACGTGCGTATCCGCATGGAGGTCTGCGGCAAGCCCGACTTCTTCGTCAAGCAACCTATTGCTGAGCTCGACCCCGCACTGGCGGTAGGCGATGTGGTGCCGCTCGGCTGGCAAGTGGAGCACGTCCGCGCACTGGACCCGCTTCTGGCGGAATGACGCGGCGGCACCAAGGCATTAGCAACCCTGCACTGTGGAGAAAATAACAATGTCGAAATCCCTGAAACTCACCGCCATCGCCCTCGGGTTGGCCTGCGCCACCCAGGCAATGGCCGCCGACCTGACCGTAGTGTCCTTTGGTGGCGCCAACAAGAATGCGCAGGTCAAGGCGTTCTACGAGCCCTACCAGCAGAGCACCGGCAACAAGATCATCGCAGGCGAGTACAACGGTGAAATGGCCAAGGTGAAAGCCATGGTCGACACCAACAGCGTCTCCTGGAACCTGGTGGAAGTGGAGTCGCCCGAACTGTCCCGCGGCTGTGACGAAGGCCTCTTCGAAGAGCTGGACGCCGCGCAGTTCGGCAAGGCTGAAGATTTCGTACCCGGCGCCGTCCAGCCTTGCGGCGTCGGCTTCTTCGTGTGGTCCACCGTGCTGGCCTACAACGCCGACAAGCTGAAGTCCGCCCCCACCAGCTGGGCCGATTTCTGGGACGTGAATAAATTCCCTGGCAAGCGCGGCCTGCGCAAGGGCGCCAAATACACCCTGGAATTCGCCCTGATGGCCGATGGCGTCGCTCCCAAGGACGTCTACACCGTGCTGGCCACCAAGGAAGGCCAGGATCGCGCCTTCAAGAAGCTCGACGAGATCAAGCCGAGCATCCAGTGGTGGGAAGCCGGCGCCCAGCCGCCGCAGTTCCTCGCCTCGGGTGACGTGGTCATGAGCTCTGCCTACAACGGCCGCATCGCTGCGGTGCAGAAGGAAAGCAACCTGAAAGTCGTGTGGACCGGCGGTATCTACGACTTCGACTCCTGGGCCATCCCGAAGGGCGCCAAGGATGCCGACAAGGCCAAGGAGTTCATCGCCTTCTCGGTCAAGCCCGAGCAGCAGAAGATCTACTCCGAGAACATCGCCTACGGTCCGGCCAACACCCAGGCGGTGCCGCTGCTGGACAAGGGCCTGCTGAAGGACATGCCGACCACTCCGGAAAACATCAAGGACCAGGTCGCCATGGACGTCACCTTCTGGGCTGACTACGGCGAGCAACTGGAGCAACGCTTCAACTCCTGGGCGGCCAAGTAAGTCCGCCTGTGTACCCCCCTCTCCCTGTGGGAGAGGGGCTGGGGGTGAGGGGGATTCTTCCTCACCCTGGCCTTAGGGCCTGAACGTTCAACCCTGTTTCAACGGAGTTCGCCATGGCCACTGCAGTGCCCCTGAACGAGGTCGCCGGCCCCAGCCTCAAGCAGCGCCTCGCCCGAGCCGAGCGGATGAACCGCCTGAAGTCCCAGGCGCTGATCCTGCCGCTGCTGATTTTCCTCCTGCTGACCTTCCTGGTGCCCATCGGCGCGCTGCTCTACAAGAGCGTGAACAACCCGGAAGTGGTCGGCTCCATGCCGCGCACCGTCGAAGCCATTTCCAGCTGGGACGGCAAGGCGCTGCCCGCCGAGCCGGTGTACAAGGCCCTGGCCGAAGACCTCGCTGCGGCGCGCAAGAACCAGACCATCGGTGATCTCTCCAAGCGCCTGAACATGGAACTGGCCGGCTACCGCAGCCTGATGGCCAAGACCGCCCGCGCCCTCCCGTTCAAGACCGAACCGGCCTCCTACAAGGAAGCGCTGGAAGGCCTGGACGAGCGCTGGGGCGACCCCGCGTACTGGCAAGCGATCCGTCGCAACGCCAGCCACCTGACCCCCTATTACCTGCTGGCCGCTCTCGACCATCGCATCGATGACCTGGGCGAAGTGGCCCCGGCCACCCCGGACCAGGCCATCTACCTGGATATCTTCGCCCGTACCTTCTGGATGGGCGCAGTGATCACTGTGATCTGCCTGTTGCTGGCCTATCCGCTGGCCTACCTGCTGGCCAACCTGCCAACGCGCAAGAGCAACCTGCTGATGATCCTGGTGCTGCTGCCGTTCTGGACCTCCATCCTGGTGCGTGTGGCAGCGTGGATCGTGCTGTTGCAGTCCGGCGGTCTGATCAACGGCGCGCTGCTCAAGCTCGGCCTGATCGACCAGCCGTTGCAGCTGGTGTTCAACCGCACCGGTGTCTACATCGCCATGGTGCACATCATGCTGCCGTTCATGATCCTGCCGATCTACAGCGTGATGAAGGGCATTTCCCCCAGCTACATGCGTGCGGCGATCTCCCTCGGCTGTCACCCCTTCGCCAGCTTCTGGAAGGTGTACTTCCCGCAGACCGTGGCCGGTGTCGGCGCCGGGTGCCTGCTGGTGTTCATCCTGTCCATCGGTTACTACATCACGCCAGCACTGTTGGGCAGTCCGAACGACCAGATGGTCAGCTACTTCGTTGCCTTCTTCACCAACACCACCATCAACTGGGGCATGGCCACAGCCCTGGGCGGCATGCTGCTGTTCGCCACCCTGATCCTCTATGTGGTCTACAGCTGGCTGGTGGGCGCTGGCCGCCTGCGTCTCGGTTGAGGAGAACAAGAAAATGCTGAGTCCCTACATGTCCCCGGTCGAGCGCCTGTGGTTCTACACGCTGCGCGGCCTCTGCGGCCTGGTGCTGCTGTTCCTGATCCTGCCGGTGCTGGTGATCATCCCGCTGTCGTTCAACTCCGGCACCTTCCTGGTCTACCCGCTGCAGGGTTTCTCGCTGCGCTGGTACGCCGACTTCTTCAACTCGGCGGAGTGGATGCGCTCGCTGACCAACAGCATGATCGTCGCTCCGGCGGCGACCGTGCTGGCGATGGTCTTCGGCACCCTGGCATCCATCGGCCTGACCCGTGGCGAATTCCGCGGCAAGGCGCTGGTGATGAGCCTGCTGATTTCGCCGATGGTGGTGCCGGTGGTGATCATCGGCGTGGCCAGCTACCTGTTCTTCGCCCCGTTGGGCCTGGGTAACAGCTACCTGTCGCTGATCCTGGTGCATGCGGTGCTGGGCGTGCCGTTCGTGATCATCACGGTGTCGGCGACCCTGCAGGGCTTCAACTACAACCTGGTGCGCGCCGCGGCCAGCCTGGGCGCGCCGCCGCTGACCGCGTTCTTCAAGGTGACCCTGCCGCTGATCGCGCCGGGGGTGATCTCGGGGGCGCTGTTCGCCTTCGCGACGTCCTTCGACGAAGTGGTGGTGACCCTGTTCCTCGCCGGCCCCGAGCAGGCGACCCTGCCGCGGCAGATGTTCAGCGGTATCCGCGAGAACCTCAGCCCCACCATCGCCGCCGCCGCGACCCTGCTGATCGGCTTCTCCATCGCGCTGCTGCTGGTGCTGGAGTGGCTGCGCGGCCGTAGCGAGCGCATGCGCACCTCCGTGCCGGAGTAAAAAGTCTCCAACCTTCCCGGCCCGCGAGCTTTCGCGGGCTTTTTTTTGGTTCTTCGCGGAGTCTGGGGAAAGAGCGAGTTGACAGTCAGGGAA
>NZ_BDMA01000002.1:0-13003 GCF_002003485.1 Metapseudomonas resinovorans
CCAGGATGGGCAGGTCGCGGATGCGCCGCGTGCAGTACTCGTGCACCGCCGGGCAAGGCTGCTGACAACCGCCGCAACGGGGCACCCGCCGCGGGTCGGGCCTCAGCTCGATCTGCAGCGTTTCGGTTTCGGAATCGATGGAGACAACAGAAAACCCCTCCCAGAATGGAGGGAAAGCGGTAGCATTCGGCATCAGAACGGCGGTTTCGGTTTAAGGGTTTGCTCGCACAAACATCTTCAGCCAAATCGCCGTTCTTTTTTCATGGCTCCCCGGAAATCCGTGAAGAACCAATAAAAAGCCCCGCAGATGCGGGGCTATGTTTTAACTACCAAGGTGCTGGAGGGTCTTCTGGGACTGCCTTGTTGGTATCGCTTAGCTTGCGCTGGCAGTCGAAAAGGTTCATGTCCCCTTTCTCCGGGAAATCGCCTACGCCGTTGTCGCAGTCAGAGTAAATGAGGGCCTCTTTTAGGGTTGGCCATGGACTCTTTTTTCCAAGTGGACCCCAGCATTTGAAATTGCCCCCCTTCGTTTGCATGCACCAGGCCATTGCTTGTGGCCGGCTGCTCGATGTTTCCCCCGAGCCCGGTTGTCCTTGATCCTGGCTACCGGAACCTCCACCCATATTTTTTATTCCGGAGCCTCCTGGACTAGAGACACCTTGGGTACCATCGCCGGAGTTCCTTGCCACCTGACCGTTCTGTTGTCCTGGCTTCTTCAGGTATTCAGGACAGATCGGCCAGTGCGCCGGGCCTTCATCACCTGGTCGATTGCAGAGGCGAACCTTGCCCTGGGCCATGTTGCTAGTTTCAGTTGTTGGCGCAGGCTGGTTGGATGTCGGAGCGATGCTGTTTGTAGCGGTACTCAGTTGGATTTTCGAGGGAAGAATCTTGTTGGTGCCGGCCTGTTGTTTGCCGTTGGACTTCACCGCAATGCTCTTTTCCACCTCTTGCTGAGCGAGATACTGCTTGGTTGTCTCGGAGGCCGAGATAGTCGCTTCCGCACGTGTTGACGTTGAAATTTGTTGGGCACGAGCACGATCAGCGGCTGCAATCTCAGATCGTAGTTGTTCAACGTACGCCGCATCGCGTTCAATGTTGCCTAAAAGCTCATTCTGGTCCTCAAGCGTCTGCTGGTAATCGGCAACGCCCTCAGAGAAGCCTTGTATTAGGCCTTTCATCATTGCATGTGCGTATGCAGTGCTCTGCGCTGCTTCCTCGCGTCTACGGTTCTCCTGTTCGATCTCAGCGGCCTTCGCTGCCACCGCTGCTTGCTCGAACTCTTCAGGGCTGCCGATCCATTCTAGCCGACTACTATCCCCTTCCTTTCCCACCACAAAAGCTTCAATCGTAGAGCTGTCAATAACGCGGATTCCAAAAACACTTTGTGTTTTCGGGCTTGTGTAACGATACGTCCCGTCTGCTTGAGGGGTGTACTCGGATCGTTTGTTCGGTTCGACTACAACAAGAGAATCGCCAACCTTCTCCACGCGAATGGCGTAATTACCGCCAACAAGCCCATACGTCCCATCAACGAACAGCTGGGAGGCAGAACCAACCGGCCTCCCGTTAGTTTTTTCGTTGTTCGGCAGTCCAACAGCCGTCTCGGGATTGGCATCTGCCGTGGGCGAGTCGGTGGGAGCTGCCGATACTGTGTCCTGACGCGAAGCGGCGCCCGATACCTGACTTTCATAGATCACCGCAGACTCAACACCAACGACTACAGTGCCGCTCAGTGTGACCTCCTCGCGAACTAGCGCTCCATCCGCGGAGCGGCGGATCCGAAATGGTTGTTTAACGAGGGCGCTCAGTGCGAAGGTGGCAGAGTCGACACCTTCCATTTTGCCGTCCCACTTCACGCCACCGGGAACCCAATACGCCAACTCGCCAGGCGTCGAGCCAGGCAGGATTGTATTCGTGGCGATCAGCTCCCCTGTGAGGGGGGATCGGAATTCTTCTGCCAGAATCATGTCCGCCACCAACCACCGGTAAGATATGACGTACTGGTTGGACGCGTTCCAGGACGTGCCGGCGAGATCTCGGTATGGGCCCCAGATCTGCTCTTTGCTCAAGGAACTGTTGGCCACCCACTGCGGTTGGCTGGCAGGAATAAATGGCGCAGTGCTACAGCCTGCGATCGTGAAGGCGAACGCCACGGCCATCACCCGGATAAGATATTTTGTCATTTTCCCTGTCGCCTCTTCGGGCAATTAGATGATTGTTCGAATCCTACACAGCGGCTAGGTGGGGCGTTTCATTCAATTGAATGAGTAGTGGCGCATAGCCAGAAGCGCCGGCGATGATCGCTGGACGTTCGTGCCACGTAAAGGGAGAGGAGATGGCCGGTCGTGATCCCGTCTCAGCTGCGATCGAGGGCTGTGCCGAATGGTATTAGCCGTCTGCCGACGTGACTTCGGCTTTAGTCTTGAACTTCCTTCTAAAGCGTTTTTTTCTTCAGGCCATGGCGGTGATGGACGCCATCAATGCGCGCTGGGGGAAGGGAACAGTCCGACCGGGAGGGGTTCCCGTTGCGCCGGACTCGGGAATGAGAAGGGAGCTGATGAGTCAGAGCTTTACGACGCGGGTGGATCAGTTGTGGACTGTTACCTGCAAGAGTAAGCCCAGCAATTTCATAGAATGCTGGGCTTATTAAGGTTTAGTCGACAATTTGTGCAGCTGGTGTGTTACGCACTTTTGAGTATTCAACTGCGAGAATGTGTGGGGTCAGTCGAGTATCAGTGTCGTAAAGCTTTGCCCTAATTGCGGCGACAGCCTGCATGGCGTTCTGTAAGGAAGTGTCGTTAATGTCTGTGGGTGGGGGAAGTACAAGGCTTAGTCTGGATGAGTCTATGCCAATCTTAAGGACTTCAATGCGACCGCTCAGATAGCCCGCTTTAGCGGCTGCGGAGATAGCAAATAAGTTCCCAAGATCAATATTTGATTTTGTAGTGAAGACGGTTGCCAGTACTCGTACGCCTACTCCCACGCGGCAAGCCAGGTTGTTACTGCTGCTCATGGTCTCGTCGCGATACTTTGCGTAGTCAATAACTACTTTGTAAGTGCCAGCTGATCCCGTGTATTTTGCGCTGGCAAAGCCGATTGATGTATCGCCTTCTACTTTCTGAATCGAGACGAAAGAACGCTCGATTGGTAGGTATTTGTTTACCTCTTCATTATTTAAATCTTCCCAATACAGTTTCTTGACCCCCGAGGAGGAGTCCTTCTCAATCCATGCAGAGGATTTAGGGTCAATCGAAACGAATCTGGGTGGGTTTTCTAAATATTTTTGAGGGTCTTCGAGTTGAGCTGTTGTGGGAATCGTGCATCCCGACGAAAGAGCTATAGCAAATAGCAGCGCCGCTTGAGTTTTCATGTGCCTCCCTGCCCTGTAGATCCATGTTGGTTTGTGGCCATGTGCCACTGTGCACGCTAGTCCTGCGCTGCTGGCTTGTCCAGTGGGCGCGCGCCGTCGTCCCCCCGCTGCGTTGCGATTCGAAAGAAGTCGGCTAGGCCGCTTCATGTTGGTCGTCGACCACGCAACAGACGAGGCTGGCGCTTAGTGCTCTGTTGCCGTTGCCACTCCAGTGGCGTCGCGTTGAACCAGCGGTGGAAAGCGCGGCTGAAGCCGCTGGGGTTGAAGTAGCGCAAACCCACGAGGCGGCTCGTATGACGGTGGCGATAGGCCAGAAAACCCGGCGTATAGCCGGGTTTCAGGTGGGGGGTGGCAGCAGTTTATTCAGGCATTCTGCGCGGATCGTGTTCCGTCGGCGGGGCGGGCCATTCGGTGCCCGGATCGCCGGGGCGTTCCCAGTTGGGCCGCTCACCAGGTTGTTGCCTCCGAGGATCCATCGGATCGTCAGGGTTCGGGTTGTTCGGGTTCGGCGTCTGGTTCTGTGTCTGTGTCTGGTTCTTACATCACCTCACGTGAGGCCGGAATCTGGCCTCAACCGTTCGAGGAATCAGGCGTCAGAGTCGTTCAACCTTTCCGCTGAGGCGAGCTCGGCGGCGACCAGGGCGGATGACCTGGCCGGGATGAAGATGATGTCGTGCTCGCGCCCGATGGTGCGCAGGATGGTCATCCCGATGCCGAGGCGTATGGCGATCTGTCTCGCGTTGGTCGTCTTGGCCAGCTCTCGTACCTTGGGTTCTAGTTCGGCACGTCTGGCCCGTTGCCTGGCTGCAAGCGTGTCCGGGTTCTCCTTTACGGGTTTCGGCGTCGTGGTGGTGAGCTTCGAGGCATGCGGCGCCGGCTCGACTTCGCGACGTGCCGGTCTGGGCTTGGGTTCCAGCGGTGGTGCTTCTTCGATTCTCCCGCCGTCCGCAAGGAAACGAGCGATCTGGTCGGCGAGACTGGCGCTGGCGCGGCTGTTCGCCTCCACGGAATAGAGTTCGTGGCTGATCATGGCTAGTCCTGAAGTGAGGGCACCGGCGATGATCCCCGGCGCCTTACAGGTTCGAATGGGGGAGAAAGAAATAAGTGCCAACTGATTGCTCAGCGGTCTGGGGACTCGGGGATGCGCGGCAGGGTCGTGTAGGGGCCTGTGAGTCGCGCAAAAGGGAGCCGCAGCAATCCACGGGATGCTGCGGCTCGTGAGTCGGTCTGCGGGCTGTTACAGGGAGCCCAGACCGTGGTCTGTCGTACCTGCACCGGGCTTCGCGATAAACCGTCTCACACCTGTTTCGAGCAGGAGCTTTGTGAAATCGTTCGAAGCCATTCGTCGAAGCCGGGCGGGGAAGAGGGAGGTACGCCTTACTGCCAGAAATGTCGGTTCGTGGAGACAGCGATCAGCGTGCCATGCAGGAGGTGGTCGGGGCCTGCGGGAACGTCGCTGATCGCTGCCTCACACATGCTCTGATCACGCGTGTGGCGATCTTGTTCAAGGATTATTTCGGCAGCTTTGTGCAACGGGGGAGGTCGATGCCATTCAGAACTTCACCTTCACCCCGATCATCCCTTCGAGCCCTTTGCTCTCGTCGTCCAGTCCTTTCTGGTAGCCGGCGGAGAAGGTCAGCGACGTGTTTTCGTCGATCTGGTGGTCGACACCCAGGTTGACCTCCAGCGACGACCCGCCCATGTCCGAGACGAAGGGCACCTTGCCTTGTGCCGAGGAGAATTCCGTTTTCGGCTGACCCTTGAACTCGTGCCAGATGCTCGGCCGTATCCAGGCATTGGTGCGTTGCACTTCGCCCTTGTCGTTCTCGCGGAACCAGTCCTTGTCGATACGTACACCGAGGCGGCCCGTCAGGGAGTCGACATCGTCAAATTCGACGTCGGCTGCGGCATCGTGGCTGTCTTCGAGCTTGAACTTGCTGACGATCAGTTGGGCTTGAGGTTCGATCTTCAAGGTCTTGTCGTCGTTGACCGCGAACGGATATCCCGCTTCCACAGAGGCCGTGACACCGTTCCCCCTGGTTTTCAGTTCGGCCATGTCTTCGGACTGCGCATCGACGTCGATGTGGCTGAACTGCAGCACACCATCGACGTACCAGCCTTCCGGCCCGAAGTGCGTCCAGTAGCCGCCTACACCGTAGCCCCGGAGGTCGTCGTTGCCGGCCGATTCACCGTCCGAGTGGGTGACGCCTGCGGACATCTTGCCGGCGAAAAGGGAGAGGCCGAGCTGGTCGGTGCTCCCGTCCGTATCCTCGAAGCGGAGGAGGTCGAGGCCGACCTGGAAGGCTTGCAGGTGGTAGTCGTAGTCGGCGCCATTGGCCAGCTCATCTTCGCCCTGGCGATAGATCAGCCGTCCCCAGCCAAGCGATGGGCCGTACTCCTCGACCTCTTCGCCAGGCAGCGGGTCCACGGAGCGGCGGACCTCCTCGCCAACGCGCTCATGCAGGGTATCCACCATGGCATGGCCAAAGTGCAGGGCCAGGTTCGGGATGGTGCTGTAGAGCGAAGTTTCGGCGCGATAGTTGGGGACCTGGGGAGGAAGCGGGCGTTCCGGGACAGTGGGTTCTTCCGGCTCCACGGGGGCGATCGGGTCGACGGGGTCGACCGGGTTCACAGGGTTGACCGGATCAACGGGATCGACCGGATTCACAGGGTCGACCGGGTCAACGGGATCGATAGGGTCCACAGGGTCGATCGGATCAACGGGATCGACCGGGTCCACAGGGTCGATCGGATCAACGGGATCGACCGGGTCTACAGGATCGACCGGATCAACAGGATCAACAGGATCAACAGGATCAATAGGGTCAGCATCCTTGGTCGAACGCAGGTACCAGGCGTCCGCGTTGCTGTCGTCCAGGCTGGAGCGATACAGGGTGTACTCGTAGGGACCGGCCTTGACGTGATGGAGCAGGCGGAAGGCGTCTGCGTCCGTGGTGCCCTCGTTGATCGCGTCCACGACCTTGATGCCATTGCCCTGGGTCAGTGCCCCGGGGCCTCCCGCGTTCCTGATCCACAGGTTGCTGCTGCCACTGGCCTTGCCGCCGTCGATCACCAGTTGATCGGAGGGGGAGTCGTCGTCGTACAGGTAGGTGTTCAATGCAAGGGTGGCGTTGTCGCCCTGGTAATCGTTGACGGTCAGCCTCTTGTACTGGCCGCCGACGGGCGCGCTGAAGTCGATCAGGCTCGTGTCGGCGTTCAAGGTGCTCAGATTCGAGTCCCCCGTCAGGTGCCAGATGCTGGCTTCGCGCAGGGTCACGCTGGAGTGGCTGCCGGCAGCGGTGGCGGCCGAGCCGGTCACTATCGAGTTCGAAAGATCGAGAGTGGCATGGCCGGCGGCGTCGAACGATTGGCCTATCCCTTGCCATTGCCCCGTGCCCATGTCCGGCACGGAGGTACCGTCGCTGGCCACCGAGCTGTCGACGTTCAGCCACTGGCCGCTGCCCCCGACGATGGCATTATCGAGAGCGATGTCGGCAACGCCGGCGACGGCGATGCCAGCGCCATCCCGGTTGTTCAGCACGGCATTGCTCAGGTCGATTTCACCCTTCTGCGCCTCGGTGCCTTGCGCGTACAGCGCTGAGGCGTGATCGCCGCTGGCCGCGATAACCAGATCACTGCCGCTGATGCTGCCACCATGCTTGGCCACCGCGCCGTGACCGGCGATACCGGTGGTGGTGATGCCGACCTGGTCCAACTCGACAGTACTGCCGTTGTTGGCGATGGCGCCCAATGCGCCCGTGCCACTGCTGGTCACCACGCTGTTGGCGGCGGACAAGGCCGCGCCGGATTCGGCCTGCAGGCCGTGGGACTGCAGACCCTCGGTATGCACGCTGGCATTGCTCAGGTTGAGGGTGGCGGTTTCGTCCTGGTAGCGACGGCTGACCAGGGCGCCGGCGGCGTGATCTCCCAGGGTGTTCACCGTCACGTTGCTGGCGTCCAGGCTCACCGGACCCGGTTTGATCGAGCCGATGCCAGCATACAAACCGACCGAGTAGGTGCCCTCGGTGCGCACCGAAACGTCGTCGAGGAGCATGCTGCCGCCATCGTCGACCGCCGCGCCGTAGGCCTGGGAGCCCTGGGTCACCACGCTGCTACGGGTGGCGCTGAGAAGGGCGCCCGGATTGCGTGATGCCAACCCGTGGGGAAAGGTCAGGTTGGACGCGACCGGTGAACCGTTGCCCGTGGTGGTGATTGCGCTGTCGCTGACGGTCACGATGGCGCCGACGTCGGCGAGTATCCCCATGGCATTATCATTGCCGTGGGTGGTGACGGAGACGTTGTTGACGCTGATGGTCGACTGGCTGCCGGCGATCGCGGTCGAGTAGTTGCCGTCGGTGGTCACCGAGCCCTTGTCGATGCTGATGGCCGCGCCATCCTGAGCACGCACGCCGATGCTGCTGCCTTGGGTGGTGTGCACATCGCTGCGGGACAGGGCCAGGCTGGAACCCGCGCCTTCCACCAGCACGCCGGGTGACCAGGGGCCGACAGCGCCAGGGGCGGCGGTGACCAGGATGCGGCTGTCGTCGACCTCGCCGGTCGCTCCCCCCTTCAGATAGACGCCCATGGAACGTGCGCCTTCGGTGGTGAGATCGCTGTTGGCGACGCGCACATGGGAGCCGGCACCTTCGCCGGATACGCCATGGCCAAAGGTGCCTTGGGCCAGGAGCGTCGAGTTCTCCACGACAATACTGCCTCCGTCCATGGCGCGAGCTGCCGCCGCCGGGTTGGCGATGTTGCCGCCGCCGGCGACGGTCAGCGTGCTCGCATCCAGCGCCACGCTGCTGCCGGCACCTTCCGCACGTGCTCCGCCGACGTTCGCGCCCAGCGTATTCAGGTCGAGGTCCGAGCCGGTTATCTGGCCGCCGGCCAGCGCATGCAGCGCTGCGGTCGTGGCGGTACTGGTAGCCGCACTGACGACCTCTACCGCACTGTTGCTCAGGACGATTCGGCCGCCGTCCTCGGCGCGCGCCGCGCTGGCACTGCTGCCACCTATCGAGAGGGCGATATCGCTGCCCTCGATCCGGGTGTTCGAGCCGCTGGCCAGCAGGCCATGACTCAGGCTCAAGGCCTTTTCGCCATCCACGGGCGCAGATGTGGACACGCCAGCACCGCTGGTGACCACCTCGGTGCCGCCGCCAAGGGTGACCGTGGCGCCGTTGCGCGCCCAGACGCCAACCGAGCCTTTGCCGGAGGTGCCGACATGCCCACCGCTGACGGTGGCGCTGCTGCCGTCCGCCAGGATGCCGTGACCGTTGCCGCCCGAGGTATTGAGGTCGGTGCCGCTCATCTCGACGCTGGCGCCATCTTCGATGCGCATGCCATAAGCCGATGCGCCGCTGGTGCTGACGGTGGCCTCGTTGACGAGGAGCTGGCTACCGGCGCCGGTCACCTGCACAGCATGGCTGCCACCCGTCGTGGTGCTGCGCGCGCCGCTGGTCGTGACACTCACGCCATCGCTCAAGTGTGCTGCCGCTCCGCCCTCTACCTTCAGGCCAACCGCGCCCCACGAGGAGGTGCTGATCGCGCCTCCGGAAACATCTGCCGAGGAGCCAGGACCGGTGATGACGACGCCACGATTGTTGTTGCCCTTGGCGCCACCGCCGACCAGCACGTTGCTATCGGTCAGCGAGATGGAAGCGCCGCCATCGACGATCACGCCAGTCATGTCGCTGGCGGTGAACACGACGCCAGCCCCGGTTTTCGGCTCCAACACGATGCTGCTGCCGGTGATGCCGACATGGCCGCCGTCAGTGGCATGCACGCCAATCTGGTTCCTCGCCTGGGTCGCGTTGAGAGCGCTGCTCTCCACCTGACCGGTTGCGAACTGGATATCTTCGCCAGCGCCGGCCTCGATGCCTGTGGTGCCAGTAGCGCCCAGCTTGATCACCTGATCGGCATGGCTGCCTGAGCTCGCGATTCCCACCGAGCTTGCCGTAGTCAGGGTGATGGGCGCCGGCGCACCCAGCAGGGCGCGGGCCATGAACACCCCGGGCGCTTCATGGGCAGCCTGCATCGCCACTTCCAGGTAGGACGGCGGAAATTGCCCGGCTTCGGGCTGGCTGTCGAGGTCCAGGCTCGCCGCAGACGGCCGGTTCAACTCCTCCGGCTCGGTGGTGAGCAGCGTATCCCTGGCTTCGGCCTCCGCGATACGGATGCTGAACAGGGTGGCGAGTCCCACGCTGATGACATGCGCCAGCGTGTTGTGGCGCAGATCGTCGAGAACAAGCGGGGCACTGGGGCGGGAGGGCTTTTTCATGATGATCTCCAGGACGCAAGGGGTTTGCCTGGAGAACAGTATTTTCTTAGCTACCTAACTAATCCGTAGGAGTGCGTCCCATGCCTTGTAGGAGTAATCCCAATTAGTTGCGGTGATCTAGGCTTGGACGAGGCATGAACGAAGGAACGTAAGGTGAGCCGGATTCTGATCGTCGATGACCAGCCACTCTTGTGCCGGGCCTTGAAGGCGCAGGTCGAACAACTGGGCCACGAAGTGCTGGCCATGGCCGACTGCGGGTCGCAGGCGCTTGCCATGGCAAGGGAACTGCGCCCTGATCTGGTCATCCTCGAGTTGTCGATTCCGCGACATGGCGGCCTGGAACTGGTGCGCCGGCTTCGCGCCCATGACGAGCAGTTGAAGGTCGTGGTCTTCAGCGCCCACAACGTTCGCCAGTTTGCGCCGCGCTGCCAGGCCCTGGGGGCATCGGGGTTCGTCAGCAAGCAGGACCAGCCCGCCGAGCTGAACCTGGCCATCAGCGCCGCATTGCATGGACGCAGCTACTTTCCCCGGGTCCTGGAGGCTGGCGGGGAACCGCAGCCGGACGAGCTTGGCCAGCTCTCCGCGCGGGAGCTGACGGTCCTGCACCATCTGGCCCAGGGGTATACCAACCAGCAGATTGCCGATGAGCTGGTCCTCAGTTTCAAGACGGTCAGCACCTACAAGACGCGGCTTCTCGAGAAGCTGCATGCGGGCTCACTGGTGGAGCTGGTCGAGATTGCCCAGCGCAACGGCCTTTGCCGTCCCGATTCCCATAGCGTCGAACTGGCCCCCGCACCCAGCGAATGGGCCAGCGAGCTGGATCGGCTCCGGCCGCTGATTGATGACTCCCCCTACGCGATGTTCGTGCGTGACCGCGAAGGTCGCCTGCTGCTCTGCAACCAACGATTCCTCGATTACTACCAAACGACGCCGGAGCGGGTGAAGGGTACTCGTTTCGTCGAGGCAGGCTGGTTCACTCCTGAGCTCGGTGCACGCGTGCAGAAACGCTATGCGGAATTTATCCAGCAAGAGGCATCCTTCAGCGGCGATGGATGGGTCGAAATATTTGGGCAGAAGCGCTTGATACACGCCTGGTTCTTTCCTTTTCGCAATGCGCAAGGACGCGTGCTCGGCATGCTCGGCGGGGTGGTCGACCTCAGCGAACACGACCTGCTGGTGCAAGCGCTACGCAACGCCAAGGAACAGGCCGAAGCCAGGCACCGGCACGATGTCGAGTTACTGCGTAGCCTGGCTAGCGATCTTCAGTCCGGCCTCGTCCTGCTGCCGCAAGCCGGCAGCGATTCGCCCATTCACAGGCTCGCAGCGAGGCTCAGGCTTTTCGCCGATATCGCAGGTGGGGGCCTGACACTTTCTCCATCCCCATGCTCAGCAGTCGATCTGGTCCGGCAGGGGGTGGAGGCCTAGAAAGCTACCGGCGAATACCCGGGCATCCAGATCGACCTCAACTGCCAGGACTCGATTCCCGCCGTCTGGGTGGACGAAGAGCACTTCCTGCACCTGATCGACATACTGTTGAGCCGCGCTGCCAGGCAGAGCCCCGGCGGGGTCATCCTGCTCAGCCTGCAGGGTACGGTGGCCCCCGCCGGCATCGTCGAGCTCACGCTGCAACTGTCCGGCCCCCCTGCGGCCTCGCCGGTTCGAAGGAAGCCCCATGACATCGACCGGCGCCTCGCGGAGCAGTTGACGATCTTTCTGGCAGGACGCTACAGCGCCGAACCCGATCAACTCGTGCACCTTTCCTTGCCGCTAGCCATGCAGAGCTAGTCGCCCGGCTCCTGTAGGTTGTGGCTGAGCTACGCGAAGCCCAACGCGCGGCCCGACCGTAACGCACGGAACTTGCACTTGTAGGAGCGAGCTTGCTCACGAACCTCCTGAGTCGGGCCTTTCGCGAGCAAGCTCGCTCCTACACAAAGCCCAGCCCAATTCGCGTCTACCTCCCATCGGTTACCCCCTTCCCACCCCATTGGGGGTGGGGAAAGACGCTTGCATCCTGAATAGGCTGTCAGTGCCCATGCTCCGTCGAGTCATGGGCCTGTTCAGAGAGGTGAGTGTTGTGAACCGCAGTCTTTCCACGTTAACCGGCAGAAGCCGCAAGCTCGATGGTGGCGCCGTGTTCGGCAGTACGCCGCGGCGTGCCTGGATCGAGTGGATGAGCCCCGACTACGACAACCAGGTTGAGATGGCGAGTCGCGCGCTGCTGGTGCAGCAGGACGGCCTGAACATCCTGGTCATGGCTGGGACCGATGCGCTCCTGGCGCCGCCGCCGCGCACCTGCCGGTGCCAGCCGCAGGCCCAGGGCTTGCTGGACAGCCTCGCCCGTCATGGGCTTGGAGAAGGGCAGATCCATGCCGTGGTCCTGACCCACCTGCACGCGGTGCTGCCCCATGATGTGGAAGAGGCTGTACGCGAGGGCAATGCCCCCAGGCTGCTGTTTCCCGTGGCGCGCTACCTGACCGGTCGGCGCCACTGGCTGCGCGCCCGGCATCCGCATCCCCGCGACCGCGCGCTGTTCGTGCCGCAGATCATCCGCCAGCTGGAGAGCAGTGGGCGCTTGAAACTGCTGGACGAGAAGGGCAGCGACTTTCTCGGTGACGGCTGGCGCTTCCATGTCAGCGACGGCTACACGCCCGGCCAGTTACTGCCGGAAATCGACATGCCCGGCGGTCCCATCGTGTTCGCGGGTGACCTGGTGCCCGCCGTGCACTGGCTCAGGCTCGACCTGACCACTGCCTTCGACCGCAATCCGGAATGCCTGATCGACGAAAAGGAACGCCTGCTGGACCACCTGGTGGCCAATGGCGGGCGTCTGTTCCTGCCACGCGATCCCGGTGTCGCGATGATCAAGGTCATGCGCGACCGGCAATCCCGCTACCAACCCTTTGACCACCACGCCGACCTGCATCGGCTGGATAGTTGATACCCCTTTAACCGATCCCCTTCGAGGGGAATGGGGACGTTCTGTCCCATTCAACAGGAGCCCTGGATGAAAGTACTGGTCGCGGTAAAACGCGTGGTCGATTTCAACGTCAACGTCAAGGTCCGCGTCAAGGCGGACAACTCCGGCGTCGACCTCGCCAACGTGAAAATGGCCCTGAACCCCTTCTGCGAAATTGCCGTGGAAGAGGCCGTGCGCCTGAAGGAACAAGGCATCGCCACGGAAGTGGTGGTGGTGACCGTGGGCACCAGCGGTGCCCAGGAGCAGCTGCGTACTGCCCTGGCCCTGGGCGCTGACCGCGCCATCCTGGTCGAGTCCGCCGACGAGCTGAACTCCCTGGCCGTGGCCAAGCTGCTGAAGGCCGTGGTCGAGAAAGAGCAGCCGCAGCTGGTCATCCTCG
>NZ_BDMA01000003.1:0-31722 GCF_002003485.1 Metapseudomonas resinovorans
GTGATCAAGCGCATGGCCTACGGCTATCGGGACAGCGACTTCTTTTTCATGAAAATCAAAGCCGCCTTCCCCGGTAATCCGTGAAGAACCAGATAAAAGCCGGGTAATTGAAACGAATGTAGGGCGAACGGATACGATGCTTCGCGCGGCGCACCAATCAGGTGTACCACTACACTGTTCCACTCTTGGATTTTTCGACGGGGAAAGTCTTTTAGAATTAAAGACTTAGGAATTGGAGGTGACCCCACCAGCCACACCCCGGCACACGATTTCACCGCTGCGGCTGCTCCCTTCCGGGCCTGACCGGGTTCACGGCTGATCGTTGCGGGGGGACCGGCAGGGCCACCATCACGCAGCTCGCCAGATCGGCGAGCCGCGCCATTGTACCGGCTCTTCGCCAACTTACAACCGCTAAAAACGGTTTCCTTACAAGCACTTGCGAATCAGACCCGGAAGCGCCCCACCAATTGGGCCAAGCCGCTGGAAAGCTGGGAAAGGTGCTGGCTGGCCTGGGTGCTCTGTTCCGACGTCTGCGCCGCCTCGTTGGAGAGATCGCGAATATCGCTGATATTGCGCGCGATTTCCTCGGTAACGCTGCTCTGTTCTTCGCAGGCAGTGGCGATCTGCGCCGCCATGTCGTTGATCCGCTGCACCGAGTCGCCCGTGTCGGTCAGGGCCTGGTCGACACCCGCCGCACGCTCCACGCTGTCCCGCGCTTTCAGGCTGCCCGTGCGCATGGCCTTGACCGCTTCCTGCACGCCAGCCTGCAGACGCTCGATCATCAGCTGGATGTCCTTGGTGGAGTCCTGGGTCCGGGCCGCCAGGGCGCGTACCTCGTCCGCGACCACGGCGAATCCCCTGCCCTGCTCGCCGGCCCGCGCGGCTTCGATGGCGGCGTTCAGCGCAAGCAGGTTGGTCTGGTCGGCGATACCCTTGATCACTGCGAGTACGGCACCGATGTTGGCGGTTTCCTGCTCCAGGGTGCCGATGGTGGTAGAGGCGTTTTCCACCTCCACGGCCAACTGACGGATGACGGCGACAGTCGCCCCAACCACTTGCGCCCCTTCCCGGGACTGTTCCTCGGCGAATCGAGCCGCGTCCGCCGCGTTCTGGGCATTGCGCGCCACTTCGTGAACAGCCGCGCTCATTTCGGTGGCGGCGGTGCTGACCTGATCCACGGCAGCATGCTCGCTGCTGATCAGGCGGTCGTTGGCCGCCGCGAGCCCGGCAAGGCTGCGCGCGGAATCAGCGACTTCTCCGGTTACCCGGCTCACCTCACGGATCAGCGGTTGAAGCTTGTCGAGGAAGCGATTGAAGGCATGGCTGAGCTTGCCCAGTTCGTCCCTCGACAACACATCCAGTCGCACCCGCAGGTCACCGTCGCCGTCGGCGATCTGCTCAATGCGTTCCAGCAGGTGGTGCAAAGGCCGGGTCACCAGTACCGGGAAGCCGATGACCAGCACCCCGCACAGGGCCAGGCCGATGGCGATAGCCAGCCCCTGCTGCCAGGTACGGGCATCCCCAAGCGCGATGGCCGCCTGCCCTTCGGCATTGGCGGCGTTGTCTTCCAACTCGCCAAGCTTGTCGATGGCATCGCGCATGGCCTCGAACTGGCGCTCGCTGTCACCGAAACTGAGGGCGCTGGCCGCAGCCGGGTCCTGGGCCGACAGGTTCACCACCTGCTGTGAGGTCGCTTTCCACTGGGCGAATCCCCGGTCGAACTGGGCCACCAGTTGCTGGGCATCGGCGCTCGCATCCATCGCTGCGTACTTGTGCACCCGGTCGTAAGCCTGCTGCAGATTTTCCGCATGGTCCGCCTTGAGTGCCTGGACGTGCTCGCCGGCGGCCTCATCCAGCAGGCTGCGCTCTGCGATGAAGGCCTGGTAGAGGTCACGGTCGGCGTTGAGCAGCAGGCTGATGGCAGGCAGGTAACGGTTGGTCAGCTGCTTGCTGGAGTCGGCAGCCTGGCCGATACCCTGCATACCGAGGCCGCCCACCAGCACCATGAGCAGCGCCAGCACCAGGATCGGCAAAGCGACTTTCCAACGGAAACCCAGATCGGCGAAGGCACGTAGCATGGCGGCTCTCCTTAGCGCTTGGCATCTCTAGGCCAAGCGTAGTCGTTCAAGGGAATTCAGGGCCCACACGCGATGCTGCGGACTTCGAGATTCGTAGACGACGGCTCGGAGAATCCGGTGACGTCCTGTCGTCGGCTGCCGGGACCGACGACAGGTTGCGTCAAATCGACGCAAAGACGGGGTTTGCGCACAGGCTCTGCAATCCTTTTGTGCTAGCTTCCCCAGCGGTCGCGGTTCGCATCTACACCCCATGCCGCACTTCCAGTCGCTCCGCTGGTCTCATCAGGGCCGGCGCGACCGGCAAGGCCACAAGCCAGACACCTATTGAATGGAGCAACACCATGGCACTCACCAAAGACCAGCTGATCTCTGACATCGCAGAAGCCACCGACACCACCAAGGCCGCTGTACGCGCCATGCTGGACCAGCTCAGCGAGATCGTCAGCGATTCCCTGGAGAACAGCGATGAGATCACCCTGCCGGGGATCGGCAAGCTGAAGGTAGGCGACCGCCCCGCCCGCACCGGCCGCAACCCGCAGACCGGCAAGACCATCGAGATCGCCGCGAAGAAAGTGGTCAAGTTCGTTCCGGCCAAGGCCCTGACCGACGCGGTCAACAAGTAATGCAAAAGGGGCAGGCCCAAGGCCTGCCCCTTTCCATCTTCTTCCGGTCTATGGCAACCCGACCGGACGCACCTCCGCTCCCGGAATCACTGCCACCGGCTCCCCTACCGATGTGCCGCCACTCATCCCGCGCAGGCGTCGAACCTGCTGGACCCTATTGAGATTGTCCCAAGCCGTTTCGTAGTGCGCCGGCGATTGATCGATCGCACTGCGGAAGAACTGCTCCGCCTCATCCAGCTTGCCCTCAACCAGACAGATATAGCCAACGTCGTTGCTCGCCTCGGCACGCTTCTCCACTTGCTCGAAGGCCGATATCGCTTCCTCGTAACGCCCCGCCCGCGCCAGCAACAGGCCATAGTTGCGCCATAACGGATGGTAGGCCGGCTCGTAGCTGATGCCTTGCTTGTAGGCCCGCTCGGCCTGATCCCAATGCCCGGCCAGGTAGTAGGAGTAGCCAAGACTGTTCTGCACCATGGGTGAGCGCGGTTCGATGCGCATGGCCAGGCGGTAGAAACCTTCCGCCACAGCGAAGTCCTCGCGCAGATCGGCCAACACCCCCAGGCCGTTGTAAACACGCACCGGCGATTTGCTATCGACCTTGAGACTGGCCACGTCCGAAAGGCCGACCTTGCCACTGCTGCCCTGGCGAACCTGATCCTGGCCTACAGCGCGAAGGAGGAATTCCTGGGCTTCCTCGTGATGGCGCACGGCAAGATGTAGCAGCCCCGTCTCGGCCAAGGCGCCAACATTATTCGGGTCCTTCTCCAGCACGTCGGCGAAGGCCATCTCCGCGAGTTGGCTGTTGCCCCGCTCGCGATGGATACGACCGACCCAGACCAGTGCGTCATAGCGTTGCGGGTCCAGTTCGAAGGCACGTAGATACTGGAACAGTGACTGATCCAGATCGCCGGCCTGATAAGACCTGGCCGCCATACGCATGGCCTGGTCCGGGGAATCCACCTGGCTCTGCACCTGGTAAAGCACGGAGTTGTCACCGCGGTAGACAGACTGGATCCCACTGGCTTTCTCCGGCGCCATGTTCTGGCATCCTGACAGCACGGCCAGCATGGCCAACAACAGACTGGTCTTGTTCATGTCATTGCATTCCGAAGGCTCTGAGAACCCCAATGACTGCGGGGCCTATGGCCACCAAGAAGAAGCTGGGCCATAGGCAGAAGATTAGCGGGAACACCAGTTTGGTCCCGATCTTGGCGGCCCGCTCCTCGGCTGCCTGGGTACGCCGGTCGCGAAACTCGTCGGAGTAGATACGCAGGGTATCCGCCACACTCGTACCAAATCGGATGCTCTGCGACAACAGACTCACGAGACCGTGCAAATCATCCAGCCCGGTGCGGTCCGCCAGATGCTTGAGAGCCTGTGCACTCGGGATACCTGCTCGTATCTCGGCGTTGACCAGCGCCAGCTCTTCGGCCAGCTCCGACTGGCTCACCGCCATCTCGTCGGCCACCCGCTCAATGGCCTGGGGCAGCGCCAGGCCCGATTCCACGCAAACTACCATCAGGTCAAGGGCATCGGGAAAGGCAGCGCGCAACCGACCTATACGTGCGTCCTTGCGACGCTCCACCACAATCGCTGGCACCAGCCAGCCCAATGCCGCTGCGGAAACCACCACCAGCAATACAAGGTTTAACGAGAGCTTGGGCAGCATCGGCATCGCTATGACAGCCAGCGCCAACATCAACAATGGCAAGAGCAAGCGCACGGCCCAGTAAACCTGCACCGCCGATGCCGACCGATAGCCGGCATGGGTCAGCAACTGGCGGGTTGCGGAGGCCTTGCGCTCCTCACCCGTGCCTAGATGACGTCCGACCTGTTCCAGCATCAGTTGCAGGTTGCTCACCGGACGCTGCCCCGCAGCGGCGCCGTCACGACCGCGTTTGATTAGTGCAAGTCGCCGGTGCAGCGGGCTTTGCAGGCCTATCAAGAGTATGCCAAAAGTGACCACGGCTAACGTCGCACTGAGTGCCACCGCAGCCAGGAAGACCAGTCGCGCCACTTGAGGGTTGCCCACCAAGCCATTGATCAATCCGAGCAGGTAGTCCATGGTTTACGCCTCCTCGCCGACAGCCCATCAGACCTGGATCCGGATGATCCGGCGAATCCAGAAAATACCCACGATCATGGCGACGAAGGCATAAATGATCATCTTCTGTCCCAAGGGGTCATTAAGCAGAACCGGCATGTACTGCGGCGTTGTAAGCATGATCCCCGCCGCCAGTACAAAGGGTACTGCCACCAGCACCCACGCTGAGATCCGCCCCTCCGCCGACAACGTCTTGACCTTGCGCTGGAAACGGAAGCGCCCCCGAATCAGGCGACTCAAGCGCTCAAGCACCTCGGTAAGGTTGCCGCCGGACTCGCGGTGGATCAGCACGGACGTCACCAGCATCATCACCGTCATGCTCGGCATCCTCTCCAGCAGGCCCAGCATGGCCCGGCGCACATCATTGCCATAGTTCATGTCGGCGAAGGTCAGGCCGAACTCCTCGGCCACCGGGCCCTTGTGCTCTTCCGCCACCAGACGCAGGGTTTCATTGAACGGGTGCCCGGCACGCAGCGCGCGGCACATGGCATCGAGCGCATCGGGCAGGCCGTCTTCGAAGGCTGCGAAGCGGGAGTTGCGATCCCTGGCGATCTTCAGCAACGGCAGACAGAACGCCAGCGCGCCAAAAACCGGCGCCAGCCACCAGAGTTTGAACAGCAACCAGGCGCCAGCGCCCACGGCCAGCGCGACGCTCAGGCAAATCCACGCTACCCGGTAGGCCGGGTATTCATGACCGGACTGCTCAATCATCTGTGCCAGCCGCTCCATCAGCGGCAATTGCTCCAACTTCGCCTCAATGGGCGAAAGACGCTTGAGGTACTTCTGGCGAAGCACCGTCTGCATGTTCGGCACGTTACTGGCGTGTTCAAGAATGTTGAGGCGTGCACGTATCCGACGACGTACTTTGCTCGCTTCGCCAAAGACCGGCACCACTAGCCCCTGGCTGAGTAAGAACGCGGCTACGAAAACCATTCCAAGGAAGACAAGTATGAACTCGGCAGGTATCTGGTGCATGGTCCTATACCTCCATCCATTCCGGGCGGAACAGGTTCAGCGGCAACTCAATGCCCCGCTTGGCCAGCACATCGCGGAAATGCGGCACCATACCGCTGGGGCGGAAGTCTCCCAGCACTTCACCGTGCTCCCCGATGCCGCGGCGATCGAACCCGAAGATTTCGGTCATGGTGATGATCTCGCCCTCCATGCCATTGATCTCCTGCACGCTGACCAACCGGCGCTTGCCGTCTTCCTGGCGCTCCAATTGGATGACGACGTCAATCGCCGAGGCGATTTGCTGACGCAGCGCCTTTATTGGAAAGGTGGCGCCAGTCATGGACACCATGTTCTCGATGCGACCAAGGGCATCACGCGCCGTGTTGGCGTGGATCGTTGTGAGTGAACCGTCGTGCCCGGTATTCATCGCCGTCAGCATGTCCATGGCCTCAGCGCCGCGGACTTCGCCGATGACGATTCGGTCCGGACGCATGCGCAGGCTGTTACGCACCAGTTCACGCTGGCTCACCTCTCCGCGCCCTTCGATATTCGCCGGTCGGGTCTCCAGGCGTACCACGTGCGGCTGCTGCAGTTGCAACTCAGCCGAGTCTTCGATCGTAACGATGCGTTCGTTTTGCGGGATGAAGCTGGACAGTACGTTGAGCATGGTGGTCTTACCGGTGCCGGTGCCGCCGGAAACCAGCACGTTGAGCCGACCGCGCACGATGGCTTTCAGTACCAGCGCGATGGCCGGCGTCAGTGTGCCCATCTGGACGAGGCTTTCAGTGTTCAGCAGATCCACAGCGAAGCGGCGGATCGACAAGCTCGGCCCGTCGATGGCCAGCGGCGGGATGATGGCGTTGACCCGCGAGCCGTCCTTCAGGCGTGCATCCACCAAAGGCGACGATTCGTCGATACGCCGCCCCAGACCGGAGACGATGCGGTCGATGATATTCAGCAGATGCTGGTCGTCACGGAAATGTACGTCAGTGCGTTGCAGCTTGCCGTGGCGCTCGACGTACACCGCGCCGTGGCCATTGACCAGGATGTCGGACACGCTGTGATCCGCCAGCAATGGCTCCAGGGGCCCAAGGCCGAGCACTTCGTCGGTGATCTGCTTGATGATCAATTGACGGCAGCCCGAACTCACTGGCGCCTGGTGCTCGTCCAGCAGGCGCGAGCAAATTTCACGGATCTGCCGCGCAGCCTCGGCTGGTTCCAGAGCGTCCAGCAGTGAAAGATCCATGACCTTGAGCAACTGCTGGTAGATGCGTTCACGCCAGTCGGCTTCCACTGAACTCAGGTGAGTGCGAGTTTCATAGGGTTGGTCTGGCGCACAGACCTCCCAGGCCATCAGGTTGTTGCCCTGTTCGTCCTCCTCGCCTCCCTGGGGCTGGTTGGCGCTGGACTTTTTGGCTGCGGGCTGGCGCAGTCTGTTGCGGAAATCGCTGAGCATGATCTACTCCCCAAACAGTCGGCCGAAGGTACGTTTCAACAGCCCCTGGCTGGCACCCTCTGCTCCTGCCAGGTCTTCGCACAAAGCTCGCAGCGCCAAGGTCACCGGCGCCCGCGGTGAATGCATCGCCAGCGGCACACCGGTGTTCTGGCTTTCGCTGACCACCGCGTAATCGTTGGGCAGCTTCTGTACGTCCGAACAACGCAAGGTTTCAGCAATATCCTTGAGCGTCACCGGTGAAGCCTTGTTGTAGCGGTTGACTACCACCTGCAGACGGTTGCCCTGCAGACCAAGGTCGTCTCGCAGGATGCGCACCAGGCGGGTGGCATCCTTGAGATGACTGAGACTCTGCTGCACCACGATCAGCACCCGGTCGGCCTGCTCCAGGGTGACACCCGTGAGGTGATCGATCTGCCGTGGCAAGTCCACCACCACCCAGTCGTAGGTGCTGCGGGACAGGCGCAGCAATGCCTCCAGCTGCTCCAGACGCACGTCCTGCGTCAGGCAGAGCTCATCGGAGCGGCCGCCAAGAACGTGTAAGGTCGGGCTGAAGTGACTACAGAAGCCACGCAATGCCATGCCGTCCAGCTCCTCGACCTGCTGTAACACGTCCAGGTGGCTGTGGCCGGGGTGAACATCCAGGTAATGGGCGGCGCTGCCGAATTGCAGGTCGAGGTCAAGCAGCAAGGTGCCCGCGCCGCGGCTACTGAGTTGCTGTGCCAAGTTGCAAGCCAGCAGCGTGGCGCCGGAGCCACCTTTGGCATTGATCACTGCCACTACCTGACCACCGCCATTGGTACCGGCGCTAGACTCTTGCACAAGGCGCCAGAGCGCCGCGCGCAGGTCGTCCTCGGTGACCGGTTCGGGGAGGAAGTCGCGGGCTCCAGCCTGCATGGCCAGCCGCATGCCCTCGCGCTCATCCAGAGGGCCGCAGACTAGAAGTGGCGGCCGCTCGTGGGCGGGGCGCTGGAGCAGCGCCGCGAGCTCCTCGCGCCACAGATGGCTGACCCGCAGCAGCAGCAGGTCGGGCTTCTGCTCCAGGCCATAGAGCGGATCGGTGTGGCCATTGGTGACTAGCCGGGTGCTCACCAACAGCCCCGATAAACGCTGGCAATAGCCCTGCAGGTGGCGCAGCGCCGCAGCGTCGCGACTGCTGATAAGCAGGCGCTGGCTAGACTTTCCAGTGCCCTGCACAGGCGCGGTTTCTCTGATCTTCAGCATGGCGTGATCCCCGGGGCAACGCCGACCTCGGCATGACGGCCGAGGCTTTCGCGCGGCATGGTCGACCTGAACGCCGGGAGCGTGAAGCTTCCGCCGAATCCGGGGATCAGGAAGTCGAAGGTGAAGCTCTGCAGGCGCAACTCGACATAGCGGATGGCGCGGAAGCCACTGGCACCAACGAGATCATTGGGACTGGCGACAGTGGCACCGTTCTGGTCCAAGTAGACAAGGCTGAGGTCAGCCGTCTCCAGGTCATTGATCAGGCTGCTGGCACCGCTATCGGTTGCCGCGTTGAAGATGGCGCGACGCAGAACTACCGGATCGCTGATATCGCATACCGCGGCCAGACGGGCCCCGCGTCGCACGGTTTCGTTCAGGGCATTGATGGTGAAAAACAGCCGCCCCATTTCCAATACTGAAAACAACACGAAAAACAGCAGCAGCCCGACAAGGGCGAACTCAACCGTGTAGGTCCCGCGCATCCGCCCGATGTTCATCACAGCGCCCTCATTACAGTGGTGGCCACCAGCGGGAAATCCAGCCTGATTGCGCGCCCGACAAGAGCTGGCAATCCGTTGCCGATCACGGGTTGGAAGGTGTAGCTGATGCTCACCTGCACGTGGTCGGTGGTGCCGGCCACGGCGGTGACCTGCACGTTGGCGGTACTCAGCCCCGGTACCAGCGGCTGCATCCCCGTGCGCACCACAGGCGAGCCGTAGACCACCAGGTTCTGGGTCTCTGTGCGCAGGGCAGCAGTGACATCGACCCGCCCCAGGGTGTGGTTGTAGGCGTTGGCGGCGACATAACGCACAGCATCGCGATTGGCCTGCAGCAGGCTGTTGTACTGCAACAGCATGCGACCGAACTCGGCTACGGCGAACAGCAGCAACAGCAGCAGCGGCAAGGCGATGGCGAATTCCACCATCGCTGCACCGTTCTGGCTGCGCTTCCCGTTGTAGGCATGATGTCCCATGGCGGCCCCCTACGAGTCGGTGCTCGGCGTGCGGCTGTCGTCAATATAGGTTTTGTACAGCTGGATGATCTGCGGGCCGAATTCGGTGGCGGGGGTTGGCCCGGGCTGGTCGTCGCCCTCGCATTCGCGAACGAACTGGCCGAGCAGCCAGGCGCTGCCGCCTTGCTGATCCATGGGCTGGAGCACGAAGAAGCAGCCGAAACCCAGCACCGGTACCGACGCAGTGCCGCCATCGGTACCAGAGCAGCTGCCAATGACGATCTTCAGCATGCGCCGTTCGAATACTCCGTTGCTGCGGCACCCCGAAGCCGAGGGATTATCGACACAGGACGCCGTGCGGGTCCGCCAGTCGTTGTAATCGAATAGGGAAGCTCCACCGGTGGTGGCGAGGTTGCCGTTGGCATCGCTGCTCACCTGACCACCTCCACTGCCCAGGTAATTCACGACGCCGGTATCCAGGTTGGGCTCCAGGGCGCCCTTGCCGTTTCCGAGCTTGTTGTAGTCCACCACCAGATCCGGCGGATAACTGCTCTCGGAAAGGCCTCCCCCCTGGTAATCGCCGAACCGGGTATTGAGACCTTGCACTGAGGGCCCAACAGTGTTGCCCGGCTTTGTCGCGACGTTCTCGCCGATGTTCGGGCAAACCGTTCCGCCTCCTGCCAGCGACTCCCGCACCGTACTCCCGCCCGAGCCGAAGTCCAGCAGCTGGAAGTTGCCCGGACCAATGCCGGAGGTATTGTTCTTGGAGGTCTTCAAGACTTCCAGATCGCCAAGTCGGTAGCCCCAATAGAGGCCATTGGCCGGGTCATGCTGGCCAGCAGCATTGTTGCCACAAACCATCACCGGGGCCAGGTCGCAAGGGCTGGTGGGACTGGGGCCCGCCGTGGCGATGGCGGCCACGGCCTTGCCCGTACCGACCCCGCCGATGAGCTCCAGTGCGCCCCAGAGAATTCCCGTCAACGGGTATCTGGGGACGGATACGCGCACATAGCGCGGGCTGCTTCCCACCGGACCTGCAACGGTGAAGGGGCCGTAGACGCTAGCCGACTGGGTAACGACGACGAAACTGGTGTTGGCGGTCAGCGCCGTGGCCAGTTCGCGATTTCCTGTGGCCGCAGCATTGAGTGCCAGGGTGTCCAGCGCTGCCTCCCGAGCCAAACGCGCGGCGTCCGGAGACCCCTGAACCTGACTGAGGGTCTTGGCGCCGCTGAGGGCGGCGGCATCCACCGCGTTCTGCAGGCGAGTCTTGTTCACAAGCATGTGGCCGCCATCCAGCGCCAGGGCGGCCATCGCCACCAGGGCAATCATGGCCACCGCTAACAGCGCCATGACCGAACCCCGTTGGCGCCGGGGCAAGGCGCAATTTCTTCCGGGGATTTTCGGGTTCATGGCTGCGGGCCTCAATCGTTACCGATATTGATCTGGATGGGCTGGCCGACCTGCTTGGCATCACCCTTGACGCCGCGATAGCTGTCAATGACGCGTTCGGTAAGGGCGCCATCCATCCCGGCGGGCGATACCTCGGTGCCGGGGTTGGCAGCGTGCTCCTTGTCGGCGATCTGCTGGTAGGTGGTCTGGTAGACGCTGTAGCCCGGACTGCCGACGCGGCCTTCCTCATAGGTCATGACGCAGCCGCTGCACAACGCCACCAGGCAGAACGAGATGATCGGTTTCATGGTCATATCTCCGGCTACTTGAGGTCGTGGCCGAACCGGCCTTCGCTGACGCCCAGACTCACCGGCACCGCTCGCCCGGCTTCGCGGCCCTTGGTCTTGCCGAGCAGGTAGAAATCCAGGTCGCTGGGCTCGACGAACTTCTCGGTCGGCAGGCGCACGGTCTTGGCATCGATGGGTTTGGCCAGGTGTGGGGTGACCAGGATCACCAGTTCGGTTTCACCGTTCTGGAACTGCTGGCTGCGGAACAGGTGGCCGAGCACTGGGATGTCGCCCAGCCCCGGGAAACGACTGACGAAGTCTCGGGTGTTCTCGCTGATCAGGCCGGCGATGGCGATGGTCTGGCCATTGCCCAGTTCGACCGTGGACTGCGCACTTCGCTTGGTCAGGGAGGGAATGATCTGGGCGACGCCATCACCCAGCACGCTGTCCAGGCCGGTATCCAGCACCAGGGAATTGGCGTTGGACAACTCGCTCACCGAGACATTGAGGTTGAGGTTGATACGCCCTTCATCCAGCACCACCGGGAGGAACTTCACCCCGACGCCGAACTCCTTGAACTCGATGGTGATGCCTTCATCCTCGGTGATCGGGACGGGGAACTCACCGCCCGAAATGAACTCGGCCTGCTGCCCACTGAGCGTGGTCAGGGTGGGCTCGGCGAGTACCTTGGCCGAACCGTTGTCCTTAGCAGCCTCCAGTACCACGTTGAAGAGGAACTCGTCGGAGAGGAATTGGGCAAGGAAGCCCTTGCCATTGCCGAACAGCGTGGTCGGATCGACGTTGCCATCGGCATCGAATCCCAGCCCTTGGCCATTGTTGAATCCACCCGTAGACCAGCGGCTGGAGGAGCCGAAATCTAGAGCGTTGAAGCGTACGTCCAGGCTCTTGAACAGGCTGCGTTGCATCTCGGCGACCTTGACTTCCAGCATGACCTGTTGGGTGCCGCCGACACTGAGCAGGTTGATCACTTCAAGCGACTGCGCCGGGGCCAATTTAGCGGCCTCTCCCTCGCCCTGTACAACGCTGGAAGTCTGAGCGGCGTAGGACTTGGCTACCTTGACTGCGGTATCCATAACCGAGGCGTTGCTGACCTGACCACGCAGCACCAGGGAGCCTTGGGCACTGAACACTTCGATGCGCTCGTTGGGCATGAGCTGGTGCAGTTTTTCCTTGAGGCCGCCCAGGTCGTGCACCACGTCCAGGTCGAGGCTGTCGATCAGACGGTTGTTGTTGTCCCACAGCAGCACATTGGTGCTGCCCAGGGAGCGCCCCAGCAGGTAAAGCTGGTTGGGCGTGGTCATGAGAATGTCGGCGATCTCTGGATTGCCCACCGATATGCGCTTGACCGCTGTGCGAGTGGTGAGGATGCGTGCTTTGTAGATGGGAACCTGGATGTGGCCATTGTTGGCGGCGGCCATTCCCACCACTTGCCCGGAGGGCTGCGCCGCAGGCACGGGAGCCGGCAGCACAGTCCAGGCCAGCAGCAGTACTGCCAGGGCCCCTAGTTTCCGAATGCCTTGCATATCCCTTTCCTCCTCTGACTGACCGCAACTACGCCGGCTGGCTGGGGCCCGGCTAGAACTGCGCCTTCGCCACTTTCACTTCGGTGCCACGGATGATGATCACGCCACTAGGGCGTTCCATCCGCCGCACCACGGGACGAGGTGCGGCCGGAGTGGCCGGCGTGGGTTTGGCCGTCGCCACGGCCTCGGTCTTCTTGTGATCGTCCAGGGGGTTGCGCAGAGCCAGTTGCAGGCGGCCCTCGCTCATGGCCTTGACCAAGATCTCGGCTTCCTTGGGGGTCATTTCCAGAGTAACGGCGCGCACCACCACGGGCTGGGTCTTGTCGGTGCTGGCGGTCTGGTCCACAGCAAGGACCCGCAGGTCCTGGAGGATGGTCTTGGACTCACTGTCATTACTGGTGCCGCCAACCTGCCGGGTAGCCAGTACGTCGACACGGTTGCCCGGCAGCAGGAAGCCACCAACGCCCACCACGTCATCGACCCGCACCGAGATCGCACGCTTGTCCGCCTCGATCAGCGAGGCCAAAGTGCTGCCGCCGAGATGCTCGGCCACCCTAGCGCTGCGCAGGATGTCGCCGCGCAGCATGGGGAAGGTGGCGATCTTGCCCACTGCCTTGTCAGTCGCGTCGAGTGCGTCGTCCGGTACCGTTCCCTTGGGCATGCGCACCAGGGTGACCTGCTGGGCCTCGATCATCTGCCCGAACGGTATCTCAAGCGTGGCCACCACCACCGACTGGAGGTTGTCCTCCGGACTGGCATTAAGTTTCGCGCTCAGCCACGTGTTTGCCATCCAGGCGGCGCCGAGGCCCAGCAGCAGGGACAGGGCAACCAGAGTGAAGGTTCGTGCGCTCATGTCGGTCTCTCCTCAGCCAAGGAAATCGAGCTGGACGAAGTAGTTGTGCCAGGCCCATTCCAGGTCCTGCGGCGACAGCGGGCCGGAGCCGTCGAGGTAGCGCTGACGATCCAGCGCCATGCCCAGCAGGTCACGAGGATGGCAAGGCACAAGCGGCATGCCCTGAGGCTCGTAGAGGCCCTGGAGCACGTAGCGCAGCAGGACCGGATCGAAGGGAATCCCCAGCCGTTCGGTCTCCTGACGCCAGATTCGTTCGTATTCCTGGAACTGCAGGTAGTTGAAATGCAGCTTGTAGCCAATGCGCCGGAGAAAGGCTTCGTCGGCCAGTTCCAGCGGATTGAGGTTGGTGGAGAACACCAGGATCAGATCGAAAGGCAACTCGCAGTGACGCCCGCCCCCCAGGTTGAGGAAGTCGCGCTTCTCTTCCATGGGCACGATCCAGCGATTCAGCAGCTCGGCGGGTGCCATGCGCTGGCGACCCATGTCATCGATGATGAACAGTCCATTGCTCGCCTTCAGCTGCAAGGGCGCCTGATACAACCGACTGAACGGGTCATAACGGATATCCAGCTGCTCCATGCTCAGCTCGCCGCCGGTAATCAGGATCGGTCGCTTGCAGCAGAGCAAACGGCGGTCGATACCTTCGTCCAGCAGCAGACGGTTGGACGGGGCGCTATCTTCCAGGCCTTGGTGCACCTGGGGGTCGTAGATCTCTACCACCGCCTCATTGATAGCGATGGCGTAGGGCACCCAGATGACCTCGTCGAACAGCCGGATCAGGCGGCTGCTGATGTAGGTCTTACCGGTACCGGCCGGGCCGTAGATCATGATGGCGCGGCCGGAGTTCATCGCCACGCCTAGCTGGTCCAGCATGCTGTCGGCGAGCACCACATTCTGGAAAGCGCTACGCATGTCGCGCGCGGTCACCCGGCCGTGATGAATGGTCTGGACCTTGAGCAGCGAGCGGTAGGTACTTACCGGGAATGGTGCGGCGCCAATGTAGCCGCTACGAGCCAGGGCGTCGCGGGCTGCACTGCGGCCCCGTTCGGTAAGCCCGTAGCGCAGCGCCTGGCCACCTGCCTGGCCCAGAACTTCGATTCGGCCATCCTTGCGTAGGAAGGTGAGGATCTCTTCCAGCACCGCGCCAGTCAGCGCAAGGCGTTCCACCAGGTGGGGCAGGTCCAGAACCCCAGCGTCGTGAAGGTGCTTGCAGACCAGGTCACCAAGGAAGTTCTCCGCAAGTCCGGTCTCGCGGATATTGCGCGGTGGTGGCGCCAGGCGCTGCACCGCTTCGCGCTCGCTGGGGTAGGCTCCACTATCGCTGACAGCGTACATGATCGGGCTCCCTATCTACTGGCCGAGTGGCTGCCAGAGAACGCTGGCCAGCGTTCCTAGCAACACCGCAATCGCAAAGGGGAAAGGCTTGCCAGCCACTTCGCCGGCTTCCGGAGCGACATAGGTTTGCAGCCTGAGCATTAGCCAGTAACGACCCAGGGTCTTCGACAACTGGCCACGCAGCAGCACAAGAACCAGGCCGCATAGACCGCCGGCCATGAGACTGAACGCGGCGGCCCAGGTCGCCTCCATGGGTGCCAGGAAGGCGCCAGCCATGGCCATCAGCTTAACGTCGCCGGCCGCCATGCCGCGCAGAGCATACAGCGGCAGGAAGGCCGCCAGACCGATCAGCATGCCCAGGACACCGAAGCCCAAGCCGAGGGCCCCCTGGTAGTAGATCTGCCCGGCAATACCCAACCCGAGCCCCAACAGCACTAGGAGATTGGGAATGCGGTGACAGGCAAGGTCGACTATCACCGCGATGCCCAGCAACCCCAGCAGCACGGGGATGGAGGCGAGATGCTCAATGGCCATTGCTGGCGTCCTGGTCCGGACGAGCTAGCAGTTAACGCCGCCAACGGCGGCGCACACTATATTCATCCGAGCTTCCACGCCGAGGCCCAGAGCCGTGAAAGTTGCAGCAACGGCGGCGGTGATCAGCCCACCGGCTACGGCGTACTCGACGATGGTCAGGCCGTCTTCATCTTTCAGGAACTTCATCACCGAAGTCTTGATCGCTTCAAAAGTCATTTCGCCCACCTCACTCAGGTTGTATCCACGGGTCCGACGGCGCTCTATGCCCCGCCTGAGTCCACCCTAGTCATCCCCAAAAGTGGGGAGTTAGGAGTTTTTTGCGGATCGCTAGGACTTTCTTGCAGGTTTCTTCAGGGCGAGGTTAAAAGCGCTCAAGCCCAGCAAGGGCGCGGCTTACAGCCGGGTGACTGGTCGGGTGACGAACGGTAACGAGGGCGTGGAAGCCGCGAAAATTGGGGCACCCACTTTTGGGTAGAACGGTGTTGTTGGACGCGGCTTCTGCTTATAGGGATTGGTTCTTTGGGCGTGATGGCACACTGACAATACTGCAGCTCGGGGAAGCACAATAAATGGGCGCAGGGTTAAAACATGCAGTCGAACTCCGCCGTAGAACCAGTCCTGCTCTGGCTCGACCTCACTCGCGACAGGTCGACGGGCAAACTCATGGAGCGATTTAGTGGCGGGTGCGAGTGCCGGTTGGCCAGCGGCCGAAACGCACCGGGCAAGGAGCAGGTGCGCCAGATCGACATGATCTGCGTGCACTTCGACCGCCCCGATGTGAATGGGCTCAACCTGCTCCTGGAAACCAAGCGCGCCTATCCGTCCATCCCCATCAGCATGTTCACTGTCCAGCATTCAGAAGAGCTGGCGATCTGGGCGATGCGGGCGCGGGTCTGGGAGTTTGTGGTGTTGCCCCTCGCGGCAGAGGACCAGATTCGCTATCTGGAGAGTCTGCAGCAACTCTGTGAAGTGCGCCGCGCGGTCACCAGCCTGGGTCGCAAACCGCTGCTGGAACGCAATCCCCCGCTGCCCGACAGTATTCGCCTGACCAGCAGCCACCAGAAGCACAAGGCCCTGAGCAAGGTGATGCCCTACATCGAGCAGCATTTCCGTGACAGCGTCGACCAGAAGGAACTGGCCCAGCAATGCGGCATGACACCCTTCCGTTTCAGCCGCCTGTTCAAGGAGGTCAACGGCGTGGGTTTCATGGAGTACATCCTCGGCAAGCGCATGGACTTCGCCAAACACTTGCTGGAGAACAGCCAGATGCCGGTGACCAGCATCGGCTACGAAGCGGGCTTCAAGGACCCGTCCTACTTCGCCCGGGCCTTCAAGCAGCTGGCTGGCTGCAGCCCCAGCGAATATCGCCAGAGCTGCCACGCGGCGATGGCGACGGCTCACACCGCCACGCCTGCAGAACTCGATGACGCAACGCTGGGGTTCAGCGCCTGACCGTCAGCCCAGCTGGGCCAACTCGGCCAGGAACTGCTGTTCATCCAGTACCCGGACTCCCAGCTCGTTGGCTTTGGCCAGCTTGGAGCCGGCACCGGGACCGGCCACCACGCAATGGGTACGCGCCGACACGGAACCTGCGACCTTGGCGCCCAGCGCCTCGAGCTTTTCCTTGGCCACATCCCGGCTCATGACTTCCAGGGTGCCAGTGAGCACCCAGGTCTGCCCGGCCAGCGGCAGCCCTTCCACCGCCTTCCTCTCGCTCTCCCAATGCATGCCGAAATCACGCAACTGGGCTTCGATTGCCTGGGCACGAAGGACGTTGTCGTCCACGGCGAAGAACTCACGCAGGGCCTGCTTGGCCTTTTCATTCAGGCCCTTCATCACACTCAGGTCCAGCCAGTCGCGGCTGAGGGCGATAAGGCCCTCCAGATTGCCGGCCTTCTCCGCCAGATTCTTCGCACCCGTGCTGGCAATGCCGGACACGTTCAGCTTGTCGATGAAGCCGGCAAAAGTGGCGCAGGCGGCAAACTCCGGGCTGAGGCCGCTCTCTTCCTGCAGTTCGACGCCACGTTCCAGCAAGCTGCCGATCACCTTCTGGTTGTGTGCGTCGGAGAAGAACGCGTGGATTTCGTGGGCAACTTCCAGCCCCACGTCTGGCAGGTAGGTAAGCACGTCCGGCAGAGCTTGCTGGATGCGCGCCAAGGAGCCCAGGGCGCGGGCCAACAGCTTGGCGGTTTCCTCACCCACGTCCGGGATGCCCAGTGCATAGATGAAGCGCGCCAACGCCGGCTTGCGGCTGTCGGCAATGGCGCCTAGGAGGTTTCGGGTGGACAGGTCGGCAAAGCCTTCCAGCGCCACCACCTGTTCGTACTTGAGGGTGTAGAGATCAGCCGGCGAAGCGACCAGGCCGACGTCCACCAGTTGTTCGACGATCTTGTCGCCCAGTCCTTCTATGTCCAGGGCCCGGCGCGAGGCGAAGTGGATGATCGCCTGCTTCAACTGAGCGCCACAGGCCAGACGACCGACGCAGCGATACACGGAGCCTTCGCTGGTGGTTTCCTTGCCCTTGCCGCGCTTGACCAGTTGGGTACGTTCCACAGCCGAACCGCAGACCGGGCACTGCTCGGGGATGTGCACCGGGCGCGCATCGTCCGGGCGACGCTCCAGCACGACCTGCATCACCTGCGGGATCACATCGCCCGCGCGACGGATGACAACGGTGTCGCCGATCATCAGGCCCAGGCGCTCGACCTCATCCATGTTGTGCAGGGTGGCGTTGGAAACCGTGACGCCCGCCACCTGCACGGGCTTCAGGCGTGCAACCGGCGTGACCGCGCCGGTGCGGCCAACCTGGAATTCCACACCCAGCAGCTCAGTGAGTTCTTCCCGCGCAGGGAACTTGTGGGCCAGCGCCCAGCGCGGCTCACGGGCACGGAAACCCAGCTCGCGCTGCCAGGCCAGGTTGTTGAGCTTGTAGACCACGCCGTCGATCTCATAGGCGAGGCCGTCACGGCGCTCGCCGATGTCGCGGTAGTAATCCAGGCAACCCTGGGCGCCTTTCACCAGCTTCAGCTCGCGACTGATGGGCAGTCCCCACCCCTTGAGCGCCTGGAGAATGGCGTACTGGTTGTCTGGCAACTCGCCTTCGACACGACCGAAACCGTAGGAGCAGAACTCCAGCGGACGACTCGCGGTTATCTTCGAGTCCAACTGGCGCAGGCTGCCCGCCGCAGCATTGCGCGGATTGGCGAAGGTCTTGGCGCCCAGTTCGAGATTGCGCGCGTTGAGCGCGTCGAAGCCGGCCTTGGACATATAGACCTCGCCACGCACCTCCAGGACGGCAGGCCAGCCACTGCCTTGCAGCTTCAGCGGTACATTGCGGATCGTGCGCACATTGCTGCTGATGTCTTCGCCCGTGGTGCCATCACCACGGGTCGCGCCACGCACCAGCACGCCGTTCTCGTACATCAGGCTCACCGCCAAGCCATCCAGCTTGGGTTCACAGGTGTATTCCACTTGCGGACCATCACCGAACAGGTCGCCGCCCGGCAGGAGTTCCCCCAGCCCTTCACGCACGCGGCGATCGAAGTCTTTCAAGTCCTGTTCTTCGAAGGCGTTGCCCAGGCTGAGCATGGGCACCTCGTGGCGCACAGCGCCGAAGGCCGACAGGGCCGCGCCGCTGACCCGCTGGGTCGGGGAATCCGGTGTCACCAGCTCGGGGTGTTCAGCCTCCAGGGCTTGCAGTTCGCGGAACAGACGGTCGTACTCGGCATCGGGCACGCTCGGTTCGTCCAGCACGTAATAGCGATAGTTGTGCGCATCCAGCTCGGCGCGCAGCGCGAGGATGCGTTCGGCGGCGGTTTGGGCATCGGTCATGGTTCAGGCTCTTTCTCTTGAAACAAAAAGAGCAGCCGGGGCTGCTCTTTCGTTGACTGCGCGCCGGATCAGCGCTTATGGGTCAGGTGCTTGCGCTCGAATTCGACGATGCGCTGGCGGTAATGCTCGATGGTTTGCGCAGTCATCACACTGCGTTGGTCATCTTTCAGCTCGCCATTCAGCTCCTGGGACAGCTTGCGTGCGGCGGCAACCATCACGTCGAAGGCCTGCTTCGGATGGCGCGGACCCGGCAGGCCGAGGAAGAAGCTCACCGCGCGGGTGCTGAAGTGGTCGATGTCATCCAGGTCGAAGGTGCCGGGCTTGACGCCGTTGGCCATGGAGAACAGTACCTCGCCATTGCCGGCCATGCTTTCGTGGCGATGGAAGATGTCCATGGAGCCGAAGCGCAGACCGCTTTCCAGAATATTCTGCAGCAGGGCCGGGCCCTTGAAGCCGGCCTCGTCGCGGGCAACGACGTTGATGACCAGGACTTCCTCGACCGGAACTTCCTGCGCCTGCACCTGCGGATGGACCTTGCCGTTCTTCTTGCCTTCGTCGACGGGATTGAGCAGGGTCGGCACCGGCTCGTCGAGGTTCAGGTCGCCCTGTTGCGGCTCGCCCCGGCGCTTACCCGCTTCGCGCGCGCTGAGGGAGGGCAGGTCTTCCTCATCCAGGGAGGGTTCCTGGTGTGAACGATCCTTGACCCGTGACGGGCCAAGCAGGTTGGGATCCTCATCGTCATCCGGGGCATTGGAGAAGCTGCGATCCAGCTTGAACTTGAGTTTCCCCTTGCCGCCACTCATGCGGCGCCAGCCATCGAACAGAATGCCGGCGATTACGATGATGCCAATAACAATCAGCCACTCGCGCAGACCGATATCCATGTAGTCCTGTGTCCCCTAGTGAAAATGCAAACAGACAATGGTGAAGAAAGGACATCCCGTCCCCTGAAACGTGGCGCCCAACTCCATGTTCTGAATGGCGTTTTCCACGTGCGACAAAATTGGGCATAAAGCTAGCACGACCAGCCCAGCAGAGAAACCTCTGATAGCGGCTTACAACCGTGCCAACGCGAATTTGATCCTCCGACCCGTCAAGGGTTCGAATCCGGCCGACGATCAGGCTTCGACCATCGACATCGCTTCTTCCACATCCACCGCCACCAGACGCGAGCAGCCAGGCTCGTGCATGGTCACACCCATCAACTGATCGGCCATTTCCATGGCGATCTTGTTGTGGGTGATATAGATGAATTGCACTTTCTCGGACATTTCCTTCACCAGACGCGCATATCGGCCGACGTTGGCGTCGTCCAGCGGCGCATCCACCTCGTCCAGCATGCAGAACGGCGCGGGATTGAGCTGGAAGATGGCAAATACCAGCGCCAGCGCGGTCAGTGCCTTTTCGCCACCGGAAAGCAGGTGGATGGTGCTGTTCTTCTTGCCCGGCGGGCGCGCCATGATCGCCACGCCGGTATCCAGCAGGTCCTCGCCCGTCAGCTCCAGGTAGGCATGACCGCCGCCGAACACCTTCGGGAACAGCGCCTGGAGGCCGGCGTTGATCTGGTCGAAGGTTTCCTTGAAGCGGTTGCGGGTTTCCTTGTCGATCTTGCGAATGACGTTTTCCAGCGTTTCCAGGGCTTCCACCAGGTCGTCGTTCTGCGCGTCCAGGTAGCGCTTGCGCTCTGATTGCTGCTGGTATTCGTCGATGGCGGCGAGGTTGATCGGGCCGAGGCGCTGGATGCGCGCGGCAAGGCGCTCGAGCTCCTCTTCCCACGCGGTCTCGCTGGCCTCGGCGGTCAGGGTCGCAAGCACACCGTGCAGGTCGTAGCCGTCCTCATGGAGCTGGTCCTGCAAGGTCTTGCGACGGACCGTCAGTGCCTGCCATTCCAGACGCTGCTGTTCCAGTTGGCCACGCAGCAACTGAGATTGCTGCTCGGCCTGGGTACGCCGCTTCTCGGCATCACGCAGTTCACGATCAGCATCTTCCAGGGCGAGCCGGGCCAGTTTCAGCTCTTCTTCGACGCCCAGCCGCTTCTCCAGCAACTCCTCCAGCTTCAGGCGCAGCTCCTCCAATGGTGCGGCGCCCTCCTCGAGATTGAGGCTGAGTTGTTCGCGGCGTTCATTGAGGCGCTCGAACTGCAGGCTCAGGCGTTCGAGCGCCTGGCGCGTGGAATCGTGCTGCGCCTTGAGCGAGCCGACTCGCACTGCCAACTGATGCGCGTGGTCCTTGTGCTGGCGAGCCTCCTGGCGGATTCGGTCCAGGCGTTCGCGGAGGCCATCGCGCTCGGCCAGCAATTTTTCCCGTTGTTCGGTATCGCTGGCCATGGCGTCCAGCGCGTCCTGCAAGGTCAAGCGGGCCTCGCCCAGTTGCTCGTACTCCAGGGCGCGCTGCTCACCCAGCTCGCGAAGCTCCTCCTCCAGGCGGCGGCGACGCAACGCCAGTTGCTCCACCTTCGCCTGCTGGGCGGACAGTCGTGCCTTGAGCTCGCCCAGGCTGCGGGATTCGTCCTGCAACAGGCGGCGCTGCTGCTCGCGAGACTCTTCCTGCTGGCGCTGGCCGTCGCGAAGCTGCTGCAGGCGTTCTTCCAGATGTTCCAGGGCGGCTTCGCGCTCCTCACGCTCGGCATGCAGGCGTTCCAGTTCCTGGCCACGCGCCAGCAACCCGCTCTCCGCCTCACTGGCCCGGCGCACCCGGAGGAAGTTGCGGCCGACCCAGTAGCCATCCCGGCTGATCAGGCTTTCGCCCTCTCCCAGGCTGCTGCGACGGGTCAATGCATGGTCCAGGGTTTCCACCGGCAGGACTTTGCCCAGCCAGGGCGCCAGGTCCATCGGCGCTTCGACCTTATCCAGCAAGCTGCCGGGCGCGCGCGCCCCGCCCTTGCCTGCGCTGGCCAGGCGCAGTTCGCCCTGGCTGAAGCCAGAGAGGTCGAGGCCGTTGAAATCATCCAGCAGCACAGCCTGCAGATCGGCACCGAGGACGGTTTCCACCGCCAGCTCCCAACCCTGCTCCACCCGCAAGCCTTCGGCCAGTCGCGGGCGTTCCGCCAGTTGTTGCTCGCGCAGCCATTCGGCAGCACCTTTGCCCGGGTTGAGCGCAGCTTGCTGCAGGGCTTCCAGCGAGGCGATGCGGCCATTCAGGCGCTGCAGTTCGCCTTGGGCCTGCTGCTGGGCCTGGGTGGCCTGCTGCAGTTCTTCGCGCAGTTCGTCCAGGCGCTCCGCCAGGCCCTGTTCGGCAGCCAGGAGCTCTTCCAGTCGCATCTCGCCGACGGCGAGCTCTTCGAGCATTTCCTGGATTGCGGCATCTTCCGGGTCGGCAGCCAGTTGCGTCGCTTCGTCATTCAGGCGACGCTCGCGCTCCAGTAGTCGCTCGAGACTCTGATCCAGCTGCTGGATACGTGACTGCTGGACCTCCGCCTGGCGGCGCGGCTCCGCGCTGCGCTGGTTGAAGCCATCCCAATGCTCCTGCCAGGCATGCATACCGGTTTCGGATTCTTCGAGCTGGGCGGCAGCTTCTTCGGCAGCCGCAGCACTCATTTCCTGCTCGGGGCCGAGCATATCCAGCTCTTCGCCCAGGGTGGCGAGCAGCGTGCGGTCGTGCCCCAGATGGGATTCGGTCTCCTGGCGAGCGCGCTCGGCCTCACGCAGGTCGTCCTGCAACTGGCGCAGACGCTGCTGGCCGTGCTGGATGCTCTGCTCCACCCGGGCAATATCGCCCCCTACTGAATAGAAGCGCCCCTGCACCAGGTTGAAGCGTTCGGACAGTTCATGGTGCCCGTCACGCAGGCGCTCGATGCTGGCGTCTGCATTGCGCTGCTCGGCCACCAGGGCTTCGAAGCTGATTTCCTGGTTGCCGATCACCGCTTCGCGCTGACCGACCTGCTCATTCAGCGCCCGCCATTTCAGGGCGGCGAGCTGCGCCTTGAGCTGGCGCTCTTCGGCCTTGTATTCCTGGTATTTCTCGGCGGACTGGGCCTGCCGGTGCAAGCGCTCCAGTTGACGCTCCAGCTCCTCGCGCAGGTCGGTGAGACGTGCGAGGTTTTCCTGGGTACGGCGGATTCGGCTTTCGGTCTCGCGACGGCGCTCCTTGTACTTGGAAATGCCGGCGGCTTCTTCGATGAAATTGCGCAGGTCCTCGGGCTTGGCCTCGATCAGCTTTGAAATCATCCCCTGCTCGATGATCGAGTAGCTGCGCGGGCCCAGACCGGTGCCGAGGAAAATATCGGTGATGTCCCGGCGACGGCACTTGGTGCCGTTGAGGAAGTAGGTGTTCTGGCCGTCGCGGCTCACGCGGCGGCGGATGGAAATCTCGGCAAAGGCGGCGTATTCGCCAACCAGGGTGTTGTCGGAGTTGTCGAAGATCAGCTCGATGCTGGCTTGGGCGACCGGTTTGCGGGTGTTGGAGCCATTGAAGATGACGTCGGTCATCGATTCGCCACGAAGATTCTTCGCCGAACTCTCACCCATTACCCAGCGAACGGCGTCGATGATGTTCGACTTGCCGCAACCATTGGGACCCACTACGGCGGCCATGTTGCTGGGGAAGCTGACGGTGGTCGGGTCCACGAAGGACTTGAACCCGGCCAGCTTGATGCACTTCAGCCGCATCGACGTGCTCCGCTCAACGTTCGGCCAGGGCTGCGAGCACCAGCTCGCAGTTCTGCTTGCCGTAGTCCAGCAGCACTTCGCGGATCCTTGCCTGGTCGCGGGCGATCACCGCCAGCAGCAGGTCGTCGAACACAGCACCGAGGTTCTCCATCTGGCCGCGACGGCGCTCAAGGGCCATGTAGTAGGTGCGGGCGATGGCTGGCTGCAGGTTGTCCAGGGTCTGTTGCAGGTACGGGTTGTCGGCGAAGGGATAAGCCGCCTGCATGATGGCGAAGCTGGAATCGACGAACGCGAGGATGTCTTCCCGCTCGCGGGCTTCGACAAGGCGTTGCTGGATCACCCGGAAGGGCGCCAGGTCTTCCTCGCGGCGCCAGTGCTCGGCAACCGCGTAGCCCAGGAGGATGTACAGCTCCATCACCAACGTATAGAGGCTGCGCACATGCTGCTGGGTCAACTCGGACACCTGGGCGCCACGGCGCGGCAGGATGGTGATCAGATGACGGCGCTCGAGGATCAACAGCGCTTCGCGTACCGATCCCCGGCTGACATTCATGGCCAGGGTGACTTTCTGTTCCTGGATGCGCTCACGCTCTTTCAGCTCGCCGCGAATGATGCGCTCGGCCAGGTGCTGGGCAATCTGCTCGGAGAGGCTGTCCGGTGCCTTGAACGTCATGGTTTTCCTTTGAACTGGGGGCATGGTGCGCTGCGCCGGAGCTTTCCCGCGCCAAAGCTCCGGCGCTGACAGTACTACGGGTACGGGCAGTGGGTGCAAGAGCGAAAGGGGAAATTTCCGACTCTGCCGCAGGACGCGGGCAGGCGCGCAGTTTATCACAAGGCATCGAGCACCCCTGAACGACTTACCCGGCACCCATCCCTCCCTTACCTACACTTAGATCAGGTGGCACGAAATGCGCTTGACCCTTGAGGCAGAGCGGACGCAGCGTGCTAATAACTGAAACAGATGAAGATTTCCTGACTTTCGAGTCAAATATTTATTGACCCAAAAGTCAGACCCCTCTAAATTTGCCGTCATACGAGCCCTCGTAAAAACAATAAAGTGCCTGGAGGTCGTCCTTGATCCAGTTTTTACTCAACCGCGAGCTGCGCACCGAGCATGCCCTCGATCCCAATGTCACGGTGCTCAATTACCTGCGTGAGCATGTCGGCAAACCCGGTACCAAAGAAGGCTGCGCCTCGGGCGACTGTGGTGCCTGCACCGTGGTTGTCGGCGAGCTTGATGGTGATCGCGTCCGTTACCGCACGCTCAACTCCTGCCTGACCTTCGTGTCCTCGCTGCACGGCAAGCAACTCATTACCGTCGAAGACCTCAAGCACCGCGGCCAATTGCACTCCGTGCAGCAGGCGATGGTGGATTGCCACGGCTCCCAGTGCGGCTTCTGCACCCCTGGCTTCGTGATGTCGCTGTTCGCCCTGCAGAAGAACAGCGATGGCTTCGACAAGGCCCAGACCATGGAAGCCCTCGCCGGCAACCTGTGCCGCTGCACCGGCTACCGCCCGATCATCGACGCCGCCGAACAGGCCTGCTGCCAGAAGCAGCCTGACCAGTTCGATGCCGCCGAAGCCCAGACCGTCGCCCAGCTGAAGTCGATCGCCCCACGTGATACCGCTGAACTGAACAGCGGCGACAAGCGCTGCCTGGTTCCGCTGACTGTCGCCGACCTGGCCGACTTCTACGTTTCCAACCCGCAGGCCCGCCTGCTGGCCGGCGGCACCGACCTGGCCCTGGAAGTCACCCAGTTCCACCGTGAACTGCCGGTGATGATCTATGTCGGCCACATCGAATCCATGAAGCGCATCGAGGAGATCGGCAACTTCATCGAAATCGGCGCCGCTACCCCGCTGTCCGACTGCTACGAAACCCTCTCCCGCGAGTACCCGGACTTCGGCGAGCTGCTGCACCGCTTCGCCTCCCTGCAGATTCGCAACCAGGGCACCCTGGGCGGCAACATCGGCAACGCCTCGCCCATCGGTGACGCCCCGCCGCTGCTGATCGCCCTGGGCGCCGAGATCGTCCTGCGCAAAGGCAACCAGACCCGCATCCTGCCGCTGGACGAGTACTTCCTCGACTACAAGGTCACTGCCCGCCAGGAGTCCGAGTTCATCGAGAAGGTGCGCGTGCCACGTGCCCGCAACAACCAGGCGTTCCGTGCCTACAAGGTTTCCAAGCGCCTGGACGACGACATTTCCGCAGTCTGTGCGGCCTTCAACCTGGTCATCGAGAACGGTGTCGTGCGCAAGGCCCGTGTCGCCTTCGGCGGCATGGCTGGCATTCCCAAGCGCGCCAGCGCCTGCGAGCAGGCCCTGATCGGCGCGGCCTGGTACCCGGGTACCGTCGAACGCGCCTGCGAAGCACTGGCCAAGGACTTCACCCCGCTCTCGGATTTCCGCGCCAGCAAGGAATACCGCCTGCTGACCGCCCAGAACCTGCTGCGCAAGTTCTTCCTCGAGCTGCAATCCCCAGAAGTCGAAACCCGGGTGACCGCGTATGTGTGACTTCAAAAACGTCGCGAGCGAAGCGCCAGGCAAGGCAGCGGCTGGCGAGAAAGCGGAGTTTAGTCGGCTAAATGAGCATTTCGAGCTAGCAGCTAACGCAGCATGGCCGAGCGCAGCAGTTGTTGGAGACACACAGTATGTCTAATCACTTCCACCACAAATCCCAGGAAGAACTGGCGGAACTGTTCCGAGCCGATATCACCACCGGCGTTGGCCGCAGCGTCAAGCACGAGAGCGCGCCCAAGCACGTCTCGGGTGAAGCGGTATACGTGGACGACCGCCTGGAGTTCCCCAACCAGCTGCACGTCTATGCCCGCATGAGCGATCGCGCCCATGCACGCATCACCCGCATCGATACCAGCCCCTGCTACCAGTTCCCGGGCGTGACGATCGCCATTACTGCCGAGGACGTTCCCGGCCAGTTGGACATCGGCCCGGTAGTCGCCGGCGACCCACTGCTGGCGGACGGCAAAGTCGAGTATGTCGGCCAGGTGGTCCTCGCCGTAGGTGCCGACAGCCTGGAAACCGCCCGCAAGGCAGCCATGGCCGCGATCGTCGAGTACGAGGACCTTGAGCCGGTACTGGATGTGGTCGACGCCCTGCGCAAGAAGCATTTCGTGCTGGACAGCCACCAGCACAAGCGCGGTGATTCCAGCACCGCCCTCGCCAACGCGAAGAACCGCATCCAGGGCACCTTGCACATCGGTGGCCAGGAGCACTTCTACCTGGAAACCCAGATTTCCTCCGTCATGCCCACCGAAGACGGCGGCATGATCGTCTACACCTCCACCCAGAACGCCACCGAAGTGCAGAAGCTGGTGGCCGAGGTGCTGGGCGTACCGATGAACAAGATCGTCATCGACATGCGTCGCATGGGTGGCGGCTTCGGCGGCAAGGAAACCCAGGCTGCCGGCCCGGCCTGCCTGTGCGCGGTCATCGCGCACCTGACCGGTCGCCCAACCAAGATGCGCCTGCCGCGTATGGAAGACATGAGCATCACCGGCAAGCGTCACCCCTTCTATGTCGAGTACGACGTGGGCTTCGACGACAACGGCCTGCTCAGTGGCATCCAGTTGGAACTGGCGGGCAACTGCGGCTATTCGCCTGACCTGTCCGGTTCCATCGTCGACCGCGCGATGTTCCACTCGGACAACGCCTACTTCCTCGAAGACGCCACCATCAACGGTCACCGCTGCAAGACCAACACCGCCTCGAACACCGCCTACCGCGGCTTCGGCGGCCCGCAGGGGATGGTCGCGATCGAAGAGATCATGGACGCGATCTCGCGCCATCTGGGCAAGGACCCGCTGGAAGTCCGCAAGCTGAACTACTACGGCAAGGACGAGCGCAACGTCACCCACTACTACCAGACCGTCGAGCACAACATGCTCGCCGAGATGACCGAGGAGTTGGAGGCCAGCAGCGAGTACGCCAAGCGCCGCGAGGAAATCCGCGAGTTCAACGCGAAAAGCCCGGTGCTCAAAAAAGGCCTGGCGATGACGCCGGTGAAATTCGGCATCAGCTTCACCGCCACCTTCCTTAACCAGGCGGGTGCACTGGTGCACATCTACACCGATGGCAGCATTCACCTGAACCACGGCGGCACCGAGATGGGCCAGGGCCTGAACACCAAGGTCGCCCAGGTGGTGGCCGAAGTCTTCCAGGTGGATATCTCGCGCATCCAGATCACCGCGACCAACACCGACAAGGTGCCCAACACCTCGCCGACCGCCGCTTCCAGCGGTACCGACCTGAACGGCAAGGCTGCGCAGAACGCCGCCGACACCATCAAGGGCCGCCTGGTGGAGTTCCTCGCCAATCACTTCAAGGTGACCACCGAGGACGTGGAGTTCAAGAACAACCAGGTACGCGTGCGCGACCACTTCCTCTCCTTCGAGGAAATGATCCAGCTCGCCTACTTCAACCAGATCTCGCTCTCCAGCACCGGCTTCTATCGCACGCCGAAGATCTTCTACGACCGCGACAAAGCCTCCGGCCGTCCCTTCTACTACTTCGCCTATGGCATGGCCTGTGCCGAGGTCATCGTCGACACCCTGACCGGCGAGTACAAGATGCTGCGCACGGACATCCTGCATGACGTGGGTGCTTCGCTGAACCCGGCCATCGACATCGGCCAGGTGGAAGGCGCCTTCGTCCAGGGCATGGGCTGGCTGACCATGGAAGAGCTGGTGTGGAACGCAAAGGGCAAGCTGATGACCAGCGGCCCGGCGAGCTACAAGATCCCGGCCATCGCCGACATGCCCATCGACCTGCGGGTGAAGCTGGTGGAAAACCGCAAGAACCCCGAGCAGACGGTGTTCCATTCCAAGGCCGTGGGCGAGCCGCCCTTCATGCTCGGCATCGCCGTCTGGTGCGCCATCAAGGACGCCGTGGCGAGCCTGGGAGACTACAAGGTACAGCCGAACATCGACGCACCGGCCACTCCCGAGCGGGTTCTCTGGGGCGTCGAACAGATGCGCAAACTCCAACAGCCAGCCCAGGCCTCCACCCAAGCGGAGACCGAGCCGGCATGACCCGGTAGGAGCCAGCTTGCTGGCGAAAGCGTTGCCTCCAACGACACGCGATTCTCCAGCAAGCTGGCTCCTACATAGAAAAAACGGTGCAGAACAATGACAACATCCACCGATCAAACGAAGACCAAACAGCAGGACGGCGATGCCGTGCTGCTGGAAACGCTGCCGGCCCCCATCCGTACCTGCAGCTTGTTGAAAGGCGTTGGCGAGGCAGCCGAGGCGAGGCAGGGACAGACGAAAAAGCGGAGTTTACGAGCTGTAAATGAGCATTTTGAGTCTGACCCTAACGATGCATCGGCAACGCAGGTAGCTTTTCAGCAGGCTGCAATGGACGACTGGCGGCTGTCACGGACCACCAGGCCACTGCGTAGCTGGAGACTGAGCAAATGAGCTGGATCAGCGCCCTCGCCGACCTTCAGCACCGTGGTGAACCCTGCGTGCTGGTGACCATCATCGAAGAGCGTGGCTCAACCCCGCGCAACGCCGGTTCGAAGATGGTCGTCACCGCGGAGCGGATCTTCGAGACCATCGGTGGCGGTCATCTCGAGTTCAAGGCAATGGAGATCGCCCGCGAGATGCTCGAAAATCGCAGCCAGGACACGCGCCTGGAGCGTTTCAGCCTGGGCGCCAGCCTTGGCCAGTGCTGCGGCGGCGCCACCGTCCTGCTGTTCGAACCCATGGTCCAGCCCCAGGCACATATCGCCGTATTCGGCGCCGGCCACGTCGGCCGTGCGCTGGTCCCGCTGCTTGCCAGTCTGCCCTGCAAGGTGCGCTGGATCGACTCGCGGGAAAACGAGTTCCCCGAACAGATTCCGGCTGGCGTGGAGAAAGTGGTCAACGAAGAGGTGGTCGACGAGATCGCCGAGATGCCCAAGGGCAGTTACTTCATCGTCATGACCCATAACCACCAGTTGGACCTGGAACTGACCGCCGAGATCCTCAAGCGCAACGACTTCGCCTACTTCGGCCTGATCGGTTCGAAGACCAAGCGCGTCAAGTTCGAGCACCGCCTGCGTGAACGCGGCTTCGCCGCGGAAATCGTGCAACGCATGCGCTGCCCGATGGGCATCCAGGAGGTCAAAGGCAAGCTGCCGGTGGAGATCGCCATATCGATCGCCGGCGAAGTCGTCGCCACCTACAACGCCAACTTCGGCGCTGAAGTGAAGAAAGGTGAAACGGTCGCCAAGCTGGTCCCCGCCTCGCGCCGGGAACAGGCCTGAGTTTTTCCTTCGCCCATCGGGCGAAGGTGACGAGTAGTGCCGGGTAGGGGGAGCCGCGTGACAGGGAGCCCCCTACTCCGGCCCCTCCCCTCGCGGGACGCAATAATCGCAACGCTAACGAACGAGACTGACATGACCAGCCACGTAACCGCCTACCGCTCCGCCATCCTGCACAGCATCGCCGACCCCGCCCTGGTGGGCGTCGAGCAGTCCTATCAGTATTTCGAGGACGGCCTGCTGGTGGTGGAAGACGGCCGCATCAAGGCCCTGGGCGACGCGAAGTCCCTGCTGCCGGATCTGGACGCCGGCGTCGAGGTGCACGAGTACCGCGATACCCTGATCACCCCCGGTTTCATCGACACCCACATCCACTTCCCGCAAACCGGCATGATCGCCTCCTACGGCGAGCAGTTGCTGGACTGGCTCAACACCTACACCTTCCCCACTGAAAAGCAGTTTGCCAACAAGGCCCATGCAGCCGATGTCGCCGGTATTTTCATCAAGGAACTGCTGCGCAACGGCACCACCACCGCGCTGGTGTTCGGCACCGTGCACAAGGAGTCGGTGGATGCGTTTTTTGAAGCTGCGCAAGCGCTCGATCTGCGGATGATCGCCGGCAAGGTGCTGATGGACCGCAACGCCCCGGACTACCTGACCGACACGGCCGAGTCCGGCTATGCAGACAGCAAGGAGCTCATCGAGCGCTGGCACGGCAAGGGCCGCCTGCACTATGCCGTGACCCCTCGCTTCGCCCCCACCAGCACCCCCGAGCAGCTGGAGCTGGCCGGCAAGCTGTATGCCGAGTACCCGGGCCTGTACATGCACACCCACCTGTCCGAGAACCGCAAGGAAATCGAATGGGTCAAGGAGCTGTTTCCCGAGCGCAAGGGCTACCTGGACGTGTATGACCACTACAAGCTGATCGGCCAGCGCTCGGTCTTCGCCCATGGCGTGCATCTCTGCGACGACGAATGCAAACGCCTGGCGGAAACCGGCTCGGCCGTGGCGTTCTGCCCCACCTCCAACCTGTTCCTCGGCAGCGGCCTGTTCGACCTGCAGAAGCTGGAAGAACACGGCGTGCGCGTGGGTCTGGGCACCGACGTGGGCGCCGGCACCAGCTTCTCGCAACTGCAATCGCTGAACGAGGCGTACAAGGTGATGCAGCTCCAGGGCAAGAAACTTGATCCGTTCAAGTCCCTGTACCTGGCTACCCTGGGCGGCGCCCGCTCGCTCTACCTGGACGACAAGATCGGCAACTTCCAGGCCGGCAAGGATGCGGACTTCGTGGTCCTGGACTACAAGGCCACTCCGCTGCTGGACTACCGCATGCAGCAGGCCACGAGCCTTCCGGAACGCCTGTTCGCCCTGACCATCCTCGGCGACGACCGCACCGTGAAGGAAACCTTCGCCGCCGGTCGCAGCGTGCATAAGCGCGGTTGATCGAAGGCGAAAATAGAAAAGCCCCGCTTCGGCGGGGCTTTTTGTTCTTCGCGAGTAAACATCCATGTTCCTAGCACATGGACTTGGGGGAGCCCCCCGGAAAGTGGCGAATCCTCCACTTTTCGCCTGGTCTGAGCCGTAGGGTGCGCTGTGCGCACCGATTCCGGGATCGGCTTCGGCACCCCGTCAAACCGCCGGTGCGCACGGTGTTCAGCCGGGATACATGGGTAACGCCTGTCGGGGGAC
>NZ_BDMA01000004.1:0-27587 GCF_002003485.1 Metapseudomonas resinovorans
AAGCTGGCCAGGATTGCCTTTGCCCTGATGACCAGCCAACAGCCGTATCGGCCCCAGGTCGGCATGGCTGATTGACATGGAATCTCCCACATTGCAGCGAAAGGCTTGTGCCATGGATTGGCTCTCCTCCCCTTTCAACCGTGGGGATGGCGCATCGCGCCTCCCCCGGTCTTTTTCCCGATGGATCAGAAGTGCACTTTGACCAGCAGGCTGGCGGTGTTCTGGTCGGTGCCATCGAGGATCACGTCACCCAGGAAGCTCTCGCTGTCGATGCCGTACTTGTCCTTCCAGTAGTCGTACTCGAAACCGACGTAGAGCTGCTTCTCGCCCCAACCCATCGACTTGCCCAGGTCGTACTTCACCTGTGGGTTGAAGTGCAGGTTGGCGTGGTAGGTGCCGCGATCGTTCTCATCGTTGTCCACCACCCAGTCCATGAAGCCATCGATCAGGATGTCGGAATTGCCCACCGGAATGGTGTAGCTCCACACCGGAGTGATCTGCCAGACGTCGTCGCCCGGACGGCTGCCATCAGTCTGGCGGTTGTAGAAGTTGACCTGGAAGAAGTCGAAGCCGGGAATGGCCAGGTCGAAGCCCGGGCCGATCAGGTAGGATTCGACGTCGCCTTCACCAAACTCGTAGGTCATGGCCAGCAGCACGTCGGTCACAGGGCCGAACTGGATCTTCTGGTCGAAGATCTTGCCGAAGGACAGGCGCGGCTGGAATTCGCCGTAGTAGGTGTTGTCGCCCACCTGCGCGTCCTTCTCGCCGTTGTAGAAGATCTTGTCCACGAAGAAGAAGTTATCGCCGTACTTCCAGCCATCCGCATGCTCGAAGGTGCCGGTTTGCTGGATTTCCGGATTGACCTTGAAGTTCTGGCCATAGAGGTAGGTCAGGCTGTTGTTCTGCCAGAACAGCAGGTCACCGGCGATGGCCTGGCCGCCCCCGAGCAGGCCGGTCGAGAGGGCAAGGCAGTGCGGCAGATACTTGGCATTCATGGTTTTTTCCCTTGTTGTAGTGGGTTTTCAGTTTTTCCGCCCCGCACCCACCCGGAGCCCGCCCCGGTTTCCGGGCAGGCTGCAGGCAGGTACGGGATTGGAGGGAGTTGCGCGCGCCGTGCGTCAGCCGGTCAGGCCGAGGCGGTGTTGGCGGGCGATGCCGGACGGGCTGTCTTCAGCGTTGCGCTGTTCGGCTACGTCCAGGGAGTACTGCCTGGCCTCGGTGGTCGAGGACAGGAGGAAGCATTCTTCTACGTCGGCATTTCTGTCCGGCTGGTCCGGGCAGCAGTGCAGGCAGCCGAACACAGGTGCCAGGGCGCTGGTGGCGGACAGATGAGCAAGCAACGGATGGGGACCTGCGAAGCGGTATCGCCTCGCCTGCGGCCGGCGGTGGGCGCCGTGCCTGAGGTCGTCACGAACCTCGGAGATATCGAATGAACTCATGGGTAAAGCCTGCCTATTGTTTTTGTCGGTCGTGGGCTTACAGGGTGGCGTGAGCCCCCTCATGCAGTTGCTTCATCAGAAAAAGCTGATCCGGCGGTCAGATTTTGCGAATTATATACACTCTGTGAACAACTCAAACAACAGTTTCTTTCAGAATTGTGTACAACATTTCGAGCCTGATTCGCTCCAGGTCGATGGAACGCCTCTGGAACGGCGCTTGCGTACCGGAACGGTTCAGGGATTGGTCTTTTCCTTCTGGCGCTTCAGGAAATCGACTTTCCACTGCTCCATCCCGAGGTATTCGGAATCCAGATTGGCTTCCACCTGATAGCGGGCCTTGAGTGCATCCACTTCCTGGCGGTGCTCGGCGAGAAAGCGATCGAAGCGAGCGATCAGTTCGGGGTACTTGAGGCTGGAAAGGTTGAAGGTGCCGCGGGTGTGGGGCAGCTTCGGGTCGAACACCAGGGCCCCTGGTCGCGCACGGATGTTGTCCAGGTAGTAAGAGGCGACCACCACGTTGTAATAGGCGCCGTCAGCCTCCTGCTTCATGGCCTGCTTGATCATCTGCCCAAGGTCGTCACTGCGCACAACCTGGGTATGACCCGCATCGATGCGGTCCTGGTAGGTCCAGGGCGTCCAGCCGTCCACCACCGCCAGCCTGGCCAATTGGTCCACGCCCTGCCCCTGACGCTTGGGCGCTACCAGCACACCGTCCACGTACTCCACCACCGGCAGGCTGTAGCGGATGTTCTTGCCACCTTTCAGGTCGCCCGCCCAGTTAGCGTTGTCGGGGTACTTGAAATCGATGCTGCCATTGAGCAGATGCTTGGTGAGTTGGTTGACCGGCAGCGCCTGGTACTGGATATCCAGTCCGGCATCACGCGCGAACAGATCCAGCAATTCGCGGGCAAAGCCCTGGTACTCGCCCTGATCGCTCATCCAGTAATGGGGCTGGAAGGATTGCTGCTCGACACCAATCACATAGGTCTGCGCCAGGGCGCCATTCGCGGACAAAAGGCCAGCAGCCAGCCAGCCGAAAACCCGAGGTTTCATAACCTCCTCCTTGTTTTCCATTGCGCGGGAAAGACAGGAGCGGGACGACCCGCTCCCGGTTACGGGTTACTCGCCGAGCACCAGTTGGCGCGCCAGCTCGTTGTGGCGCTCCAGCACGCGCGGGAGGTCCACGGTCACGACCTGGCCATCGCGTACGACCACCTTGCCGTTGATCACACTGGTGGACACGTGGGTCGGGGTGCAGAACACCAGCGCCGCCAGCGGGTCGTGGAGCGCGCCGGCATAGGCGATGTGATTGAGGTCGAAGGCGACGAAGTCAGCCGCCATGCCCGGCGCCAGGGCACCGATATCATCCCGGTTGAGCACCTTGGCGCCGCCCAGGGTGGCGATCTCCAGGGCCTCGCGCGCGGTCATGGCATCCGGCCCGAAACCAACCCGCTGCAGCAGCAGCGCCTGGCGCACTTCGCCGATCATGCTGGCGCCGTCGTTGGAGGCGGAGCCGTCCACGCCCAGGCCCACCGGCACGCCGGCGTCGCGCATGCGCCGCACCGGGGCGATGCCGGAGGCGAGGCGCATGTTCGAGCAGGGGCAGTGGGCAACACCGGTACCGGTGCGGGCGAACAGCTCGATGCCGTGCTCGTCCAGTTGCACACAGTGGGCATGCCATACGTCGTGGCCCACCCAGCCCAGGTCCTCAGCGTATTCGGCCGGGGTCATGCCAAACTTCTCGCGGCTGTAGGCGATGTCGTTGACGTTCTCGGCCAGGTGGGTGTGCAGCGAGACGCCGTAATGGCGCGCAAGCACGGCGGCTTCACGCATCAGATCGCGACTGACGGAGAACGGCGAGCACGGCGCCACGACGACCCGCAGCATCGAGCCATGGGACGCATCGTGGTAGTCCTCGATCAGGCGCTGCGACTCCTTGAGGATGTCCGCTTCCTTCTCCACCACGGAGTCCGGCGGCAGACCGCCCTGGCTGCGACCGACGCTCATGCTGCCGCGCGCGGCGTGGAAGCGCATGCCGATCTCACCGGCGGCGTGGATGCTGTCATCCAGCTTGCAGCCGTTGGGATAGATGTAGAGGTGGTCGCTGGAGGTGGTACAGCCGGAGAGAATCAGCTCGGCCATGGCGGTCTGGGTCGAAACGCCGATCATTTCAGGGGTCAAGCGCGCCCAGATCGGATAGAGGTTGGTCAGCCAGTTGAACAGCTCGCCGTCCTGGGCGGCCGGCACCACGCGGGTCAGGCTCTGGTACATGTGATGGTGGGTGTTGACCAGGCCGGGAATGACGATCTTGCCCTTCATATCCAGCACTTCGTCGGCGGTCTGCGGCAGTTCGCTGCTCGGCCCGACCTGCACGATGCGGTTGTCCTCGATGAACATCCCGCCCTGCCGGATTTCCCGGCGCTGGCCATCCATGGTCACCAGCAGGTCGGCGTTCTTGATCAAGAGTGTCTTGGCCATACAGGGCTCCTTGTAGGGTGCGCCGTGCGCACCGGAAGTTGTTGGTGCGCACGGCGCACCCTACGCAAAAGCGTATGTACTGCTTGGAATTCGGATTGCGAGGGCGGTTAGCCGCCAGTCATGCTCATGAAACGAACCACCTGGACCTGGGAATCCGCTTCGAAATGGTGTCTCTCGGGCTTGAGCCTGAGCGCATCGATCAGCGCCGAGCGCAGCCTTTCCCTGTCTCCGGGATGGCGACGGATCAGCGCCTTGAGATCCAGTGCGCCTTCATGGCCGAGGCAAAGCACCAGCTTTCCTTCGGCGGTGACGCGCACGCGATTGCAGTCGCCGCAGAAGTTGCGGCTATGGGGAGAGATGAAACCGACCTGGGTTTCAGTGCCGATCACCTGGTAATAACGCGACGGGCCACCAGTGCGATAGCTGCTGGGCAGCAGCTGGAAGCGTTGGCCAACTCGCTCGCGCACCTCTTCCGAGGTACACAGGGTGACCTTGCGCTCGTGGCTGGAGATGCTGCCAAGGGGCATCTCCTCGATGAAGCTGATGTCCAGCCCATGCTCGACCGCGAAGGCAACGAGGTCCTGTACCTCATCATCGTTGCGACCTTTCTGCACCACGGTGTTCAGCTTGATCCGGCGAAAGCCCGCGGTACGCGCCGCGTCGATTCCGGCAAGCACCTGGTCGAGACGGTCGCGGCGAGTGAATGCGGCAAAGCGTTCGCGCTGCAGGGAGTCGAGACTGATATTCAGGCGGGTAACGCCGCTGCGACGAAGATCGGTGGCCATGTGCGCGAGCTGGGAGCCGTTGCTGGTGATGGCCAGGTCTTCCAGTTCCTCGCGGGCGCCGAGTCGCGCCAGCAGGGAGGTCAGCCCCTTGCGTACCAGCGGCTCACCACCGGTGATACGGATGCGCTTCACACCGAGGTCGATGAAGGCATCGGCGACGGCATAGAGTTCTTCGAGGCTGAGGATCTGCGCCCGGGGAGCGAAGACCATGTCCTCGCTCATGCAGTAGGTGCACCGGAAGTCGCAACGGTCAGTGACCGAGAGGCGCAGATACGAAATTCGACGCCCGAAGGGGTCGAGCAAGTGGTTGTCTTGCATGGGTGACGTCTGCCGCAACACGCACCGGACAGGGCACCGATGACATGGACGGATGCGGAATGGAAACAGAATAGAATTATTTTGTATACAGGAAATTCATCCAGTAGCTCGCTTGAGAGCCATTTGATGCCGGTGATACCATGCCCGACCTCTCGCCGGCCGGCCTTCCGGGCGCTTCGGTGAGCCAATAAAGGAGCCGATGTGAGTAGCATTCGCGAGCGCAACAGAGACCTCATCCTGCGCGCGGCCAGCGAGGAATTCGCCGACAAAGGGTTCGCCGCCACCAAGACGAGCGACATCGCGGCCAAGGCCGGCCTGCCCAAGCCCAACGTCTACTACTACTTCAAGTCGAAAGAGAACCTCTACCGCGAAGTTCTCGAGAGCATCGTCGAGCCGCTCCTGCAGGCGTCCGCGCCCTTCAACCAGGCCGGTCATCCCCACGAAGTGCTCACGGCCTACATCCGCTCGAAGATCCGTATCTCCCGCGACCTGCCCTATGCGTCCAAGGTGTTCGCCAGCGAAATCATGCACGGTGCACCGCACCTTTCGCCGGAACAGACCGAGCAGCTCAACCTGCAGGCAAAGCACAACATCGACTGCATCCAGGGCTGGATCGATCAGGGACTGATGGCCAAGGTCGATCCCCACCACCTGCTGTTCAGCATCTGGGCCGCAACCCAGACCTACGCTGATTTCGACTGGCAGATTTCCACCGTCACCGGCAAGTCCAGCCTCAGCGAGGCCGACTACGACGCCGCCGCGGAAACCATTATCCGCCTGGTGATCAAGGGCTGCGAAGTAGAAGAAAAGATTTCGGCGAAGAGCGCCTGATACCGGCCTCACCGGACCCTGCTGTAGGGGCGAATTCATTCGCCAAGGGCTGCGCAGCGGCCCCTACCCTTCTCCGCTCCACACCGATAATCCGGATATGGCAGTCCTTTGGACTGCTTGGCGAATGAATTCGCCCCTACAGAAGAGCAGCCCCTTCTAGCCATAGTCGCGATTTTGCCCCCCTAAAGACTTCGCCCCCACAGAGATGCACTCCCTGTGGGGGCGAATTCATTTGCTAAGGGCTGCGCAGCAGCCCCCATCAACGATCAGGCTGCGCCAGCATCGGCCTTCAGGCCGGCCGCTTCCACGGCGGTGACCGCACACTGCTCATCGATATCCGACGTATCGCCACTGATGCCAATGGCGCCGATCACCGCCCCCTGACCATCACGAATCAGCACACCGCCCGGCGCCGGGACCAGGTTGCCGTCGGCCAGATTGTTCACCGCACCGATGAACGCCGGACGCTGTTGCGCGTCCGCGGCGATCAGGCGCGAGCCCTTACCCAAGGCCACCGCGCCCCAAGCCTTACCGATGGCGATCTGCGGGCGAAGCATGCTGGCGCCGTCCTGGCGCTGCAGGGTGATCAGATGGCCGCCGGCATCCAGCACGGCGATCGTCAGTGGCGCGGTGCGTAGCTCCCGACCAACGGTCAGGGCGTGATTGGAAATGCTCACAGCGGTTTCCAGGGTCAGGGTGGTCATTTTCAAGCGTTCCTCGTGAGTGGTTGAACCTTGTGCGGCGTCGTCCGGGTCAGGGTTGGCGCACTCCTGTATCCACGCGGGCATTTTCCAGCCCGTCCTGCGACGCATCCGAAAGCTGTAGCTCACTATCTCACCGAACACAAAAAAATCAACAGATAGATACAATCACATTATTTTTTGTATACAGTATTTCCGTCAGCGTTCTGACCACCGCTGGAGAGCCCCATGAAACAGGCGTTTTAAAAGAGTCGACGCCCTGCGACCTTTAGCCTCACAAATGGCCTTGACCCTTCAGTCAGACGATGAATAGAATCCAGCCACGTAGCTTGTATACAATTTTCACAAGAAAGAGGCACAAAACATGGCCAAAATGAGAGCAATCGAGGCTGCCGTCCTGGTGATGCGTCGCGAAGGCATCGACACCGCGTTCGGCATCCCCGGCGCCGCCATCAACCCGCTGTACGCAGCCCTGAACAAGATCGGCGGCATTGACCATGTACTGGCCCGCCACGTCGAAGGCGCCTCGCACATGGCTGAGGGTTACACCCGCACCAACGCAGGCAACATCGGCGTCTGCATCGGTACCTCCGGCCCCGCCGGTACCGACATGGTCACCGGTCTGTACTCGGCATCCGCCGACTCCATCCCGATCCTCTGCATCACCGGCCAGGCTCCGCGTGCCCGTCTGCACAAGGAAGACTTCCAGGCCGTCGATATCACCAGCATCGTCAAGCCCGTCACCAAGTGGGCAACCACCGTTCTGGAACCGGGCCAGGTGCCGTACGCCTTCCAGAAGGCCTTCTATGAAATGCGCAGCGGCCGTCCTGGCCCCGTGCTGATCGACCTGCCGTTCGACGTGCAGATGGCCGAGATCGAGTTCGACATCGACGCCTACCAGCCGCTGCAGGTAGTGAAGCCGTCCGCCAGCCGCATCCAGGCCGAGAAGGCCCTGGCCATGCTGAACGACGCCGAGCGTCCGCTGCTGGTCGCCGGTGGCGGCATCATCAATGCCGATGCCTCGGACAAGCTGGTGGAGTTCGCCGAACTGACCGGCGTGCCGGTAGTTCCGACCCTGATGGGCTGGGGCACCATCCCCGATGACCATCCGCTGATGGCTGGCATGTGCGGTCTGCAGACCTCGCACCGCTACGGCAACGCCACCGTGCTGGAGTCCGACCTGGTGTTCGGTATCGGTAACCGCTGGGCCAACCGCCACACCGGTTCCGTCGACGTTTACACCCAGGGCCGCCGCTTCATCCACGTGGACATCGAACCCACCCAGATCGGCCGCGTATTCACCCCGGACCTGGGCATCGTTTCCGACGCCGGCTCCGCGCTGGACGCATTCCTGGAAGTCGCCCGCGAATGGAAAGCCGCAGGCAAGCTGAAAGACCGCAGCGCCTGGGTCGAGTCCTGCCGCGAGCGCAAGCGCACCATGCAGCGCAAGACCCACTTCGACAACGTGCCAGTCAAGCCGCAGCGCGTATACGAAGAGATGAACGAGTTCTTCGGCAAGGACACCTGCTACGTCAGCACCATCGGTCTGTCGCAGATCGCCGGCGCGCAGTTCCTGCACGTCTACAAGCCGCGTCACTGGATCAACTGTGGCCAGGCGGGCCCGCTGGGCTGGACCGTTCCGGCTGCCCTGGGCGTGGTCAAGGCCGACCCGACTCGTCCGGTCGTTGCACTGTCCGGCGACTATGACTTCCAGTTCATGATCGAAGAGCTGGCCGTGGGTGCGCAGTTCAACCTGCCCTACATCCACGTACTGGTGAACAACTCCTACCTGGGTCTGATCCGTCAGGCGCAGCGCGGCTTCGAAATCGACTTCTGCGTGCAGCTGTCCTTCGAGAACGTCAACGCACCGGAACTCAACGGCTACGGCGTGGACCACGTCGCGGTGGTCGAGGGCCTGGGCTGCAAGGCGATCCGCGTGCATGACGCCAACGACCTGCAAGCCGCCTTCGCCAAGGCCAAGCAGCTGATGGAAGAGTTCCGCGTACCGGTTGTGGTCGAGGTCATCCTGGAGCGTGTCACCAACATCTCCATGGGTACCGAAATCAACGCGATCAACGAGTTCGAGGACCTGGCCCTGACCGGCGCCGACGCTCCGACCGCCATCTCGCTGCTGGATTGATTGCCGTCTTCCCCTCTCCTATTCGTGGTGGGAGAGGGGCTTTCACCTCCCCTCTCCCGTCCGCGGGAGGGGGGAATCAGAAGGAGACACTCATGCCCCGTTTTGCTGCCAACCTGTCCATGCTGTTCACCGAAGTGGACTTCCTGGACCGATTCGCCGCTGCCGCCGAAGCCGGCTTCAGTGGTGTCGAATACCTCTTCCCCTACGACTTCCCTGTAGAGGAAATCCGCGCACGCCTGGACGCCAACAAACTGGAGCAGGTGCTGTTCAACCTGCCGGCCGGTGATTGGGGCAAGGGCGAACGTGGCATCGCCTGCCACCCGGACCGCGTGGAAGAATTCCGTGCAGGTGTGGACAAGGCCATCGCCTACGCCAAGGTGCTGGGCAATACCCAGATCAACTGCCTGGCCGGCATCCGCCCACAGGGCTACGACTGCGCGACCATCGAGAGCACCTTCGTGGAGAACCTCAAGTTCGCCGCCGAGAAGCTCCAGGCCGCCGGCATCAAGCTGGTGATGGAAGCCATCAACACCCGCGACATCCCCGGCTTCTACCTGAACAACACCAAGCAGGCCCTGGCCATCCGCGAAAAAGTGGGCAGCGCCAACCTGTTCCTGCAGTACGACATCTACCACATGCAAATCATGGAAGGAGACCTGGCGCGCACCGTCGAGTCCAACCTCGCCGCGATCAACCATGTGCAGCTTGCCGACAACCCGGGCCGCAATGAGCCGGGCACTGGCGAGATCAACTTCCGCTTCCTCTTCGCGCACCTGGACCGTATCGGCTACCAGGGCTGGATCGGCTGTGAATACAAGCCGGCAACCACCACCGCTGCCGGCCTGGGCTGGCTGAAAACCCATAACGCCATCTAAGAACGAGGTATTCAACATGGCCAAGATCGGATTCATCGGCACCGGCATCATGGGCAAGCCCATGGCTCAGAACCTGCAGAAAGCCGGCCACACCCTGTTCTTCTCCGAGCACTTCGACAAGGCTCCGGCTGACCTGCTGGGCGAGAACGGCGTAGCCCTGGCCAACCCCAAAGAGGTTGCCCAGGAAGCCGAGTTCATCATCGTCATGGTTCCGGACACCCCCCAAGTGGAAGACGTCCTGTTCCGTAAGGACGGCGTGATTGAAGGCGCTGGCGTCGGCAAAGTCGTGATCGACATGAGCTCCATCTCCCCCACCGCCACCAAAGTCTTCGCCGAGAAGATCAAGGCTACCGGCACTGCCTACCTGGACGCCCCGGTTTCCGGCGGCGAAGTAGGCGCCAAGGCCGCGACCCTGAGCATCATGGTCGGTGGTTGCCCGAACGCCTTCGAACGCGCCCTGCCGCTGTTCCAGGCCATGGGCAAGAACATCACCCGCGTGGGTGCCAACGGTGACGGCCAGACCGCCAAGGTGGCCAACCAGATCATCGTTGCCCTGAACATCCAGGCCGTTGCCGAAGCCCTGCTGTTCGCTGCGAAGAACGGTGCAGATCCGGCCAAGGTACGTGAAGCCCTGATGGGTGGATTCGCCGGCTCCAAGATCCTGGAAGTCCACGGCGAGCGCATGATCAAGGGCACCTTCGATCCGGGCTTCCGCATCAGCCTGCACCAGAAGGACCTGAACCTGGCACTGTCCGGCGCCCGCGAACTGGGCCTGAACCTGCCGAACACCGCCAATGCCCAGCAAGTGTTCAGCACCTGCGCGGCCATCGGTGGCAGCAATTGGGACCACTCCGGCCTGATCAAGGGCCTGGAGCACATGGCCAACTTCTCGATTCGCGAGGAGTGATGTTTCGTAGGACGGGCTGAGCGCCAGCGCTGCCCATCGATCCGGCAGCTCCCGCGATGGCCAGCGCCCGCTCTTCCCGTCCTACGATCCCTTTCGACCCTCCTGGTCCGCGGTGACACGGCGCCAACGACCAGGAAGGTCGATTCCAGTCCCGAGCTGCTGCGTGCGGCAGTTCGGGACTGAAATCGGCCAGACACGCCCGGCGACCCACTTCGTCGGCACACCGCCTTAGAACAAGAATCCGCTCATCTGGAGCCTGCCATGTCCCTCGATCCCAAAGCCTTCCTGCGCGACCTGTTCGCCACCGCAATCGCCGCCGCCCACCCGCGCCAGGTCCTGGCCGACCACCTGCCCTCCGATCGCTCCGGCCGCGTCATCGTCATCGGCGCCGGCAAGGCAGCCGCCGCCATGGCAGAAGTGATCGAGCGCGAGTGGCAAGGCGAGATCTCCGGCCTGGTGGTGACCCGCTACGACCACGGCGCCAACTGCAAGAAAATCGAAGTGGTCGAGGCCGCCCACCCGGTACCCGATGCCGCCGGCCTGGAAACCGCCCAGCGCGTACTGGAACTGGTGAGCAATCTCGACGAGTCGGACCGGGTGATCTTCCTGCTTTCCGGCGGCGGTTCCTCCCTGCTCGCCCTGCCCGCCGAGGGCCTGACCCTCAAGGACAAGCAGGCGATCAACAAAGCCCTGCTGAGATCCGGCGCCTCCATCTCCGAGATGAACTGCGTGCGCAAGCACCTATCGGCGATCAAGGGCGGCCGCCTGGCCAAGGCCTGCTGGCCGGCGACCGTCTACACCTATGCGATCTCCGACGTGCCGGGCGACGAGGCCACCGTGATCGCCTCCGGCCCCACCGTTGCCGACCCGACGACGTCGGCCGAAGCCCTCGCGATCCTCGCCCGCTACGAAATCGAGGTACCGACCCACGTGCGCGCCTGGCTGCAGGACCCACGTTCGGAAACCGTCAAACCGGGTGATCCCTGCCTGTCCCGCAGCCACTTCCAGTTGATCGCCACTCCGCAGCAGTCCCTCGATGCCGCTGCCGAGAAAGTACGCGCCGCCGGCCTCACCCCGCTGATCCTCGGCGACCTGGAAGGCGAATCCCGCGAGGTCGCCAAAGTCCATGCCGGCATCGCCCGCCAGGTCGTGCTGCATGGCCAGCCGATCAAGCCGCCGTGCGTGATCCTCTCAGGCGGCGAAACCACCGTGACCGTGCGCGGCAATGGCCGTGGCGGGCGCAATGCCGAGTTCCTGCTGAGCCTGACCAATACCCTGAAGGGCCTGCCGGGCGTCTACGCCCTGGCCGGCGACACCGACGGCATCGACGGTTCCGAGGACAACGCAGGCGCCATCATGACCCCTTGCAGCTACGCTCGCGCCGCCAAGCAGGAGCTGTCCGCCAGCGACGAACTGGACAACAACAACGGATACGGGTATTTCGCCGCACTCGGTGATCTCATCGTCACCGAACCGACCCGCACCAACGTGAACGACTTCCGCGCCATCCTGATCCTCGAGAGCCCTGAAAATGACGCCTGACAAGAAAGTAAAAATCCTCGCCACCCTCGGTCCGGCGATCAAAGGCATCGACGACATCCGCCAACTGGTGGAAGCCGGCGTCAACCTGTTCCGCCTGAACTTCAGCCACGGCGAGCACGCCGATCACGCCCAGCGCTATCAGTGGGTGCGTGAAGTCGAGCGCCAGCTGAACTACCCCATCGGCATCCTGATGGACCTGCAAGGTCCGAAGCTGCGCGTTGGTCGCTTCGCTGACGGCAAGGTCAACCTCGAACGCGGCCAGGCGTTCCGCCTGGACCTGGACACCACCCCAGGCGATGCGGTCCGGGTCAACCTGCCGCACCCGGAAATCATCGAGGCCCTGGAACCCGGCATGAACCTGCTGCTGGACGACGGTCGCCTGCGCCTGCAAGTGACGGCCCGCCACGCCGATGCAGTGGAAACCACCGTGATTGCCGGCGGCGAACTGTCCGACCGCAAGGGCGTCAACGTGCCGGAAGCGGTACTGCAACTCTCGCCGCTGACCGCCAAGGACCGCCGTGACCTGGACTTCGGTCTGGACCTGGGTGTGGACTGGGTCGCCCTGTCGTTCGTGCAGCGCCCAGAAGACATCGTCGAAGCCCGCGAGCTGATCAAGGGCCGCGCCTTCCTCATGGCCAAGATCGAGAAGCCCTCGGCCGTGGTGCATCTGGAAGAAATCGCCCGCCTCTGTGACGCCATCATGGTTGCCCGTGGCGACCTGGGCGTCGAAGTGCCGGCGGAGAATGTGCCGCGCATCCAGAAGGACATCATCCGCACCTGCCGCCAGCTGGGCCGTCCGGTCGTGGTGGCTACGCAGATGCTGGAATCCATGCGCTTCTCCCCTGCCCCGACCCGCGCCGAGGTGACCGACGTCGCCAACGCCGTGGCCGAGGGTACCGACGCGGTGATGCTCTCCGCTGAAACCGCTTCCGGCGACTACCCGCTCGAAACCGTGCAGATGATGAGCAAGATCATTCGCCAGGTGGAAAACGGCCCGGACTTCCAGAGCCAGCTCGACGTCAGTCGTCCGCAGGCCGAGGCCACCGCGTCCGACGCCATCAGCTGCGCCATCCGCCGCATCAGCAGCATCCTGCCGGTAGTCGCACTGGTGAACTACACCGAGTCCGGCAGCTCCAGCCTGCGCGCGTCCCGCGAGCGGCCGAAGGCGCCGATCCTCAGCCTGACGCCGAATCTGCATACCGCACGTCGCCTGACCGTGGCCTGGGGTATCTACTCGGTCGTCAATGAACGCCTGCACAAGGTCGAGGAAGTCACCAGCACCGCGCTGGAGATCGCCCAGGCCCAAGGCATGGCCAAGCGTGGCGACACCGTAGTGATCACCGCCGGCGTGCCGTTCGGCCAGCCGGGCAGCACCAATAGCCTGCGGATCGAAACCCTGAACTGATGTGAAACACCCGGCGCGACGGAGTCCAAAGAGAACCCGCGCTCCCCGCACCGGCCTCGATGCCGGGCGATAACAGAAATCCCATCTGGCTACCGCCAGTTAATCGGCGCCCCCTCACCGGGGCGCCACTTTTTTGCAAGCTGCCATGTACCGACTGCCCCTACGACCCGAAGTCCGTAGCTGGGCTTCTGCCCAGTTGAACGGTTTCAGCCAGATATTCCTCCAGCGTCATCCCGCTTGCGGCGCGCTGATCCTGCTCGCCATCGCGGTGGGCGCTCCCAACCTGCTGGGCGGAGCTCTGCTCGGCGGAGCCGCCTCCTGGCTCACTGCCGTACGCCGCCGCTATGCCCCCGCAGACATCGAAGCCGGCCTCTACGGCTACAACGGCGTGCTGCTCGGCCTTCTGCTGAGTGCGCGCTTCGAACCTTCGCTCTACCTGGCACTGCTAATTCTCTGCGCCAGCGGGTTGTCCAGCCTGGTGCTCAATCCCCTGCTCAAGGCGGTTCGCCAACACAACTGGCTGCCCGCCTACACCGCGCCCTTCGTTGGCCTCGGCTGGCTGTTGCTGGCCCTGGGAGGGCCACTGGAACTGGCGCCTGCCCCGATGATTGCCACCACCCTGCAATTCGGCTGGGTCGATACGCCGCTGGCGATCGTGCGGGGCATCGGCCAGGTGATTTTCCTCGACCAGCCAATCGCCGGCGCCCTGGTAATCGGCGCCCTGTTCCTCGCCGGATGGCGAGTGGGCGTCTGGGCTCTGCTCGGTTCTGGTACCGCGCTGGCCCTGGCACTGCTCCAGGGTATGCCGATGCAGGCGGTGCTGGCAGGCCTGTTCAGTCTCAACGGAGCGCTCATCGCCCTGGCACTCGGCAAGGATCTGCGTCGCCCGTGGTGCGCGCTGGCCGGCATCCTGCTGGGGGTTGCCCTGCAACCCGGTTTCGCCGCCCTCGGCCTGCCAGCCATGACCGCGCCCTTCATCCTCGCTTGCTGGCTAGTGCTGGTGACCAAGCGAATGATGGGGCTGGCACAGCCTGCGCAGTCACGGACGCAGTAGGAGCGGTAAGCCCCCAGATAAAAAAGCCCGGACCAGGTCCGGGCTTTTTCATTGGGCTTGAGACGCTTCAGGCGATCTTCGCCAGCAGGTCACGCGCTTCCTGTTTCTGCTGGTCGTCGCCTTCGCTGATGACTTCGTTGAGGATGCTGCAGGCCGCCTCGATATTGCCTTGCTTGATGTAGGCGAGCGCCAGGTTCAGCTTGGTGAGGTTCTCCTGGCGGGCATCCAGCATGTCCAGTGCTTCCAGGCTGACCATGGGATCGACGAACTCCGCCGTGAGCTCGTCCAGGCTTTCGGCCTGGGGCAGTTCCGGCAGCTCGCCGAAGGGGCTCAGGGTATCGTCGTCCAGGGTCATCTCGAAGACTTCCGGCAGCTCCTGGAGATTGGTCGGGAAGCCCAGGTCGTCTTCCACAGTCGCGAAGGCTTGGACCACAGTTGCCTTGCGCTTGGGCTCGGCCGTCTTGAACGGGCTGACCTGTTCCCAGTCGGCATCCAGCGGGTAGCCATTGAAGTCGGATTGCGCGCCCTCAATAGGCTCGTTGCTCGCCTCGGACAGAGCCGGAGCCGCTTCGTCCAGTACGAACACCGGTTCGCTCGGCGCCACAAAACCCACGTCCGCATAACGAGCACAGATGGCGGCCAGGCGTCCTTCATCGGCATGCAGGTCGCGTAGAGCCGCTTCTTCGAGGGTGAAGGCAACCGTGTCACGCAACTCGCCCAGCACTTCCAGCAGGCGATAACGCAGCTCCAGGCGCTGCGGCTCCTGTGCAACAGCCGGACGCAGAACAGCCAGGGCTTCGCGCCAGCGGCCGTAAGCGATGTAGATATTGGCGCCTTCCAGCGCGTCGGAATTGAGCTTGGCGACGGGCATCGCGACAACGACCGGCGACACAGCGACGGGAGCGACCGGAGCGGGCTTCGGCATTGCCGGGGCCACTGGCTGCACTTCCTCCCGACGATGCTGGAAGGCCACCTTGGCCTTGCCGGTGGTCTGGGCTTCTTCCAGCTCCTGCTCCTGCTCCTCACGACGGGAACGACGCAGCAGCACCCAATCCAGGAGGAACAACAGCACCAGGCCGGAAACCATGATCGCCCACCAGACCGGGCTGATACCGGAGCTGCCTGACTGCACGGGAGCGAGCGAAGTCTGCTCGGCGGCCTGGGCGGCCTGGGCGGCCTGGGCGGCCTGGGCGGCCTGGGCGGCAGGAATGATTGCAGGTGCGGGCGCTGGCTGGGCTTTCGGTGCCTCGCTTACCACTGGAGGAGTGGCGATCTGCTGGACTTGCTGCTGCAGCGAGGTCATCTGCTGGTCGCTGCCGCTCAATTGCTCTTGCATGGCGTCCAGCTTCGCCTGGAGCTCGGCGATGTGCTGACGCAGTTCTGCACGTTCGGCCTCGCCCTGGGCAATGCTGGAATCCACTCGCTGCTGGGCCTGGGTCAGTTCGTCAAGAGTCGGCCCGGACGGAGCGGCGGCCACCGGTGTCGCCGCCTGAGTCTCATTCGGCGCTGCGATAGGCGCTACAGCGACGGGAGCGCTGCTCGGCACGGCGCTATCGGGCAGCAGCAGGGATTGGCCGGCATGCAGACGATTGAGGTCGCCATCCGGGAACGCCTGGGGATTGAGGGAGTAGATGCCATCCAGCATCTGCTGCTGGGTCATGCCACTGCCTGCGCTCAGGCGCTTGGCGATCGCCCAGAGGCTGTCACCCCGTGCGACCTGGTAGTGCTTGCCCTGGGTAGCGGCAGGTGCCGGCTTGGGTTGTACCGGCGCGACGGGGGCGGTTGCGACAATCGTCTCACGAACCGGTATGACCGGTGCGGTGCTTGCGGTGTAGGCCGAACCGGGCGGATCCAGCAGCAGGGTGTACTCGCGCAGCAGCTTGCCGTTGGGGCGAGCCACTTCGACGATGAAATTCAGGTAGGGCTCACGGACGGGCTGGTTGGACACCACGCGAATGCGGCTGCCCGAGCCACGGATCACCGGACTGAAGCGAAGGTCGTTGAGAAAGATGAAGCGGTCGACACCGGCACGGTCGAAGTCATCGGCAGAAGCCAGCCTGACCTTGATCTCGCTGTCGTTGAGGTCGCCGACTTCGAGTAGCTCGATTTCGGCATCCAATGGCTGATTCAGGGCGGAATGCAGGGAGATTTCGCCTAGCCCCAGAGCTGGCACCAGGCCTGAATAAAGTGCAGAGCCTGAAGCAAGTGTCAGCAGGAGCTTGTGAACCCTCGCCATATGTCCTCCCCGGTCACGCGTATTCGCGAGTCGCACCTCTGATGTCCCGCCCGGGCATCCTCGAAGTGACGCGAAAATCCGTTGACCTCAAAACAACAATGATAGCGGGATGCCGCTCCTTATCCATCCCACGCAACACCAGACATGACGGGCGTCCTGCACCTTCATCCAGCATAATGGCAGCTGGCCACAAACCTGTTCTGTAGCTTACTCCACTATAGGAAAAAATTAACCAGGGTCTTGACAAAATTTTCGTCGTGCGAATTGCACGTTCAAGACCTTGCAGAGCGCACGCCCCAGGCGGGTGCCACCGCCAGCAGGAAGAGCAGCGCAACCAGCCAGAAGCTCTGCTCGAACGCCAGCGCTTCAGCCGCTGCAGTGCCCCCTTCTGCCCCATGGCGCCACTCCAGGAAGAAGGTCAGCAGGTTGACTCCGAAGGCGCCACCCAACTGGCGTACGAAGGTGATCGCGCCGGCCCCCAGGGCCAGTTCCTCGGCACTCAGGACATCCAGTGCGCCCGTACTCATGGCGGGCAGGAGCAACCCGAGCCCCAACCGCCCAACGCAGGCCCATCCGCACAGCGCCAGGAATGAAGCTCCCTGGCCAGCCAGCCCTAATGCGGCTGACGAGACTGCGAACACCAGCAGGCCGAACACCAGCATGGACGCAGCCGAGAGGCGGTCGCTGGCCCAGCCGCCGAGAAAAGAGGCTAGCCCCAGCACTACGCCAGTTGGTAGCAGCAGAAGACCGGCCTGGCCGGCGCTGTACCCTTCTACCGTCTGCAGGAAAAGTGGAATCAGGTACGTGGAACCGTACAGCCCCAGCCCGAGCACCAGGGCGACCCAGCTTGCCTTGCGAAATGCGGGATGGCGCCACAGCTGCAATGGCAGCAGCGGCCGCTCGCAGGCGCGACTGCGCCGCAGGAAGAGGAAGGCGCATCCCATGCCCAGCAGCCCTGGTATCCAGGCGCTGGGGGCCATCCAGCCGAAGCGCTGTGCCTCGGCCAAGGCACCCAGCAGGGCGAACAGCGCAACACTGAGCAGGGCGAAGGCGCGGAGATCCACGCCGGGCGTATTGCGGTCGCGTACGCTGGGCATCAACCACTGAGCCCCAAGCAGGGCCAGTAGGCAAAGTGGCAAGGGAAGCCAGAACACCGCCTCCCAACCGAAGTGGTCGATCAGATAGCCGCCGATGGTGGGCCCAAGGGTCGGCGCCACCATGATGCCCAGTCCATAGATACCCAGGGCCAGGCCACGGCCGCCTTCGGAATAGACACGGAAGATCAGTACCATCGCCAACGGCTGGATGATGCCGGCGCAGGCGCCCATGACGATCCGCAGGGCAATCAGCTGCCAGGCCGCATCCGCCACCAACGCCAACAAGGAAGCCAGGCTGAACAGGCCAAGCCCGAGCTGCACGGTGCGCCGCGCACCCAGCCGAGACTGGCTCCAGGCGGCCAGCAGCAAGCCAGCCGTCATCGCGGCGAGAAACCCGGTCGAAAGCCATTGCGCCAGTGGCCGGCCGATATCGAAGTCGGACATGATCGCCGGCAGTGCGACATTGATGCTGGTGGAAGCGAGGATCATCGCCATGCTGCCGAGCATCAGCAGGCCCAGCAGCCATTGTGGATAGCGAGCGCCGAAGCGCTCGTGCAGCGCTTCCAGGTCCTGCCCCATCAGAGGCGATCCAGGTTCGCCAGAATCCGTGCGTGAACCTGTTGGCAATGGCGCAACTCGTCATCGTCGATGCCGTCGAAGAGTTCCTGGCGCAATTGACTGGAGATGGCTTCGATCTTCTCGATCAGAGGGCGGGCCGGAGGGCACAGGGCGATCTTCTTTGCGCGCCGGTCTTCGACGACGGCCATGCGCTGGATCAGGCCCTGCGCCTCGAGGCTGTCCAGCAAGCGAGCCAGGGTCGGGCCTTCGACTCCGACGCTCTTGGCCAGCTCGCGCTGGGTCGGAGATTCGACGAAACGGGAGAGGTGCAGCAGCACCAGCCAGCGTGCCTGGGACAGACCCATGCCAGCCAGGCGACGGTCGAGTTCAGCGCGCCATGCGCGGGACATCTGCGCGAGCTGCATGGCGAAACGGTGTTGATCGGGGTAGGACATCGAATTGACTCGGACTTCTTATACTAATAATTAGCCAGCTAACCATAGCCGAAAGCCGCGAGCAAGCCCCCTGCCCTACCACTTCACATACTGGTCCTCGACGAATCCCCACATTTTTTCGATCCGGACCGGCGCGCGCCCCGCCGGGCGCAGCGTGCCGCTAAAACGACCGAAGACTTGCTTGAAATTGCTTGCAATGAAACCCAGGTTCAGCCGCTCCTCGTGCAGCCCCTCGCCCTCGAAGGTGAGCTCGACCTGACCATCGTGGGAGGCGATGGTCCAGGTCTTCAGCGGCTGGTCGCGATCGAAGGTGAAGCGCACCGTATCGACTTTCAGCAATTCCCCGTCCAGCCAGAAGCAGTTCTCGGTGAAGCTCGTCTCGTTCACCCCGCAGGACAGGTTCAGGCCGACCCGCAGCCCATCAGCCAGCCCGGACAGGCACGCCCAGTTCCAGTTGGTTTCCGGGCGCATGTAGCCCGCCGACCAGTCGTGATGGGCGAAGGCACCGATCTGCGCCAGATCGAAGTTGCCCAGGGCGCTTTTTATACTCCCCTGGCAGGCGACCCCCGCCACCTTCTGCGCATAAACCCAGCCATTCACGGCCGTCGGCGTGCAGATGCACATGGGCTGGAAGGCCGGTTCCCGTTCGCTGAACCAGGCGTCGATGCGGGTGCCGTCGTCCAGCTCTACCAACAGGCGCTTCTGCGCGGAATCCGCACGGTTCTCCAGGCGCAACAGGTTGCGACCCTGGCGCAGTTCGCAGACGCCGTCATCCGGCGTTTGGGAAAAGGTGGTCCCGAAGCCCAGCGGCAGCTTGAACTGGCGCTCGATCATGCGTCCGCTGGCTGGATGGAAGAGATAGACGAAGCCGACGCCCACCAGGCTCAGGTTGGCCAGGGCGCAGCCGCCGATCAGCTCGTCACTGAGCAAGCCGAAGTACTGGAACTGATGGAAGCGCCGCCACTTCGCCAGAGCCCCCAGGCGCCGCCCCATGGGCGAGCGGAAGTCGAAGTCGCGGTAGTTGATGAGGTCCGGCGCAGCGGAAAAGATGCCGTAGCGTGGCTGGCCGTCGGCCTGGATCAGCTTGTCCATGCGGATCGCTCGAAACGGAAGGAGCCGCGATGCTAGCACCGGCCGCTGCGTCGGACAGTCACGGCGCGCGCCATCCGGAGCGACGAATTGAGTTCTGCACGAAAAGTGGCCGAGCGTAGGTAGTTTTCGTCAGAACTCAGGCCACCACCCGATTGCGGCCGAATGCCTTGCCCTCGTACAGGGCACGATCCGCATGCTCATACAGTTCGTAGAGTTTGCCCAATGGCATGCCCGGCAGCGGTTGGATGCAGGCAACACCGATGGACATGGTCAGCACCGGCGCGGTAGGCGAGGCTTCATGCTGGATGGACTCGCCTTCCAGGGCCGCTCGCAGCTTCTCGGCGCAGCGACGCGCTTCCTGTTCGCCGATGTCATAGAGCAGCACCGCGAATTCCTCGCCGCCCAAGCGCACCGCCATGTCGAGCGGGCGACGCGCGGTGTCTTCGAGGACACGCGCCACCTGTTGCAGCACCTGGTCGCCGGCCTGGTGGCCATAGCGGTCGTTGTAGGCCTTGAAATGATCGACGTCGCAGAGCAACAGGGCCAACCCGTGCTGCTCCCGCTGGGCCTGTCGCCACAATCGCTCCAGCTGGCGATTGAAGCTGCGGCGGTTGTACAGGCCGGTAAGGCTGTCGTGGTCGGCCAGCACGCGCATCAGGCGGCTGATAAGGAAATGCTCGCGCGACTTGAATTCCAGCAGGTAACAACCGACCGCACCCGCCAGATTGCCGAACAGCAGGAACAGCAGATTGTTCACCAGTCGCGGCCAGGGCAGCCCGGCCCAGAGCTCCAGCCCGACATAGGCCAGCACCATCACCAGGGAAACGCCCAGCGCCTCCACAAGGCGCAGCCCTACAAGGAAATAGGCCGCCATGCACACCAGCAGCAAGCCTTCATAGGGGAACGACGGATCGCTGCGATGGGCGATGGCCACCACCGCCGCGGCACCTATGCCAAGGGCGCCGATGCAGACCAGGCTGAGGGGTGCCAGGAGGTGGCGCTGCCGCCGCTGGAGCATGAGGACGCCGCACACCAGCAGCAATCCCAGCACACCCAGCCGCACCGCCAGCATCCACCAGCGTTCCTCGCTGCTGATCAGATAGAAATCGAGCACGGCGAACGCCAGCCAGATCAGCAGGCCGACACTGAGGGCGATGCGCTTGAGATCGAAATTCTCTTCGAGGAAATAATCGCGGTACTCGCGCTCCAACGAGCGCGTGAAACGCAAATGCCGAAATCCCAGCTCGAGCTGATCGGCATAGGGATTGGGGCGAACGTCGTTTAGCCAGGCAGTATTGCTGTAGGACACAACTACCTCTTCTGTCGGAGGCCTCTGACGCACATTAGCCGGTCGCGCATTGCGTCACAAGTTCGTCGTTTTGCACCGCCAGTTTTTCGGCGCCTGTCACTGCCCTCGCAGACCGCTTCGTTCGCGCGCGCCTCAGTTCTCGAACTCAGCCTGCAGGGCAGCGCGCACGCAATGCAGCACGCCGTCGGGTACTCGGCCGGCAAACACCTGGGCCACGTCGGCAACCGGCGGCAGCTCGCCCTCGCCGTCGAGGAAGGCGTCCTGGATTTCGCCCAGCAGGTCCTCCGGCAAGTCCAGCGCCTGCTCCAGACTCAGTTGCTGATTGCCGATGGTCTCCGCCAGCAGGCTGTAGACGTTCTTTTCGCTGCAATTGAGCTGGCGGGCGATCTGCGCCGGGGTCATCCCCGCACGCGCCAGGCTCACCAGCTCATGACGCAGATCGGCCACGGCCCGCGGCGCTTCGGCGGCACCATTCAGCACCTCGAGGAAGGCTTCGCCGTAGCGCCCCAGCTTGCGCGCGCCTACGCCGCTGACCTGCGCCATGTCGGACAGGCTGCGCGGCTTGCTGCGAAGCATTTCCAGCAGGGTCGCGTCAGGGAAGATGACGTAGGGCGGCACGCTGTGCTCTTCCGCCAGCTTGCGGCGCAGTGCGCGCAGGGCTTCCCACTGCTCGCGCTCTTCACCCCGCACCAGCTGACTGGCGGCACTGGCAGCTGGCTTGGGCGCCTTGGTCGACAGGTCACGGCGCAGTTCCAGCTGCACCTCACCCCGCAGCAGCGGACGGCACGCCTCGGTCAGGCGCAAGCCGCCAAAGCCTTCCAGGTCCACGTCCGCCAGGCCACGGGCGACCAGCTGGCGGTAAAGGGTGCGCCATTCATTTTCGGAGAGGTTCTTCCCCATGCCGAACACGGACAGGTGCTGATGGCCAGAGGAACGCACCTTCTCGTTGTCACGCCCCAGCAACAGGTCCACCAGGTGGCCGACGCCATAGCGCTGGCCGCTGCGGTGGATGGCCGAAAGGGCCATGCGTGCCGGTTCAGTAGCGTCCCAGGTCTGTACGCCGTCGGTGCAGATGTCGCAGTGGCCGCAGGGCTGCGGCAGCACTTCGTCGAAATAGGTCAGCAGCGCCTGGCGGCGGCAGCGGGTTTCCTCGCACAGGGACAACATGGCATCCAGCTTGTGCTGCTCGATGCGCTTGTGACGTTCGTCCCCCTCGGAGTTGCTCAGCATCTGCTTGAGCAGCAGCACGTCCTGCAGGCCGTACGCCATCCAGGCATCCGCAGGCAGGCCATCACGGCCGGCGCGGCCGGTTTCCTGGTAATAGGCCTCGAGGGACTTGGGCAGGTCGAGGTGAGCGACGAAGCGCACGTTGGGTTTGTCGATGCCCATGCCGAAGGCGATGGTGGCGACCATGATCAGCCCTTCCTCATTAAGGAAGCGCTTCTGGTGATGGGCGCGCAGATCGTTGGATAGCCCCGCGTGATAAGGCAGCGCCGAGAAGCCCTGATCGGAAAGGAAAGACGCCACTTCCTCCACCTTCTTGCGCGACATGCAGTAGACGATACCGGCATCGCCACGGCGTTCGGCGAGGAACCCCAGCAACTGCTTGCGTGGCTGATCCTTGGCGACGATGCGGTAGAAGATGTTCGGCCGGTCGAAGCTGGAGAGGAAACGCTCGGCATTCTGCAGGTGCAGACGCTGGACCATTTCCTCGCGGGTGCGCATGTCAGCCGTGGCGGTCAGCGCCATGCGCGGAACATTGGGGAAGAGTTCGACCAACTGGCCCAGTTGCAGGTATTCCGGACGGAAATCGTGCCCCCACTGGGAGACGCAATGCGCTTCGTCGATGGCGAACAGGCCGATTTCCAGGCGCTGCAGGAACGCCAGCATGCGCGGTTGCACCAGGCGTTCGGGGGCGAGGTAGAGCAGCTTGATCTCGCCACGGCGGATGCGCTCGGCGATATCCCGCTGGGCCTCGGCCGACAGCATGGAGTTCAGCGCCACGGCCGGCACACCCAGCTCGTCCAGGGTGGCGACCTGGTCCTCCATCAACGCGATCAGCGGCGACACCACCACGGTCAGTCCGTCGCGCAGCAGCGCCGGCACCTGGAAGCAGAGCGACTTGCCACCACCGGTCGGCATCAGCACCAGGGCGTCGCCCCCGGAGGCCACACGTTCGATGATCGCGGCCTGATTGCCGCGAAAAGCGTCGTAGCCGAATACGTCTTTGAGGATGCGCAGTGCCTGATCGAGCATGGGGGTCTCCGGAGCAAGCCGCGCATTATACGTCAGCCGCGCCGGCAAGATGGCCACGCCCATCGCCCTCGCCTTTTGCCGCCAACCTCTCACTAGACTAGAATTCAGCGTCGTTTATTCCTCAAGGTAGTCCCACGATGTCCTTCGCTGAGCAACTGTCCCGCCTGCAAGCTTTTCTCGACGCCGATGACCTGCACGAGGAGGCTCTGGACTATGTGGCCACCCATGGCTACCTGACCGCCCTGTCGATCTGCCCGGACCAGGTGCCCGAGCGTGAATGGATCGACGCCCTGTTCGCCGAGCCGCCGCACTACCGCAGCGACGCCGAGTGCGAAGAGATCGAATCCACCCTGCTGGCCCTCCAGGCCCACATCGCCCGCCAACTGGCCAGCGATGAAGACCCCGAGATGCCCTGCGACCTGGACCTGGGCGAGGACCCGGACGATTCCGACCTGCGCGGCTGGTGCATCGGCTTCATGGAAGGCGTGTTCCTGCGCGAGGAAACCTGGTTCGAAAGCGCCGAGGAAGAAGTCAGCGAACTGCTGCTGCCGATCATGGTGGGTTCCGGCCTGTTCGACGAACAGCCCGAGTTCGCCGACATCGCCAAGGACCGCGACCTGGTGGACGAGATGATCGAGCAGATCCCCGAACTGCTGACCGCTCTCTTCCTGCTCTGCAACGCCCCGGAAGAAAAACCTGCCCTGCTCAAGCCCCGTCACCACTAAGGCGGTGCGGATGGCGCATAGCGATATCCAGCAGCAGCGCCACCCGGCGCTGCGCATGATCCTCCTGATCATCGGCTGGCTCAGCGTCGTCCTGGGCGTGATCGGCATTTTCCTGCCGGTACTGCCCACCACGCCTTTCCTGCTGCTCGCCGCGGCCTGCTTCGTGCGCAGTTCGCGGCGGTTCTACCTCTGGCTGGTGGAACACCCGAAGCTCGGCCCCTGGATCCGCGACTACCTGGAAGGCCAGGGCATCCCCCTCAAGGGCAAGGTCTACGCGCTGGTCCTGATGTGGGCCAGCATCACCCTCTCCTGCTTCCTCGTGCCGCTGCCCTGGGCTCGCGGCTTCATGCTCACCAGCGCCGTGCTGGTGAGCGTCTACATCCTTCGCCAGAAAACCCTGCGCAGCCACTGACAGCAACCCCGGCAAATCATCGATTCCCGCCTATGCTCTGAGCATCCTGGGCGGAGAGACGGCTGATGCGGCAACGCTGGGCGGCAATCGGACTGCGGCAACCCTCGTGGCTGGCATGGCAAGGCGGCTGCCTGCTCGCCGGCCTGCTGCTCTGCCTGACCAGCGTGCTGGCCAACTGGGATTTCGAGCTGATCCTGCAGAACGCCACCAAGCGTTATGGCGACCTGGGCCCGGCCAAGGCGCGCATCGTCGCCTGGAGCGAGTTGATCCAGGCCAGCGTCGACCTGCCCGAAGCCGAGAAGCTGACGGCCGTGAACCGCTTCTTCAACCGCCAGTTCCGTTTCACCGATGACATCCGCACCTGGCGCGAGAACGACTACTGGGCCACCCCCGTCGAGGCGCTGGTCAAGGGCGCAGGCGATTGCGAGGACTACTCCATCGCCAAGTACTTCACCCTGCGCCGTCTCGGCATTCCGGCCGAAAAGTTGCGCATCACCTACGTCAAGGCACTGCGCCAGAACCAGGCGCACATGGTGCTCACCTACTACAAGACCCCCACCGCCGATCCCCTGGTACTGGACAACCTGATCGGCGAGATACGCCCGGCCTCCCAGCGCACCGACCTGCTGCCGGTCTACGCCTTCAATGCCGAAGGCCTCTACACCGGTGCCAAGCGTGCCGGCGATACCAAGAAACTGTCGCGCTGGCAGGACCTGCTGAAAAAAATGAGAGCCGAAGGCTTCGCCATAGGAGAGGGTTAGCCCATGTCGTTACTCAAGCAACTGTTCCTGGCCATCTGCCTGCTGCTGGCACTAGCCTTCGCCGGCAGTTTCCTCGCGGGCGTGGAAAGCTCCCGCGAACAGCTGCTCAGCCAGTTGCGCTCCCATGCCCAGGACGCCGCCACTGCGCTCGGCCTGTCGATGACGCCCCATGTGGACGACCAGGCGATGATCGAGCTGATGGTCAGTTCGATATTCGACAGTGGCTACTTCGCCAGCATTCGCGTAGTGCGCATCCCCGATGGCGGCGTGATTGCCGAGCGTCGCACCACCACCACCAGCGATCAGGTGCCCGGATGGTTCGCCCATCTGGTCAACCTCCGACCGCAGGGCGGCGACGCGCTGATCATGCGTGGCTGGCAGCAGGCGGCGCGGGTTGAAGTACTGAGCCACCCGCAATTCGCCCTGGCCAAACTCTGGGACAGCGCCATCGGAAGCCTGGCCTGGCTGCTGCTCTGTGGCGTGGTCAGCGCACTGGCCGGCGCCTGGCTGCTGCGCACCCAGCTGCGACCGTTGGACAACATGGTGCAGCAGGCCGAAGCCATCAGCCGACGCGAGTTCCTCGCCCTGCCCAAGGTGCCGCGTACGCCCGAACTGCGTCGCGTGGTGCTGGCGATGAACCAGATGGTGGACAAGCTGCGCAACCTTTTCGCGGAAGAAGCCGCGCGCAGCGAACGCCTGCGCGAGGAAGCCTATCAGGACAGCCTCACGGGGCTGGCCAACCGTCGCCAGTTCGATATCCGCCTGGCCAACCAGTTGGTCCCCAACGACCAGAACGCCGCTGGCTACCTGCTGTTGCTGCGGGTCAACGACCTTGGCGGGCTCAACCAGCGCCTCGGTGGCCAGCGCACCGACGCGCTTATCCGCGACGTAGGGGAAATCCTCGAAAACCTGGTAAAACAGCGCGGCAATCCGGACTGGCTGGCCTCGCGCAGCCGGGGCGGCGAATTCGCGCTGCTCTCTCCCGGGCTCACCGGCGAAGACACCGAGCAACTCGCCGCGACGCTCGCCGCCCAGCTGGAAAACCTGCACGCGATCGGCGCCAGCGACCGCAGCCCGGTCGCCCTGCTCGGCATCGCTCCCTATCGACCGGGGGAAGACATCCAGCGGGTCATGGGCCGCGCTGATCAGGCCCTGGCCCAGGCAGCGCAGAGCACGGAACGTCCCTGGGTGCGCCTGGACGATTTCGACGCTGCGCCGGGGCAAAGCCTTCATGACTGGCGGGCGTGGATCGACGAGGCACTGAACAAGGGCAAACTGCGCCTTTACTTCCAGCCGGTGGGCCTGTGCACCAATACCGAGGAAACCCTGCACCACAAGGTCCTTGCGCGCCTGCTCGACCCTCAGGGCGAAGCGGTGCCCGCAGGTCGCTTCCTGCCGTGGATCGAACGCCTCGGCTGGGCCGCACGCTTCGACTTGGCGATGCTGGAGCACTGCCTGGCGCACCTGCAGCAAACGCCGTCCCCCATCGCCCTGAGCCTGTCCGCCGTCAGCCTGCAACCGGGAGACCATCGCGAACGCCTGCTCGCCCTGCTCAAGTCCCACCCGCAACAGGCGACGCTGCTCACCCTTGAGCTGGACGAACGCCACCTGCCGCCGGCCAACGAACTCGGCCAGGTCTGCCAGGCGATCCGTGAAACCGGCTACAGCGTCGGTCTGCAGCATTTCGGCGGCCGCTTCAGCCTGATCGGCAACCTCGCCCACCTGGGCCTCGCCTACCTGAAAATCGACGGCACCTACATCCGCGCCATCGACCAGGAAAACGATAAGCGCCTGTTCATCGAAGCCCTGTTCCGCGCCACCAACAGCATCGACCTGCCCCTGATCGCGGAGATGGTGGAAACCCAAGGCGAACTGGACGTATTGCGGGAGCTGGGAATCCAGGGCGCCATGGGCCGACTGATTGGAGCTCCAGCGCCGTGGCATGAGTAAGCGGGCGCCGGCTGATCGCTGCGGCAACAGGATGAACTCGGTGCCTCTGTAGGAGCGAGCTCTGCTCGCGAAGGATCGTGCTCGGACTGTTCAAGCTCGCTCCTACAAATAAGGGCCAGGCGCGGGCTGATCGCTGCAGCAGGAGAACTCGGTGTCTCTGTAGGAGCGAGCTCTGCTCGCGAAAGATCCCGCTCGGCCCGTTCGCGAGCAAGCTCTGAAGTGGCCTAATGATTCTGGACACCCCGATAGGGCGTTAAGCTG
>NZ_BDMA01000005.1:0-83468 GCF_002003485.1 Metapseudomonas resinovorans
GCATGGCTAAGCTGGTTGGTGCGATCCTCGATCGCCCGGGCCAATACGCCGATTTCATCGGCTGCATCAAGGCCAGGAAGCGTTTCCTCTCGCTGCTCGGCCTGTACTGCAGAAGCCAGTTCGGTCAGGGGCCGAATGACCCGGCTTGCGCTGGCCCGCCCAATCAGTAAAGCCAAGGCGAGGCCGCCCAGAAACGCCAGGCTCAAGGCAACATAGGTACGGTCTTCTATTGCCTCGAAGTCGCTTTCGTCATCCACTACGGCATAGCGCTGGCCGTCCGCCTCACGAATCAACACGCGCAGAGTCCGACCGTTCAGGCGTAATTCGTGGGTCCCTGGGCTCAAGCGCTGCAAGGGCTGTGGTATCTGTTGGCCGACGAAGAAACTGAGGTCGCTTACCTGCAGTTGTACTGCACTGTTGGAGCCTGAAGTCCACGATTCAGCGACGCGAGCGAGGCGCTTATCGATTAGCTGGTTTTCGATCTCCGCCATCACGAAGAACGCTGAGCCGGCGAACACTCCACCGATGATCGCCGCTAACAGCACAAAGGCAGCGACCATTCGGCCGCGTATCGAATGACGGTTCTTCATCGGCAGCCACCATGCAACAGCCCGTTCTGGGTGTGTTACACAGTTTAGGCTGGGGCGGCAGGAGCGCTGTGAGATGAGCATGCCCACGCGATGCAGAGCTACCCAGGCAGGATCAACGGTTGCTGGGTATCAGGTTGCGGCGAACTTCAGGGTAAAGCGGCTACCGCCGGTCGCTGCGGGGTCGTGCCGTACCGTCCAGCCCAGGTGTTCGGCCACGCGCTTGACGATGGACAGCCCGAGCCCAGAACCGTCCGTGAAATTCTCACTGCCTCGAACGAAACGATCAAACAGCCTGGCCCGCACGGCCTCCGGCAAACCGGTACCACTGTCCTCCACCACGATCTGGCAGGCGGTCAAGCGAACCCTGATGGTGCCCTGCTCGGTGTGTTGGCAGGCGTTGCGAATCAGATTGCTCACCATAATGGTGACCAGCTCCGGAATGGCCTGCACTAACACCTCATCGGGCGCCTCGAACTGGAGCGTCAGCGGTTTGCCTCGCAGCAACGGCTGGCAGCGTTCCAGCTCACGCTCAACCAAGGGGCGCAAGGCAACTAGGCAGAGGTCCGTGCTTTCGGGTGCGCGTGCCAATTGCAATAAGGCGCCGACCTGTTGCGCGGTATCCGAGGCGTTGCGCCGGATGCGTTCGGTCATCACCAGCAGATCGGGGCGATCGCGCAAGCGGCTGGTCAATACCTCGGCCGCGCCAAGCATGATGGTCAGCGGCGTGCGCAGCTCATGGCTGACATCCGCGGTGAACCAGCGTTCGCGCTGTAACGCCAGACTTAACTGGTTGGTGCGGTCCTCAATTGCGCGAGCCAGCACACCAATTTCGTCGGTGGCATCGAGTCCCGGCAGGTCACCTGCCTGCTGCCCGTCCTGCACAGCGCTGGCCAGCTTGGTCAATGGCAAGATGACCCGGTTGGCACTGGCCCGGCCGATCAGGATGGCCAAGGCAATGCCACCCAGAAACGCGATGCCCAGGGCGATGTAGGACGAGGACTCAATGGACTCGAAGTCACTCTGGTCATCTACCACCGCATAACGCTCACCTTTGACCTCGCCAATCAGTACGTGCAGTCCCCGGCCGTTCAGGCGAAGCTCGTGCGTACCCGGCGCGAGGTGTTGCAGTGGCTGGGGAATCTGCGTGCCCCGGAGAAAGCTGAGATCAATGGTCTGCATCAGCACAGGGTTGTACGAGTCGGCTGCCCAGTGTTCCGCCGCGTGACTCAGGCGCTTGTCGATGAGCTCATTTTCAATCTCCCAGACAACGAAGGATGCCGAGCCGGCAAAAAAACCGACAATGATCACCGCCAACAACACGTAGGCAGCGACCATTCGGCCGCGCAACGAGTCACTCGGATGCATCGTCGTCGACCAGCCGGTAACCAATGCCCGCTACCGTGACCACCATTGGCCGGGAACTTGGGAAGGGCTTATCAACGGCCTGCCGGAGCGCGTAAATATGGCTGCGCAAGGCATCGCTGAGCGGAGGCTCGTCCTTCCAGAGTTCCTGCTCCAGTTCTTCGCGGGTCACCAGACGTGGTGCCGCGCGCAACAGCGCGGCAAGCAGTTTGTAGCCGAATCGCGCGAGTTCGAGCCGTTGCCCCGCGCGCCGCGCCTCGAAGGTCCCGGTGTCCAATTGCAGCTCGCCGAAGCGCAACACCGGGTCAGGGCCGGACACGCGGACCCGCCTTACCAGCGCATCAAGGCGCGCCTCCAATTCAATCAGGGAGTACGGTTTCACCAAGTAGTCATCGGCGCCTGCACGCAAGCCGGCGACCTTGTCGTGAACCGTATCGCGGGCGGTGAGCATGAGTACTGGGGCATTGCACTGCTGCTCTTCACGTAATCGGCGGCACACCTCCAGACCATCGAGGCCGGGCAGCATGCCATCGAGCACGATCACGTCGAAACGCTGCTCAGCGGCTCGGATCAGCCCGGCATAGCCCGTTCGTGCATTGTCGAGCTGATGTCCGAGCGGCTCAAAGTACTCATACAGGTTGGCGACAATATCCGGGTTGTCTTCGATGATCAGAATTCGCAAGGCCTGGTTCACTTTTGCTGCCTGAATGTCGATTGCGCGTCTGGGCGCATGAGCCACGGGTAGCGGCCGTCACGCATTACTGAGCCGCGTCACTCTTGCTGCAGTTGGGCTCCATGGTCAAGGTGGGGGAAACATCCACCGCGCCCAGGTTCTCCAGCGTACGTCGGCCGATGAGTACCGGGTAGAGCATTTTTCCGCGGTTCTTCAGGGAGAACTGCTCGTTATGGACTTGGTTGCCAATACACATTTTCATCATCACGGGCCGACGTTCGGCGCCGCCAGCGCCACGGACCTCCTCTTTGGGCTCAATCCGCCGCTCGAACGGCACGCTGACGAGCTTGCCCGTGTCGCTGTCTTTCACTTCGACGTTGAAGCGCACCCACTTTACCCCGTTCTTCCCGAAGCGTTCGAGATCCTTGGCGTCTATGGATGACGTCAGTGCCCCGGTATCCAGTTTGATCTTCACCGAGACTTTTTCAGAGAGCAGCAATCCTTCCTCGACCCAACCAAACAGCTTGGGTGTGCTGTTGGTCGCAGAACTGGCGTGAGGGCTCATCAGAAAGGCGAGAACAGCCACTGCGATCCATTGAAATTCGAACGTGCCATAGGGGATTCCTCCAGGATGCATGGGCAGCACTCTGCACCGGGAGCCGTCAAGAACTCGTTAACGCGGTGCCCAAGCCGCTCGCCGGCGAGCTGCATTTCGCTCGTCGTGACTGACCATTCGACAACGCTTTCTTCACGGCCTCTCCGGCAATGTTGCAGCAGTTTCTGCCGCGCTACGACTGAGAGGTCGCCAAATGTCCTTGTTCCCCAGGCAGCGCTGGCGCGGACCGATGATCATGGCCGCTGCGGTGCTGACAACGGCCGCTGCGTACCCAGCGTGGCGCCATCTGTATCCAGTTGCGGCGGCAGAGGGCTGGGAGTACCAGGTGTTCTCGCGGGGTATTCCGATGATCAGCGCCCTGGCGCTGGACAGCCAGGGCACGCTGTTCGTCAGCCAAGAGCTGCCCGATCGCATGGGCAAGATTCTGCGCCTGGAGGTCGACGGCCGCGGTACCGAAGTGCTGACGGGCTTGTCCAAGCCGGACGGTCTGGTGATGTTCCGAGGAGGTCTGGTCACGGGGCAGGAAGGCGGGGCACTGCCCGTGTTGTGGTTGCACGACGGCCGCAGTGAGACCTTGTTCGAGGCTGACAGCGTTGAGGGCGTCGCCACCGACGGCCATTTCCTCTATGCGATCGAAGACCGGCCGCAAGGGCGGTTGCTGCGTTACGACCCAGGCACCCGGCAGCTCAGTGTCCTGCGTGAGGGCCTGGACGAGGGCGAAGGCGTCAGTGTCTGCCCGGATGGGCGGCTGTTCTACACGGAGAAACCCAAGGGCTGGGTCAAACAGTGGCAGCCCGCAAGACAGGACCAGATCGTCGTCGAAGGCTTGAACGCACCTGGATTCGTGCAGTGCACGGGGGATGGGCTATGGATCACCGAGGACGCCACCCACGGGGCCCGCCTGCTGTTATTGGACCCCAGTGGCCACCTTCAGGTGATTCTCCAGCACCTGCGTGCGGCGCAAACCATCGTCCCCCTCGGCAGCGGGCGCTATTTGCTGGCGGAACAGGGGCGTAACCGCATTCTTGAACTCTTCCGACTGCCGAATGGATCTTGATCGGCATGGCGCTAAGGGCGTTAGCCGGCTATCTGGTCAACTCGCCGCTGGCTGAGCCGGAGCAGATCCTCGCCACTATCAATCATGTGGACAGAGCCGTCGTGTTTACGGCTTAGCGAACCGGCATAAATTATCGATTAGGCCGTTTATTAAACGCGCGGGTCGTGAAAGAACGCGCAGACACGCGCGGGCTCGCTTTTTTGAGCCAGGCCATGAGTGCTTCGGTGGCGTCTATTAGCTTTGGTGCGCATCGCGACGCGCGAGCCAAACGCGTGCTTCAGCACGGCATTGAGCCTCTCTCGGGTCCGGGCACGTCCCGGCAAGTGCATCAGTCTGGACGGCGCCCCTGATCAAGCACCAAGGCACCGTGGGCATGGACGTCGCGATGTTCATACCCGCCGGCGTTCAGGTGCATCGATTGAGGTTCCCCGGTGCATCCACCTGTACCGTGGCATGCTCAATTGAATGGCTCTCCTTCAGCCGCTCCGCGATCAGGGGCGGCAGGGACAAGGGATCCGTACCCGGCATGGGGACTACATGAACGGTGGCTATACGAGTTTCGTCCGTGAGTGTCCAGGCGTGGAAATGGCCGACCTCTGCTACCCCAGGCAAGCGCCGAAGATCTTCTACTACCGCCGTAGCATCGAGACCGCGAGGAGTAGCTTGCAGGAGCACTTGAATGGATTCGTTGACTAGGCCCCAGGCTGAACGCACCACCAGCAACGCCACCAGGACGGAGAGAATTGGGTCGAGAACGGTCCAGCCTGTAAGCAAAATGCCAATTGCTGCGGCGATAGCCCCCGCTGACCCCAACAGGTCCCCAATCACATGGAGAAAAGCTCCCCGCAGGTTACTGTCGTTCTGGCTTCCCATGCGCAGGACCAAGAATCCAACGATGTTTACCACCAGACCAATCACAGCCACTGCCAGCATAGGGCCGGCAAGCACGTCGGTCGGCTCACGGAAGCGTTCTATCGCCTCCCAAACGATCCAGGAAACCAGGATCAGAAGGGCGGCACCATTGGCGAGTGCCGCGAGAACACGCACTCGATGAAAGCCATAGGTGCGCGTCGAATCTGCTGTACGCGCCGCCACTCGGTATGCGATCAAAGCCAACAGCAACGCTGCTGCGTCCGATACCATATGTCCAGAGTCGGCGATCAGCGCGAGAGAGCCAGATAACCACCCGCCGATTGCTTGTATCAGGGCATAGCCAGCAGTTAAAACAAACACAAAGCGAATACGTCGGACATTCCCTTCGTTCACGGTAGGGGTGTGGTCATGCCCCTCATGGCTATGATCGTGTTCTTCGTGATCATGATGGTTGTGGTCGTCGCTTTCTGGATACCTCATGGCTCTCTCCCCAGTTCTCTGATTGCAAGCCTGGCTGATCGCTAGAAATGAAATCCACACGATGCCTGGCCACTTCAACCTCTTTCTCGTGGTGCACCCTTTCTAGAGGGTCGGCAGTACCAGAAGGGTCAATGCCGTCGAAGAAAGGATGGCGCCGAATCGCTACGCTCGCCAAGGACGTGAGCTTTAGGGATGGTGTGACGTAGCCATGTATATCTGGTTGGCTTCAGCCCTCGCCGATTTTGTAAGAAGAGGTTCGATCAAAAAAGATCCGACCACCCGCTCATTTCTGTGTTTTTAGCCGCAGCGAGCTCCTCGCGGCGGCCATTGCCCACATTACAGGCGCACCTCTCCTGGGGTGGCCAGCAACTGTCGGCGCGCCATCCACAAGTTCGACAGGGCAAACAGCGTTTCGAGTTGATCAAAGATCTCGGCAGCGTCCTGTGCGACTCGGAGAGCGATGCCTGGCGCCTCACTCCCATAGAAGGCCTTGACCTGGAGAAACTCTCGAATCGCGGCCTGATGCCTATAAATCATGCGAAGTTGCAGGCAGCGACGCCTGGTGAAAGAGCATCGAAGCGATCTTTTATTTTAATTAACCTTATTTATATCAATAGCTTATGACCAACATGTCCTAATTTTCCTTTATCTCGGCATCGCCCCGTGACTCTCACTGTGAGCTACCAGGTGGATGCGGGCTTGAACAAAAAAGCTGGCTTCAGCTGCTCAGGCTCACCTGGCCCAGCGCCGAGGACGGATCGAGTCCAAACAGATTGCGGAAGGTCCGTGAAAAGTGCGCGGCGTCAGCAAAGCCAGCGGCATGGGCGGCCTCGGTCAGGCTGTGCCCTGCGGCAATGTCTTGAAGAGCAGCGACCAGACGACTCCACTTCCGGTAACTGCGCAGCGGCAAACCGGTCTGCTCAACGAACCAATGAGAAAACCGGGTCGGCGAAAGTTGGACCAGCCTGGCCAGGTACTGTCGGCCATGCATCGATGCGCGCAAGGCCACGAGGACGGTCTGCAACCGCGGATCGATGGCCAGTGTGACGGTCAGGTTAAGGACTTGGCGAACCATCTGCTGCACGTCCTGGGCAATGAGGTTCGGTGTTTCCAGCAACGCCCGTAGGGCGGCGACGTCTTGCACCTCGATCGGCAAGATGTCTGCTCCGGCGTGAAGGGCATGCGCCTCCGCGGACAACGCATCGAGGTAGATCGACATGACCTCCACTGCCTCAATCCGATGCGTTACCCCTGCTCGGATGCAAATGGCGCGTGCTGTGACGCTCGCGTTCGGGGTGCTAACGGTCAGATGGGTGCTTAAGCCAATGGTGATCTGATGGGCCAAGTGGCAATGCCAATCGTGGCTACCCGCCTGCCCCAGAAAGACTCCAAGCCCGGGTGAAATCCAGGCTTTGCCACGCCAGCCGATACCTTGCGCTGTGTTCATTCAGAGGCGCCTTAGGTTTCCACATCACGTTGGCTGGCAATCTTCTGCACTTCCGCTCGGAACGCTTCATCGAGCAGGCTGGGCTTCTTTCGCCAGGGTTGCCGATCAGGCTTACGCTGGGCGGCATACAGCACCACTTCACCACCGTCCCGCTCCACGAAGCTTCGAGCCTGCTGCTCTAGCTCCGCTCTCAGTTGCACTTTGGTCATTCTGACTCCTTTGCCTCATCTGACCGAGGAAACTCCATGTGGAAGGCGGTACGGCCATTGGCCGAGGTACACCAGATCCGGCCCCGATGCGCCTCGACAATGGTGCGGGTAATCGCCAGTCCCAAGCCGACATTTCTGGGACTGCCTTCCCGGCGCGCAGGGTCGGCGCGGTAGAACCGATCGAACAACCGCTCGAGGTGTTCTGCTGGTATGGACTCACCCGGGTTTTCCACGGTCAGCATGGTCGACGCGCTGGTCTGGGAGACCCTCACGGCGACGGTTTTACCTTGAGGCGTATAGCGCAGAGCGTTGGTGAGCAGGTTCGAAATGGCGCGATCCAACATCAGCTCATCACCGCGGACGCTGCCAGAACCTGACACGTCGAGCGAGATCCCATGGTCCTCCGCCAATAGCTGGTAGTAATCGAAGAGCTTGCCAACAATTTCCTCGAGCTCGACTCGTTCGCGCTTAGGGACGATTAGGCCATTGTCTGCCTTGGCCAGGAACAACATGCCGTCAATCATCCGCGCCATGCGATTCAGGTCGTCGAGGTTCGAGTACAGGGTCTCTTCATACGCCTCGTTATCGCGCTTCTTGGAGAGGACAACCTCGGTCTGGGTCATCAGGTTACTGACTGGCGTTCGCAACTCATGAGCAATGTCGGCGGAAAAGTTGGAGAGTCGCACGAAAGCCTCATCCAGTCGCGCCAACATGGCGTTGAATGATGCCATCAACTGCTGCAGCTCCAACGGAACGGGCTCCATCGGAATGCGCTCCTTGAGGGATTTGGCCGACATCGAAGCAGCCATTTGGGTGACTTGCCGCAAAGGACGCAGACCACTGCGTGCGACGACCCAACCTAGTCCCGCGCTGAGAAGCGCACTGATGATCAGCCCTATGGTGAACCAGCGCTGCAGGGCCTCGAAAAAGGCCATGTGGTGGGTAACATCCAGTACCAACAACAGGGTCAACGGGGATGACAGGCCAGGAATGCTGATTTGGGCAGTCAGGCCACGGTACATGAACTCTTGATCCTGCCATTCCCACATGGTCGGGACCGATCTGACGCGGAGCCCTTGGGGAACGTTCACCATGCTCGGCTCAGCGAACAGCACTTGGCCGTCACTGGCCAGAATGATGGCTGACAGGTCGCGGTGTGCGTCCAGCAGTGCACTGAGCTGGGGTTTCAGCTCGGAGAATTTAGTCACATCAGACAGTTCCCGGAGAATGTTTTGGGTGGACTCAAGTTTTTCAACAAGGCGTTCGTAATCGAGCAACTTGAAGTGTCGCTGACTCAGGTGGTTGAAGCTCAGCCCAGCAGCCGTCAGAACTGCGGTGACGGCGAGCATGAACATCAGGCTCATGCGGGTGGTTAGGGACAGATGCTTCATTCCGGCTCTGGCCCATCGAGCATATAACCCATGCCGCGGGCGGTATGGATGAGCTTCACCGCGAAACCGTCGTCGATTTTCGCCCGCAAGCGCCGTACGGCCACCTCGATAACATTGGTATCGCTGTCGAAGTTCATGTCCCAGACCTGCGAAGCGATCAGTGACTTCGGCAATACTTCGCCGCGCCGGCGCATCAGCAGTTCGAGCAGGGAGAATTCCTTAGCGGTCAACTCTATGCGCTTTCCGCCCCGAATGGCTCTGCGCTTCAGCAGGTCAACCTCAAGGTCAGCGATTCTCACGATGGCCTGGGTAGGAGCACTGCTGCCACGGCGGAGGAGCGTCCTGACCCGTGCCAGCAGCTCCGAAAACGCGAAGGGCTTGACCAGGTAGTCGTCCGCGCCCAGCTCAAGCCCCTTCACGCGGTCTTCGACTCCGTCACGGGCGGTCAGGAACAGCACGGGAACGTCTTTCCCGGCGGCGCGAACCATCCGTAGCACTTCCCAGCCGTCCAAACCCGGCATCATTACGTCCAGGATCAACAGGTCATAGGACTCACTGAGGGCATGCTGGAGGGCATCGGTGCCGGTGATTACCCGGTCCACATTGAATCCAGCCTCGCTGAGGCCCTGTTGCAGGTAAGTACCGGTTTTAATTTCGTCTTCAGCTACCAAGAGTTTCATGCGGCAGGTTCCAATTCACGAGCAGCCCGAGTGTGCCGCGAATCAGTCGTCCCAACCACAAGCTTACAAAAATGTAATTTTGGCATCAGGCCACTGTCAGGGAGCGTTGTCTATGGTGCAAGCGTGAGCATTGGATGCGCGCTCACACGGCTCTCGAGCAGGACAACACAGCGGCCGGCCACACAGCTTTCTGTGAGGAGACTGCCCAATGAACTCCCTGAAATCCCCACTTCTGGTTGCCTCGCTCCTGTTGTCCTCTGCCGTGCTGATCCAGGCGGAAAAGGCTCGCCCCGGCTAGCACGCATGATCACATGCGTGAGCACAAGTTGTAGTGGCCGACAAAGAACTGCTATCCAAAAAGAATTCCCCCATCTTCCAGGCCTTTCGTAATTGCTCCTTTGGCCTAGCGGCGCCTGAACGGCGCCGTACTTTTTTAAGCTGACGTATTTGTAGTTTTTGGGTAAGTCGCCCCACAGAAGCAGGAGCAAGCATGAGATTTTCAACCATCTGCGAGAGGCCAGGATGAAGTAGACCGAACTGTTGGCAAGGTCCTGGTAGAGAGCGCGTACAGCCCTGAACAGCTCTGCTTAGTGATCCAGGGGCAGGGTTATGCCACCAAAGTAAGCGCTCAAGAGGGCTGACTTGCACCGCGTTTGCGATTGCGCGGTGGTCACGTGGGAACAAATATGGGCAATTATTCTCGCCGGCGTTATTCATCTGCGGCAGCATGACTGGACATTGCTTGGACCGTTGGAACAGCATGATAGCGTGACCGCCGAGGAGTCTAGTCTCAGCTGCGCCACAGCAATAACCCCTGGCTCGCCCACTGCCTGAGCCAGGTCGCGGCTTGCAGCGGAGCCTGTTCTCCAGACACGTCGACCAGCTTGGCGCAGAGATCGGGAAACGCCTGGCGATCACGTGCCATCAGCTGGAGCGCCGACGATTCCGGCTGGTCCAGGCTCCGGTACTGGCGGGTTAGTTCGTGTCGCCAGACCAGGCAATTCAGCGGTTGAGCGAGCGGCAGGCTTTCCGGAACGGGGACCGCCTTGGTGGCCTTCCAGATCTCCAGCGCGTTCGAGTTCAAAGTGAGCCAGCACACGCTGGAGCGTGGCCGCACTGTCAGGCTGGCCCAGTTCTGGCCATGTCCGACAGTGTTAGCGGGAGCTTGTCCGCCGCATCTAAGGCCAGCGTGAAGGCCCACTACAGCTCCGCAGCCGGGATGCCTGGGATTCGCTGAGGTAATCGCCGATGAACCCGGGAAGCTTCTCGCCCAGCCAGCGCAGGCTGAAATGCCGTGGCAGCCAGGGTTCGATATAGGCCTGCGCCAATTGCTCGAAGGCCTCGGTTCCAAGCCAGTGGAGAATGGCTGGAAAGTCCTCGCGTAACACGGACAGCAGCCGGGTGCGGTAGGCATTGTGATAGACCCGCAGCCCGTCTTCCGCCGACAGTGCCTCGCTTGCGCGCAGCTGTTGCAGCAGTTCGGCAGGCGCCGTGCTTTCGCCGAACAGCAGATAGCGTTCGAAGGCCTGCTGCAAGGTGATCAGACGCATGCCGCAGTCTCCGGTGTCTTGGCCGCGACCGTCCGGGCGTTCCCCAACTCGGACAGCGACTCGTCCAGCGGGGGAAAGATCTCATCGCGCTTGATCAAGGTGGCCCTGGGGCCCAGGTGCTCGATTGCCCACGCATAGAGGTCCCAGACCGGACCGGTGATCTGTTGGTCGTGGGTGTCGATCAGGTAGTGCCCGTAGTCGCTGTGACCGGCCAGATGGATCTTGCGAATGCGCTCCTTCGGCAGCGCCTGGATGAACTGCCAGGAGTCGAATTTCTGGTTGCGCGAGCTGGCGTAGATCGGAGTCACGCCGGGGCCTTCGTCGCTAACGGCAGAAGACTCGGCTCGCGGGCGCGGTATGTCAGTCAGAGAGGGGCTCGAGACCGCGTCTCTCTGGCACGTCCCGGGCACTATGAGCAAGCGGGAGGCTCCACAAGAAGGAAATGGCAACCTGACAGAAATGTAATGTTCAGCTCAGGTTGTTGTCAGGGCGGGTTGGTTAAGGTGGCTTTGAGTCTGAAGCTCAGCCCGTGGATCGGCGGGCCAACCACTATAAATTTGAGGATACTCACATGAAATCCATGAAAGCCCTTATCGCCATCGCTGCCCTGACCGCCTCCTCCTTGACCATGGCCGCCGGTGGTGGCGATCGCACCTTCGCCCGAGCGCAGAAGGCCGCCCAGGTCTCGATGGACGCCTATCGCCTGGAGCAGCAGAAGGTGGAGTCGTCGGTCGCCGAGGGCAAGGCCAAATCGACCGAACGCACCAGCGGCTAAGTTGGACCGGTTAACCAGGCTGAACAGCGATAACCAACGCGGCAGGTTAAAGGCTGCGTTGGCACGATCTCCCCAGCTTCAGCCTTTTCCCCGTAGACACCCCAAATAGATGCAGCGTGCACGTGAATCCTCCCCTGACCATTCCGTTCTTATAGCAACTGCGTTCCCGGTTGATGGTAGGCGCTGCCGACTGGTTCCAGAAGAAGACGAGCGGAAGCCCGGCAATGGAAAGGTTGGTCGCACAACACTGGACGCGCAATGGCTATAGTCCTCAGAGAGGCGATTTGATCCTGAGGTGTACCGTGCAACTCAAAAGCATCGGCTTCCCGATTAGATCCAAATGGTTTCGTTTGCATTCCTCAAGACGTTGGACGATCTGGTTGATATCGCTGCTGCTATCGCTCCCCGTGGGGGCCGGACTGACCTGGGGGACAGAGCATGTCGTACGGGCCGGCCTAACACTGTGGCCAGAACCCAGACCTTTGGCGGAGCTTCGGTTCGTCGATGCGGAGGGGCAAACGCTCAACCTTGCCAACTTTCGCGGAAAGGTGGTTCTACTGAACGTCTGGGCTACCTGGTGCGTGCCGTGCCGTGAGGAAATGCCGACGCTTGACCGTTTGCAGGAGCGACTCGGAGGGGCGGACTTCCAGGTTGTAGCACTTTCCGTCGATCAGGACGGGCTAGCCGTCGTTCGAGACTTCTATCGGGAAGTAGGTATTCAACGGCTCGAAATCTTCGTGGACGAGAAAATGCACGCTATCCAAGTGCTCGGTGCTTTCGGATTACCGGCCACACTTTTGCTGGACCGCGAAGGCAGGGAGCTCGGGCGTAAACTGGGGGCGGCGGAATGGGATGCCCCGGAGGTTGAAGCGTACCTCCGAGAGGTAATTAACTCGACTAAGAGGCAGCCATGAGCTTGGGCGAGATCAGCATTCTGAGTGCATTGGTCGCAGGGATGATCTCGTTCCTTTCCCCTTGTGTGTTGCCCCTGGTGCCGGGCTATATGTCCTTTATGGCCGGCCGCACAGTGGACGAATTGCAAGAGCTGAAGGGGAGCCGGGAGCGGTTTACGATAATCGGCATGAGCCTGAGTTTTGTGCTGGGCTTTTCCACTGTCTTCATCGCCCTGGGCGCAAGTGCGACAGCGATCAGCCGCCTGCTGATCGCCTATCGGCAGGAAACCAATCTGGTCGGCGGGCTGATTGTCATTGCCTTGGGGCTGTTCATGACTGGTTTGATCAACCCCCGCTGGCTAAACATGGATACTCGCTTCATCCACCAGTTAAAGACGTCTGGGGGGCCGATTACCGCCTACCTACTGGGCATTGCCTTCGCCTTCGGCTGGACTCCCTGTATCGGCCCGATCCTTGGCAGCATCCTTACCTTGAGCGCGTCCACTGGCGCCTCGGGAGCCAATGGCGTCGCACTTCTGTCGATCTATTCAGTTGGCTTGGGCATGCCATTCCTGCTGACCGCGCTATTCACCAATCATTTCCTGGCTGGCATGAGGCGTTTTCGTCGCTGGAGTCGTGCCATCCACATCGGGGCGGGCGTGATCCTCATCCTCATGGGCCTGGCCATGGTGACAGGCCAACTGACCCGTTTCGCCTGGTGGTTGCTGGAGGCATTTCCGATACTGGGAAGAATCGGTTAGGTACCGTTATGAGTGCGTGAGCGGAATTTTTCCGGCGAATTGGGATGCGAAAAACTCGTCGCCAGGTGCAATGCCCTGAGCCCCCGCTTAAACGGGGCCTGAATTTGGCGCTAGCTGCCCTCAGAGAGCTGCCGTAAATCGGCCACCACTGCATCCAACGGGTCACTGTCACGGAACAGAACTCTAACCTCTCCATCTCGATTGAAAGCGTACACAGCAATGGAATGTGAAACGTCATAGTTACCGGATTGATCCTTCGCTCCGTACTCGTAAATGCTGTGGTAGCGACGAGTCAGGTTGTCCAGCGATGATTTATCGCCCGTAAGCCCTATGAACTGCGGCCCGAAGGCATCTGTATAGGTACGCAATAACTGTTGGTTATCCCTAGACGGGTCTACCGATACGAACAGAACCTGCAGATCTCTCTGGGTCTGCTCGTCCAGTTTTTTCGAGGCCGCTGATATCTTTGCCAAGGTGGTGGGGCAAACGTCAGGGCACCTAGTAAAGCCGAAGAACAGCAGCACGATCTTTCCAAGGTAGTCTTTTTCGCTTACTGCCTGACCATTCTCATCGGTCAGGTTGAACTCAAGCCTTGGCATCTTTCCAGTGACGTCCTGAGTCTGCCAACTCTGCTCTCCACAACCGGTGATGAGTAGAGATGCCAGCACACAAGATAGCCACCTGTACATTCACCACCTCCAGATTCAGCCTTTGCCCACTGAGGGTACAGGCTGAGCATAGCTTCCCAATCCGATGAGATTCGAATGGCGTAATGTAAAACCGATGAGGGGCGCTGATCTTACGATGCGTTGCTGACCGGTGGCGCTTTGCAAGTGACGTGTGATGGGCTCATCTCGGTTTGCCCAAGACGGTCATGTCGCGCGGCGTCGAGAACTTTACCGCGCTAGAGCCACCTTCGCACATGCGCCTTGTAGACCAAGAACTCCCCCCTGAACAAAGACACCAGCGCCCGTTCTTCCGGAGCGATCTGAAAGCGATTCATGTAGAGCACGAACCCGACCACGCCCAGCAGCGCAGTGGGTGAGGCGAGGTAGAACGCCCAGGCCACCAAGGCGATGGCAAACCCCAGATACATGGGGTTTCGCGTATGGCGGTAGATGCCGGAGCTGACCAGCGCTGAGGCCGTTTCCGGCCTCAGCGGGTTGACGGTGGTGCTGGCGTGGCGGAAGGACAGCACGCCGGCCAGGCACACGGCCGCTCCCATCAGCAGCACGGCAATCGCGGCGCCCAGGTGCCAGCCGGCAGTCGCAGCCTGGGGCGAAATCAACCACATCAGCCCCGCGAACAGGATGGCGACCAGGGGCGGCGGTACACGGTGCTCCAGCCAGTTCATGGTGTCAGTTCCTTGCTTGCTTGATTTCCGACAGCACCAGATTGCGCAGCGGTTCTGGACCGAACTCAACCAGCGGCTGGGCGTTGACGTAGAAGGTTGGAGTGCCACGAATCCCGATCTTCTTGGCATCTTCCATGTCGCGCTTCAGTACCGCATCGATGGCAGGGGAACCCAGCTCGGCGCGAGCCTTCTCCACGTCCAGCCCCGCGCTGGCGGCGGCTTCCCAGGCTTTCAGCACTTGCGGGTCGTCATGCCATTCCGGCTGAGCGGCGAGCACCGCCTCCAGCACTTGCGGGAACAGGTTCTGCTTGCGCGAGGTTTCCAGGAGTCGCGCCACTTCTTCGGAACCCTTGTGGAACAACACGTAGCGCATGACCAGGCGGACGTCGTTGGGGTTCTCGGCGAGTATCTGTTTGACGAACGGATGGAAGGCCCGGCAGGACTCGCAGGAGGGATCGAAGAACTCGACTATGGTCACGGACGCGTTGGATGGTCCGAAGGTCGGCGAATGGAAGCGCACCAGCGTGGCCGGGTCTGCAGTGGCGGGCTCGGAGGACACAGCGGAAGTAGCAGAAGCCTGCTCTTCTTGCGAAATCTGGCGGTCGAAAAAGAGTACCGCCGCCGCAATTGCTATTAAGGCGAAGAAGGCGATTTCGAGGACGACGAAACGTCGACTCATGGGGGGCTCCAAGGAGTGGCTAGGAGATTGCGTGAATACTTTGGCTCGATTTTCATTGTGCGGCCGGCGAGACCGCCGTGAACGTGACCGGCAGGCTCTGGCCGTCGGCGAATTGCAGGGTCACTTCGACCTTGTCGCCCAGCGCAACTGGTCGCTGGCGTTGCATCAGCATCAGGTGATAGCCGCCTGACGCGAAGTTCACTGTGGCGCCAGGGGCCACTTCCACCTTCTCGACGTGCTGCATACTGGCGGTGCCGTTCTCCACCGCGCTGCGGTGCATCATCACCTCCGCGTAAGTGGGGCTCTGCGCGCCGGTCAGCACCACGGGCTGTGTGCCGGTGTTGGTCAGGCGGAAGTAACCGGCGGCTGGCAAGTTGCCGGGCAGCAGGCGCAGTCGGGCATCCTTGGCCTCCAGGTCCGCCAGCGCCTCGGCCGAGGTGGCGAGTAGTAGCGCCATGCAGAAGAATCGGAATCGCAGCATCAGCTTTCTCCTTGAGTGATGGAGTTGCTCAGTGCGGCTCTTTCGGGCCGCAACAACCCTTGGCTGGGTTAGATGTTTTCGAGGAGCAGCCGGGCTCGACCGCGACCACCGTGGCCTTGGGGGCACAGCAGGGCTCCTGCCGAACCGGCGTATTGCCGCCGCAATTGTTGGCCGTGGCTTCAATCGGTTGGGCAACCGGGGAGGCTGCAGCGGTTCGCCATTCACCCCAGGCTTCGCTGATGACCTGCCCGGCCGAGTGCAGGAACAGCATGGCGATGGCCAAGCCGACCGCCACGTCTGGCCAGAGACTGCCGGTGAGCGCAACCAGGCCCGCCGCGACAATCACGCTGCTGTTCGCCAGCAGATCGTTGCGTGAGCAGAGCCAAGTGGAGCGCATGTTCAGGTCATCGCTGCGATGCGCATAGAGCAGGGCGAAGCACACGCCGTTGGCCAGCAACGCGATCACGCCCACGACACCCATCCAGTCGGCGGCCGGCACCTCGTTCAGCAACATCTTGCGTACGGCATCGGCGATCACCACCAGGCCGAACAGCAACATGAAGCCGCCTTTGAACAGCGCTGCGCCTGCCCGTGCGCGAACGCTGCGGTGCAGCACGAAGAGGGTCAGGGCGTACACCGAGGCATCGCCGAACATATCCAGCGAGTCACCGAGTAGGGCGGTTGACCCGGCAATCCAGCCAGCGCTGAACTCCACCAGGAACATCAGGGCATTGATGGCCAGGACGATATACAGCACGCGGCTTTGCCGGGCACGCAGCTGGGCCAATTCGCCGGCCTTGTTTTCGCAGCAGCTGTCCATGATCCGATCCTCATTCACGACCTGATGTTCGTAGAATGGCGCTTATAGCAACTATAAGGTCAAGTCGAATGAGCGAGTCGAAATTCACGGTGGGACAACTGGCCAAGGCAATGGATACCAAGGCCGTAACCATCCGCTATTACGAGAGTCTGGGTCTGCTGCCGGCCGCCCAGTGCAATTCGTCAGGCTATAGTCTGTGCTCGGAGCAAGGTCGGGATCGTCTAGTCTTTAGGTTCACGATAATATGAACGAGGTTGGTCCGGGTATCATGATGATCCTCAAGCCAGTCCTCTCGAAACGACTGCCGGTGCTCCAGCATTGCCACTGAAGCAATCCCCACTGCGGCAATGAGGGGCGTGGCAGGCCAGTAAGGCACGCCTTGGTAGAGCGGCCAGATCATTCAGCCGGCAGTGCCGCCAAAGACGATCGGGTAACTGAACCAGCGAATCATGAACCTGAGGTAATTGCCCATCGTGAAGTCCTCCATGCGGTGACTCTCACTGTGAGCCACCAGGTGGATGCGGGCTAAAGCAAAAAAGCGGACCTCAACTGCTCAGGCTCATCCAGCCGGACCAACATGGCGTTGAACGATGCCATCAACTGTCGCAGTTACAATGGCACTGGCTCCATTGGAATACGTTCCTAGAGGGATCTGACCGACATCGGAGCGACCATCTGAGTGACTAGCGGCCCCAACCCAGTCCGGCGCTGACCAGCGCGCTGATTCAAGCCGATAATGAACCAGCGCTGCAGCGCCTCGAAGAAGGTCATGTGGTGCGTAACATCCAGTATCAACAGCAGGCCAACTGGCTGCCACGCGCCGAACCGCCTACGGAAAACCAACGCCGGGAACGGACTGCGCAACGCAAGAAAGCCTTCGGTGGCTAGCTTGCCACGAACAGGCCAGGCCCGGCTCGGGGCTCGGCTTAATCTAAGGCATAGCTGGGCTACTGCTCGTGGTCGGGCACAAGATTAACCAAAGGGGTAAGGCAGGCCTGCGCCGAGCGAACCCATGCGGCCAACGTCTCAAGGTCCAGTTGCACGGATTCCGCTTCAGCCCAGATGCAGGCGCCCTCGGTAGGCACTGTCGGGGCGGCACCCTCGACGAGGGTCAGCGCCATCGCGTGGAGCCTCAGTAGCTCTTCGCGCAGCGCGATGACACCGCCCATGTCAGCAAGACAGGCATCCAGACCGTCCACCAGGCCCAGGAGCCGGGACGTGTCGAAGCCGTCCCGGACCTGATCCAGTGTGGTTGCATCCACCTCACCATAGGGCGTGACACGAAACGACGCGGGTGGAATGTCGATCATTGGATTTCCTCCACCGAAGCCTGACTGGGCATACCGGCTCGAAGCGAACCCGCCGCCTGCTGGAAGACCGAGTCCTTGATCCAGGATTCCGGCGGGCGGTTTAGCTTGAGGTTGAACTCACCGAAGCGCTTAACGTTGCTAGTTAAGTAAGGGCTGAGGAAGGACACGTCCTCATCGGTGAACTGCCAACCATCCCGGGCCAGCTTCTGTAGAATGCGCATCATGTCCACGGTGTTCTGCAGAATCACCGAGGAGGCCACCATGTCGTTGTAGCGCAAGCGCTTCTGTTGCTCGTCGGGATCGTTCTCGGCAATCACGTCGCCACCGAACGACAGCCACTTGGAGAAGCCGTTGTAGGACTCGATCTTGTTGGTGTTGGCGGTAACTTCCTGGCGCAGCTCACGGCTGCCGATCCAGTTGAGCAGGAAGATCGTCCGGACCACGCTGCCCAGTGCCTGTGCCGCATGGTAGAGCTTGTTGCGCCGACTGCAGGAACCCAACTTGCGCAGCAGCATCGGCGAGGAAATCTTGCCAGCCTGGATCGACAGCGCCACCTGCATCAGATCCTGCCAATGGGTTTCGATCAGCTGCCAGTCCGCCGTATCGGTGAACAGGCGATTGATGTGCTTATAGGACACCCCACGATCCGGCCGGCACATCACCAGGTCCCGCCAGTTGCGAATGCGCGGCATCAGGTTGATGCCCAGCAGGTGGGTGAAGGCGAACACCGTGGCCGACTGGCCCTGGGTGTCGGAGTACACCGTGTCGGGTTCGACGCTGAGATCCGCTTTGAGCAACCCCTCGATCACATAGATCGCCTCCCAGATTCCCGGCGGGATGAAGTGCTGGAACACTGCGATATAGTTGTTGGCGACATGCCGATAGGCCACGGCGCCCATCTTGCGATAGCGGAAGTGGTAGCCGGCGAGCAGGTTGTCGTCGTAGAAGTCGAATTGGGTGCCGTCTGCCGCCACCGCTTTGCCGTCGCCCCACAGCCTAGGTAGATCGAGTTGCAGGTAGAGCTCCACCAGCTCACGGTTGGCCTTGTCCAATTTCTCCAACGAGAGGTGGCGCCGGTTGGTGTAGGAGAGCATGTGCGGCGTGACATTCCCGGCAAGATGCCGAGCCGCCTGGTTGGGCCCCAAGTTGCAGCCCATGGCGAAGATGGTCATCAGGTAGCGTTCGGCAGGATCTTTGAGCTTTGGCTCGTTGCCGGACATCGGCCCGAAATGCCGGGTGAACTGAATCCAATGCTCGATGTTGGCCATGATGTCGAGCACGTGCCGGGCGGGCATGCGCTGGACGATTGCCGTTTGTAATGAGATAGCAGACGGCGGAATATCCCTCGCCATCACCCGCCGCAGCACGGGTTCGCCGGCGTCGTTGATCGAGACATCTCCGCGGCAGGAAGGGAACTTTTCGTCCAGCTGCTGCGCGGTTTCCGCCAACTGAGCCTTGAGGGATTCGACAAGCCCCTTGGCCGTGCTGGGCAGGCCGACCTTCTCGCAGTAGGCCGGCAGACGCTCCTGGCACTCCTCCCAGGGGAGCAACTGCCTTCTGTAATCGTCGAAGGACTCGGACCCTAGAACGCAAAGATCCCCCGAGCGCAATTCGCTGGCCAGGTAGGAGAACACGCAGACTTCCAAGTAGCGGCGGCTCGTCGGCGGACCCTCGCTGGCGGGGCGGCGCACGACCTTGCCCCAACGTTCCGAGGCAAACGAGAGATCGACATGCTCATCGATCCACTCCCGATGCAAATTCTCGTTGTCCTGGATGAGCTGAAGGGCCTGAGTCAGTGAACGGTCCTGGGTGGTTGGTTCTAATTGCAGAAGATGACTCAAGCGAAACAGCAGCGAGCGATGAGATTTGAAGTGTTTCCAGATCAGGGGTAAGTAGTTAGTACCCCCGGTGGCCTGTACTTCGGCACAGGACTCCAGCAGCCGATCGAGATTGCCGTCGGGGCAGACGTACTCCCGAATTAGGCTGCCGGCCTCCTCGTTGTTTGGTTCCTGGGCCAGAATCTGCAGCACCCCACCCAGGGTGGCCACCAGTTGTTCCACCTTCTGGCGCTGCCGGGCCTGGATTTGCTCCAGCTGCTCCTTGGCGCGCTTGTGAATGGTCGAAATCCGCCGAATGAACATTTCCGCCAGATGATCCCGAGTTCGCACCCGCATCCGATAGATCAGCGCCAGCATCAGGGTGTAGCGCTTCGGCGGCGAACAATCCTTCAGTTCTGCGACGTCCGCGGCGGCGGCCTGAGCAGAAAAATGCCGGATCTTGGTCTCAACGATTCCCTCGAAAATGGTGTCCAGATCGCCAAAGCCATCTAGCCAGGCAAGGTGGTCGATCAGCACCTCCAGGTGCTTGCGCGACGGTTTCTTGGGTGCTTGTTTGAGCGTATTGAAATCGCTCTGCCGGCGGCCGAATTCCGTGTCGAGCAGCTCCTTCAGCTTGTGGACCACATCTATTGGCGTTCGAGCTACCACGCGGTTGAAGATAGCCTCTTGCGCGCCCGCCAACGCGGTTTCCGCGATGTCGTTGAGCGTTGAGTAAGCCGGAAGCTCATAACCGCGCTGAATCAGCTCATCGAGCATCGCATTAATAAGATCGGCTCGCTGTTCTAGTACTGAAGCGCAGTCACGTGCGATTTGCTCCGTAACTGCAAGCCCGTCGCTGCTATAGAACGGGGTAACCTGCAGGTACTGCCGGACGGCAGCTTGATGCCGGTAAAGTGTGCGGGGATTGCTGTAGCGCGGAGTTATACGCGCTCCGTAGCGCAGGCAACGTCGGACATGGCTGACGAGTTCCTGGGGGAGCTCTTCGAGCGGTACGAAATAGTGGAGCTGCTGAAACACCTTTAGCTGGATTGCCAGCGCAATTGAGAGCGCCGGACTCTTAGCGGTGTTGTCGACCCATTCGATCTCGGAGTCAGACAGGGAGTAGCTTCGATGAAGCTCCTTCGCTGACAACTGACTGGGTAAGGGAGGGTAGGCTGTCCTTTCCACCGAGGCCATTGAGTGCGTCCCCAAGCAAGGCAAAGCCATCAGCATAGACGGTTCGCAAGAATGCGGACGACCAGCCAAAAGGCCGTAATAAATCTCCCTGTAATTCATTGCCTTACAGAACGAATGTCCTAATTTTCCCCTTATCTCGGCATGACCCCTAGTCTTCCTACCAGCCAGAAAAGATGACTATGGATGCCCCTCATGTCCGTCACGGAAGCTATGGCGAACCGAATCAAATATATGGAGAAGGGAAAGCCCTTTTCCCGCGCATTGTTCGCTCAGGTGGGGTCTCGTACATCGGTCGATAAAGCACTCTCCAAGCTGGTGCAATTGGGTCGACTGGAACGCATCGTTCGCGGCGTCTATATGCGCCCGAAATTCAACGAGTACGTGGGCAAGAACGTCCGGCCCAGCCCGACTACCGTGATGCAGGTCATTACCAAGTCGAATGGAGAGACGATCCAGATTCACGGTTCTGAAGCTGTCCGCAGGCTCGGGCTCAGTACACAAATGCAGATGCAGCCGGTCTACTACACCAGCGGCCCGACTCGAGTACTCAAGGTCGGTAACGCAGTGGTCCGCCTCGTGCATGTGTCGAGTGATCGCTTGCAGCATGCTGGGACGAGGGTGGGACTCGCCCTTACTGCTCTCCACTACATGGGTAAAGAGGGGCTGTCGACCCAGGTGGTTTCCAAAATCACCGATAGCCTGAGTAGGGAAGAGCTGATCAAGCTCCGGGCCTGCAGAATGCCCAAATGGATGCGGTCGACATTGACGTCCGTCACTGACGTGTGAGTCGCTTCAAGCGCTGCCTCGACCTGCCCACCTTGAGTAGCTAACCCGCTCCCATGCACACCCTGCAGTGGAGCGGATTCGCAACTGACAGAAGGCGGTCTATGTCCGGCCCTGAGGGCGCCAAAACTGTCCCTGTTCTGTAAGGCTGCGAGAGACGACTAATTGCGGCTAGCTTTGTCACTCTGGTCGAAGGTGCCGCTCGGCTGAGAAAATGACATCGGTGACGATCAGCGCTTCCAGGTTTCGTCGGTGATGCATGGAGTAGCTGACCCCATTGGCGACCTTATAGAGGTAGCCCGGATCCCCCGCTGGTCCATCTCGGATAATGCAGACCTCTTCCAAGGGTTCCATCAGCCACCTGGGCTGGCCATTGACGTGTGCCGGGGTGACTAGCTGCACTTGCTCCACCCAGGCCAGATTCGACTGATCATCAATGATTTTTTTCAGGTCATGAGCGTGATGGAGCATCAACATGCTCCGGTAGGTCTGACGGCCATGACGCCGAACGATCTGCAGGTAGAACCATGGCCAGGTGATCTCCTGCTCAACATAGCTCCACAGCTGAGTGCTGGAACTTTCCTCCGCGGGGTCCAGGTGGATCTCCGCGTTCCGGTAGGTCGTAAACATCACCCTGCACCTCAAAATGAACCCTATAGATTGTAGCCCTATAGTGTTCACAAAGGCTTGATCGTTCCTTTTTGCAGGATCGGCAAAATGGAACTGAGCACAGCGTTTGGACTGGCGCTTAAACAGCTACGCAAGCAGAGCGGCCTCACCCAGGAAGACTTTTCCAATGTGAGTAGCCGAACCTACCTCAGCAGCCTGGAGCGAGGCATTAAAGGGCCGACCATCGAGAAACTCGAGCAGCTTGCCGGTGTACTGGATGTCCATCCCGCGACCATGCTGGTTGCCGCTTATCTTCAAAAAGACAGCGGGGTAGGGCGGCGTGACCTCATTCGGCGGATTGAAGCGGAGCTCAAACGTCTTGAGGAGGCCGGCAACTAGCCGCTTGCACCTCCCGCGCCCAGGCTGGTCATTTGACCGAGCCGAGGGCAGGGGAGACGCATATAAATGCCGACCTGCAAAGTAATGGTCGGCTCCCTTTTGATCCGCCCAGTCGGCCTAAAAAGCTCAGTCACCTTGAGCCAACGCGAAGGACTATCCGCCCGTGAGTCGGGTTAACGAGCAAAAACTCGTTCCCCGCTTTAGTCGCAGCCCGAGCTCACTGTCCCTCTTCATCAAACATGTGGCTCAGTTCATGCTCTCGCCGGAGTGTGGCCATTGCGTAGTCGAAGCAGCCCCTGCACAGGCGTAGCCCGTCGTGCTCGCCATCTCGCCACTGCGCCTGCAGTACCCCATGTCCGGTTTCGGCAGTGCCAGCACCGCACACATCGCACACATCGCACAGAACCGTCTTCTTCAGTTGAATGGCGCCACCATTGGCCAGGTCGCCCTCCAGTTCCAGGATGTCGCCCACCTTCCATCCGGCGGCCTCGAGCAGGTCGTCTGGCAGTTCCAGGATCAGGTCACCGCTGCCATCAGCGGCGTCCTGGCAAGTTAGTTTCCAACTCATCGGCCAAGCCTCCTAGCGATCAGGTTGGTTGTCGGTGCTCACGCCCAACGGACAAAGCGCAATCGGCGGCGACCACGTTTTATCGCTGCCGGGTGCCTCACCAGTGCCGGTGGGCGTAGAATCCCGCAGCCGCCCTAGTGAAGCCTCTCCCAGCGCCCATACTGGTGACGAACCTAGGTCTGTGCCAGCCTCCGTTGGGAGGCTGGTTTTACCTTCGCCTTGCTTTGAGGCCACTGGTAGTGCCTCCCGCGGCCTCATGGGGGAGGGCAGAAGCGGGCAAAGCCCCAGGACTATAAAGATGAATGTAGCTCGCGAGTCGTCTACCACTGCACTGGAAACCTTGGCGCAGCGAGCGCTCCAGCTGCTCTCACCGTCTGGGCTTTCAACGGAATCTTTCGCAGTATCTGGCACCAGTATGACGCTTAACGAGCTGCTTTCCGCCGCCCGGCGCGCACCACTTCTGCAGAAGCGTCCGCTGGTATGTCGCGCGCTAGGCATATCTGAACGGACTTTGCGCCGCTGGCTGCACGAGCCGTCTGCGCACTTGAAGCCCGCCCATGGGGAGCGGTTGCTCAGATTGATTGCCGTATCCGCCCACGCGGAAATTGTGTTTGGTTCCGGTGCTGCAGCAGAACGCTGGTTCACCGTTCCGGCAATGGGGCTAGACCGGCAGGTCCCCCTGGACATGATCAAAGAGTCCGCCGACTACGAGCAGTTGGCTGCCTTTTTGGGGCGGCTCGAGTACGGCGTATACCAGTAAGGGCAACAACTGACGCGTGCCGCAGCGTATAGCAGCCAACGCAGGTGGTGCGCCTAACCTCCGCCTCGGAACTCGGTAATTGCGCACGGGGAACAAAGCGCAAGGGTAGGGGAGGCAGCCCCATTAGCAGCTGGCAGCAGCCAACTGCGTATGGATGTATAGGATAATTCCTGTCGCCTCCAGCACTGGGGCCTACCTTCACTAGCGCTATACAGGCTCTGATTATGCTCCAGCCCGACCTCAAAACCTTACTCGAACTAGTCGTGGCTCAGGTGCTCCGGGCCGGGAGGCTGTTATCTGCCGAATGGGGCCGCGCTGAGGGGCCGCGCGGTCATGGTGACAAAGCCCCCGTGGACGTTGAGATCGAGCAACAATTGCGTGGAGCGTTATTACATCTATTGCCCTGCGACTTCTGGGGCGAAGAAACCGGGCATGTCCTGACCGGCGACTCATGGTGTTGGGTGATCGATCCCAACGACGGCACCAGCGACTTCCTGAACGGCCGAAAAGGCTCGGCCATCTCGGTTGGGCTTTTGCGAGATGCACAGCCGGTAATGGGTGTCGTGCATGCGCCGGTTACGTCAGATCGTGGCGCTGACTGCATCGCTTGGGCCGAGGGATTACCGCACCTGTTGCGCAACGGCCAACCAGTCGTTAACGATCTCCGCCAGCAGCGACTAAGTGACCGGGCCGTGGTCATGGTGAGCGTGGCTGCCGAGGCTAAACCCCAGGTAAACGCTGAGCTCTGTACGCCAGCTCAGTTTCATGCGATGCCAAGTATTGCCTACCGGCTGGCCCGAGTCGCGGCTGGTGATGCGGTTTGCGCAGTCTCGCTGTATCCGGTTTCGGCCCATGACGTGGTCGCCGGGCATGCGTTGCTACTTGCTAGTGGTGGCGTCCTGCTTGACCAAGATGGCCAGCCAATCCGGTACCGGACTGAGAGCGAAATGGCCGTCGTATCTAATCGCTGCTTCGGTGGCGCGCCCCGAGCCTGCCATCCCTTGCTAAGGCGTGACTGGGAGCGGGTACTGCGATGCTGAGTCTTAAATTGCCTTCCAGTGCCAGTGTTGAGTGCCACGTTGAGTTCCGAAAACAGGAAAACACTGGGTCATAAGCGGCCAAAAGTGCCACATTGCTTTCCCCGCAAGGAGGCGCAGGTTGATCTCGCGAGTAGCACGCCTGTCTAACATAGCACCTGATTTACCATAATATAGATTATGCGAAGCCAAGGATAAGAACGATCGCACCGAGCACCGGAATCCAGAAGCCTGCAAGGATCGCCAAATCCATCATCCCCGGACTCTGCCGCAGGCATTCCAGCGGCGCTAGCTAATTCTGCCCTTCGTGCGCTCCTGGACCTTGGACGCCGCCAAGGCAGGACGCCTCACACTAACGATGCTCACGTAATCATGGGATGGCGAACGCAGCTTCGCTTTTCGAAATCCCACTGACTTCTGAATAGCTGACGAAGCTCGAGGACGAATTGCAGCTGGAGCTTGAAGCGTCAGCGCATTTGAGGAAATGCCTGGAGCTGGTAGACGCTGCAATGCGCGGACCTAAAGATCGTCTGTGCTGCAATCTCGCAGCTCCATACGCGGCGCCCGCCAGGCAGCTGCTATCCCAAGCAGACGCGTCTGCATGGAGTTTCAAGGTCGGGTACATCAGGGCCTGCCAGATCCACCACCGATTTTGATTGCGCAGCTAAATTGCGACCCTGCCAGGCCAGGCCACCTGAGGGCTTTCCGCATCAACTCACCGAAAGTCTCTATTGACCATTTATGAACACGTGTGTTCAATTGTTCCCAATAGAGATCTTGGAGACATCTGATGGAGCCAATGACCACCGCCCAGCGCCGAATTCATCAGACCGCGCTGCGTCTGTTCGCGGAAAGAGGTGCAACCCAGCTAAGCATCAGGGATCTTGCGAAAGAAGCAGGTGTGGCGCGCGGCACCATCTACCAGTACGTGGATACGATGGACCAGCTCTTCGAGCACGTGGCAAGTCAACTGAGTGCGGACATGCATCGACGCATCAGGAAGAACATCAGCCACCTGGAAGACCCCGGACAGCGCCTGGCGAACGGTATTCGCTTCTTCATCCGTCGCGCCCATGAAGAGCCGCAATGGGGTGCCTTTCTAAGCCGATTCGCAATGACCACCCCCATGCTCCGCGAGACGCTCTACAGCCAGGCTACAGCCGACGTGCTCAGTGGCCTTTCCAAAGGGCGCTATCGGTTCCGCCAGGAGCAATTACTCAGCGTCATCTCGATGATTGCCAGCAGCGTGTTGGGCGCGATGCTGCTGGTGATGGAAGGTCACAAAACATGGCGCGAGGCCGGTTCGGACACCGCCGAGATGATCTTGCGGACCCTCGGAATTGCCCCCGATGAAGCTGCGGTCCTGGCCACCGGAGAGCTGCCACCTCTGCCCTGCCCCGATTGATTTAGTGCCGAATCGTTAACCGCGCGCTCCTGGCCAACCAAGGAGCGTTGGCATCGTTCGGCCCCAAGAAAGCCGCCGGAGAACAACAATGTCCAATACTGCCAACCTGCTTTCCACTCAACAGCCAACTCGAAACGCAGCGCCAACGGTTATGGCGACAGGCCTCATCCACCTGATCTTCGAGCGTCCCGACCTGGACCGCGCCGAGCGCTTCCTGACTGATTTCGGTTTGGTCACCAGTCACCGCCAAGAGGACGTGATTTACCTGCGGGGTACCGCCGAAGCGCCCTACTGCTATCGCATCCACCATGCGGAACGTCCTCGTTTCATCGGCTTCGGCCTGAGCGTGGCCACCCGTGAGGATCTGGTGCGCCTCAGCCGGCTTCCGGGCGCCACACAGATTGAGAAGGTCGACGCCCCGGGAGGTGGCGAGCTTGTACGGCTGATCGATCCATCTGGGTTCCTTGTCGAGGCGATACAGGGTCAGGCACCCTGCCCGGCCCTACCGCATCGGGCCCCGCTCCCACTCAACCTGGACAATGGCACACCGCGCATCAACGCAACCCAGCGCCCACCCATCGCGCCACCGGAAATCACCCGGCTCGGTCATGTCGTGCTGGAGGTGGCCGATTTTCAGGACACCTGCGCCTGGTACACACAGCATTTCGGCTTCATTCCGAGTGACGTCCAGGTGCTGCCGGACGGCTCACCAGCGGTCGCCTTCATGCGCCTGGACCTGGGGGACGCGCCTGCGGACCATCACACCCTGGCTATCGCCCAGGGCTTCATGGCCGCCTACAGCCACAGTGCCTATGAGGTGGTGGATGCCGACGCAGTGGGTATGGGCCAGCGCGTCCTGCAGGAACGTGGCTGGAAGCATGCCTGGGGTATCGGCAGACACATCCTCGGCAGCCAGATTTTCGACTACTGGCAGGACCCCTGGGGCGATAAGCATGAGCACTACTGCGATGGCGACCTGTTCACCGCTACGAGGCCCACGGGTTGGCATGAGGTCAGCCCGGATGCAATGGCGCAATGGGGCCAGCGCATGCCGAGAGACTTCACCCGCCCACGGATGAGCCTGGCCAATTTGCGTGCACTGCTGCGCAACTTGCGGCGCAGTCCAGACCTGACACTGCGCAAGCTGATCACTTTGGCGCGCATGTTCGGTTAGGCCCGGCCACGAAATTCTCCGTGTTGCTGGCCAGCGAAGTGCTGCTGCCAGCCCTGCCCCTACAACAAAGCTTCGCCAACCGTCGCTAACCAGCGGCCAATCGTTGTACCAGGAGCCAAATCGATGCCCGTTCACCTTGTCCGCTTCGAATATCTCAATGACACGCACTGGGGTGTCATCCGCCACGAACGCATTTCACGGATTCCCGGTCGCTTCGAGACCACGGGAGACTTGATCCGACAGACACGAGCGGAGAAACTCGCCCAGTTGCAGGACGGCGAACTCACGCTTGGCGAGGTGCGACTGCTCTCGCCGGTCACTCGCAATCAGCGCTTCGTCTGCCAGGGTGCCAACTACCGCCAGCACATGATCGAGTCGGGCATGGACCCGGACGCCAAGCACTTCAACATGATCTTCACCAAGGACAACGGTTGCATCGTCGCGGCTGACAGCGAGCTGATCAAACCACACCACGTCCGCTTCCTCGATTACGAGATCGAGCTGGGCCTGGTACTCAAGCGCGAGATCAGCGGTGCGGTGAAGGTCACGGACGCCAACCTCCACGAGTTCGTGGCCGGTGTGGTGATCGTCAATGACTATTCCGCCCGGGACATCCAGATTCCGCAGATGCAGTTCTACAAGGGCAAGAGCTTCCGTACATTCGGTCCGGTGGGGCCGTTCCTGTGTCTGCTTGGCGCGGATGAAATGGGCTACCTGAACAAGCTCCAACTCCGCCTCACGGTCAACGGCCAGGTCCGCCAGAATGACAGCACCGCCAACCTGGTTTTCGGCCCTGCCGAAACCCTTTCGGAGTTGTCCGACGTGCAGGACTTCGCAGCTGGCGACCTGATCGCCACCGGCACGCCGGCCGGCTGCGCCCTGTCGATACCTTCGCCGGCCAAGCAGCGCATCGCCGCCCTGCTACCAGAGGCGGTCAAGTGGAAGGCCTTCATGAAGGCCCAGGAAGGACGCAGCGACCATTACCTCAAGCACGGCGATGTCGTTGAGGCGAGCATTCGCAGTGCCGACGGTGTGATCGACCTGGGCATGCAGCGCAACCTCGTGGTGGAGCAAGCCTGATGGCCGTGAAATCCCTCGCCGACATCCGGGCCCTGGAGAGCACTCCCCTCGCCCGCCGCGAACTGCCTGCGAGTACTTACGCGGCCCTGCAGCACTGCGCAGAGGAACGTCCCCACGCAAATGCATTGAGCTTCTTTCTCGAGGCCAAAAAGTTCCAGCGCACTCACGACTGGAGCTACAAGGCGCTCTTCGCCGACATAACCCGAGCCGCCAATGCCTTTCATGGACTGGGAGTTGGCCCGAAGGATGTGGTCGCGTTCCTGCTGCCGAACCTGCCGGAAACCCATTTCACTATTTGGGGTGGCGAAGCGGCAGGCGTTGTCCTGGCAATCAACCCCTTGCTGGAGGCGGCGCAGATCGCCGACCTGTTGCGTGCCGCCGATGCTCGCGTGGTGGTGACCCTGGCACCGACGCCCGGGGCCGATCTCTGGCCAAAACTGGCGAGCCAGCTCGATCGTTTGCCCGGTGTACGCGATGTCATCTGGGTGAACATGGCGCCGTATGTCAGCCCTCTCGCCAAGGTCGCCCTGCGCTGGATGGCGCGGCGCGAGAAAGCACGGCACAAAAAACTTCGTATTCACGATCTGCGCGCGCTCATGCGCCGCCAGCCAGGTAATCGGCTGGTCAGTGGTCGTCAGATCAGATCCGACGAGGCATCGTCCTACTTCTGTACAGGCGGCACCACTGGCTTGCCGAAGATCGCCATCCGAACCCATGGGTCCGAGGTCTTCAATGCCTGGGCGATGGCCGCCAACATGCAGCCGCGCCCACCTGGCCAGGTCATCTTCTGCGGCCTGCCGCTGTTCCACGTCAATGGCCAACTGGTCACCGGCCTGATGCCCTGGACCCACGGCGACCGCGTGATCATCGGCACGCCAAAAGGCTATCGCGGCCCTGCGGTGATCCAGAATTTCTGGGCGATGGCGGAGCACTTCGGCATCAACTTCTTCTCCGGTGTTCCCACCGTCTATTCCGCTCTGCTCCAGCAGCCGGTCGGTGACCGTGACCTGTCCAGCCTGCAGTACGCCCTGTGTGGCGCAGCACCCATGCCGGTAGAGCTGTTCCGCGAGTTCGAGCAACGGATTGGCGTGCGCATCCTCGAGGGATACGGGCTGACCGAAGGCGCCTGCGTGTCCTCGACCAACCCGCCAGAGGGTGAACGGCGGATCGGCTCCATCGGCCTGCGCCTCGCCTACCAGGAAATGCGCGCGGTGATGCTCAATGATCAGGGCGAGTACCTGCGTGATGCCGAGCCAGACGAGGTTGGCGTAATCGCCATCCATGGCCCCAATGTGTTCTGCGGCTATCTCGACCCAAGCCACAATCGGGGCGTATGGATCGAGATTGGGGGCCGTCGCTGGCTGAATACGGGCGACCTTGGTCGCCAGGACGCCGAGGGTTATTTCTGGCTCACAGGACGCAAGAAGGAACTCATCATTCGGGGTGGTCACAACATCGATCCGAAGCAGATCGAGGAAGCGCTCCAAGCCCATCCTGCAGTGGCGCTGGTGGCGGCCGTTGGCAGCCCTGATGCGCATGCCGGCGAAGTGCCAGTTGCCTACGTGCAGTTGAGCACTGGCCAGCGCACGGACAGTACCGAGCTGCTGGCATTCGCCACAGAGAGGATCAGCGAACGCGCAGCCGTTCCCAAGCGCATAGAGATTCTCGATGCGCTGCCGGTGACCCCGGTCGGCAAGATCTTCAAGCCTGCGCTACAGCAGCGGGAGATCGCCCGCGTAATCCGCGAGGAAGCCTCAGCACTTGGCTTGGCCGAGGTTACTGTGGAAGTTGTCCAGGACGCCCGGCGCGGACTGGTCGCTCAGGTTGAAACTGGAGAATGGCGAGAGCCTTTGGCGCGCGCCTTGGGTCGCTACAGTTTCCAGATCGACTGGCTCACCCCTTCTCCCGCAGTGACCCCGTCAGCGTGACACGCGCACCAAGTGACCCGCACACAGTAACGACAAGGGGCAGTGGATGAGATGCATCCCCTGCCCCTTCGATGAGATGACTTGCTGCAGCCTTACTTCCGCATATTCTGCGCCAGTGAACGAAGCGGTTGGAGCATCTGGCGCTTCATCTGTCCCGACCAGGGTTCATGCTCATACAGCGGCGCGGCAGCAACCGCTTCACCCTCCATCCTGAACCGAGGGAAAAGGCTCAATGCATGTTCACGCTCGACTCCGGCAACCATCTGCGTTGACCAGAATCCGTCTTTCCCAAGCTCAGTGATCTGGGCGAGTGTCTGACCTTCTGCTTCGTAGGGCGCATCGCTACCGAACAGAATGCGGGATGGCTCCACCAGCTCACGTAGTGTGGCCATGGAATAACGCGAGGCTGACGAGGCGGTGTCGAAATAGAAGCGCCGCAAGTAGTTGAGAACGCCCAATGCCGCCTTGTCGCTAAATTCCGGCATTGCATTGGCGAGGGACACGCGCCAGGCCACGTACGGCAGAAAACCGCCCGCATGGGCCAGTATCCAGCGAATTTGTGGGTAGCGCTCCATGGTGCCGGAGAGAATCAGGTTCAATCCGGCCCTGGTCAGGTCACAGGAAAACTCCAGCAAACCCGGAGGCGTATCCAGGCCTAACTCGACCGTGGACGGGTGCAGATTGGGGTGGACGAACACGGTGGCCTGACGCCGATCCAGCTCGCTCATCAACTCATCGAAGGTCTCATCCCCGAGGAATTTCTCGCCATTGCTTGCCAACAGCACCACGCCATCAGCATTCAGCGTGTCCAACGCATGAATCGCTTCGGCACAGGCGTTATCGGTAAAAGGCAGTGGCACATGGGCGAAGAAGCCGAAGCGCCCCGGATATCGGCGCACCAGATCAGCGGAGTACTCATTGCTGCTGCGGGATACGTGGACGAGCTCGCTCCTTTCCAGGCTGAGCCCTGGCATCACGACTGAAGTGATGGCGGTCCGCACTCCGCTCCGCTCCATGGCCCCCAGCGATGACTCCGGAGTCCAGTCGGGGATGGCGTTGCCTGCGAGCTGGTGGACGTTATGACGCTGCAAGGTTTCGCGCAGCGCGGGACTGAATATGTGGTGGTGGACATCGATTCGGCCTGCCGAAATGTTTTCCGTTTCTCGGCTCGATTCCGCCTCGACACCTGGTATCGCTACGCCGGCGCTTCCCGACGAGGCACCACTTGCACTGCCTGCAAGCAGGCCTGCTCCCACAAGAGCACTCGCACCGGCAACGAATTCACGACGCTTCATAACAACCTCTTATTCTTGGAATTCTTTTCGAGGGCATTGGCGGTATCGGCCAGGCCCCGACGCGCGCAATGGGCAATCAGCGGTCACGCATACTTTCGGTCAGGCTTCCCATGGGACCTGTCATGGCGCGCTTGAAGCGGCTGGAGAAGGACTCGTCTTCGAATACTGGCGCCGCCACGATCGCTTCAGACGCAAGTCGATACTTGGGGAACAACTGCAAGGCGTGGCCACGGTTGATGCCGTACTGCCCGGAGGCGGACCACAAGTCCGAAGCGTCCAACGTCTGGCACTGCACGGCGGTTACTGGCGCGGGAGCGAACGGAAAATCACTGCCGAACAGGAGATGCGACGGATCGATCAACTCCTTGAGCACCGCCATGGAGTAGCGCGAAGGCGACAACGCGGTGTCGTAGTAGAAGCGTCGTATGTAGCCAAGCATCTCCTGAGGCGTTCTTTCCCCCAGCGCGGGCGCTGCACCTGAGTCCGCCACCCGCCCCGCCACGAACGGCAGGAAGCCCCCGGAGTGGGCAAGGATCCAGCGAATATTCGGGTACTTGTCCAGCGTGCCGGTGCGGATCAGGTTCACCGCAGCGCGTGTGGTATCGCAGAGGAATTCGATCAGGAATCCGGGCATCGGCAGGCCAATGTTCACACTGGTGGCATGCAGGTTGGGATGCACGAAGACCGTGGCATCACGACGGTTCAGTTCGGCCATCAACTCATCGAATCGGGCGTCGCCGAGAAACACCCCATCGGTGCTCCCCAACAGCACAACTCCGTCGGCGTGCAAGGTTTCCAGCGCATGAATGGCTTCTGCACAAGCCTCTGCGGTGAAGGGCGTAGGCAGAACGGCGAACGAGCCGAAGCGCCCGGGATAGCGCGCACTCATCTCGGCAGAAAATTCGTTGCAGCGACGTGCCAGATCACTGGCTTGCCGAGGACCATCACCAAAATGTACGCCAGGAGCGGAAAGCGAGGTGATGGCGGTCTGGATCCCGTTGGCGTCCATCACATCGATGGATTTCGCCGCATCCCAACTTGGCAACGGTGCACCCGCCACCTTGGTAATACCCTTGGCCTGCATCACCTCCACGAAAGCTGGCGGGATGACGTGATGGTGAACATCTATGCGACCTTGTTTTACTGGCATGGAAACCTCTGGTCAGTGCGGGGAATCAGCGCCGTTGTAGCTCCGTGAGAGCTCTAGGCGCAGACGACTTCGACTTCAGTCGTCGTGCTGCAAGGCTGCGATCCGACACAGACTGAAGCGGGATAGGAGCCAGAAGCAACAACACGACAGAGCAATAGTGAACATTAGCGTTCAATTCTGTCAATCAGAGCAACGCTCTCCCGCCAACCGGGCGACTGGCGGAAACCGAGCTTTTGAAAGCGACTCTTGGCTTCCGCAGGCTGCGTCACACGGGTGTTACACGCGCAGCAGGCATTGTCAGATGATGCGGCGCGCAAAAAAACGCTATTGACTCGACTTAAACACAAGTGTTCAATGCAGCCATTGCATCTTGATGAGAGGCTGTGCCTGATCCATGAGCCCGGTTCAGAAACGTATCCATGACGCGGCACTGCGTCTGTTCGCCGAGAAGAGCATTGGCGAGGTGAATGTCAGCGAGCTGGCGCAGGTCGCCGGGGTCGCCCGCGGCACCATCTACAACAACCTCAGCTCGGTTGAATCACTGTTCGAGGATGTTGCGTCCCAATTGAGCGGCGAGATGAACCTTCGGGTCGCCAGGAGCGCGCATCCAGACATGGATCCCGCCCAGCGTCTGGCAAACGGGATTCGCTTTTACATGCGTCGTGCTCACGAAGAGCCCTATTGGGGCCGATTCATCGTGCGTTACGCCGCCACCAGCGCCACATTGCGCGAGCTCTGGAGTGGCCCACCCGTGCAGGACATCCTCAGTGGTCTGGCCCTGCATCGCTACGATTTCCGCCAGGAGCAACTGACGTCAGTGGTCGCCATGATGGGCGGCGTAGTACTGACCGGGATGCTTCTTGTGCTGGAGGGGCACAAGACCTGGAGGGATGCCGGTTCGGATGCCGCCGAACTGGTACTGAGGGCCCTGGGCATCGGTATCAAGGAAGCCCAGGCACTCGCCGCGAAAGAGCTTCCGGCACTGCCCCCACCCGAGTAACCCCATCGGATAACCCGCACTTCAATTACCCCTCTCAGAGGGGCCGGGTTCCCTTTGCCTGTAGAAAGTCGGAGACAACAACAATGAAAGCGACGACGCACCTCCCCTACCCCCTCGTCCAAGCGTCCCTGCTCCAAGGTATGACCGCTTACTTCAGCCCGCTCCGATGCGCCCTATCGAGCTGAACACCCCGGCGCACCGTCAGGCACCGAGGCCTGGAGCTCATGGCATGAGGTTACGACCCTAGCTTTCTCGCCGGCGCCCAATTTCCCGCGAATCAAGAGTACGGATTCATCGATTGCTCGATGAACTGGACGGCTTCTCACGTCCCGAAAAAAGCAAGCGCACTTAATACAAAAACAAGAGGTAGCGAAGGCATGACAATGAAACGACCCCCATGGCAACCCGCCCGCCTTGCATGTGCGGTTAGCCTGGCGACCTGCATCTGCGCCCCTGCTCAGGCTGTCAGCTTCAAGATTGGCGAGATCGAAGGGCAGTTCGACTCCAACCTGTCGGTCGGCGCCAGTTGGTCAACGCAGAGTCCCGACTCGGATCTGATTGGCGTAAACAATGGTGGAGACGGCCTTTCACAGGCGGGTGATGACGGCCGCCTGAACTTCAAGAAGGGCGAGACCTTCTCGAAGATCTTCAAGGGCATCCATGACCTGGAGCTGAAGTACGGCGACACCGGCGTCTTCGTTCGTGGCAAGTACTGGTACGACTTCGAACTGAAGGACGAGAGCCGTCTGTTCAAGGACATCGACGATCACAACCGCAAGGAAGGCGCCAAGTCCGCCGGCGCCCAGCTCCTGGATGCCTTCGTCTACCACAACTACGACATCGCCGACCTGCCGGGCAGCGTGCGTCTGGGCAAGCAGGTGGTGAGCTGGGGTGAGAGCACCTTCATCGGCAACAGCATCAACTCCATCAACCCGATCGACGTCTCTGCGTTTCGTCGCCCCGGTTCCGAGATCAAGGAAGGCTTGATCCCGGTCAATATGTTCTATGTGTCCCAGAGCCTGACCGACAACCTGTCGGCAGAAGCCTTCTACCAGTTGGAGTGGGACCAGACCGTCATCGACAACTGCGGCACCTTCTTCTCCTCCACCGATGTGGTAGCCGATGGCTGCGACCAGAACCTGGCCGTGCTGCGCACCGAGCAGCAGGTGCGTAGTGCACTGCCGGCGCCTCTTCGCAATGCGGCAATGAATGTCCTGAATGCTCGCGGCGTGACCTGGGGAAATCCGGACGAAGGAGTCATCGTGCCGCGTGGCGGGGATGTGGACGCTCGTGACGGTGGCCAATGGGGTACTGCGCTGCGCTACTTCTCCGAGACGCTGGACACCGAGTTCGGTGCGTACTTCATGAACTACCACAGCCGCACGCCGATTTTCAGCGCAACCGCCGCCCCTGCCGGCGCGTACAGCGGGGCAGGTCTCGTCGGATCATTGGCAGGCGCGGGCATTCCTGTTCCCGCTGCCGCGGCACTGGCTCAGAATCTGCTGCCCCTGGCCGTGATCGGCAGTAGCCAGTACTTCGTTGAGTACCCCGAAGACATTCAACTGTATGGCCTGAGCTTCTCTACGACCCTACCCACCGGTACCGCCTGGAGCGGGGAATTCAGCTACCGGCCGAACGCCCCCGTTCAGCTTAACGTCACTGATGTCCTGCTATCCGGTCTGAGTCCACTGGCACCAAACGCCTCGCTGCTCACGGCTACCCCTGGCGCCACCCAGCACGGCTACCGGCGCAAGGAAATCAGCCAGTTCCAGACCACGTTCACCCACTTCTTTGACCAGGTCATGGGTGCTGATCGCCTGACCCTAGTAGGTGAGCTTGGCATTACCCATGTCGGCGGTCTGGAAAGCTCCAGCAAGGTTCGCTACGGGCGCGACCCCATCTTCGGTCCCGGCCCGCTGCCAGGCGGAGGCTGCCAGGCCTTCAACGCCCAAACCCTGGGCAGCGCGACCGCGGAGAACCTCAGCAAGTACTGCGAAGACGATGGCTTCGTCACCAGCACGTCTTGGGGTTATCGCGCTCGCGCCATCTGGGAATACAACAACGTGATTCCGGGCATCGAGTTGAAACCCAGCATCGCCTGGTCCCACGACGTCGATGGCTACGGCCCCAACGGGCTGTTCAACGAAGGCGCTAAAGCCGTCAGCCTTGGCCTGGACGCCAGTTACCTCAGCACCTATTCCGCCGGTCTTTCCTACACCAACTTCTTCGGCGGTGATTACAACTCGAGCATCGATCGCGACTTCGTTGCCCTGAGTTTTGGCGTGTCGTTCTAAGCGGAGTTCATAAGCATGAATAAGACGATCATCCTGGCGCACTCGCTTGCGCTGAGCCTGAGCCTTACCTGCCAATCCCCCCAAGCTGCCGTCAGTGCGGAACAGGCTGGGCAGTTGGGTACCTCTCTCACCCCGCTGGGAGCGGAAATGGCCGGCAATGCCGCCGGCACTATTCCGGCCTGGAGTGGCGGCTTGCCCAAGGATTCCGGCAATCGAGATGCAGCCGGCTTCCTCAGTGATCCTTTCGTATCCGAGAAGCCACTATTCACCATCAGTGCGCAGAATATGGCGCAGTACCAGGAGCATCTGACGGCTGGGCAGGTCGCGATGCTCAAGCGCTATCCGGACACCTACCATCTGCCCGTCTACCCCAGCCACCGCACCGCGAACGCTCCGGACTTCGTCTACAAGGCCGCAAAGGAAAACGCGACCAAAACCACCATGGTGGATGGCGGCAATGGGCTGGAGAACTTCTCCACCGCCGTGCCCTTCCCTATCCCCCAGAACGGCCTGGAAGTGGTGTGGAACCATATCACCCGCTATCGCGGCGGCAGCGCCAGGCGGGTCCACGTACAAGCGACGCCGTTGGCCAATGGCACCTTCGTGCCGGTGTACTTCAAGCAGGAGCTCACCTTCCGCGATCGGGTCACCGACTTTGACCCGGCCAACCCGGGCAACGTGCTCTTTTACTACAAGCAGTTGGTCACAGCGCCTGCGCGTCTGGCGGGAGATGTCGTGCTGGTACACGAAACACTGAACCAGGTGAAAGAACCGCGCATGGCGTGGATCTATAACGCCGGTCAGCGCCGTGTGCGTCGAGCACCGCAGATTTCTTACGACGGCCCCTACCCTGCCTCCGAAGGCCAGCGTGTCGCCGATAACCTGGACATGTACAACGGTGCGCCGGACCGCTACGACTGGAAATTGGTCGGAAAGCGCGAGGTCTACATCCCTTACAACAGCTTCAAGCTCGACGCGGCGAACCTCAAATACGCGGATATCGTCAAACCCGGCCACATCAATTCCGACCTGACCCGTTATGAGCTCCACCGTGTCTGGCAGGTCGAGGCAACGCTCAAGCCGGGCGAGCGCCACGTCTATGCCAAGCGAGTCTTCTACATCGACGAAGACACCTGGCAGATCGCCCTGGCGGATCACTACGACTCCCGCGGCACCCTCTGGCGGACAGCCGAAGGTCACATGGAGCCAATGTACGACCTGCAGATCGCCTGGCTGGGTACCGAAGCTCTGTATGACCTGATCAACGGCCGCTACATCGTTTCCGGTATGCGCAACGAGGAGAAGCAGCCGATCGAGTTCGGTCTGACCTCCAGCACCGCCGAATACACCGCAGCAGCATTACGCAGCGCGGGAGTTCGCTGACGGCTACTCCGTCGCAGGCCGCAAGCCCGCGACCTTGCCGCCCTTCGGGGCGGCCTTTTTCTACCAGGCCCAACACCACCTAGGGATGACGGGTTCCAAGCAGGAGCTCTGTGTGTGGGCAAGCTTTATCCACAAAATGAACAGTTGTGTTCAAATATAGACATGAATATCATCGCTAACAGAGCGACTCATCTTCCATCAGAGAGCAGCGCGCCATGAGCAGCAACGAAGCCATTCCCAAGATCACCTCCCGCAGTGTGACCGTCGGCAAACGCCAGATCTTCATCAACGAACTGGGACAGGGTTATCCGCTGCTCATGCTTCACGGCGGCGGTGCCGGCGCGTCCGGTCTGTCCAACTATTCGAAAAATATCGAAGCCCTGGCCAAGCACTTTCGCGTACTGGTCGCGGACATGCCAGGTTATGGCAAGTCCACCAAGGGCGTGAATCGCGACGATCCCTTCGGCGACCTGGCCAGCGCGATGCTCGGACTGCTCGACGCCCTGGACATCAAGCGTGCCCACGTGGTCGGCAACTCCCTGGGCGGAGCCTGTGCCCTGCGCATGGCGCTGGATGCCCCAAAGCGAGTTTCCGCCTTGGTACTGATGGGGCCCGGCGGTATCAACACCACTCGCAGCCTACCCACTCCAGGCCTCAACCAGTTGCTGAACTATTACAGCGGCGAAGGCCCCACGCTGGAAAAGATCACCCGCTTCATCCGCGAGTACCTGGTGTACGACGGCAGCCAGGTGTCAGACGCGATGATTGAAGAACGCTTCCGCTCCAGCATTGACCCGGAAGTTGTCGCAGCCCCACCACTGCGCCGCCCCAAGGGTCTGAAAGCAGCACTGCGCATGGACTTCACTCGTGATGCCCGACTGGCGCAGTGCCAGGTCCCCACGTTGGTGCTCTGGGGCTCCGCCGACAAGGTGAACCGCCCGAGCGGTGGCGAAGCGCTGCGCAAGCGCATGCCCAACTGTGATCTCTACCTGTTCAACAAGACCGGCCACTGGGTGCAGTGGGAGCGCGCGGCGGAATTCAACGCAGTTACCACCGGGTTCCTGATGAACCGGGTTCCGGCCTGATCCCCGAGGAGTCGTGCAGATGAATCAGGATATTTTCGGCGCCAGCAGCATGGGCTATGCGCTGATCGAGTCGAATCGGATCGACCACTGGAAGACCTTCCTCAAGGATGGCATCGGGCTCCATCTGCAGCATGCGGACCGGGACTCCCTGGCCTTCCGCATGGACGCGCATCAACGCCGGGTCATCATCCAGCGCGGGCCGGCCGAAGACTTTGTCGCAATAGGTTGGCAACTGCGCGACCAGGCGACCCTCGACATTGTGCTGCAGCGCCTGAAGACGCGCGGAATCGCAGTCCAGGCCAGCTCTGAGCGAGAAGCAGCGGTACGGGGCGTGGCGCATTTCTGGCGGATTATCGGCCCCAAGCGTTTGGCCATCGAACTGTTCATTGAGCCGCTGACCACCGACGAGCCACTCGACATGCTCTGCGCCGGTTTCATCACCGGCGAGGCCGGCATGGGCCACCTGGCGATTACCAGTCGTCGGGGCAAGGCCATGCGGCGCTTCTGGCAGGAAATTTTCGATGCGCGCCAGAGCGACAGCATTGTCGAGCAACTGGCGGGCGTCACCGTGGACATCGACTTCTTCCGGGTCAATCCACGCCACCACTCCATCGCAATCGCCCAGGTCCGTGGCCTGCCCATGGATCCGATCCGCACCAAGGCGCAGCACATGAATCTGCTGACGACCTCGGTGGGCGAGCTGACCGATGCCTTCCTGCGCTGTCGTGCCCTGGGTTTCGAGATGGCCCATGAGATCGGCGAGCACCCGAACGATCGCGAACAGTCCTTCTATGTCCTCTGCCCTTCCGGCTTCGAAATCGAGCTTGGCTGGAACGCGCTGGAAGTGGATGAGCGCTCCTGGCAGCCCACGACACACCAGGGCATCAGCCTGTGGGGACACCGCCCCGAGAAGACGGGTACCTGGAACAAGCTTTCCACCAATCTGGGCAATTTCGGGCGCGGCTTGCGCTCGTTGCTCTCCCCTGAGTACTCCCCGCTGCAGGAGTCGCATTCGAAATGAACAGCTACAACAACGACAACAAGCTCATAGACGTGGTCATTGCCGGTCTCGGCCCGACGGGCGCCACCCTCGCCCACCTGCTGGGCAAGCGCGGCCTTTCCGTACTGGTACTCGAGCGTGAACCGGCCTTCTACGGCAATGCACGGGCGGTCTACACCGACGACGAGTGCATGCGGGTGATGCAGTCGGCCGGCGTGGCCAACGAGCTCGCCCAGGACATGCAGGTGGATACTCCCGCTCAGTGGACCCACGCCGACGGCCGCGTGATCGGACGCTACTGGCAACTCAAACGGCCTTTCGGCTGGCCGGTGATCAATTTCCTCTACCAGCCCTGGATGGAAACCAAGCTCAGCGACCTGCTTTCGCGTTATCCGCAGGTGCAGGTACTGCGCGGCCGGGAACTGGTGGACTTTCAGCAGGACGGCGATCTCGTCACCCTTACCCACCAGGCCACCCGCAGCTACCGCTTCTCGGACGGCAGCGATGCACGCGTCGAAGCCGACAGCGATCCCGCGCCGGTGACCCTGAAAGCCCGTTACCTCGTCGGTGCCGATGGCGGCCGCAGCACCGTGCGGGAAAAGCTCGGCATCGGCATGGATGGCAAGAACTTCCCCGAGCCCTGGCTGGTGGTCGACCTGGAAATGAAGGAAGGCGCAGACGCCTTGCGCCATATCCCCTACTTCAACTTTGTCTGCGATCCGCAAGCTCCAGTAGTCAGCTGCCCGCAGCCTGGCCGGTTCCACCGTTTCGAATTCATGCTGATGCCCGGTCAGACCAAGGAACATATGGAAGACCCGGCGACCGTACGGGCGCTGATCAGCCGCTTCGTCGATCCCGACAAGTTCGAGGTCAAACGCCGCCTGGTCTACACCTTCAATGCGCTGGTAGCCCGCGAGTGGCGCAAGGGGCACGTCTTCCTGGCCGGCGACGCCGCTCACATGACGCCTCAATTCATGGGTCAGGGGATGAGTTCGGGCGTACGCGACGCCTACAACCTGGCGTGGAAGCTGGATGCGGTACTGCGTGGCAAGGCTACCGACAAGTTGCTCGACACCTACGGTAGCGAGCGCTATCACCACGCCAAGTCGATGATCGACATCTCGGTGCTGATGAAAGACTTCGTCTCCATGTCCAACCCGGTGGCGAGCACGCTTCGCAACCTGGCGGTCAAGGTGCTCGAGGCCACGCCGGTCGCCGGCCAATGGCTGCGCGAAGGTGGCTTCAAACCTACCCCGACCTACAAGCCCGGCACCTATCTCGGCCTCCGCCGCAAGGGACGCAAGGGTGTCGAGGGCACGCCGATTCCGCAGCCCCAAGTCCGCACATTCAAGGGCAAGCGCGTCCTGCTCGATGATGTACTAGGCGAGGGCTACGCCTTGATCGGGCTGGAGAACAATCCTCTCGACGCTCTCTCGCCAGACTCCCGGAAGTTGCTTGAAGCGCTGGATACCCGCTACGTGACGCTCTACCCCTTCGGTGGCCGTCCCCAGGGGCTGCACGAGCAACGCCAGACACCGGATGGGCTGGTGGAAGTCGAAGAGCCGGACGGCGAGCTGGTCAAGTGGTTCAGGCGCAATGGCCGCAAGCACCAAGCGGTCGCCATCATCCGTCCGGACAAGTTCGTCTTCGGTCTGGTCGAAGCCGAAGACCTCGATGCAGCCCTTTCCGAGTTGAGGGAGCAACTGGGCTGGCGGCCGGACCTGGCAACCCGTGACAGCGGCATCGCATCCCTGAGGAAAAGCGCATGAACCACATCCAGGAATCCCTGAAGCACCTGGAGCAGGCTGCTGCCGCGCTGAGGCAGGCGCGCCAGGAGCGAACGCCTTGTGACCAGGTTTCCAGCACTTTCGGCATCGATAGCCTTTCTGGCGCCTACGCGGTCCAGGAGATCAATACCCGACAGGCACTGGAACAAGGCCGCCGTCTGGTCGGCCGCAAGATCGGTCTCACCTCCCACGCGGTGCAACAGCAACTGGGAGTCGATCGTCCGGACTTCGGCATGCTCTTCGCCGATATGGAAGTCGCCGACGGGGAGGCCGTCGATTGCAGCCGACTGATCCAGCCGAAGGCCGAGGGTGAAATTGCCTTCGTGCTCGGCCGCGACCTGCCCAATGCCGATACCACATTGGCCGAATTGCTTCATGCCACGGAGTACCTGCTCCCTGCGATCGAGATCGTCGATTCGGCCATTCGCGACTGGAAGATCACCTTGGTCGACACCGTGGCCGACAATGCCTCCTCCGCGCTCTACGTGCTGGGCAAGCAGCCTACCAGGCTGTCGGCGCTGGACCTCCGTCTTGAGGGCATGCTGCTGGAGAAGAACGGTGCCCAGGCGTCCATCGGTGTTGGCGCCGCCTGTCTGGGCAATCCGCTGGATGCCTGTCTGTGGTTGGCACGCACGATGGCCGAAATCGGCCGCCCCTTGAAGGCTGGCGACGTACTGCTTTCCGGTGCCTTGGGCCCGATGACCCCGGTCAAAGCCGGCGATCACCTACATCTACGCCTGACCCGCATGGGCGAAGTCAGCTGCCGGTTTTACTGAGCCCGATCCTGGAGACCCGGATGAACAGTCAAAAGAAACTCAAGGTCGCCATCGTCGGCTCCGGCAATATCGGCACCGACCTGATGATCAAGATCATGCGTCATGGCCAGCACCTGGAGATGGGTGCCATGGTCGGTATCGACCCGGCTTCCGATGGCCTGGCCCGCGCCGCGCGACTCGGCGTAGCGACCACCCACGAAGGGGTCGAAGGCCTGACCCGCTTGCCGAACTTCGATGAGATCGACTTTGTCTTCGACGCGACATCGGCTTCCGCCCACGTGAAGAACGATGCCTTTCTGCGCACCATCAAGCCCAGGATTCGACTGGTCGATCTGACCCCCGCGGCGATTGGCCCCTACTGCGTTCCGGTAGTGAACGTGGAGGAGCATCGAAACGAGCTCAATGTGAATATGGTGACCTGCGGTGGCCAGGCCACGATCCCCATGGTGGCAGCCGTATCGCGGGTGGCTAAGGTTCACTACGCGGAAATCATCGCCTCCATTGCCAGCAAATCCGCTGGCCCGGGAACACGCGCCAATATCGACGAATTCACCGAAACCACTTCGAAAGCCATCGAAGTGATCGGTGGGGCAACCAAGGGCAAGGCCATCATCATCATGAATCCAGCCGAACCGCCCTTGATGATGCGCGATACCGTGTTCGTCCTCAGCGAGGCCGCCGATCAAGTTGAAGTAGAAGCGAGCATCGAAGATATGGCTGCGGCCGTTCAGGCCTACGTGCCGGGCTACCGGCTGAAGCAGCGGGTGCAGTTCGATGTGATACCGGAGGATGCGCCGTTGAACATTCCCGGCCACGGTCGCTTTTCTGGGCTGAAGACTTCGATTTTCCTCGAAGTGGAAGGTGCCGCTCACTACCTGCCGAGCTATGCCGGCAATCTCGACATCATGACCTCTGCCGCGCTGGCCACTGCCGAGCGCATGGCGCAGTCACTAAAAAGCTAACGAGGGGATCAGGTATGAATGAGAAGAAGCTCTATATCTCCGACGTGACCCTGCGTGATGGCAGCCACGCGATTCGCCACCAGTACTCGATCGAGCAGGTTCAGGCCATCGCCCGCGCGCTGGACCAGGCCAGGGTGGACTCCATCGAGGTCACCCACGGAGACGGCCTGCAAGGCTCCAGCTTCAACTACGGCTTCGGTGCCCACACCGACCTGGAGTGGATCGAAGCGGCGGCGGACGTCATCGAACACGCCACCCTGACCGTGCTGCTGCTGCCCGGCATCGGCACCGTGCACGACCTGAAGGCCGCCTACGACGCGGGTGCCCGATCCGTGCGCGTGGCCACCCACTGCACCGAGGCGGATGTGTCCAGGCAACACATCGAATACGCCCGCTCGCTCGGCATGGACACCGTGGGCTTCCTGATGATGAGCCACATGATTCCGGCCGAGGAGCTGGCTCGCCAGGGCAAGCTGATGGAGAGCTACGGGGCCCAGTGCATCTACATGGCCGACTCAGGCGGCGCGATGAACATGAATGACATCCGTGACCGCATGCGCGCCTTCAAGGCGGTGCTCGATCCAGCCACCCAGACCGGTATGCACGCACACCACAACCTCAGCCTGGGCGTGGCCAATTCGATCACGGCGGTAGAAGAAGGCTGCGACCGCATCGACGCCAGCCTGGCCGGCATGGGCGCCGGCGCCGGCAACGCGCCGCTGGAGGTATTCATTGCAGCCGCGGAGCGGTTGGGCTGGAATCACGGCACCGACCTGTACCGCCTGATGGACGCCGCCGATGACCTGGTGCGTCCACTCCAGGACCGCCCGGTGCGGGTCGACCGCGAAACCCTCGGCCTTGGCTATGCCGGCGTCTACTCCAGCTTCCTGCGCCACGCCGAAGTGGCCGCGGCGAAGTATGGGCTGAAGACCCTCGACATCCTCGTCGAGCTGGGCAAACGGCGCATGGTCGGTGGGCAAGAGGATATGATCGTCGACGTTGCGCTGGATCTCGTGAAACAGCAGAACCATGCGCCTCACTGAAAGGAGCGAATACGTGAGTAAAGTCATTCCCAATGGGAAGGTGGCGCTGATCACCGGTGCCAACTCCGGCATCGGCCGTGTCACCGCGCGGGAGCTGGCACTGCAAGGGTACCGGGTGTTCCTCGCCTGCCGCTCCGCAGAGCGCACACGCCCTGTCCTGGACGAAATTTCCCAAGCCAGTGATGGGACGGCAAAAGCTGCTTACATCCCCCTGGACCTTGCAGACCTGGACTCAGTACGACGCTGCGCCGAAGCATTCCTCAAGCTTCGCCTTCCTCTGCACCTGCTGGTCGGCAATGCGGGCCTGGCAGGCCAACGTGGGCTGACAAGATCCGGATTCGAGCTGACATTCGGCACCTGTCACGTTGGCCACTTCCTGCTGGTGCAGCTGCTGCTCGAACGCCTCAAGGAATCTGCTCCTGCGCGAGTCGTCATGGTCTCCAGCAAAGCTCATCGTCATGCACGGACCATCGATATGAGCGCTGTACGTCAGTCTACGGCCAGTCGGACCGGACTCAGGGAGTACGCCGAAGCCAAGCTGGCCAATCTGTTGTTTACCCGGGAATTGGCAAAGCGTCTGGACGGGAGCGGAGTGACCACCTATGCAGTCCACCCGGGGGTTGTTGCCACCAACGTCTGGCGCGCCCTCCCCGCTCCAGCCGCCTGGCTAGTCAAGCAATTCATGCGCAGCGAAGCTGATGGAGCAGCCACCACCCTGTACTGCGCAACAGAACCCGCCTTGACGAACCAGAGCGGTCAGTACTACGTGGACTGCAAGAAGGCCGAACCTTCTCCCGTAGCCCAGGACGTGGCCTTGGCTTCAAGGCTCTGGGAAATGAGCCAGGAGTGGGTCAGTAGCCATTTGTCGAGGCTGTCATCCCAACAGTAGGCAAAGCAGTTCGATACCAACTCCCGGCCTTGCACGACCGCTTTTGACCTGAAGCTTCCGTCCGCCGAGGGCTTACAATGGCGCCAGCGCCGATTCCCCGAATCGGGCACGCCCGGAGCCAGCTTCAGATGTTCACCCTTGCATTCCTGGACACATCGCCGCCCGAATCCCTGAAGAGTCAGGTACTACAAATGGTGGTGGACTACTTCAGCGACATCAGCCCGGTGTCGCTGACGCCCAGCAATCCGCTCTATCAGTTGTATCAGTACGTGATTGGCTACGAGGTGCACCTGTATCTGCAAGCCATGAACAACGCTTCGGAGAGCACCGCGCGGTTGATCCTGGCCCTGGATGATGAAGATCCCTCCCAGGTGCTGGGTTTTGCCCTGTACCTACCGAGCCAGGATGATGCCGAGGCCTGCACGCTGGCCTATGTGGCTGTCAAGGCCAGCCACCGCCGACGCGGTATTGCCCGGGCATTGTTGCAGCAGATGGTCAAGCATCGGCCTCACGCCGAGCTGGCCTGCGCGGCGAACAAGGTGCCGACCTTTGAGTCGATGGGATTTCAGATACTGGCAGCGCAAGGTCCGCACGTGCTGCTGAATACCCGCGATCACCGCTCGGACGGCATGGTGGCGGTGCAGGACCTGGCGCCGATATTCCAATCCAAGGAAGTACGACAAATCCACGCCTACCTGGTGCAGCAACACGGCAAGAAGGCCATGAGCGAGGCCGAGAACAAACGCGACCGCCTGCTCGACCAGATGGCCCATCAGGCTCAGGCATTGGTGAAAGAGCGTTTCCCTACGATCCACTGACGGCCAGAGGGGCAGCTGATTCTTGCTTTGAACCTCTGTTTTCGGCCAGAAGCTGCCCGTCGAATCGCCTTCAGAGCACCACACACCCCCCCTAGGGGTGCTGGTTAACTCGCGCACTTGCCAGTGATCCAACTGGATAGGCGACTCGACTCCGGGCTCAGATGCTTCCAGTCATTCCGCTGCGATATCCGCGGCAGAGTCTGGGGTGGCCTTTTTGGGTTTCGCACGGTTACGTCGATCTTGCCCGCGCTGCCGCGAAGCTTGCTGCTTCGCATGCAGCGCCTGACTTGCCGTCACCGTGCCAACTGCTTGACCGTTCAAGTCCAGGCGCGACGCATTCTCGACCATGCTTGCCCAATAACGACTTCCGCGGCACCAGGTAGCGATCCCCAGTTTGAGCTGTTCGCTGGTAATTCCCAGTAATTCCAGATGTTGCTCAGCGTCCTTGAAAATGCCCTCCTTAAGCGGAACCTTGGGTGCCGGATTGACTGGAAACGCCAAGGGGAAGTGCTTCTGCAAGCGCCAGATCGCTTCCACTGCAGGATCCTGGTCACGAGGCTTTGCCTGGGGAGAGGGCTTCCGTTTGGAAGGCTTGGGGCTGGCAGTCTTTACCTGATTTGCTTCAGCCCGCAGACGATCACGTAGTTCAGCTAGTTGTTCAAAACCCATCGTTCAATTCACAGCTTCATGGTTGATTCGTGGCGCAAGATTATCCCATGCAGCCTTCAAGTAGCACGCACGTCGGTCTGAGACCTGGGGTGGTTTGCGATAATTCCCAGTTTTTTGGCGAGTCACGGCCCGCAGGAAATGAAGGGATGCGGTCTAAATCGGGGATGGGAGAAGCGAAAAGGATCTGATCTGACCGCCCAACCAGATCCTGTGTTCGTCAGGCCTTCTTTGCGATGTTCAATGAATGCATCGGCGGCCCGTCGTTCAACGAAAAAACTTCCAGGAGAATCTCGTCGACTACGTCTTCCATTGCTCCTTTTCCCATGAGCGATTGAATGTTCAAACCAGTGATCGTCCAGCTCTCGTCGGAACTCATGGTTTTGATGGCTATTGTCCCGATTCCGTCGGGCGCCATGGACACTTGTACGAGATGGCGTGGAAGGAGCTGCGCAAGCCTGTCGTGCAGTCGAGTTTGCAGGGTCCGAATCATCAAGATTCCATCGGCTGAGGTTCGTTACCGCCGTGAGTGCGCCAAACTGGCTGTATTGGTATACACCTCGGGTGACATTCTGCTTAGACCGATTCGACCCTATTTCCTGAAGGTCCCTGTAACACTGAACTACACTCCGTTCGTCCTGCGACGCAGGACTGCGCCGCCCGGCTGCTCGCTCATACCCAGCCGAGGCGGCTTCCCTTCCGTCGGTCGCCTATATACGTGTTGGTATCCAGAAAAGGCCTAGCTCCTCCTGTGTCCTTGCCCAACAGTCATGAGTCCAAGCCGCTTCGGCTCGGAACATTCTGACGCCTGGCTTTGCACGGGAGTATGCTGAAAAGGTCCCCAAAGAAGGGATAAAGGTTGTGCAGCTTCTGCGAGAAGCACCTTTGGGCACAGCCGCCCATAGCAAATCGAAAAAAAGACTGCCGCCACGTCCCCCTCCCCTAAAAGACGTGGCGGGCTTTCTCGTGATTCGTCTTTCTCACCAACAGCACTTTCCCGTCTCGCTGACAGATGACAGTGGCGCGCAACTTCTAACTGGCCATACATCGTTCTCCAGGTTCCGTTTTTTGGGGGCCATGGCGAACGCGGAAAGGTTTGAATGTGGAGTCCTTCTGAACCCAGTCCACCGGGTTGCAGTCAACCGGCCATCCACCTGGAGCTCGCCACCATGAAGAGGATCCTCGGCATGCCTGACCTGCTGCTCGCCCCGATTGACCCTAGCGCTGGCTCCACAGCATCTCCCACAGGCCGCTTCTACCTGCTGGTGGGCACCTATACCCAGGGTCGCAGTGAAGGCATCTATCTCTATCGCTTCAATGCCCAACTGGGCAGTATCCACGGGCCGGTGGGTCTGATCCGCAGCGCGAATCCTTCTTTCATCGTCCGGAGCCACAATCGACAGCTGTTCTTCGCCGTCAATGAAAACGCCAGTGATGCGAATGACTGCAGTGGCGGGCGTATCAGCTCCTTCCGCTTCAATCCCCGCACGGGTGAAATGCATGAGGTGGATTCGCGGGAATCACAGGGCGACGAACCTACTTACGCCAGCATCAGCCCCGATGGACGCTATCTGTTCGTCGCCAATTACGCGTCTTTAACCGGCGGCTCATTGGCCGTGATCCGGGCAGGTTCCAGTGGCGCGCTCGGCGCGGTGCGGCAGTGCGAGGCGTACCCCGGAAGCGGCGTCAACCGGGACCGGCAAGCGACCGGCCATATGCACTCAGCGGTGATGACGCCTTCAGGCGAATACCTGTTCGCAGCGGACCTGGGAGCGGACAAGGTCATGGCTTACCGCTACCGGCCAGACAATCCGGATCGGCCGCTGGAACCCGCCGAACCGCCCTATTTCCCTGCACCGCCCGGTAGCGGACCCCGGCATATGGTGTTTTCCGAGGATGGCCGTTTCGCCTATCTGACGCTGGAGCTCTCAGGCGCTGTGATGAGCCTTTCGCACAGCGGAGGCAGGCTCACGGAATTGCAGGCGCTCCCGCTTGCACCCACCGGCTTCTCCGGCCAAGTGGCTGCCGGGGCGCTGCATCTTTCCGCGGACGGTCGTTTCTTGCTGGTACTCAATCGCGGCGATGACAACCACCTGATCGTGTTTTCGGTAAACCCTGACAACGGCCTTCTCACCTTCGCCGATCGGTCACCGGTGGGACGCATGCCGCGCGAGTTCGTGCTCGCAGCCGATGGGAGGTTCGTCCTGGTCGCCAATCAGGGGGATAACAGCGTCGACCTGTTCAGTCGCAATCCCGAATCCGGACAGTTAGGCGACAAACTGCAAAGCATCCACGTGGACACCCCTGCGTTCCTCGCCCTGGTACCGATGGACCAGGAAGTGAATGAGAGAGATGGCTCATCCGGGTGACGGGCAGATCCAGCGAGCACGAATCAGGCAAAACCTCTCAGCTGGGCAAATTCTTCCACCGGCGCGCGATCCGAGCGCAGGTTGTTGACCGGTGCCGAGCGATCCGCATGACCCAACGCCATGCCGCAATAGACCAGTTCGTGCTCCGGCAGCTCGAAATGCCGGTGCAGGCTCTCGCGCACCATGCCCCACGCTTCCTGCATACAGGTCGCCAGGCCGCGCTCTTCGGCCAGCAGGGCCAACGACTGCATGAACATGCCGACATGCGCCCACTGGCCATGTCCCATGGAACGGTCGATGACGAAGAAAATGCCGACCGGTGCGCCGAAGAACTGGTAGTTGCGCGAGAGATTGCGCAGCCGCGCAGCCTTGTCTTCACGAGGAATGCCGAGCAGCGCGTACATGTCCTCGCCCACCTTGTAGCGGCGTGAGCGATACGGATCGATGAGCCCTTCCGGGTAGATGGGATGATCACCCGCCTCGCCCTGTGGGTTCTTCAGCAGGGTTTCAACGGCAAGTCGTTCCAGGGCGAGCTTTTCTTCCCCGCTGACCGCTATGACTTTCCACGGCTGGAGGTTGCCGCCCGACGGAGACCAGCGCGCGTCCTCAAGCAGGTCCAGCACGGTTTGCGCCTCGACCGGCTCGGCGGTGAAGGCGCGGACAGATATGCGTTTTCTCAGCAATTCGGCAACCGACATTGGCGTACTTCCCCTGCATGGAATGGTGAATGGTTCGTGAATTGGATAGCCGCGGCATCAGCGCCGGACGAGCGCCATGCCGAAGCTTTTCGACAGGCTGGAAGCTCCCTTTGGCGTCACGCTCAAGGCGCGGGAGTCGAGGTGGCGGGTTACCCAGCCGCGCTTGAGCATCAGGTCAAGCAAGGCCGCGCCCAGTGCACCGCCGATATGCGGCGTGCGCTCGCTCCAGTCCATGCACGGATAGGCCAGACGTCTCCGTTGACGTTGCACTTCGGCCAGGTCGATTCCCAGTCGCCCAAGGGCCTGGCTGCCGGCGTCGGTGATGCGGTAATCCTTGTCGTGGCTTTCGATCCAGTTCGCCGCCAGCAAGGCATCGTGCAACTGCACGGCGACTTCACCCGCACAGTGGTCGTAGCAGGTACGCGCCTGGCGCAACACGGAGGGGGTCGAAGGGCGGAAGGCCACTGCAGGCACGCCTGCCAGCGACAGCAGGCTCTCCAGGGCCTGCGCGACCTGGCGGCTAGCCAACTGGTAGTAGCGGTGCCGGCCCTGCACGTGCAGCACAACCAGGCCCTGTTCCAGCAGGCGGGAGAAATGACCGCTGGCGGTGGAAGCACCTATATCGGCGACAGCGGCCAGCTCGGTCGCGGTGCGGGCATGGCCATCGAGCAGGCTGCAGAGCATGCGTGAGCGCGCCGGATCGGCAATAGCGCCGGCCAGCGCGGCGAGATGATTGTCGGCGGTATCTGCATCCATGAGTCGGTGCTCCCCGAAGTGTCCAGTGTCGCCGTCATCATAATCGGGCTCGAACCCTATGGAGAGAGCTCGCCATGTCCTCACCCTTCTTTGGCAGAAAAGTCGTGTTCGCGGCGTTCATGCGGGCAATAAAAAAAGCCGCCTTGGGCAAGGCGGCCATTAAATAAAACCAAAGGATTGATGAAGTGGAGGAAGCCAACCGCAATTCCTGGGGGAAGACCAGGAAGTGCACTTGGCTAAAGTCTTCATCGAGGGCAAGTGTACGCATTTCTCCCTGTATCCAAAATCAAATACGTTGATAGGAACTATTGATGTGGATTTCTTTGGTTTGATTCTTTCAATTGTTAGCCGCCAGTCATCCGAAATTCTTGACATACACACTAAAGTGCAAATGCATTCCACGAGAATGCGTCTACTACGGCACCCGCAGTGAATCTGTCAATTATCCATAAGTATCTTCATGGAGCAGTCGAAGCGATTAGCCGCGCGCAACAAAAAAAGGCCACCTCCGAAGAGGTGGCCGAATCAGAGAGTAAGTTGATGGAACCCTAGTCGATTCACGGGGAGAATCGGCTATTCCCTGTTCCCTCGCGCACAGAATACCCAGCTGCAAATTTGATAAATATTAATCTCATCAATATGCGTAATTGATGATTACAGTTTTTTGATTGATGCCGCACGTGGTAGTTGTTTGCGCGCTTCGCGTCGGCAAAGCCGGCAATCACAACGAAAACCAATGGATTTTTACCTATCAGCCCACCGGCAGGCCTCACTGCCTTCCGGTGGTCGATAGCTTCTTGAATTCCTGCCTTATCAAGACCAACAAAGTCCATCAGGAGCACCCGTGACGAAACTCAACCCCTTGAGCGCTCTGGCGCTGGCGGTTTCCGCCGCCCTCGCCGTTCCCGCCATGGCCAGTGAGCAATCCGAATCAAAAGGATTCGTCGAAGATGCCAGCGCGACCCTGCTGCTGCGCAACGCCTATTTCAACCGTGACTACAAAGACCACACCAACGACGCCAAGACCTGGGGCCAGGGCTTCATCGGCACCTTCGAGTCGGGTTTCACCCAGGGCACCATCGGTTTCGGCGTCGACGCCTATGGCCTGCTGGGCGTGAAACTGGACAGCGGCCGTGGCCGCAATTATGCCGCGTTCTTCGACACCGACAGCGATGGCCGCCCGGTGGACGATCTTTCCGAGGCTGGTGCGGCGGTGAAGCTGCGTGTCTCCAACACCGTGCTCAAGTACGGCAACCAGTTCCCGTCCCTGCCGGTACTGGCCCATGACGACAGCCGCCTGCTGCCCCAGGCCTTCACCGGCACCCTGCTGACCAGCAAGGAAATCGAGGGCCTGGAACTGAACGTCGGCCGCTTCACCGGTGACAGCCCCATGGGCGACCCGGCGCGCGACCCCAACCGCCTGAAGAGCATCGACGTGGTCGGCGGCAGCTACACCGTCACCGACGACCTGAGCGTGAGCCTCTACCACTCCGACGTGGAGGACCAGTTCAAGAAGTACTACGCCAACGTGAACTACAACATTCCGTTCGCTGAGCAGCAGGCGCTGAACTTCGACTTCAACATCTACCGCACCAAGTACGACGACGGCTCCGACGCGGCGCTGGCCTCCGGTGGCGACGGTCAGGACGACAAGAACACCCTGTGGAGCCTGGCCGCGAAGTACAGCATCGGCGCCCACGCCTTCATCGTCGCCCACCAGCGCAACACCGGCGATGCCGGCTATGCCTACAACTTCGGCGACGGCGGCAGAACCATCTACGTGGCCAACTCCTACTACTCGGACTTCAACCTGGAAGACGAGCAGTCCTGGCAGGTCAGCTACGAGCTGGACTTCGGTGGTTACGGCATCCCCGGCCTGAGCTACAAGGTCGCCTACGTACGCGGCACCGACATCGTTGCCGGTGGCGAGAACGACGGCACCGAGCGCGAGCTGTTCAACCAGTTCAAGTACGTGGTGCAGGATGGCCCGGCCAAGGACCTGTCGTTCAAGCTGCGCAACTCCATCTACCGCGCCGACAACCAGGTGGGCCCGGATCTCAACGAAGTCCGCGCGTTCATCGAGTACCCCATCAGCATCCTCTGATGCGTCGGGTCGCGCCGGTCAGCCGGCGCGACTCCCCTCCTTCGCTCCCTTCCGAGCAGACGCACGCCCAACTCCCCTACCCAAGATAACGGTCGCCAGGGCTCGGGACGTGCGGCTCGTCGGTTGATTTTCCCCCATCCCGACTCGCTTGATCTCCATCAATCCGCCGCAGCCGATTCGGCGTAGAAAAAGGGACAGGTTTTCACTACGGAGTACGCAGCCATGTCCCAGCTACAGTGCGCGCATTCTCACGCCGCCCGTGTCGGCGCCCCTGTCCCGGAGGAGCATTGGGTCGAAACCCTTGCGGATGGCAGCCATGTCCTAATCCGCCCGTTGCGTCCGGAAGATCGGGAGCGCGAAGCCGAGTTCATCCGCGACCTTTCCCCGCAAACACGCCACTTCCGCTTCCTGTGCGCGATCAAGGAAGTAAGCGACAGCCTGCTCGACCACCTGATGGAGGTCGATTACCGGCGCAAGATGGCCTACGTCGCATTAGTGCATCGGGCCGGCAAACCGGTCGAAGTCGGAGTCAGTCGTTACGCCGCTTCCGATGACCCCACCCAGTGCGAGTGCGCGGTGACCATCGCCGACGCCTGGCAGGGCCTCGGCCTGGATGAGATCCTGATGCGCCACCTCATCGACACCGCTCGCGATAACGGTTTCAAGCGGATGTTCTCGATCGATACCGTGGCGAATGTCCGTATGCAGCGTCTCTCCCGGGCACTAGGCTTCACTTGCAAACGCGACCCGCAAGATGCCTCGCAGCTGATCCACAGCCTCGCGCTCTGAGCGATGGTTTTCACGCCTTTCGGGATAGCCGGAACGTCATGGCCCGCGAAACAGGTGCTGGCCAAATTGAAAAAGGCAGGGTAATTTACGCGCCGGGTGTCTGGCAGCGCATATGCGCCAGACAGGTTTCATGTGTTGGTCGGGCCGCCGCACAAGCTGCTGAGTATCAAGACCATGAACCAAGCCCCTTCCCGAAAGGCGCTGCCGGCTGTGCAGCGCATTGCCGACAAAGCATTCTCCGCGTTTGAAAAATTCATTCACATCGAAGCCGTCAGCGGCATCGTCCTGCTGATCGCCGCCGCGGCCGCGTTGATCTGGGCCAACTCCCCTTACGCCAGCAGTTACGAGCACCTGTGGCACATACCGCTGTCGTTCGGCATCGGTGATTTCGTCATCTCGAATTCGCTGCACTTCTGGATCAACGATGCGTTGATGACGGTGTTCTTCCTCGTCGTGGGCATGGAAATCCGCCGGGAGATCCATGAAGGCGCGCTGGCCAACGTCAAGCTTGCCGCCCTGCCCATAGTGGCCGCGTTCGGTGGCGTCCTCGTACCCGCCCTGCTCTACCTCACGCTCAACAGCACCGATGGCCTACGCCAGGGATGGGCCGTGCCGACCGCCACGGACATCGCCTTCGCAGTCGGCGTCCTGGCGCTGGTGGGCCGTTCGGTACCAGCGTCGGTGCGCGTCTTCCTGCTGGCGTTGGCGATCATCGACGACATCGTCGCCGTGGTGATCATCGCGCTGTTCTACTCCGGCGGCCTCGATCCGCTGGGCTTCGCCATCGCCGCTGCCGGTATCCTGGTGGTGCTCGGCCTGCAACGTATCGGCATCGGTTCGGCCTATGCGTACCTGCTGCCCGGCGCACTGCTCTGGTTCGGTCTGCTGAAGACCGGCGCCCACCCGACGCTGGCAGGTGTGGTGCTGGGCCTGATGACGCCGGTACGCCCGGTGAAGGTCATGGACCCGCCTTTGCAGCTGGCCTCGCGCGCCATCAATGACTACGCCGAGCGCGAGCAGGCGGCCAACGGTGCCTCCGAGCTGATCGAACCCATCAAGCAACTTCGCCAGGCGCAACGCGAACTCCTGCCGCCGGTAACGCGCGTGCAGATGGCCCTGCATCCCTGGGTTGCCTACCTGATCATGCCGCTGTTCGCACTCGCCAACGCCGGTGTGAGCCTCGCGGGTGTTGACCTTGACCAGGGCGGGTCGCTGGCGGTGCTTTCCGGCGTTGCGCTGGCCCTGGTGCTGGGCAAGCCCTTGGGGGTTCTGTGCAGCAGCTGGCTGATGGTGCGTATGGGCTGGTGCACCTTGCCACCGGGCATGACCTGGGCGTGGATGGGGCTGATCGGCTGCCTGGCCGGCATCGGCTTCACCATGTCGATCTTCATCGCCAACCTCGCCTTCAACCAGCCAGACCTGCTGGGCGCCGCCAAGCTGGGCGTGCTGATGGCTTCGGTCGTCGCCGGGGTGAGCGGGCTCATCTACGGCCGCGTGCTGGTGAAACGCTCCCAGCGGAGCTGACTGCACCGAAACAGCGCTGGCCGCCAAACCGATTGGCGGCCGGTGCCTTGGCCGCAGTATCCACCTGCCTGAGCTACCCTGCGTGGATGCCATCATTGCTTCGCGTGCACGGGGCCAGGCCCCCTCCTCCTTCGCGCTGCGGTTGCGGACCGCGATGACGGTACACCAAACCATCATCCTGCCACCCAACGCCCCGAGGGAGCGCTGCCATGCCGAACGTGCTATCCGCCAGCCAGGTACCCAACCAGTTCATCGAATGCAGCGGCCGTCGCCTGGCCTACCGGGTGATAGGCGACGGCGTGCCAATGGTGCTGTGCCTGCGTTTCCGCGGGGTCATGGATTCCTGGGACCCGGCCTTTCTCGATGAACTCGCGGCACAGGGCTTCAAGGTGCATGTGTTCGACTACAGCGGCCTGGGCCTGTCCGGCGGTACAGCGACCTACGACCCGGCATCGCTGGCACGCGACACGCTCGAGCTGATCGCCACTTTGGGACTGGGCAAGGTCGTCCTCGGCGGCTGGTCACTCGGCGGCATCGCCGCACAGGTGGCCATGCTGCAAGCGCCGCAGCTGGTCAGCCACCTTGTGCTGCTCGGCACCACGCCGCCCGGCCAACTGGTGAAGACCGGCGAAGCGCTGTTCTACGAGCTGGCCTGTCGCGAGAACGACTTCGAGGATTTTGTTCAGCTGTTCTTCGAACCGACGTCGCCCGCCAGCCGCGAAGCCGCGCTGCATTCCGCCGAGCGCATCGCGGCCCGCCAGGAAGGCCGCTGTCCCGAAGTCCCCCACGAATGGGCTGGGCAGCAGTTGGGGGATGGACCGCGCAACCCGATGTTCCCGCTGCAGCCTGCGCTGGATGCACTGCGCAGCACCGATACGCCCGTGCTCCATCTCGGCGGCGACCACGACATCGTATTCCCGGTCGAGAACTGGCATGCACTGAGCCGGAGCCTGCCCACCCTGCATCTGGTCACCCTGCCCAGCACCGGCCACGGGCCGCACCTGCAATACCCGAGGGCCAGCGCCAGGCACATCGCCGCCTTCGTTTTCGACTGAACGGCCATGCCGATGGCGCGTCAAGTGCTGCAAGTAGCTGCATTGCCCGTAGGAGCTGGCCTGCCAGCGAATGGCCCCGTTTCGCTAGCAAGCTAGCTCCTACGAGGCTCCTGGACCGATGGCCGATCTCTGGCAACAGCTAACGCAGACATAGCTTCAGGAATCCGCGTCGAGGTCGAGCGGAACTTCCAGCCCCACCTTCACATTGCTCATGGAGACCAACGTACGGAAACGCCTGACGTTGTTGCTCTCGAAAAAGAGCTGCCGCGTCAGGTCGGTGTATTGCTCCATGCTCTTCACCGCAAGCACCAGCACGAAGTCGAACTCGCCGGCCACGTAGTAGCACTGCTGCACCTGAGGGCAGGCGAGGAAGCTGCGTTTCATCGCGTCCAGCAGATCCAGCCGCTCGCTCTCGACCTCCACCTCCGCGATCACCGTCAACTGATGGCCCAGCTGCACCGGGTCCACCAGGGCGACCGTCCGGCGAATCACGCCGTCCTCGTTAAGGCGTTTGAGCCGGCGGTTGACGGCCGCTGCCGAGAGATTAACGCGCTCTCCCAGCTCCGCCTGCGACCGTCCGGCGTCCTGCTGGACTTCCTTGAGCAGCTTGAGATCGAAAATATCCAGAGTCATGGGCAGGGCTCGATTGAAAATTGATCGAAGCGTGGCATGCGCGGAATGGAAATGCGCAAAAGGCGTGTATTCAGAGAAAAGAGTACGCGCCCGAGAAATATTATTACGCCATTGACTGATTTGCTTCCCCGGAGCCGGCCCGATGAGACCTCTTCCCGAACAAAATCCCTTGCAGCTCGACGCTGAAACCCTGCTGACGCAGATCCGTGACCTGGGCGAGATCGGCATGGAGCCCAGCCGGGAGGGTCGCACCCGCATCGCACTGACCGACGCCGACAAGGCCGGCCGTGACCGACTGCGCCAATGGATGGATGCACTGGCTCTGGACGTGCGGGTAGACCGCATCGGCAACATTTTCGGCACGCTGCGTGCGGATGACGATCAGCAGGCGCCCTTGATGATCGGCTCGCACATCGACAGCGTGGCCGACGCCGGCGCGCTGGATGGCTGCTACGGCGTGCTCGCGGGACTCGCTGTTGTGCGGGCGTTTCGCGAATCCGGCACGTCACCTGCCCGCCCGATCACGGTTGCCGCCTTCACCAATGAAGAAGGCGTGCGTTACCAGCCGGACATGATGGGCTCGCTGGTCCACGCGGGCGGCCTGGACATCGATGCTGCCCTGAATACCCTGGGCACCGATGGCACCCGCCTGGGCGAGGAACTGGCCCGCATTGGCTACGCCGGTGATCTCGAACCCGGCACCCTGCTACCGCACGAGTACCTGGAGCTGCACATAGAACAGGGGCCAATCCTGGAAGCCGAAGGCATCCAGATCGGGGTGGTCGAGAACCTGCAAGGCATTTCCTGGCAGCAGATAACCATCAAGGGCAGCGCCAACCACGCCGGGACGACGCCCATGCACCTGCGCCGGGACGCGGGCTGGGTAGCCAGCTCCGTTGTCAGCGGGCTGCGCGAAATTGCAGTCGACGGGACGCTGGCAACGGCCGGCTGCATGCGCTTCGAGCCGGACCTGATCAACGTCATTCCGCGCAAGGCGACCTTCACCGTGGATCTGCGTCACCCCGATGAAGGCCGGCTGCAAGTGGCCGAACAGAAGCTAGCCGCCTTGCTGGCGCGCCTGGCTGGCGAGGAAGGTGTCGAGGTCCATAGCGAGCAATTGGTGCGCTTCGAGCCCGTGACCTTCAATCCGGCGCTGGCTGCCGCCATCGAAGCCTCGGCTGGACGCCTCGGATTCAGCCACAGGCGCATGACCTCCGGCGCCGGCCATGATGCGCAGATGATCGCGCGCATCGCGCCGGCGGCGATGATCTTCGTGCCCAGCCACGGCGGTATCAGCCACAACCCGCGCGAGCACACCCCTGACGACCTGCTGCTGGCCGGCGCCCAGGTGCTGCTCGATGTGGTGCAACAGCGGCTCGCCCAATCCTGACCGCCCTTCCCCGCCTTCCTTTCCGGAGTTCACGATGCTGACCGCCAACCCCAATGCGATTCGCCGCCCTTATCCAGACGACCTGCGCGCCATCATGAGCGTCGCCCGGGCCGCCGAGAGCCGCGCCTGGCTGTCCAGCTGGAGCCGCTTCGAGTGCGCGATCACGCCGCTGTGGCAATTGCCTGACCTTGCCCATGACCTGGGCGTCGGCCAGGTGTTGCTCAAGGACGAGGCCGTGCGCTCGGCACTGAGCAGCTTCAAGGTGCTGGGCGCGCCCATTGCGCTGGTGCGCCTCATCCTTCGGCGTTTCCCCGAGCTGGCCTTGGAGCCCCGCGCCTTGCTCGCAGGCGCGCATGCCGCGGCTCTGGCCGATTTCACGGTGATCAGTGCCACCGACGGGAACCACGGCCGAGCCCTCGCGGCTGCGGCGCAAAGCATCGGTTGCCACTGCGTGATCGTCCTCCACGCCCACGTCAGTCACGAACGCGAACAGGCCATCGCGGCGTACGGCGCACGCATCATCCGCATTGACGGCAACTACGACGACTCGGTGCACGAAGCCGCCAGGCTGGCAGAGAAAAACGGCTGGACGGTGGTGTCCGACACCTCCTACGAGGGCTACAGCGAAATTCCCCGTGACGTGATGCAGGGCTACGGAATCATTGCCGCGGAGGCACTGGAAGCGCTGGAGCCGAGCATCGCTGAATGCCCTTTCAGCCACGTTTTCCTGCAGGGAGGCGTTGGCGGACTCGCAGCCGGCATGGCCAGCTACCTCTGGGAGCGTTACGGCGCCGAGCGGCCAACGATGATCGTCGTCGAACCGAGGCAGGCCGATTGCCTCTACCAGAGCGCCCTGGCCGGACGGGCGACCCGGGCCAGCGGCACCGTGGACTCGGTCATGGCCGGCCTGGCGTGCGGCGAAACGTCCCCTTTGGCCTGGCAGTTCCTGGAAGGCTGCATCGACTATTTCATGACAGTCGAAGACGCCGAGGCGGTGGCTGCCATGCGCCTCCTGGCCAAGGGTGGCGAACGGGACCTGCCGCTTGTGGCTGGGGAGTCCGCGGTGGCAGGGCTTGCCGGGCTCAGGCAACTGATGGGCACGCCCCGGGCCGCCGAACTCGGTCTCGACTGCCACTCTCGCGTCCTGCTGGTCAGCACCGAAGGGGCCACCGCGCCAGCCCTCTATGCCGAACTGGTGGGCGAGCCCGCGAGCGCGGTTCTGGCACGCCAGGAGGATTGGTTGCGGGCTCAGTGATGCGTAACGTCAATTGCGCCGGGCGTTGCGTTCGACCATCGCCACGATGGTTGCACGGAGCTCGTCTCGCGCCTCTTCCGGCGTGACCTCTCCGGTGACAGCGGCATGGGACAGCGCCTCCGCCGCGCCCAACATGACGCGCAGCCCGGCCGGGGCTACGCCGTCCTTCCCCGCGAAGGGCGCCAGTGCAGTCCGACACTTCGCCAGGAATGCGGACTCGTACTCGCACTTGATGGACTTCAGTTCGGGCGAAGCGTCCAGGGACGCAATCACACCCGGTATCTCCCGCCCCTGCGACAGCACGCACTGGACATAGGACGAGGCGATCACCCCTGCCCTGCCCTCCAGGGTCGGCTCGCTGGCTTCCAGTGCGGCATCCATCAATACCGTCTGGCGGGTATCGAACTCCACGTACAGGGCTGCAAGCAACCCAGCGCGGGTCTTGAAATGGTCATAGACCACGGGCTTGGTAACGCCCGCCTGCTCGGCCAACCGGCCCAGCGACAGCGCGTCGGTGCCCTCCTCGCGGACCATTTGCCAAGCGACATCCAGCAACTGCCGTTGCCGCTCTTCCCGGGATAAACGACGGCGCGGACGCGCCTCTTCATCGAGTGTTGACATGGCTAACCTACCAAACGTAAGTTACCAACCGTAACTTACTAAAAGTAACTTGTCGCACAGGATATCCGGCGCCAGGTCCAGCCGCAATCCACTCACAGGAAGCCCTGCCATGCATGCCCTGATTGTCGTCGCCCATCATGATCCCCGCTCGCTCACCCACAGCCTGGCCGCACAGGTTGCCGAAGGATTGAAGCTTTCCGGCCATGACGCGGAAATTGCCAACCTAGCAGCAGAGGGTTTCGATCCGCGGTTCGGCTTCGCCGACCATGCCGTCCACCGCCACCAGGTGGCACCACCGGCCGACGTCGCCGCCGAGCAGGCGCGGATCGACCGCGCCGACGCCCTGGTGCTTGCCTTCCCTGTCTACTGGTGGTCGATGCCCGGCATGCTCAAGGGTTGGATCGATCGGGTCTTCGCCAACGGTTGGGCCTTTGAATACAGCCAGGAAGGTGGCCTGAGGAAGAAGCTGCGTCACCTCAAGGTTCATCTGATCGGTGTGGCGGGTGTCGATGCAGGTACTTTCGAACGCCACGGCTATGACAAAGCCATCAAGGCGCAGATCGACCACGGCATCTTCGATTACTGCGGCGCGACGGTGCTGTCCTCTTCCTTGTACTTCGAGTCGGAGTCCAGCGACGTCGAGCCTTACCTGGATGCGGCTCGCGCCATCGGCGTGAAAATGTTCGAGGTCGTCGCACAGCCCGAGGCAATCGAGGCGATCTGAACCGCTGGGGCCCTACGCGACCGAAGTCGATTGTTCTTCCAGGCATTCGGCCAGGATGGAAAGTTCGACTTCGGCTGCACTCAACTCGGCAGCGCCGGCAATTTCCCAACGATCCTTGAGCACCAACAGGTCTGCATCCTGTTCAGCCCGCAGGCACCACTGGAAATGGTCGTGCCAATCCCCCAGTGCGGACTGCACGGCCTTCAGCGCCGAAACGGCCTCCTGCCCGATGGACGATAGCCTCGGGTAAGTTTCGTGGGCGTAGCGCATGCGTTTGACCAGGAGGCGCAAGGCATGACGATCGAATGCCGGATCGGCCAGGGATTCGCGCAACTGTTGCAATTGCCGTTGCAGGCGAATCCGCACGCGCTCACGGAGGTTGTCGAGCTCACCATTTCGCTCCTCTTCACGCATTCGTGCCGGCCAGGCATCCAGCACCACCATGAAACGCTGCAATGTGGCGCTGCGCTCGATAACCCCGTAGTGGGATTCCAGCAGGTGCCGGCGGCGCTCGGCCTGATCCATGAAGCCTTGCCGCTGCAATTCGACGACCAGCACTTCGAGATCACGCACCGGGGTCGTCAACCGACCGACGTCTGCGGCGGCCGCATCCAGTTCCTTCGGTATCGCCAGGCGACGCATCGGGCGCAGCAGGCTGCGCAGTTTTCGCAGATTGATCCGCAGATCATGCAGCGCTTCTTCATCCGTGCGGCAGGCGAGTCGTGCATAAGCGTGGTGAAGCCCGACTTCCAATCCCAGCACCTGGGCGATTACCGAATCGATGAATGACATCCTGACTACTCTTCGCGGCAAGGTCAGGGGAGCGTAGCTGGCAAACATGAGAATGGTGTTGCAGCGGGCCAATTCGCACCCGACATGGACAGGATTGCGGGGGTTATGGCAGCGTCCTGCCGACAATGCAGCCAGGAGAGCTCGACATGAGCGACAAGAAGGAAGCGATAGCGCGATTCATCCAGGAGGAATTTCCCCAGACCCGCGTCGTCGTCGACGCCGTATGGGAGCGCAGCGCGCGGGTGTCGCAGGAGGTCGATGAGTCCGACCTGCGGCCCGGCGGTACCGTCTCCGGCCCCACCCTGATGGCACTCGCCGACGTGGCCCTCTACGTTGCCCTGCTGGGTGAGATCGGCATCGTTCCGCTGGCGGTCACCACCAGCCTCACCATCAACTTCCTGCGCAAGCCCGAAGCGAGCAAACGCATCATCGGCGAATGCCGACTGATGAAGGTCGGCAAAACCCTGGCAGTGGGAGAGGTCTCGCTCTTTTCGGAAGGGCTGGAGGAGCCGGTGGCCCATGTGGTCGGCACCTACTCCATTCCGCCGGCTTCGATGCGCTGAAAGACGGCAACAACAGTTCCCCGTACCTCCATCCGGCACCCCATGGATGCTCAGGTGGCGCATGCCCGCTACAATGCGCCACCCGCACCCGTGCCGGACGTGATTGCCATGCCTTTACCAAAAAACCAACTAGAACTGCTCAGCCCCGCCCGTGATGTGAACATCGCCCGCGAGGCCATCCTGCATGGCGCCGACGCCGTGTACATCGGCGGCCCCAGTTTCGGCGCCCGCCATAACGCCTGCAACGAAGTGGCGGATATCGCCAAGCTGGTGGAGTTCGCCCACCACTTCCATGTGCGCGTGTTCGTCACCATCAACACCATCCTCCACGACGACGAGCTGGAACCGGCGCGCAAGCTGATCCACGAGCTGTACGACGCTGGCGTCGATGCGCTGATCGTGCAGGACATGGGCGTACTCGAACTGGACATTCCGCCCATCGAGCTGCACGCCAGCACCCAGACCGACATTCGCACCCTGGAGCGCGCAAAGTTCCTCGACCAGGCCGGTTTTTCCCAACTGGTGCTCGCCCGCGAACTGGACCTCAAGCAGATCCGTTCCATCGCCGATGAAACCGATGCAGCCATCGAGTTCTTCATCCACGGTGCGCTCTGCGTCGCCTTCTCCGGTCAATGCAACATCTCCCACGCCCAGACCGGCCGCAGCGCCAACCGTGGCGACTGCTCCCAGGCCTGCCGCCTGCCCTACACCCTCAAGGATGACCAGGGCCGCGTAGTGGCTTTCGAGAAGCACCTCCTGTCGATGAAAGACAACAACCAGAGCGCCAACCTGAGCGCCCTGGTGGACGCCGGCGTGCGCTCCTTCAAGATCGAAGGCCGCTACAAGGATGCGAGCTACGTCAAGAACATCACCGCGTACTACCGCCAGCGCCTGGACGGCATCCTCGCCGAGCGCCCTGATCTCGCTCTTGCCTCCAGCGGCCGCACGGATCACTTCTTCGTGCCGGACCCGGACAAGACCTTCCACCGCGGCAGCACCGACTACTTCGTCACCGAGCGCAAGATCGACATCGGCGCCTTCGACACGCCGACCTTCACCGGACTGCTGGTGGGGCAAGTGGAGAAAGTCGGCAAGCGCGACCTGATTGCCGTGACCCATGAGCCGCTGTCCAACGGCGACGGCCTCAACGTGCTGGTCAAGCGCGAGGTCGTCGGCTTCCGCGCGAACATCGCCGAGTTGAAAGGCGAGTTCGAAGAAGAAGGTGAAAAGCGCTGGCGCTACCGCGTCGAGCCCAACGAAATGCCCGCCGGCCTGTCGCGGCTGCGTCCGAATCACCCGCTGTCCCGCAACCTGGACCACAACTGGCAACAGGCGCTGCTGAAGACTTCGGCGGAACGTCGGGTTGGCGTGAGCTGGAAAGCCAGCCTGCGCGAAGACGGCCTGGAACTGGCCGTCACCAGTGAGGAAGGCGTGAGCGCAAGCGTCAGGCTGGACGGTCCGTTCGGGACGGCGAACAAACCCGAACAGGCCCTGGAGCAACTGCATGACCTGCTGGGCCAACTGGGCACCACCAGCTATCACGCTCAGAACATCGAGCTGGATGCGCCGCAGGCGTATTTCATCCCCGCGTCCCAGCTCAAGGCCCTGCGCCGCGAAGCGATCGAAGCGCTGACCGCAGCCCGTGTAGCCGCTCACCCCCATGGCAGCCGCAAGGCCGTCAGCGTGCCGCCGCCGGTGTACCCGGAAGCCCACCTGTCGTTCCTCTTCAACGTCTACAACCAGAAGGCTCGGGACTTCTACCACCGTTACGGCGTGCAGTTGATCGATGCGGCCTACGAGGCGCACGAGGAAGCGGGCGAAGTTCCGGTGATGATCACCAAGCACTGCCTGCGGTTCTCGTTCAACCTGTGCCCGAAACAGGCCAAGGGCGTGACCGGCGTGCGTACCAAGGTCGCACCGATGCAACTGGTCCACGGGGATGAAGTGCTGACCCTGAAGTTCGACTGCAAACCCTGCGAGATGCACGTGGTGGGCAAGATGAAGGGCCACATCCTCGGCCTGCCGCAACCCGGCAGCGCGGCGAGCAATGTCGTGGGTCAGATCACCCCGGAAGACCTGCTCAAGACCATCCGTCATCGCGGGCCGCATTGAGCCCAGGCAAAGCAGCGCCCGCCCCGCTAGTGGTCGCCAGCCGGGGCACTAGCGCTGCAGTGCCCCTTCATCGGGACGAGCTCGCTGGTTGCGCGGCGAGCCGCCCCGATCAAACCCACTGATCGTTACGCTTGCGCCGCACTCGCAGGAAAGTCGGCAGGATCAGCCCGGCCAGCAATCCCGCGCCGGCGATACTGCCGCCGTAGACCATGTAGCGCATCAGCACCTGTTTGTTCTCGTCGCCCAGCTGCGCTTGCGCATCACGCAGTTCGGAGTGGGCCTGGGTCAGTTCGGCATCCAGCGCGGAGCGCGCGGCCTGCAGCTCGTCGATCAGCTTCTTGCGTGCATCCAGCGTCTCCTGCATGCCCTGAACTCGGGATTTCCACGATTCGTCGATGCCGGCGAGCTGCGCACTGAGTTCGGTCACTTTCTGCTCGAGCTGCGGCAGGCGCTCGGCCTGGCCGGGTACTTCCTGCAAGTCACGGCTGGGAATCCACACACTGCTGCCATTCTGGCCACGAACCTGGCTGTAGTCGCCCTGGGTCGTGAGCAGCTCGACTTTCTGCCCCGAGGGCAACGTACCCACGATGCGATATCCGTCAGTCGGGCCGCTACGAACATAGGTCGTCAGGCTGTCGCTCACCCAGCGCACGTTGCCGGCGGGTTCCTCGGCGTGGACCGATCCCCCGGACATCAACAGGCCACCCAGCATGAGGGCGCCGAAGGCACGGGACTGGAGCGGGGAAACACGGGCGTGGAAACGACGGGACAGGGTCATGGGCAATCTTCACATGGCGATGGGACAAAACCCGGCAAACGGGCATGAAAAAAGCCGGCCGGGCAAATTGCTCCAGAACGGTACGCGATCAGGATGGAACGGAAGGCAGCGAGTCGCCCAGGTAGCGAAAAGCCATGCAATCCACCCAGTGGGCCGACAGCAGACAGACCGCGTATGTGTGGATTGAGTTCACTCGCGGCAAAAGTGCGGGATGGACGGTCCGACGATGCATACCGGTTCGCGGCCGGATTGGCGCAACTCGCCGAAGGAACAGCGCCATGGGCTGCGCAGCAGCCCCGTAGGGTGGACGACGCTTTTTTCGTCCACCAAACAGCGTTCGAACGGGTTTCGATCTCCGAGCAAGCCTGGCACAGCCCTCACCCCCGGCCCCTCTCCCCAAGGAGAGGGGTGACTCGAGCCGGCGACTCCGCCTCCGCAGATGGCGTTCTGCTTTTCTGTAGGGGCGATTTCAATCGCCAAGCAGACCGCAGGTCTGACCTACAAGCCCCCAGCCACCGCTGACCTCCCTCACCCCAACCCTCTTCCAGAGGGAGAGGGGGCTGACCGTGCAGCGGGGGAACTTCTGCGTCTGTAGGCGCGAATTCATTCGCCAAGCGGGCCGCAGGTCCGCCAATCGTTGGGCTTCGCATAGCTCAGCCACAACCTACGGTTCCACTCCGAGCGGGCCTACTACAGCCCGCATTAGCCTCAGAGGGAAGTGATGACGCGCTCCGAAGGCAGCCGTGATTTGGGCAGGCCGGCATTGAAGTCCGTCTCGCTGCGGTGCCCCAGGGCCACCATTACCACACTGGTGTAACCCTGCTCGCGAAGGCCCAGTTCGGCATCCAGCGATTGCGCATCGAAGCCCTCCATCGGCGTGGCATCCACGCCAAGCGCCGCGGCACCGAGTAGCAGCGTGCCCAGGGCAAGATAGGCCTGCTTCTCCATCCAGTGCTGCAGGTCCTGGCGCTCGCGGTGCAGATTCACATACGTCTGCCGGGTGCGCAGTTGGCCGGCGCGGGCCTCTTCGTCACGGAAGCGGCCGTCTTCCTGCTCCTGCTCGAGAACCTGCGCCAGATGGGAATCGGTCATGTCCGTGCGGGCGCAGATGAGGATCACGTGCGACGCGTCCAGTACCTTGGGCTGGTTGTAGGCATAGGGCCCCTGGGTACCTTTGGCCAGGCGGGCCTTGCCTTCGTCGGTGCCGGCGACCACGAAGTGCCAGGGCTGGGAATTGACCGACGACGGAGCCTGCCGGAGCAGTGCCAGCAGCTCGTCGATGGTCGGCTGGGCAACGCGCCGGGCCGGATCGTAGGCCTTGGTGGTATAGCGCTCGCTGGCGAGGGAAGCGGGATTCATGGTTGCACTCCGGGTTTCGGTGACGGTATGGGCCCGGAGTGTGACGGGGATGTGCAGGCGCAAACAGCGGCTGGATGGAGAAGGACTTTCAAAGGAAATACGAAAATGAACCACGTTCAGCAGTTATTTTCGTCCTGTCGCAGTTCACTCCTACAAAAAAAGTCAGAACCTGTGGCTCAGCATCACACCGCCACCGGCGTCCGGACTCGCATCGGAAAAGCCTGCCAGCGCGTACACCTGTACCTTCCATTCGGCGTCGAGTCTTTGTGTCAGGAACAGGGTGAATTCCTGGATTTCGTCGCCATCGGAGGTCACCTTTTGGCGCCAGTCATAAGCGGCGCCGACGGAGGTGGCTGGTGCCACGCGCGTGACCAGGCCCAGCGAGGCGAAGATCGGATCGCGGAAATCCGTGTCCGTCGGATCGCCGAACTTCTTCCAACCGAGCGTGGCGAAGCCACTGAATGCACCGAAGCCCTGGGTCAGGTCTATCTGGCCCGAAAAGTCGGTCTTGCCGGTACCGAGGCAGTGATCCTCATTGGCTGTCGGCAACTTCACCTTGCCTATCAGGTCCACCAGCAGGCTTCCCCCGTCACTGCCGTCCAGCAGCGCGTAGTCGGCGCTGCCCACCGTGTCACCAAGGCCGCTTTCGTCGCTGCCACAGTCGTCGCCCGCCAAGGGTTCGCCATCCGGCCCCACGGCAGGATTGGTGATGCGCAGATAAGGGATGGTGAGCTTGTAGATCATCGGCCCGGTTTCATATTTGCCGACCACCGGGACGTACCAGGTTTCGCTGACGGTCGGCGTCCCGTACTTCCCCCGTGAGTAATCAAGCCCGGACGTCAGCGTGAATTCATCCGCCTGGACCGGTGCAGCCAGGCAAACCAACAGGATCGGGGAAATCACGCGCGTGGCAGGCATGCTTACCTCGTTTCGCTCCAGGAACGGTGGCGCCCCGCTCGGTCGGGGTTTCCTCCAGAGTAGCTGGCGCGCCGGATTACGCTCCGGCTCCCCCGCACCGGCCGCGGCGATTAGTGGGGACCGGACCGATCCACCCGCTCCACCTCTTCCGGGCGCTCCACCGTCTCCGGACGTTCGACCTTCTCGACTCTCTCGACCTTTTCAGGCTTCTCGATCTTTTCAGGCTTCTCGACGCGCTCCACGCGCTCGATCTTTTCCACGCGATCCGGCTTATCGGGACGATCCGACCGCTCGATCTTCTCGATCCGTTCGATTCGCTCGACGCGCACGCCGTTCTCGAAAATCTCGATGCGCTCGCGGGTTTCCACACGGTCAGCGGACTCACGGGTTTCTATCCGTTCCCGGCGTTCCAGTTCTCCGGATGCCGACTCCACTTCCCGCTCGATCCTTTCTCGCGTCTCGCCGGCGTCGTCGCGTCCGCTGGACTCGGTCCGCACCCGCTCCACCGAATCATGGCTGCCACTGCCGGAATTCCCGCTTCCATGATGTTCCGACTCCGTCTCCGTCTCACCGGAACCCGATCCACTGTGATCCGAGCCCTGCCGAATGGAGCCGGCGGGGTTATCGCGGACGAGTTCGATCCGCTCGGCCTTGATGCTCCGCCCTGCCCCGATCACCCCGGCAACGCGTACGCGCTGGTCAACCGCCAGCTCCGTCGACCGCCCACCGCTGAATGAAGTGCCATGTCCCAGTTGCACGGTGAATCCGCCCAACTCGACGCGATCGCCGTGCTGCCTATGCACCAGCCCTTCCACGACCACATTGCGTACGCGTCCCTCGAACGGCAGTCCCGGATCGACCCGGCTCTGGACGACATCCAGTTGCCGGCCGTTCCAGTTGCCTCGTACCAGCACCTCTACGTTGGGAGCCAGCCTCTTGTTGGTCAGGGCGAGCCCCTGGAGTTCGCCTGGCCGCTCGATGGCGCCGATGGCGCTGGCCTGGGCGAGCTTCGGTGCCCGGTCGATCCGGCTGGCGACGACTTCACCCGTGGCGTTGCGCAGACCGCTGACGCGCACCGCATCCCCAACGCGCAGCCCTGATGTCACGCGGGCGTCGCCGGCGATGCGAACAGGCTGCCCCATCACGCGCAGCGGCGCGTTCGCCGAGGCCACCGCCGTAACCGGGCCTTCGTAGGCATGGAGGATGGCGATGTTCCGTGCCACCAGCCCTCTTGCCGATGCGTGGGCTTCGACGGCCACGACTTGGCCGATGGCCAGTTGCCCGGTACTGGCTGGCACGCCGTTTTCGCTCAGCGGCACCTTGCTGTCGTAGTGGACTTCCACGCCATTGACGCAGATCGAGCCGAAACCGGTGATGGTGCCCACGATGCCGGTGCCCCCAATGCCGCCCTCGTCAGCGGGTGCACCGGTGCCGCCTATTCCTCCGTGATCCGCAGGCGCGATAGGCGCCCCGGTACCGCCTATGCCTCCGGTCGCCACCGCACCGGTGCCGCCCATGCCCCCCGGATCAAGGCAAACCGGCGCGGCGCTTGCGGGTAGGGCCAGCAGCGTCCCACCAAGCAGGACCAGGGTGCAGAGGAAACGTGAGGCGATGTTCATGGCTTGCGGGCTGCTTCAGGCCGGGAGGCGTCGGCTGGACTGCCTTCAGTGTAGAAATAAAGGCCGATGGTGATGCGTTGCCGCGCCTCGGGCTTCGGCACGTCGCGCTCCTCCAGTTCCGCGGCCAGCTGGTTGAAAGCGATCAGCACCTGCATGCCTTCGGCGCTGACCGCCTGGCGCAACTGCTCGACCGCAGACGGCGAAAGGCTGTCGTAGTGGACGCTGCGTTCGAAGAAGGGCTCGCCCTCCTCGGTAAGGTTGTGCACGGCCGCACACGCATGGTCATGCAGGTTGTGGCGGAAATACGCTGCCTTCTCGTCGAATCCGCGCTGGGGAATGAAGGCCATGGTCTCCAGGTGCACGCAATCCTGCTCGTCGATCCGCACAATGCCCAGGCGCTGCCACTCGTCCAGCACCACGCGGGCACGGATGTCCTTGCTGACCGTCGCGACCAGCCCATCGAAGGAGCATTCCCTGCCGCTGCTGGCGAGACGCGGTAAAGGCAATGGGCGTCCGGGATGCTTGCAGAACGGTGCATTGTTCAGCCAGACGCTGACCAGGTGCGCGCCCAGGGAGATGTTTTCCGGCAGAGGTTTTTTCTCGTCGGCCACCCCACTGCGCAAGCGCTTGACGTCCTTGCGATGGACGCCCGTGAGCAGACTGATGCGGCTGTCGGTAGGCGGTTTGTCGTCCAGCCGGAATTCTCGCTCGGCCACGTTGACGAAGATTTCCTTGAGCAGCTCGGCGAAGCAGTTGTAGGTGACCCCTTTCCTCAGCATCAGCCTCACCAGCGGCCGCATGACGTGCTGGAGCGCCGGCAACAACGAGGGCGGGAAAGCGGGCAACTGCATTCAAGGTGCTCCTGTCGATAGGAATACTCGTATGTTGCGCGGGTAGACGTTCCCGGCAGCCTGCCCTGAACGTCACCCGCTGTTATCGACGGTGCTGACTGTGCCCCCGTTCCTTCAGGCAATCGCACCGCCTATATGGCCAGGCGGGTCACACGGGCACCGGTGCCACTCCGGGTCCCGTGCAACCGCGGGCTGGCCGGTCAGACTCCGCCCCGATCATCTCCGACGTCATGGTCAGGCCCATCATCTGCGCCTTGGCCCACGCCATGTGCTTCGCCCTGATCGTGATCGGGGCCGTCGTCCGCCCCCCGTCCCACACCGTGCGCTTCGCCGACATCGTGGTCAGCACCATCGTCGTTGCCACGACCGCTGTTCGCACTGCCCGGTCCACTATTGCCGCCTTGACCACCGGCGGCTCCGTCGCCGCTGTGACCGGACCCACTGTGGCCACCACCATCCCCGCCGTGACCACTGCCACTACCGCCTCCATTGCCACCACCACTGCCGCCGCCGTGGCCACCACCGCCGCTTCCGCTGCCGCCGCCGTGCCCACCACCGCCACCACCGCTGCCGCCGCCACTACCGCCTCCATTGCCACCACCACTGCCGCCGCCGTGGCCACCACCACCACCGCCGCTTCCGCTGCCGCCGCCGTGCCCACCACCGCTGCCGCCGCCACTACCGCCACCGCCGCCACCTCCATCTTTTGCGTAAACACTGGAGAAGCCGCTGATAGAGTCAGGGACCAGAACGGTCGAGGCCGATAGAACGCCGCCAATGGCCAGCGCCAGCAAACACTTCTTGAGCAGCATGATGAACCTCCGAACGGTGTTGCGTAGTCATCTCCCTATCGAACGCAAGCATTGGAAAATTGGTTACCGCATCCTGATTTCAGTGCCCAACCCGCTCAACCCTTGCATGCGAACCTTGAAATCAATTTCAGATTTCGCATGCTCCTGTAAGCCGGTTTGTATTTTGGTGTGGGAATTTTTCCCACGTCTTGAGGTTAGTCCCGGCTGGTCGAGTGTCAACGACCGATCATCCGGAGTTGCACTTGTAGGAGCGAGCTTGCTCGCGAAGCTCTTGAGCTCGCTCCTACACGAAGCCCGAGCATCGAACTCCATGGCCAGACTGCGTCAGCGTCCAGTCCCGCCATACTTGGCAGCAACGCCCTCCTCGCCTGGAGCCCGGACATGAAGCCTCGGACCCTCATCAAGTGCGTTCTGGTCATTGCCGTTTGCGTCTATGCGGCGGTGTTCTTCGCCTACTGGGCGGCGTTCAAGGGCCTGCCGCTTTCCCAGCACCAGGACATCTGGGGACAGTTCGGCGACTACATTGGCGGCCTGCTGAATCCAGCCCTGTCCTTCCTGGCACTGATCGCCCTGCTCTTCACCATCGTGCAGAACCAGACGGAGCTCGAGGAAACCCGCAAGGAAGCCGCACGCAGCGCAAATGCTCTGACGCAACAGGCCGAACACTTCGAGCGCAAGGAAAAGGTGGATGAGCTGGTGCGGCTGATCGGGCAGTTGCACGAGGACATCGGCAAGGTCATGGCAATTGAACTCACCGTGACGGTGTCCCACGCTGGCGCTGCAGAGCCTGTCGTCATTACCGAGAGCATCGGCCGCCTACTTTCGGGTCATTCGAGACACGAAGGACTGTTCATTCCCATGGCGATGGCGCAGAGCAGCTTCAGCCATCACTTCCATCTGGTGGCGGGCTGGATCGATGAGCTTGCCGAGTACTTGCAGCAGTACACGCGGCTGACCCGCAGCAGGGTCCTGCCCAGGTTCTATGCCCTGAGGTACACGCCTTCGGCACGGGTGCTGGAAGGATTTCATTATTTCCAGGGCGGTGTGGTCGAGTATCTGGAGAGCACCCTTCCGGAAAACACCCGGTAACGCCGGCCTGAAAAAACACGCCGCCGGCAGGGATGTCCTGTCGGCGGCGTCGGTCATGCAAGTGAAGCGACTGCCCCATCAGGGCGAGTCGATTTCACCCTTACTTCAGGTCATAGCGGTCCGCGTTCATCACCTTGGTCCAGGCGGCGACGAAGTCGCGCACGAAGGCCTGCGGCGAGTCGGAACTGCCGTAGTACTCCGCGATGGCCCGGAGCTGGGCGTTGGAGCCGAAGGTCAGGTCGACTACGGTCGCGGTCCACTTGGGTGCGCCGCTGCTGCGGTCGCGACCTTCCAGTACATTCGGATCGGACGCAGACCGCTCCCACTTGGTCCGCATGTCCAGCAGGTTCACGAAGAAGTCGTTGGTCAGCGTTTCCGGACGTGTGGTGAATACGCCGTGCTGGGACTTTCCGTAGTTGGCGCCCAGTACACGCAGGCCACCCACCAGTACGGTCAGTTCCGGCGCGCTCAGTTTCAGCAGCTGAGCCTTGTCCACGAGCATTTCCGCCGTCGAATCCTCGTAGCCCTTCTTGACGTAGTTGCGGAACCCATCGGCGAGCGGCTCCAGGGGGGCGAAGGAATCCACATCGGTCTGCTCTTGCGAAGCATCGGTGCGGCCGGGCGCGAACGGCACGGTCACATTCACACCGGCGTTCTTCGCTGCGGTTTCGACACCCACACCGCCGGCCAGCACGATCAGGTCAGCGAGCGAGACTTTCTTGCCGGAGGCGTTGAAGTCCTTCTGGATGCCTTCCAGGGCGGAAATCACCTTGGCCACTTCAGCCGGCTGGTTCACCTCCCACGCGTTTTGCGGTGCCAGACGCAGGCGCGCACCATTGGCGCCGCCGCGCTTGTCGCTGCCACGGAAGGAAGACGCGGCGGCCCAGGCGGTACTCACCAGTTGCGAAACCGACAGCCCGCTCGCGGCGATCTTCGCTTTCAGGGCGGCTACATCCTGGTCATTCACCAGCGGATGGTCGACGGCGGGAACCGGGTCTTGCCAGATCAGCTCTTCCTTCGGCACCAGCTTGCCGAGATAACGGCTGCGCGGGCCCATGTCGCGGTGGGTCAGTTTGAACCAGGCACGGGCGAAGGCGTCCGCCAGCTCCGCCGGGTTGTCCTTGTAGCGACGGGAGATCTTCTCGTAGGCCGGGTCCATGCGCATCGCCATGTCGGCGGTAGTCATCATGGGTGCGTGGCGCTTGGATGGGTCGTGGGCGTCCGGCACCAGGCCGTCTCCCGTCGTCCCCTTGGGCTTCCACTGATGGGCGCCAGCCGGGCTCTTGGTCAGTTCCCATTCGAAACCGTAGAGGGTTTCCAGGTAGCTGTTGTCCCATTTGGTCGGTGTCGGCGTCCACGCACCTTCCAGACCGCTGGTGATGGCGTCGCCCGCGATGCCGCTGCCGTGGGTGCTCTTCCAGCCGAAGCCCATGTCGGCAATATCGCCGCCCTCGGGCTCAACCCCCACCTGTGCTGCATCGCCGGCGCCATGGCACTTGCCGAAGGTATGGCCACCAACGGTTAGGGCCACGGTTTCCTCGTCATTCATGGCCATGCGGGCAAATGTCTCGCGGACGTCACGCCCCGAAGCGACGGGGTCGGGATTGCCATCCGGGCCTTGCGGGTTCACGTAGATAAGACCCATCTGCACGGCAGCCAGCGGGTTCTCCAGTTGACGGTCTCCGCTATAGCGGCTGTTGGGTTTGTCGCTGGTGGCCAACCATTCCTTTTCGGCACCCCAGTAAACGTCTTCCTCCGGTTCCCAGATATCCACGCGACCGCCGCCAAAGCCGAAGGTCTTGAATCCCATGGATTCCAGTGCGACGTTGCCGGTCAGGACCAGGAGGTCGCCCCAGGACAGCTTGTTGCCGTACTTCTGCTTGATCGGCCACAACAGGCGGCGTGCCTTGTCGAGGTTGCCGTTGTCCGGCCAGCTGTTGAGCGGCGCGAAACGCTGGTTACCGGTCCCCGCACCGCCACGGCCATCCGCGATGCGGTAGGTACCGGCAGCGTGCCAGGCCATGCGAATGAACAGCGGGCCGTAATGGCCATAGTCAGCCGGCCACCACTCCTGCGAGTCGGTCATCAGGGCATGCAGGTCCTTGACGACGGCGTCGAGGTCGAGGGTCTTGAATGCTTCGGCGTAGTTGAATTCAGCCGCCTGCGGGTTGGAGGCGGGCGAGTGTTGGTGAAGGATCTTGAGATTCAGTTGGTTGGGCCACCACTGCGCATTCGATGGCATAACACCCGCACTTACATTTTTCCCTGCGAACGGGCACTTTGCTTCACTGGACATGCTTATCTCCTCTCTCTTTTTTCATCAGCCAACCAGTCTATTCAGCTTGGAATCCAGGTGCCGACCCAGCCAATAGGTTTTGGAAATGGCATTGATAGTAGACAAGGAATGTGAAATCGATTCGGGCGCAGCCCGCCGGCACACGGCCCACGGCGCTGGGGGAGCGGTGACATCCCATGGGATATCAAGGGCTTCCGGGACTTATCACGGGGAGTGCTGAGCCTGTTCGGGAAGATGATGAAACGATCTTTCAGCCATAGCCGAATTCAATCGCCGGGCCGGTAAAAGCCTCCCACCCATCAGACCTTCCACTCCCGCTGGCACTCCATCAGGAAGTCGACGAAGGCGCGCAGGCGCAAGGGGACATGGCGCCCATGCGGGTACAGCAAGGTGTAGGGACGGGAGCGACCACCGAACGCCTGGAGCACTTCCACCAGCGAGCCGTCCTCCAGGTCCCGTTCGACGATGAAGCGATAGGTCTGGAACAGCCCGGCGCCGTGCCTGGCCAGGGTCACCCCGCCCAGTACATCGTCCGAGCAACAGTAATTGCCGTTGGCGAAGATCTCCCGCTCCTTGCCGTCCTCGGTGAACAGCCAGGAGATACGGCGTCCGCTACTGGGCAATTCGAACTGGATGCAATCGTGCTGCTCGAGGTCGTCCAGACTGGTGGGCGTCCCGGCGCGGGCGAGGTAGTCCGGCGTGGCGATCACGACCAGCCGTGCATCTTCCAGGTGCCGGGCGATCAGCGTCGAGTCCAGCTGGGCGCGCACACGAATCGCCAGGTCGTAGCCTTCCGCGACGAAGTCGATGTTGCGGTTGCTCAGGTGGATGTCGATCTTCACGCCGGGGTGGCGTTCGCGAAAGCGGGACAGCAACGGCAGGATGCGGTAGTGCCCGTACGTGGTGGGAATGCTGATGCGCAATTCGCCGACGGGTTCGAGCTGCTTGCCCATCACTTCGCGCTCGGCTTCGACCAATTGGGTCAACGCTTGCCGGCATTGTTCGAAGTAGGCACGGCCGCCTTCCGTGAGGCGGATGCTCCGCGTGGTACGCACGAACAGGCGCGTGCCCAGACGCTCCTCCAGCCGCGAAATCGAGCGGCTCACGGCCGCCGGCGTGACCCCGGCTGAAAGCGCAGCAGCCGTGAAGCTTCCCGCCTCCGCGGCAAGACAGAAGAGCTCGATGCTGCCCAGCTGGATGTCATCGAAATGCCGTTTCACGATTCATTACACCGAGTATCAACTGAAGTATCCGAGGCTACATTTATCCGCCCATCGGGCACAAATATAGTGCGGGTGCTTCCGCTCAGCGAAGCCGTCCAGGCCTACCATCTGTTGGTGGCGAAAAACCGTACCGGGGGCGCAGTCGTCCTGCTGCCCCGGTGTTCACTGAAACAACCCCGTAGGAGTTCGAAACATGCCATTCGTCAGCGTTCGTATCACCCGTGACGGCGTTACCCGGGAGCAGAAAGCCCAGGTCATCGCCGAAATCACCGACACCCTGCAACGCGTGCTCGGCAAGCGCCCGGACCTCACCCATATCGTCATCGAAGAAGTGGACACCGATAACTGGGGCTACGCCGGAATCACCACCACGGAGTACCGCAAGAACCAGCCCGGATGATCTGCATGCACCCTGCCCCACCCGGTATTCGCCGGGTGGGTAATCCATGACGTCGCAACACCACAGGAGCAGTCTGCATGTCGAACGATCTCGGTCACCTGGATGCGGCCCTCGCACGCTACGCCAGGGTGACGCTGCTGGAAGGCGCGACGCCCATCCAGCGTCTTTCACGCCTGAGCGCCCTTCCCGAGCTGAATGGTTGCAACCTCTATGTGAAACGAGATGACCTGACGGGTCTGGGCGGTGGCGGCAACAAGCTGCGCAAGCTGGAGTTCCTGCTCGGCGAGGCACTGGCCGAAAGTGCCGATACCCTGGTCACCTGGGGCGGCCTGCAATCCAACCATGCGCGCCTCACTGCAGCCGTCGCGGCTCGTCACGGCCTGGCCTGCGAACTGATCCTGGCCCCTTCCGCCGTGCGTACCGACGACGATTTCCGCCACAGTGGCAACCTCATTCTCGACAAGCTGTTCGGCGCGACGCTCCACCGCCTGCCGGAGGGCGCCTCTCCCGACGCCTATTCGGCCGAGCTGCAGGACAGGCTCAGGCAACAAGGCCACAAACCCTTCTTCATGCCCCTGGGCGGCTCCAGCCCCAGAGGCAGCCTGGGCTATACAGCCTGTGCGCTCGAGATCCTCCGCCAGGCATCGGCGCTCGGCCTGGAGTTCACGCAGATCATCGTTCCCAACGGCAGCGGCGGCACCCACTCCGGGCTGTTGGCGGGCATTGCGCTGACGGGTGCTTCCACACGCGTCACCGGCTACACCGTACTTGCCACCGAGGAGCAGGCGCTGGCGGTAACCGTCGACAAGACTCGCCAGGTCATGCAGCTCCTCGATTCGTCCGCCAAGTTGGATGAAGGCTCGGTGCGGATCGACGGTAGCCAGCGTGGCGATGCCTACGGGGCACCTACCGAGGCGATGCTGGAGGCCACCCGACTGTTGGCCTCGCACGAAGGTTTACTGGTCGACCCGGTTTACGGCGGCAAGGCATTCGCAGGCTTGCTGGCCGCAGTCCGGCAGGGTGATTTCCCGGCGGGCAGCAACCTCCTCTTCGTCATGACTGGCGGCCTGCCGGGGATCTTCGCCTACCGCTCGGCCTACGAGTGAGCGATGCGGCCGGGGAACACGCCCGGCCGACTCCCGCACATCAGGGGATTACCCTCCCCCGCACGCGCCTGCCGTCAGCCTTGCGCGCGCTCGACTGGCGCTTCGAGCGAGTCGCTTGCCGTGCCATCCCGGCCCGCCTCTGGCAATGCCTTCCGGCTGCCCAGCGGAGTCGATTGAAAACAGATCCCGCTCGAATTGCGTTGATTCTCGGTGGCGGCATTGGTGTGCACGGCGACACCGGCCAGGGAAAAGGCTATGGACGTCAGGAAGCTTTTCAGGGTTTTCATCGAGTTCATCCCACGGAGGTCGTGAGCATCAGTCTCTACGGCGCGGATGCCCTCGATGTGTCGAACCGTGGTTGCTTTGCACAGACATGTAAGCCCCTGCCGCCCAGATACATAAGCGTACAAATCGGCTCGCCAGCGCCCATGCGATTAATTACACCAGGTATCAACTGAAACAAGGCAAAGCGGATTTTTCGACTTCAAGCGCATGAATATAGTCCTCCCCAACAGCGACCAACTTTCCGGACCCGCTGAAAGAAGCCCCCGACTATCTCTGCGAGGAACACACCATGAGCAAGAAAACCGCAATCATCACCGGCGCATCCAGCGGCATCGGCCTGGGCCTGGCCAAGGCCTTCATCGACAACGGCTACAACGTCGTCGGTACCGCCCGGTCCAGTGAGCGCCTCGAGGAAGCCGCCGCCAGCCTGGGCAATCCGGCCAGCTTCATTGGTGTCGCCGGTGACGTTGCCGATCCGGCCACTGCCCGCAACGCCTTCGCCGCGGCCATCGAAGCCTTCGGCAGCGTGGAAGCCCTGGTCAACAATGCCGGCTTCTTCCTCCCGAAACCCTTTGTCGACTACACCCCGGAAGACCTGGAAGGCCTGCTGGATACCAACCTCAAAGGCGTCGTCTACACCTCCCAGGTAGCGGCGGCGCACATGCAGCAGCAAGGCGGTGGGCACATCATCAATATCTCTGCGGCGGTCGCCCTGCAGCCGAACATCAACGTACCTGCGGCCCTGCCGGTATTGATCAAGGGTGGCGTCAACCAGCTGACCCGTGCCCTGGCCCTGGAGCTGTCGCCGCACAACATCCAGGTGAATGCGGTGGCCCCCGGCATCATCGACACCCCGATGCACGACCCGGCCGCTCGCGACTTCCTCAACAACCTGGCGCCGTCGGGCCGCGTCGGCACCGTCCAGGAAATTGCCGATGCCGTGCTGTACCTGGCCAAGGCCGACTTCACCACCGGCGTCGTCCTGGCCGTGGACGGCGGCATGAGCACCGGCAAGTGGTAATGGTCTGAAGGCAAGAAAAAGGGAGGCTTCGGCCTCCCTTTCTCATGGGGACCTGTAGGAGCGAGCTTGCTCGCGAACAGCCCTGGCACGATCTTTCGCGAGCAAGAACTCGGCGTCCCCCTCGCTCCTACAGGTTCGGCGATTGAAATCGCCCCTACAACCTACGGCTTCGCGTCCAACTCCCCGAGAATGCGGTACGCCAGCTTCACCCGCTCTTCGTTCGGATAGTTCTTGTTGGCCAGCAATACGATGCCGAGCTTCTTCTCGGGTACGAAGGCCACATAGGCGCCGAAGCCATTGGTCGAACCCGTCTTGTTGACCCAGACCGCCTGTTGCGGCGCCAGGGGCGGCGTGACGACCGTGACGGCATGACTTTCAAGGGCCATCCGGCTGGCATTGCCGTCCAGCAGCGTTTGCAGAGCCACCGGGTAGTCGTATTGCTCCCAGATCAGGTCCTGGGTCATGGCGCCGAGCCTGTAATAGCCGATGCGCGTGGCGTCTATCGCCTTCTGCAAGGAGCCATCCATCGCAACCAGGCCCAGGTTGGCTTCGACGAAACGCAGCAGGTCCTTGCTGCTGGTCTTCACGCCATAGGCTTCCGCCGCCAGCATCGCCGGGTTCACCCGTACCGGCGCATCCTGCTTGTCGTAGCCCTGGGCGTAACGCGGCATCGCACTGGCCTGCACATCGATCCAGGTATTCCCCATGCCGAGCTTCGGCAGCAGGTCGCGTTCCATCGCCTGGGCATAGGGCACGCCCAGGCTCTTGGCGGCCACCACACCCAGCAGTCCGATACTGGGGTTGGCATAGGTGCGATAGGTGCCCGGGGCGAACTGGGGTTGCCAGGCGCTGTAGTAGTCCATCAACTGGCGTTCGTTGCGAATGTCATCGGGCAATTGCAGAGGAAAGCCGCCAGCGGTATGGGTGGCGAGATTGAGCAGCGTCACCTGGTCCATCCGGCTGCCCTTGAGCGCCGGCAGGTAGTTACTTGGGCTGTCGGTGAGCGACAACTTGCCACTGGCTGCGGCGTAGCTGGCCAAGGTCACGGTCAGGGTCTTGCTGATGGAGCCCACTTCGAACAGCGTCTCGCCGGTGACAGCCTCACCGGTGGCCTTCGATGCCACGCCGTAGTTGTAGAAGCGTCGCTCGCCCCGGGCGATGACGCCGATGGCCAGGCCCGGAATGCCGTACTGCTGCATCACCTGGCGGGCGGCTTGTTCGACGCTGGCGTCGATGGCTTCCGGCGTGTCCTTCGCAATGGCCTGGCCGCCGAGGAAGGCTGCAAGGGTCATCAAGAGAATCTGTGCGCGGCACGTTCCTGTCGGGCGCATCGAGGTTGTCCTTCGATCATGGAAAAGGGCGGAAGAACCTACCATCCCGGGCAACTCCCTCCAAAACACCTTTACCACCAGGTGTTGCGCGGCGCCTCCTGCAGCCGCGCACCTGGATCAGATCAGCTTGCGGTCTTCCCCGCTTCCGCTCGTTCCTGCAGCAGTTTCTGGATGATCGCTTCCTGGTCGTCGTAATCGCCCTCACCGATGTGCAGGTGACGGACGCGTCCGTTGGCATCGATGAAGTAATGCGCCGGCCAGTACTGGTTGGTGAACGCATTCCAGATACGGTACTGGTTGTCGACGGCCACCGAATGCTTGACGCCCAGGCGATCGATCGCCTCGCGAACGTTGTCGATCTTCCGTTCGAAGGGGTATTCGGGCGTGTGCACACCGATCACCACCAGGCCCTTGTCGGCGTAGCGCGCGGCCCACTGGTTCACGTACGGCAGGCTGTTGCGGCAGTTGATGCAGTCGAAGGTCCAGAAGTCCACCAGCACCACCTTGCCGAGCAATTGCTGGTTGGTCAGCGGCGGGCCGTTGAGCCACTGGGTTGCACCCTGCAGCGACGGCATTGCGCCCAGGTCAGGCAGTTGTTCGATGCTGTCGGCGCGGGCGCTGCCGACCATACTCTCCAGCAAGACTGGAACACCCTCGATCACCTTGCGTTCAAGTTCGGCCGACAGCCGGGAAGACCCCACGCCGGACAGCTTGTCAGTGGTGCCGGTGGCAATGCCGACCACCGCCAGCAACGCCACGGCGCCGGCACCGCGACGCAGCCATTCCACCGCGCCCAGCGACAACTTCGCCCGCTGGAACACGCCACGCCCGAGGAAGATCAGCCCACCCATCGCCACGGCGCCACCGAGGCCATAACTGAGCAGCAGCAGGCTGGTGGACGCACTGGCGCCGTTGAGCATGGCGCCGGACAGGATCAGGCCCAGGATGGGGCCGGCACAGGGCGCCCAGAGCAGGCCGGCGGCAAAGCCCATCAGCCAGGCCGAAAGCGCTGGCGGCAGGCTACGGGCATCGCCCTGCAGGCGGTCGCCCAGCCACACCCAGGGACGCGACAGCCAGGTGCCGACTCGCGAAGAAAGCAGGGCCGCCGCCGAGACGGCCAGCAACACCAGGGCAAAGTAGCGCCCCCATTGGCTGGCGTTGATCACCCATTCACTGGAAACCACCGCGAGACTGGCCAGTACGGCGAAACCGGAGGCCAACCCTGCCAGCGTCAGCAGTGGCGACCAGGCGGGGCCACCCGCACGGGAGAACAACAAGGGCAGGACAGGAAGTACGCAGGGGCTGAACAGGGTCAGCACCCCGCCTAGAAAGGCAACGAGCAGCATAGGCACCTCGGTGGCAGATGGAGCCCGGCAATCACCGGGGCGGAGTCAGGCGTCGAGTGTCAGTTTTCATTGCCGCAGGCGTTGGAATGCTTGCGGTATTCCAGGCTGTGCAGCTTGCCCTTGGAGTCCAGGTAATCCATGCGCGCATCGACCACCTGGCAGAGAACGGAGGGCGCCTCGCGCAGCGACACTACTTTGCTGACATCCAGGTGCGTGCCGTAGCGATACGGCTCTGGCTTGACGCTCTCGGCGGCCTGCGCCGTAAAGCTGATGACATTGAAGGTGGCTGCCAGCAAAAAGGCGCTGCCCAGGGTTGCGAGTTTCATACTGGTCTCCCGACCGCTTGAGAAAAGGGACGGATGCAAGGGGGCATCCGCTGGGTACCCATTTCATTGCGGGGAGGTATCGCCGATGTGTCCGGTGCCGACCGGGATTGCGCTGGCAGGTATCAGTAAGGGCGGCGGATACAGTGGAATACAAAGGGTGGCGGGCAAGCGCGGGAATGCCCGATACACTGGCGTCGAACAGCCACTAACGAGGTTATTCCATGGACCATGTCGATCACATCCTGGTCGTTGACGACGACCGGGAGATTCGCGAACTCGTCGGCAACTACCTGAAGAAGAATGGCCTGCGCGTCAGCCTGGCGGCCGATGGCCGGCAGATGCGGGCCTTCCTCGACGCCAATACCGTCGACCTGATCGTCCTCGACATCATGATGCCCGGCGATGACGGCCTGCGGCTGTGCCGCGAACTGCGCGTGGGCAAGCACAAGGCGACCCCGGTGCTGATGCTGACGGCGCGCAACGAAGAGACCGACCGCATCATCGGCCTGGAAATGGGCGCCGACGACTACCTGACCAAGCCCTTCTCGGCCCGTGAACTGCTGGCGCGGATCAACGCCGTGATCCGCCGCACCCGCATGCTGCCGCCCAACCTGCAGATCAGCGAAAGCAGCCGGTTGATCGGCTTCGGCAAATGGCGCCTGGACACCACGGCGCGCCACCTGCTCGATGATGAAGGCACGCTGGTTGCCCTGAGCGGCGCAGAGTATCGACTGCTGCGGGTATTCCTCGATCACCCGCAGCGCGTACTCAGCCGCGAGCAATTGCTCAACCTCACCCAGGGCCGCGAGGCGGACGTGTTCGACCGCTCCATCGACCTGCTGGTGAGCCGCCTGCGCCAACGCCTGCAGGACGATGCGCGCGAATCCGCCTATATCAAGACGGTGCGCAGCGAAGGCTATGTCTTCTCGCTACCCGTGCAACTGATCGAGCCGACGACGTGATGGCCCTGCCCCGCTGGCCAACCACCCTGGCCGCCCGCCTGGCGCTGATCTTCCTCACCGGGCTGGTGCTGGCCTACGGGATGTCCTTCGCCTCGCAGTTCTACGAGCGCTACCAGACCGGGCGCGACGTGATGCTCGGCAACCTCGAACACGACGTGAGCACTGCCGTGGCGCTGATCGACCGCTTGCCGGCGGAGGAACGTGCCACCTGGCTGTCGCTGCTGGAACGGCGCAACTACCGCTATCGGCTCGACTCAGGTACGCAGGGCGAGCCCATGGACATGACCCAGCCGCACATGGCGGCCAGTTCCATTGCGGAGGCGATCGGCCAGCGTTATCCGCTGCGTTTCGAAGACATTCCCGGTCCGCGGCCGCATTTCCAGGCACACCTGACATTGAGCGACGGCCGCCCGTTGACGGTGGATGTCACACCCGGCCCCATTCCCATGGCGCAGTGGCTGCCGGTGATGCTGATCCTGCAATTGGCGGTACTGCTTTTTTGCACCTGGCTGGCGGTGCGCATGGCGATCCGACCGCTCACCCGCCTCGCCGAGGCCGTGGACCATCTCGACCCGGACACTCCCGGTCCCGAACTCGACGAGCGCGGTCCCCTGGAAGTGTCCTACGCCGCCCGCGCCTTCAATGCGTTGCAAGGACGCATCGGTGCGTACCTGAAAGAGCGCATGCAATTGCTGGCGGCCATTTCCCACGACCTGCAGACACCCATTACGCGGATGAAACTGCGTGTGGAGCAGATGGACCCTTCCCCGGAGCGGGAGAAGCTGTGGAGCGACCTGAACGAAATGCAGCACCTGGTGCGTGAAGGCGTTGCCTACGCCCGCAGCATGGACGGTGCCAGTGAGGCACTGTGCCGAGTCGACCTCGATGCGTTCCTCGACAGCCTCGTGTGCGATTACCAGGACAGCGGCCAGGCCGTGACCCTCGATGGCTCCAGCGGCCTGTTGCTGGAAACCCGCCCCCATGCTTTCCGCAGGGTGCTCAGCAACCTGATCGACAACGCCCTGAAATTCGGCGGCAGCGCCCAGGTGGCGGTGCAACGAGATGCACAGGGCAAGGTACAGGTGCTGGTGAACGACAACGGACCGGGCATCGCCGAAGAGGACCTGCAGGAGGTCTTCAAACCGTTCTATCGCGTGGAAAGCTCGCGCAACCGCACCACCGGCGGCACCGGCCTCGGCCTGGCTATCGCCCAGCAACTGAGCCAGGCACTGGGCGCACGCCTGACTTTGGCCAACCGCGACGGCGGCGGCCTCTGTGCACGGCTGGAGCTGGCCAGCCGCGAGTAAACATCCACGTTCGTAGAACGTGAATTAGCTCGGTCTGGACCGTAGGGTGCGCTGTGCGCACCGACTTAAGGAAAGCTTCGGCACCAGGTCATACCACCGGTGCGCACGGTGTTCAGCCGGGATACATGGGTAACGCCTGTCGGGGGAC
>NZ_BDMA01000006.1:0-45986 GCF_002003485.1 Metapseudomonas resinovorans
CACAGCTACAACAACTACCAGACACCGGTACAGCGCGAAGCGCTGGCTGGATAAACCTAAACCGGTGTCCAGTTTTACTTGACCACTTCAGGCTGGCACTGACGGTGGATCGATGAAGCCTGTCCTCCGCGATCCGGCGCTCAGTCGAGCCGTTCGGCGTAGGTGGTGACCAGGTAGGCCACCGCTTCGCTGTTGGAGGGGTTGCGGTAGGCGTGGGGCTGGTCGGCGTAGAACAGGATCGAGTCGCCGGTGGCGAGCAGGAAACGTTCTTCGTTCACGCTGATTTCCAGTACGCCCTGGGCGACCACCAGGTTTTCCTGGGTACCGGGGGCATGGCCGGGAGAGTCCTCGGTGGCCAGGCCCGCCAGGCGCAGTTCGTAGAACTCCACCTGGCGCGAGCAATCGAATGGGAACAGCGCGCGGCTGACGAAGCTGCCGTCGCCGTTCACCAGGCGCTTGCTCTGGCTGGCGGGCAACACCGAGACGCCGTCGAAGGCTCGGTCATCGAGAAATGCCGCCACCGAGACCTTCAGGCCCTGGGCGATCTTGCACAGGACCTTGATCGAGGGAACGCTGCGCCCGGACTCGATCTGCGCCAGCATCGCCCGGCTCACGCCGGAAACGCGGGCAAGACCATCCAGAGAGAGATTGCGCTTGGCGCGCAGGCGCAGCAGGTTGCTGGCGACGCGTTGGCCTACCGGGTCGTCTACGGCAGCGGCCGAGAGCAACACCTGGTCAACGGCGTCGACAGGTAGCGAATGACCCATGACTCACGCCTCGCGAATGCCGTTTTCCCGTTGTTGCTGAAGGAGCTGGAACGCCCCGTAACCGGCCCGGCAGGCATACATCGTCCACATCAGCTCAGCCATGCGGCGCGCTTGGCGGCGCGTGCGATAGCGGGCGAGGTCGATGACGTTGTCGGTGCGGTCCATGATGCAGCTCCTTGGGGAGTCCTGAGGGGTGACGGGGCTAGACTAGCCGTTCCTCTCTTAGACCGATAAATACTTAATTAGTATTTATTAATTCCTTTTGGAGCTATTTGGGCGGGGCTCCCAAAAACTGCGCGGGCCGCTGCGGGAATCAGTCCGCAGCGCCCGCAGTGGGATCAGATTTCGACCTGGGTACCCAGCTCGATCACCCGGTTAACCGGTAGCTGGAAGTAGCGCAGGCTGCTGTTGGCGTTCTTGTGCAGGAAGGCGAATAACCCTTCGCGCCAGAGCGACATGCCCAGACCCCGGGTGGGGATCACGGTTTCGCGGCTGAGGAAAAAGGTCGTGCGCATGGGGGTGAAGTCCAGGCCTTCCAGGCGACAGGCACTCAGGGCTTCCGGAACGTTGGGTTCTTCCATGAAGCCGAAATGCAGCAGCACCCGGTAGAACCCGCCGTCGTAGCGGGTGACTTCGAAGCGCTGGGCATCCTCGATACGGGGCGTATCGCGGGTCATGACCGTGAGCAACACCACCTGCTGATGCAGCACCTGGTTATGTAGCAGGTTGTGCAGCAGCGCATGGGGCACGGCGTCGGGGCTGGCGCTGAGGAACACCGCGGTGCCCTCGACACGGTGCGGCGGCTGCAGGCAGATGCTGTCGATGAAGCCGCGCAGGGGCAGGGCGGTTTCGTCGAGGCGTTCGATGAGGATGCGCTTGCCGCTCTTCCAGGTGGTCATCAGGACGAAGAGGATGACCCCGGCGATCACCGGGAAGGCCCCGCCCTGGAAGATCTTCGGCACGTTGGCACTGAAGAACAGCACGTCGACGAAAACGAATCCCAACAGCAACGGCACCGCCAGCCAGCGCGGTACGCGCCAGAGCAGCAGCATGACGGCCGAAACCAGCAGGGTGTCGATCAGCATGGTGGTGGTCACCGCCACGCCATAGGCCGCCGCGAGCGCGCCGGATGAGCCGAAGCCGATGACCAGCAACACGACGCAGGTCATCAATGCCCAGTTCACGACACCGACATAGATCTGTCCCTGCGCTGCACTGGAGGTGTGCTGGATCTGCATGCGCGGGATGTAGCCGAGCTGGATAGCCTGCTGGCTCAGTGAGAAAGCGCCGGAAATCACCGCCTGGGAGGCGATGATGGTGGCCAGGGTGGAGAGGCCGATCATGGGCAGCAGCGCCCATTCCGGGGCCAGCAAGTAGAAGGGGTTGCGGGCGGCCGCCGGATTGTCGAGCAGCAACGCGCCCTGGCCGAAGTAGTTCAGCACCAGGCCGGGCAGGACCAGGCTGAACCAGGCGCGGGCGATGGGCTTGCGGCCGAAGTGGCCCATATCGGCGTACAGGGCCTCGGCGCCGGTCAGGGCCAGCACCACTGCACCGAGGATGGTGACGCCAATGCCGGGGTGGGCCAGGAAGAAGTTGAAGGCCCACCAGGGATTCACCGCCTGGAGCACTTCGGGATGCCGGACGATGCCGTGAACGCCCAATACACCCAGCACCACGAACCAGACCACCATCACCGGACCGAAGAGAATGCCGATGCGCGCGGTACCGTGCTTCTGGATCAGGAACAGGCCTATCAGCAGCACCACGGTCACCGGTACCACCCAGTGGCCAAGGCCAGGCAGGGCGACATCCAGGCCTTCGACTGCGGAGAGTACGGAGATGGCCGGGGTGATCATGCTGTCGCCGTAGAACAGCGCCGTACCGAACAGGCCCAGCAGCACCAGCAGCCCGCTCAGTTTCGGGTACGCCGCCGTGGCGCGACGGGCCAGGGCGGTCAGGGCCATCACTCCGCCTTCGCCGTCGTTGTCGGCGCGCAGCATGAACATCACGTACTTCAGCGACACCACCCAGAGCAGCGACCAGAGCACCAGGGACAGGATGCCGTAGACGCCTTCCGGGTTGACCTGTACGCCGTAGTGGCCGGAGAACACTTCCTTCAGGGTGTACAGCGGGCTGGTACCGATGTCGCCGTAGACCACACCGGCCGCGGCCACAAGCAGGCCAAGCGAAGAATGTGGGCGAGCATGGGTGTGCTGCTCCAGGGCGTTGGAACTCATTGGATCACTCCTGGGGTGGGGCGTGGTGCGGATGTCGAAGGGCAAAGGATGAGGGCGCGAATCGCGTATGGCGGCTGGCCACAATGGGGAGGCAAGTATCCATTCTGGTTGGACCCAGCGGCGTAAAAAATGCGTAAAAAGTCAGCGCGCGACCGGTTGGCGCCCGCCGCTTGTAGAGGGGTTGGGGGCTTGTAAGCTGAATGTTGTAGTCGGTCGAATGAGTCGGAGGTGTGCAATGAGCGTCAATGCACTGGGCCTGATCGTCATGGGTTGCCTGTTCTTCGGTTGCATCGGCATGGTGCTGTGGGGCAACCGTCCGGAAATCAAGGAGTGGTTCGAGCACCATCATTGGCACTGGCCACGGTTCCACTGATGCAACGAACCAGCCCCTCTTTGGAGGGGCTGGGTCTTTCGGTGGGATGCGTCGCCCAGAGATGGTCCTTAAAAAGGACCGTCACGGTGCCAAGGCGCAATGAGGCACTTCATACCGTGACGGCCAAGCTCAAGAACGATGAGCAGCTCTAAAATGCATCTTTTTCGCATCTGGCGGTGTGCCACTAGTGCTGGCCAATCGACCGTAGAGCGCGTGCTGTATCCAGATACCGTGCCCGCCGATGACAGCCCTCATCCGAACGCGGCCCGCCCCGGCCCCTCTCCCAGAGGGCGAGGGGGGACTCCCGGCTCACCTTCGGCACAGTCCTGTGGGGGCGAATTCATTCGCGAAATGGCGAGGCACGGAGCCAACTCGCTGCATTGCCCGTAGGAGCTGGCTTGCCAGCGAATGCCCCCTTTTCGCTAGCAAGCTAGCTCCTACAAGGCTATTGGACTTCATTCGCCAACCAGGGCGGTGGCCGTGCTGCTCCAGTGGGCCGACTCCAGGCGATTGCGGCCGCGTTGCTTGGCCTGGTACAGCAGCCGGTCGACGGCCTGGATGAAGGGCAGGGGCGGCTCGTCATGGCGGGGTACCACGGTGCCGACGCCCAGGCTGATGGTGAGCAGTGAGGCGATGCTGGATTTCTCGTGAGGAATGCACTGCTCGCGGATCAACTTGCGGCAGCGCTCGGCCACCTGGCGGGCTGCGGGTTCGTCGGTACCCGGGAGGATCAGGACGAATTCTTCGCCACCGAAGCGGGCGACGAAGTCACGGGGGCGGATGGCCGCATTCATCAGTGCGCGGCCGACGCTCTTCAGGCAGTCATCGCCCTGGATGTGGCCGTAGTGGTCGTTGTACTGCTTGAAGTAGTCGATATCGAGGAGGATCAGCGACAGCGGCTCGCCCGTGCGCTGGGCGTTGGCCCATTCCACGTCGAGCATCGAATCGAACATGCGCCGGTTGGCTACGCCAGTCAGGCCATCCTTGTAGGAATACTCTTCCAGCTGCTTCTGCAGGTCGATGAGCTGCTGCTCGGCCTTCTTGCGCTCGCTGATGTCGAACATGAAGCCGATCAGCGCTTCCACCTCACCGTCGGCATCGCGCATGACATGCACCACGTCGCGAATCCAGACGTAGCCCCCGGTGGTCGTCAGCGCCCGGTAGTCCGCTTCGTGATCGGTACCTGCCTGGGACTGGGAGACGCAGAAGGCGACGACCGCGTCGCGATCGTCCGGGTGCATGCGTTCCGCCCAGTCGTTGACCGTGACCCAGCTCGACGGGGTCCAGCCCAGCAGCTCTTCGATCTGCGGGCCGATGTAGGCGAAGGTCATGGTCTTCCAGTCGATCTTCCAGGGGATCGCCCGGGTGGATTCCAGCAGGGCCTTGTAGACCTCCTGGGTGGTGGATTCGCTGTTGTCGCTCATGGCTGCCCCCGTACTGGCCGACTCGGTTGGCGCCTTCCCTTGCGCAAAGCCTTCTTATACCGAATCGAGCGCCGCTCAGGCAGTGGCTTCGAACGCGACGTGGTAGCTGACGTCGCCTACAGGCCACTCACCGCTGAAGGACAGGGACTGGAAGTACTCCGCCGGCACACCGGGCAGCACCAGGCCTGGCCGTACAACGAAGCCGAAGCGGCTGTAGTAGGCGGGGTCGCCCAGCAGAACGCAGCCTTGCGCGCCCAGTTCCCGCAGCGCTGCCAGGGCCGCGCCCATGAGTCGCGAGCCGATGCCCGTGCCTTGGCGCGCCGGCGCCACGGAGATCGGACCCAGGCCGTACCAGTGCTGGGCGCCGGAGGAAATGGTCACCGGCGAAAGGGCCACATGGCCGACGATCTCACCGTTCTCCTCCGCCACCAGCGAAATCGACAACTGCCCGGCCCGGCGCAAGGCATTGACGATGAACTGCTCGGTGCCGCTGCTGTGCGGGGCGCTGGCGAACGCCGTGGCAGTAAGGGCCTCGATGGCCGGGATGTCGGCGGGTATTTCCGTGCGGATGCCGAGACTCATGATTTGCCTCCTTGAACCTGTGTTGCGGCCGAACCGGGCAGCGGAACGCCCTTGGGCCAGAGCAGCCAGATCTGCCCTTGCTGTTTCATGTTGCCCGCCAGTTCACCCGCTTCGGCGCCAGTGCCCCAGAACAGGTCTGCGCGCACTTCGCCGGCAATGGCGCCACCGGTGTCCTGGGCGGCGACCGGGCGGGTCACCGGGCTGCCATCGGGGCGGGTGGTGGAGAGCCAGAGCAGGCTGCCGAGCGGGATTACCTTGCGGTCGATGGCCACGCTGTAGCCGGCGGTAAGCGGCACGTTGAGCGAGCCACGCGGACCTTCGTTGCTGTCCGGGTTGAGGCCGAAGAACACGAAGCTCGGGTTGCTCGCCAGCAGTTCCGGCACCCGCTGCGGGTTGGCTTTCGCCCAGTCGCGAATCCTGCCCATGCTGACCTCTTCCTGCTTCAACTGGCCCTGTTCCACCAGCCAGCGGCCCACCGGTCGATAGGGGTGGCCGTTCTGGTCGGCGTAACCGATGCGCAGTTGCCGGCCGCTCTCCAGCTGGATGCGTCCGGAGCCCTGGATCTGCAGGAATTGCAGGTCCATCGGGTCGGCCAACCAGGCCAGGACAGGCGCCTTGACGCCCTGGGTGCGGATGGTGGCGGCATCGTCATAGGGTTTGAGCACGCGGCCTTCCAGGCGGCCGCGCAGGCGTTTGCCCTTGAGTTCCGGATAGAGGCTGTCGAGGGCGACCACGATCATGTCTTCGGGAATTCCGTAGACGGGAACGGGCGTCTGCTCGCTGTGTTCCTGGCTGCCGGCATAGACCGGCTCGTAATAGCCGGTGATCAGGCCCTGCGGGCTGTTGCGCGCGTTGCGCAGGCTGTAGACCTCCAGCTGCGCCTTGAGCCAGGTGCGGATGGCGGCCGGGTCTTGCGGCACTTGCGCGGCGCTGCTGCAGGTAGCCGACCAGACCGGGTCCTTGGCCAGGCGTGCACAGGCCGAGCGCCAGGCACTGAAGCCTGCGATGACGTCGGCGTCGCTGCTGGCGGGGAGTTCTTCCCAGGTCGCCTTGGTGTAGGTGTCGACCTTGGGCGGCTCGGGCTTGGTGGGTTCCTTGTCGCAACCGGCGAGCAGGGAGAGCAGGGCGGCGACGCACAGCGCCAGCCGGCCCCGGCGGTAGAGAGGGGCAATCACGTCGTGATGTTCCTGATGAGCGATTCGAGGGCGGTAGCTTGGTGAATGGCGCTGGCAACGTCAAATTGGGCAGACCGAAGCATTGATCCAAGCCACTGAAATCAAAGAGAAATATTCATCTAATAGGGTGCACACAGATTCTCTGGAGCCTTTGGTGTGACCCGTACCGTTAGAAACTTCCGCAAGACCCTGGACGCCGTGGCGATGAACAACGAGGACGCTGCCCTGGCGGTGATGCGCGCGGCTGATCGCATTGGTGACGCCGTGCTGAAGGAGCAGCTGTTCAATGTGATCCAGCGAATGAACCAGGACGCGGCCGAGCTTCGGATGGTGCGTGACCATGTCTCCTGACGGTGCGGTTATCGGACTCTTCCTTTTTTCTTTAGTGCATTTTCTTCTTGACCTGTAGGACTGCGGGCCTCTAGATTGCCCGCCATGACTCAATTCCCTTGGTTGTCCGGCCCCGCGATTATTACCGCCATTCCAGCAGTGGCGGGTTAGCCGACGACCAAACAGAAACCCGCCCTCGAGGCGGGTTTTTTCCTTCTGTCTCCTGGGCGCCAAGATCGAAACCAGGAGCCCAGCATGACCACCTTCACCACCCAACCCGCCGAACGACTCACCGAGCGCCCGCTGGATGAGCGCGAAAGCCTTCTCAAGCACTACGTGCGCAAGATCCTCGCCGCGCCGGTGTACGACGTGGCTATCGAAACGCCCCTGCAGCCTGCGCGACAACTGAGCGAGCGCCTTGGCAACCAGGTATTGCTCAAGCGTGAAGACTTGCAGCCGGTGTATTCCTTCAAGATCCGTGGCGCCTACAACCGCGTGGTGCAGTTGAGCGCTGAAGAGCGTGCGCGCGGCGTGATCGCTGCTTCGGCGGGCAACCACGCCCAGGGCCTGGCCTTGGCGGCGCGGGAGCTGGGGGTGGCGGCGACCATCGTGATGCCGCGCACCACCCCCGAGCTGAAGGTGCAGGGCGTGCGTTCCCGGGGCGGCAAGGTGGTGCTGCACGGCGATGCCTTCCCCGATGCGCTGGCCCACGCGCTGGAACTGTCGGCGGAGCAGGGGCTGACCTTCGTGCCGCCCTATGACGACCCGGATGTGATCGCCGGACAGGGCACCGTCGCCATGGAAATCCTCCGCCAGCATGCCGGCCGCCTGGACGCCATCTTCGTGCCCGTGGGCGGCGGCAGCCTGATCGCTGGCATCGCCGCCTATGTGAAATACCTGCGACCCGAGGTGAAGGTGATCGGCGTCGAGCCGGAGGACTCCAATTGCTTGCAGGCCGCAATGGCCGCCGGGGAAAGGGTGGTGCTGAACCAGGTCGGGCTGTTCGCCGATGGGGTGGCGGTGGCGCAGATCGGCGCGCACAACTTCGAGGTCTGCCGGCATTTCGTCGATGAGGTGCTGACCGTGAGTGCGGACGAGATCTGCGCGGCGATCAAGGACATCTACGACGACACCCGTTCCATCACCGAACCCGCCGGCGCGCTGGCCGTGGCCGGGATCAAGAAGTACGTGGAACGCGACGGCGCCAGCGGCCAGACGCTGGTGGCCATCGATTCGGGCGCCAACGTCAATTTCGACCGTCTGCGCCATGTGGCCGAGCGTGCCGAACTGGGGGAGAAGCGCGAAGCGATCATCGCGGTGACGCTGCCGGAGCGCCCCGGCTCGTTCAAGGCCTTCTGCGAGGCGTTGGGACGGCGGCAGATCACCGAGTTCAACTATCGCTACAACTCGGGTGACGAGGCGCACATCTTCGTCGGCGTGCAGACCCATCCGCTCAACGATCCTCGCGCGGCCCTCGTGGGAAGCCTGCAGGAGCAAGGTTTTCCGGTGCTCGACCTGACCGAGAACGAACTGGCGAAGATGCATGTTCGCCACATGGTCGGGGGTCGCGCTGCGTACATCGGCGAAGAGCGGCTGTTCCGCTTCGAATTCCCTGAGCGTCCGGGTGCGCTGTTCAACTTCCTCAACAAGCTGGGCGGGCGCTGGAATATCACGCTGTTCCACTACCGCAATCACGGTGCCGCCGATGGCCGTGTGCTGGCCGGACTGCAAGTGCCAGAGGACGAGAACCACCTGATCTTTGAGGCCCTGGACGAAATCGGCTATCCGTACTGGGAAGAAAGCGACAACCCGGCCTGCAGGCTGTTCCTGGGCTGATGCACAGTCGCCCTCCACACCCTGTGGGGGCGATTTCAATCGCCAAGCAGACCGCAGGTCTGCCCTGAGATGTTGAAGGGGCAACGTCGTTGCCCTTGGCGAATGAATTCGCCCCCACAACCCAGTTCCCAACTTGGCAGAAAGACCTCGTCAGACAATTCCGACAAAAGCGATGTTAACGCTAACAATCTGGTGTTAGAGTGCCCTCCATTCGTTGACTGATCCTTTGGAGGACTGCCCATGTTGACCTGCGGAGAACTGCTGGTTGAGCTGCTGGAAGGCTTTGGCGTGGATACCGTGTTCGGTATCCCTGGCGTGCACACGGTGGAGCTGTATCGCGGCCTGCCCAATACCGCTATCCGTCACGTGACCCCGCGCCACGAGCAGGGTGCAGGCTTCATGGCCGATGGTTACGCCCGCGTGTCCGGCAAGCCGGGCGTGTGCTTCATCATCACCGGCCCGGGCATGACCAACATCACCACCGCCATGGGCCAGGCTTACGCCGACTCCATTCCGATGCTGGTGATTTCCAGCGTCAACAACACCGAACAACTGGGCATGGGCGGTGGCCGTCTCCACGAGCTGCCATCCCAGCGCAACCTGGTTTCTGGCGTCGCTGCCTTCAGCCACACCCTGATGCGCCCCGACGAGCTGCCCGATGTACTGACCCGTGCCTTCGCCGTATTCAATGGCGCGCGCCCGCGTCCGGTACACATCGAGATTCCGATCGACGTCATCACCGCTCCGGCCGACCATGTGCGTCGCAAGCTGGGCGCGCTGCCGAGCCGTCCCGGCCCCTGCCAGGACGCCATTGCCCGCGCTGCCGAGATGCTCAAGGGCGCCAAGCGTCCGCTGGTCCTGCTGGGTGGCGGCTGTGCCGACGCCGGCGCCGAGGCCCAGCGTCTGGCCGAAGCGCTGGATGCGCCGACTGCTTACACCATCAACGCCAAGGGCGTGCTGCCCAAGGGGCATCCGCTGGCGCTCGGCTGCAACCAGGCTTGGGTGCCGGTGCGCCAGATGGTGCTTGAGTCCGACGTGGTGCTGGCCATCGGCACCGAGCTGGGCGAGACCGACTACGACGTGGTGTTCGACGGCAACTTCCGTATCGAGAGCCAGCTGATCCGCATCGACATCGACGCCGAGCAGCTGAACCGTAACTACCCGGCCGATATCGCCATCCTCAGCGACTCCCGCAAGGCCATGGCTGCCCTGGCTGATGCCCTCGGCACCGGCGCTGCCTTCAACGCCGACAGTGCCGGCTCCAAGCGCGCTGCAGCCGTGCGTGCCGAGCTGGATGCCCAATGGCCAGAGACCTGGAACGGCCAGCGCAAGGTTCTGGAAACCCTGCAGCAGACCCTGCCGGACCTGATCGTGGCGGGCGACTCGACCCAGCCGGTGTACTCCGGCAACCACCTGTTCGAAGCCACCCGTCCGCGTAGCTGGTTCAACTCCGCTACCGGTTACGGCACCCTGGGCTACGGCCTGCCGGCGGCCGTGGGTGCCAAGCTGGCTGCGCCGGATCGCCCGGTCATCGCCCTGATTGGCGACGGCGGCATCCAGTTCACCCTGCCGGAACTGGCCTCAGCGGTGGAAGCCGGCGCACCGATCATCGTGCTGCTGTGGAACAACAGCGGCTATGGCGAGATCAAGCGCTACATGAAGAACCGTGACATCCCCACCATCGGCGTTGACATCTACACCCCGGACTTCCAGGGCCTTGCCCGCGCCTTCGGCTGCAACGCCGAGAAGGCCGAAAGCCTGGAACACCTGGCCGAGTTGCTGAAGACCGCCGCCAAGGCTGATCGCCCGACAGTGATCGAGGTGTGGGAGCACTCGGAGTTCCTGGCCTGACCCAGGCGAGGTCTTCGTTCTTCTGTAGGGGCGAATTCATTCGCCAGGGGCAGCGCAGCTGCCCTCGTCGAGCCGGCAGGGCGAACCTGCGGTCCGCTTGGCGATTGAAATCGCCCCTACAGTTGCGTGCTTCATACGACGCCGATAGGGATAATGCGCCTCCCTGAACACGGCGCCAGAGGCCAGGATGTCGACCAAGAGCAAACCCACCCTGCACGACGTCGCCCAATTGGCCGGGGTTTCCGGCATGACGGTGTCGCGAGCGCTGAGCAAGCCGGACATGGTTTCCGAGCGGACCCGGCAGAAGGTCGAGCAGGCGGTTCGCGAACTGGGTTACGTGCCCAACCTGGCGGCCAGCCAGTTGGTGACCCGGCGCAGCGGCATCATCGGTGCGCTGATCACCACCATCACCAATCCCATCCTCGCGGCTACCATCGAAATCCTCCAGCAAGGGCTGGCGCGAGCCGGTTACCACCTGCTGATTGGAGAAACCCGCTTCTCCCAGGAAGAGGAAGGCAAGCTGCTGCGCGCTTTTCTCGGGCGCCAGCTGGACGGGCTGATCCTCGCCTATGGCTACCACGCCCCGGAAACCCTGGAGCTGCTGCAAGCCACGGATATCCCCCTGATCGAGCTCTGGGACCTGCCGGAAGGCGACGTGCCGCGCACGCCCGTGGGGCAGGTCGTGGGCTTCTCCAACTGGTCGGCGGGTGCGGCTGCCGGGCGCCACCTGGTGGAATGCGGATATCGCAAGCCGGCATTCTTCGGCTACGACGACGAGCGTGAGAACCTGCGCTTCGCCGGCTTTCGCCAGGCCGTGCAGGATGGACTCGGTATCGAACCCTTGCGCCTGAACACGTCGCCCGTACCGCATATCGATGACGGTGTGGACGTGATTCAGCGCTTCGCTCGTGGCGAGATTGAATGCGATGGCGCCTTCTTCACCAACGACATGCCCGCCATCGGCGCGCTCTTCACCTGTCAGCGCCTGGGTATCCGAGTGCCGGACGAACTGGGCATCTGCGGCTTCGGTGACCTGCCCATTGCCCGCGTGGCCACGCCGTCACTCACCAGCGTGCGAATCCCCGCTGAGCGGGTAGCCAATGCGACGGTCGAACTGCTCTGTCAGCGCATCGCCGGTGAAGAAAAGTGGGACGCACTGGTGGATGTAGGCAGCGAACTGGTGGCGCGGGAGTCGACCGCGCTGCGGCATTGATTCGGCGCCAAACTGCTCTTCTGTAGGGGCGAATTCATTCGCCAAGGGCGAACCTGCGGTCCGCTTGGCGATTGAAATCGTCCCCACAGGGAGTCAACGCAATAGCCAGTCGGCGAACGCCCGAACCTTGGCATCCCGGCATCCCTCCGGCACCACCAGGTAATAGTCGCCGCAGAGCAAGGGTTCCGGACTGGCGATCACCAGCCGACCCGCTTCCACTTCCGGGGCAACGAAGTAACGCGGCAGCACGGTGATGCCCAGGCTGTGCACGGCAGCATCAAGGACGAACTGGAAGTGCTCCAGGCGCTGGCCGGGCAGGGCGTCGATTTCCCTGGGTGACAGACCGGCGCTTTGCAGCCAGAGCTGGGTGGAAGATTTGCCCTGATCCGCGAGAGCGCTGTGGTGGAGCAGGGGATAGCGCAGGATGTCTCTCCGTTCATTTACCGGGCCATGGCGCTCCAGCAGTTCCGGGGTGCAGACCGCGACCATTTCGCCGCCCATCAGCAGCTGGGCTTCGAACCCCGGCCAGTTGCCGTCACCGAAAAGAACAGCCAGGTCGAAACCTTCCAGTTGTTCATAGAGACGGTGCAGGTCATTCATCACCTGCAGCTCGATCTCGGGATGCAACTGCCCATAAGCCTTCAGCTTCGGCAATAGCCAGCGAGTGGTGAGGGAGGGTTCCGCGCCGACACGCAATCGCCCCGAGTGCCTGGCACTGGTGCGCTGGGTGGCGGCTTCGAGCTGATCCAGGAGGGGGCTGATTTCCTCCACATAGCGACGACCGTCTTCAGTCAGTAGCAAGCGTTGGCGAACCTTCTCCACCAGGGGGCGGCCAAGCATCTCTTCAAGGTTCTTGATCTGCCGGCTGACGGCGCCCTGGGTCAGGCTGAGTTCCTCTGCCGCACGGGTGACACTCATGTGCCGGGCGAAGGCGGCGAAGCAGGTGAGGGAGATCATGCTGGGCAGAAGTCGGCGCATGGAGGTTCATTACGAAATGGAATGAGTGGCGGGAGGATAAATCGATATCTCATGGCCAACAAGCGGACCTAGTCTGCCTGCCTCGACAACCAGATAGCCTGCGGGAAACCCGATGAACACCACAGAACAACAACTGCGAACCGACCTTGCCGCCGCCTACCGCCTGCTGGATCTGAATGGCTGGAGCGACCAGGTCTTCACCCACATCTCGGTACGCCTGCCGGGGGACGATCCGGCATTCCTGATCAACCAGTACGGCTTGCGTCCGGAGGAGGTCAGCGCTTCCAACCTGGTGGCGATCGATGTCGACGGCAGCAAGCTCGATGCCCATTCACCGGAAGTAAATCCAGCCGGTTTCACCATTCACAGTGCCGTCCACATGAACCGCCATGACGCGGTGTGCGTGATGCATACCCACACCATGGCTGGCATGGCGGTCGCCGCACTGGAAGAGGGCCTGCTGCCGCTGAACCAGACCAACATGACCTTCTACGATCGGGTCGCCTACTACGACTACGAGGGTGTGCCGCTGGACCTGGAAGTCCGCGGCCGTATCGTCGCCGCGCTGGGCAGCAGCAAGGCCCTGATCCTGCGCAACCATGGCCTGCTCACGGTGGGTCGCAGCGTCGCCGAGGCCTACTTCCTCATGTACTACCTGAACCAGGCCTGCGAGATTCAGCTGGAGGCGATGAAGACGGGCCGGCCGCTGATCATCCCTGACCACGAGGCCTGCGAATTCACCGCGCGCCAGTTGAACAATGACCGTTACCACCTGGAGAGCGTCGACCTGGTCTGGCAGGCGGAATTGCGCCGGCTGGATCGTATCGATACGTCGTTCCGTAACTGACGGCGGGCTTTGCTCCTTGTGGGGGCTAGTTCATTCGCCAAGGCAGCGCAGCTGCCCGCGCAAGCCAGAAGGGCGAACCTGCGGCTCGCTTGGCGATTGAAATCGCCCCTACAGGGTTTCGAGATCGCCGGATGGCATGGCGTTTCCGGCGCGAGTCACTCCTCTCATGCGGGAGAGGGGCCGGGGGCGAGGGAAATATCCGGCCGGCTCCGACTACCCAGGCGCCGCCCAGATTCGCGAGCAAGCTCGCTCCTACAGTTGGATTCCTTGTAGGGGCGAATTCATTCGCCAAGGGCGGCGAAGCTGCCCCATCGGGGGTTGAAGGGCGAACCTGCGGTTCGCTTGGCGATTGAAATCGCCCCTACAGGGTTCGGCCTCACCGGGTGGCATAGCGTCTCCGGCGCGAGTCACCCCTCTCCTGCGGGAGAGGGGCCGGGGGTGAGGGGGCTGGCAGGCCGGCTCCGACTTCCCAGGTTCGCGAGCAGAGCTCGCTCCTACGGTCCATGCCCCCACAAGGTTTCGAGATCGCCGGATGGCATGGCGTATCCGGCGCGAGTCACCCCTCTCCTCGGGGAGAGGGGCCGGGGGTGAGGGCGCTAGCCGGCTGACTCCGACTACCCAGGTGCCGCCCAGGTTCGCTTGCAGAGCTCGCTCCTACGATCGATTCCTTGTAGGGGCGAATTCATTCGCCAAGGGCAGCGAAGCTGCCCCCTCAAGGTTCGAAGGGCGAACCTGCGGTCCGCTTGGCGATTGAAATCGCCCCTACAGAGTCACCACCTTCCAGCACAAAAAAGCCCGGATCAAGTCCGGGCTTTTCCGTATCAGGCCGGCGCAGTCGCCGCTCTGGTCGTGGCCTCCCTGGCCTTGCGATCTGCCAGGTACTGCAACAGCAACCGCGCGCAGAGCACCAGCAGCGTCACCCCGATCAGCAGCACGGAGATGGCTGCCACGCTCGGGTCGACGTTGTCCCGCAGGCCGCCCCAGATGCGGCGGGGCAGGGTGTTGACGTCGACGCTGGTGATGAACAGGGTCACCGCCACTTCCTCCCACGACAGCGCAAAGCTGAGCAGGGCGGTGGAGGCGATGCCCAGCTTGAGGTTCGGCATCACCACCAGGAAGGTGGTCTGCATCAGACTGGCGCCGAGGTTACGCGAGGCCAGTTCAATGCGGCGGTCGATCTGGCTCAGTGCGACCAGCATGGTCACCACACCGTAGGGCACCACCATCACCACGTGGGCGATGATCACGCCAGGAATGGTGTCGTAGCCGAAACCGGGAGCGATGCGGCCGAGGTTGGTCTCCATGAAGTACAGGACCAGCGCCGAGATCACCGGCGGAATCGCCATGGGCAGCAGTACCAGGCCGATCAGCACGGTGGCCAGGCGAGAGCGCAGATACCAGATGCCGAGGCTGAAACTGACCGCCAGGGCGGTGGCGATCAGGCTGGTGGCGAAGGCGATGCCGAGGCTCTGGAGGATGCTCGCCATCCACTCCGGGTTGCCCAGCAGGGCTTCGTAGTGGCGCAGCGACCAGTTGCCGTTGGGCATCGACAGGTAGCGCTTGCTGGTGAATGACACCGGGATGACCGTCAGCAGCGGGAACAGCATGAAGGCCATGGCCACGGTGGCGAGCAGGCGGGTGGAAAGGCCCGTTTTATGTGTATTCATGATTGACCTCAGCCCACCAGGCGGTTGACACGGGTTATGCGCAGCAGCAGCCAGATCAGGGCGCTGACCAGGGCCAGCAGCACCACGCTGAGTGCGGCCCCCAGGCCCCAGTTACTGGTCTGGAACATCTGCAGGAAGACGTACTCGGCGATCATCACCGTCTGGCCACCGCCCAGCAGCACCGGCGTGATGAAGAAGCCCAGGCAGAACACGAAGACCATGATGAAGGCGCCCAGCAGGCCCGGTACGGTCTGCGGCAGTAGGACTTGCCAGAAGGTGCGCAGGGCACCTGCGCCGAGGCCGCGGGAGGCCAGCAGCACGCGCTGGTCGAGCTGACGCATGCTGGAAAGCAGCGGGAACAGGGCGTAAGGCACCATGAAATGGAGCATGCCGATCACCACGCCGGTTTCATTGCGGGTCAACTGTAGCGGCGAGTCGATGAGGCCGAGGCCCATCAGGCCACCGTTCAGTACGCCGTTGCTGCGCAGGGCGATCAGCCAGCCGAATGCCCGGACCAGTACCGAGATCCAGAACGGGATGAAGATGCAGATCTCCACCATGCGTTGCCAGAACGGTGGACTGAACACCCAGCAGTAGGCCAGCAGATAGCCGATGACCAGCGCCAGGGTGCTGACCGTCAGGCACAGGCGCAGCGTGCGCCAGAGCATGTCGTGGATGGCGGGATCGGTGGCGATGCGCTGGTACTGCTCGATACCGGGCTCCGGCAGGGTGAAGCTCCAACCCACCACGCCGAGGAACGGCAGCAGGTAGAAGACCAGCAGCAGCAGGGGCAGAGGGATCAGCAGCAGGCTGCGCTCCAGGTTGGCGGAGTGGGTTGTGCTCATGCGCGGCGGCTCACTTGGAAAGGTGGGTCAGGTACTGTTCCAGGGTGGTGGCGTAGTTGTCCGCGTACCACTCGGTGTTGAGGAAGATCTGCTTCTTGAAGTTCTCCTCGGACGCGCAATCCGCCTCGCGCTGCTCCGCCGTCATGAGCTTCTGGGTGGCGCCGTTGGACGGGCCGTTACCCAGCAGTTCGAAGAGCTTGAGCTGGCCTTCCGGCTGCAGTGCGTGCTGGATGAAACGCATGGCTTCCTGGCTGCCGGCCGGGTTGTCCGAAAGCACGGCCCAACTGCTGGCGTTGAGGAACGCATTGTCGTAGCCCCAGCGGATGCGGCCTTCGCTGTCTTCGGCGAGCAGCTTGGCGCGAGTGCTCCAGATGGCGCCCATCGATACTTCGCCTTCGATCATCAGCTGCTGGCTTTCCGCGCCGGAACTCCAGAACGACAGGACGTGGGGCTTGAGTTCGTCGATCTTGCGCAGGGCGCGCGGGACGTCCAGCGGGTAGAGCTGCTCGGCCGGTACGCCGTCGGCCAGCAGGGCGGCTTCCAACATGCCGTTCATCCACTTGTAGAGGGTGCGCTTGCCGGGGAATTTCTCCACGTTCCAGAAATCGGCCCAGCTGGTCGGACCCTGGTCGCCGAATTGCTCGCTGTCCCAGGCCATCACGTAGCTGAACAGGTAGCCGGCGATGCCGTGGTCGTGGGACTGGCCGGGGGCGACCTGGCCACGCTGGATGACGCTGTAGTCCAGCGGCTGGAGGATCTTGTCGCGGCCGAGGGTCATGGCGCTGTAGCTGTCCACGTCGACGACGTCCCAGCTCGGCTTGCCACTGGCCAGCTGCGAGCGGATGGCACCTTCGGTGGGGCCGGCGCCGTCGATGCGAACCTGAATGCCGGTGCTCTTGCTGAAGCTGTCGGTCCAGGAGCGGCGGAAGGCGTCCAGGGCATCACCGCCCCAGTTCACGACTACCAGCGGCTTGCCGTCGGCGGCCCAACTGATACCGCTGCGCATGGCGAGCGGCGCGGCTGCCAGCAGGCCCATGGCCTGGATGAAGGTGCGGCGGTTGATCTGGCCGTTACGGGCTTTCTCGATGAGGACTTCGATGCAGTCGCGCTGATGTTCCTGGCTCATGGGCAATTCCTCGCGTGGCCCGCCCTTTGGGGCGCGGCCGATTGTTGTTGTAGGGAAGCGCAGTGGAAAAAGGTGCGTCTCGGTACTCAGGCGTCGAGCAGGAAGCTGCGCTGTACCGGCCAGCTCAGCCATACCGGTGTGCCGCTGGCCAACTGGGCGCCGGGGTGGTTACCGGGTACCGCCAGGTTGATGGCCGGGGCGTCCTGGCCCAGTTTCAGCGCTAGGTGGGTACTGGCGCCCTGGTAGACCTTTTCGGTGAGGTGCGCGGCGACGATGTTGTGCCCGCTGAGTTCGGGGCGTTCGGTATGCAGGTCCATGTGCTCGGGGCGTACCGCCAAGAGCTTCGGTTGATCGCCCAGTGCCTGGGGGGCGGCGGCGTGCAACTGGTTGTCGCCACAGCGGCCGCTGGCGTTGGTGCCGTTGCGGGTCAGGTCCTCCAGGGGGAAGAGGTTCATCTTGCCGAGGAACTCGGCGACGAAGCGGCTGTTGGGCCGGTCGTAGATGTCTTCCGGGCTGTCGACCTGGGCCAGGCGGCCCTGGTTGAAGATGGCGATGCGGGTGGAGAGGGCTAGCGCCTCGCCCTGGTCGTGGGTGACGAAGACGAAGCTGGTGCCCACCTGGCGATGGATGCGTTGCAGCTCGGCCTGGAGCTGTTCGCGCAGGTTCTTGTCCAGCGCGGAGAGGGGTTCGTCGAGCAGCAGCAGGTCCGGCTCGAAGACCAGCGCGCGGGCAATGGCGACGCGTTGCTGCTGGCCACCGGACAGCTCGGCCGGCTTCTTCTTCATGTGTGCGCCGAGGCCCACCACTTCGAGAATGTGCTTGACCTTGCGCTGGCGCTCTTCGGCCTTTACGCCACGAATGCGCAGGGGATAGGCGACGTTGTCTTCCACCGACATGTGCGGGAACAGGGCGTAGCCCTGGAAGACCATGCCGAAGTTTCGCTTCTCGGCCGGACGGCGGCTGATATCTACGCCGTTCTCCATGAGTTGGCCGGCGCTGGCTTCGAGGAAGCCGGCGAGGATCATCAGGAGGGTGGTCTTGCCTGAACCCGACGGGCCGAGGAGGGTGAGGAACTCACCCTGGCGGATGTCCAGGTCGATGCCGTCCAGGGCGGTGAAATGTCCGTACTGCTTCCTGATCCCCTGGGCGCTGAGCTGGATGGCCTGACTGCTTGGCACGCTGGTTACTCCCCTTGTTGTGCTGGGACTCGCAAATGGGTCCCGGATTGGGCGTTTTGGCCATTATTGTCAAAGGCAGCGCTACATCAATGGAATTATTTCGCCCTTAATGTTTAGTTTTTTTGGACATTCCCAGGACGAAAATGGGGCGCGTCTTTGCCGGTGGCACAGCGGCGGTGCGCGCGGCGCACCCTACGGCCAGACCGAGTTCCAAGGTGGTCGTGTGGGAGCGATTTCAATCGCGAATAAATTCGCTCCCACAGGTGCATGCTGGGGTGACCGGTGACCCGTAGGGTGGGCTTCAGCCCACGCAGGTACCGGCTCAGCGGTGTTCGTGCCAGATCTGTGTAGAGGCTTGCAGCTGTGTCTTCACCCAGTTGCTGAAGGCTTGTACAGCCGGGCGTTCGGCCTTCTGCGGGTCGGCTACCAGGTAATAGCCACGATGGGAGTCGATGGCGATTTCGAATGGACGCACCAGCAGGCCACGAGCCAGGGCGTCGCCGCTGATCAGGTTGTCGCCCATGCCGACGCCCTGAGCGGCAATGCACGCGGACTGCGCGCAGTGGGCATCGGAGAAGACGATGCCGGTGCCGGCATCCACGCTGGAGGCACCGGCGGCGGCGAGCCAGACCCGCCAGTCGCTGTAGTCGCTCATGTGCAGCAGCGGGAATCCGGCCAGTTCCTGCGGGTTCTTGAGGCCGCCCATGGCGTTGATCAGGCGCGGACTGCACACGGGGAAAAAGCGCAGGGCGACGATCTGCTCCACCGACATGTCGGGCCAGTCGCCGATGCCGTAGGCGACGAATAGGTCGACGTTGGCGTTGCTGACATCATCCGGCGTGCGCGGCGAAATCAGTTGCAACTGGACTTGTGGGTACTGGCGCAGGAAGCCGCCGATGTGATGACACAGCCAGTAGGTGGCGAAGCCGGGGTTGCAGCTCACGCTGAGGCGCCCGGAGATTTCCTGGTCATCCAGGCGCCGGCTCGCTTCCTCCAGGTTGGAAAGGATGCGGTGGACCTCCCGGGCATAGCGTTCGCCGCGGTAGGTGAGGCCGATGCCGCGACCGATGCGCTCGGTCAGGGTGAAGCCAAGACTCTCTTCCAGGCTGCTGATCTGGTGGCTGATGGCGCTGCGGGTCAGGTTCAGCTCATGGGCGGCGGCGGACACACTGCCCAGACGGGCGACGGCGTCCAGGGCGCGCAAGGCGGTCATCGAGGGGAAGCGCATGGCAGCTCCGGAATACTGGTGTGAGGTGAAAATATCTAAACATTAGTGGCGAAATAAATCGATTGTTGTATCGCTCGACTCAACAATACTAGGGCCAGCCCACCGCTGGCCCTGCACGGACGGGCCCGGTCATATCATCAAGGAACCTCCTTTATGCACGAGCCCAAGCAATTCGCCCTGGAATGGGTGGCGCAGCAGCAAAAGACCCTTTCGGACTGGCACCAGGTCATCTGGCATTACGCGGAACCGGCATTCCGCGAGTACAAGTCCTGCGCCTGGTACGTCGAGTTGCTGCGCAAGGAAGGCTTCGAGGTGGAAGAGGGCAGCGGTGGCATGCCCACGGCGTTCTGCGCCACCTTCAAGAACGGCGAAGGCCCGGTGGTTGCGACCTATGGCGAGTACGATGCCGTGCCCGGCAACTGCCAGGCCGCAACGACCCGCAAGATGCCGCGTGACGGGCTATCGCGCTTCGCTCCCGGCCATACCGACCCGCATTCGGCGCTGGGCATCAGTGCCCTCGGTGGCCTGCTGGCGGCCAAGGCGGCGATGCTGGAGCACGGTATCCAGGGCACCCTGAAGTTCTTCGGCGAGCCGGCGGAAAAGCTGCGCGCCTCCAAGCCGGTGCATGCTGCCAAGGGCTATTACGACGATATCGACGCGGCCATCAGCTTCCACCCCACCTACATGCTGCCGCTGAACAACACCACCACCTGGGATACCCATTGCGGTATCGCCTATGCGTACATCTACACCTTCACCTGCGATGAGCCGCAAAACTGGATCGCCTCGGACAAGTACAGCCCGATTCCGCAGAACCATCTCGCGGCCCGCGCACCGGGTGCCAACGATGCGCTGGTGCATTTCTATACCCTGAACGAAAGCCTGCGCCGTTCCACGCTGCCGTTCACTGGCCTGTGGAGCTACAACGAGGCCATTCTCACTGCTGGCCAGGCGACTGCGGACAACCTGCCGCCGCACATTTCGCAGATCCAGTACCTGCTGCGCTGCGATTCCATCGAGCAGGCCGAGACCATTGCCCAGGTGATGGACAACAACGCGGCCGCCACCGCTATGGCCACCGGTTGCCAGTGGAAGAAGACCTGGGTGTGCAAGTCCCGTGGCGGCTTGCCCAACCATGTGATGGCCCAGGCTACCTACGACAACCTGGCGCTGGTCGGCGCTCCGCGTTGGGGTAATGAAGCGATCGAGATTGCCCAGGAAATCCAGGCCAACCTCGGCCTGGAACCCATGGAAAAACCCTTCCTGCCGGCAACCGAAGAACTGATCGAGCCGCAGGAGTGCGAGCGCCAGATGCGCCTGCAGATGCCGGCGTGGCAGAAGCACCTGACCTCCGACGACTACCCGGAATACACCTGGCATTGCCCGACCGTGCGCCTGCTGGTGGCGCGGCCGATGCTCTCGGCGCCGGCTGGCTACACCTATCCCGATTGGGTGGCCAACGCCCTGGGCGGCATTCGCCAGACCATCGACCCGATGATCCAGGTGGCGGCCAAGACCATCGCCGCGACCCTGGTGGACCTGCTGACCCGTCCGGACCTGCTGGCTGCAGCGCGCGCCGAGTTCGTCGAGCGCACCGGTGGCGGCATCGGCGGCAGTCGCTGGCAAGCGCCGCTGCTGCCGAAGGATTTCCAGGCGCCGCACCGCTATCGCTGGCCGGAGTACATCCGCACCGTGCGCGGTGAAGAGTGGTGGATTCCCGCCCGCGACGACGAATGAAGCGACGGCGCGCCTGCGAACCGGGCGCGCCCTCATCACGACTCCAACGATTCAAGACTGACTCTGCCAAGACGGGTGGAAAGCCCGCGCTTATTCCGAAGAAGGTGTCACTGCCATGGGTAACCCCACCGATTACCGCTCCAGTAACGTTCCAGGCCCGACCGGTGCTGCCGATCTGGTGCTGACCAACGGCCGCATCTACACCGTGGACGAGGCCAATTCCTGGGCTGAAGCCGTGGCCATTCGAGGCGGGCGCTTCGTCGCGGTGGGGGCAACCTCCGACATGGCCAGCCTGATCGGTCCGCGCACCCAGGTGCTGGACCTCAAGGGCCGTTTTGTCATGCCCGGCATCTACGACATGCACACCCATCCGGACCTGAAGCTGGCCCCCGGCTATGCGGGCTATCTGGAAGTGGGCGTGGAAGATCCGACCCCGGAGCAGGTGCGCCAGTCGATCCTCGACTATGCGGCGGCCCACCCCGGTGATGGTTGGGTGTACGGGCAGTACTTCGTCCGCTACACCTTCCGCCAGGCCGGCCTGGTGCCTGATCGCCACTGGCTGGACAGCGTCCTGCCAGATCGTCCGGTGGCCATCCTCGACCGCTCCTGGGGCTGCATGATGGTCAACTCCCGCGCCCTGGAAATGGCCGGTATCGATGCCGACACAATGGACCCGCGCCATGGTTACATCGAGCGCGACAGCGTCACCGGCGAACCCACCGGCATCCTGGTGGACGGCGCCTATGCGCTGATGCACGCCGCCATGCCGCCCACCCCGCAACACGCGCTGAAGCGCGCCTACCGCGAGGGCGTCTGGTTCCAGAGCGGTCATGGCGTGGTGGGCACCAAGTTCGTTCACGTCTGCGAACATCGCCTCAATGCCCTGAAAACCATCGACCAGGCCGGTGAGCTGTCGGTCCGGGTCGAGGCCGCCATCAGCTGGCAGGACGACATCTTCCCGGTGAAGCGCCGCTGGGAGCTGCTGGCAGGGGAGCGCCACTACTACCGCAGCGCCCGACTCAACGCCAACGCAGTGAAGTTCCACTTCGACGGCACCCACGAATCCCGTTCGTCCTACCTGTCCAGCGCCTGGCCGGGTGATGCCAGCTGGCGTGGTCACCTCAACCTGACCCCGGAGCACATCACTGACATGGTGGTGGACATGGATCGCAGGGGCATCCGCGTGATCGCCCACTGCACCGGTGACGGCGCATCCGACCTGTTCCTCGACGCAGTGGCTGAAGCCCGCCGGCGCAACGGCTATAGCGGCGTGCGTCACCAGTGCGCCCACAGCACCACGTTGCTGGATGCCAACCTGCCGCGCTTCGCCGAGCTCAATGTCACTGCCGAGTTCTCGCCGGTGGGCTGGTTCCCGTCCTCTTTCGCCAACGCCCGCGCGGTGTTCGGTGAAGACCGGATGCAGCGCGCCTACAACTTCAAGGGTGTTCTGGAGCACGGCGGTGTGGCGGTCATGGGTACCGACTGGCCGGTGTCCAGCATCAACCCCTGGATCGGCTTCGAGGCGATGGTTACCCGCGAGAATCCCTATGGCGATGAAGAAGGGCGCTTCTACGGCAACCCCATCAGCCTGGAACAGGCCATGCGCGTAATGACTATCAACGGCGCCTGGTGCATGGGCATCGAGGACAAGGCCGGCTCCATCGAAGTGGGCAAATCCGCCGACCTGATCGTGCTCGACCGCAACCTCTTCGAAGTGGAGCCCAAGGGCAACATCCACAACACCCAGGTGCAGCTGACCCTGCTGGAAGGCGAGGTAACCTGGGACCGCCATGGCGAATTCGACGACACCAGCCATGTCGCCACCTGGCGCTTCGAGCTGCCGAACTTCTGATGTAAACGGCCAGGAGACAAGCCCTTGAGCAGACTCGCCCCCATTCCCGTGACCCTGGTCTCGGGCTTTCTCGGCGCCGGCAAGACCACCTTGCTGAACCGCATCCTCAACAGCGACCACGGCCTGCGCATGGCGGTGATGGTCAATGACTTCGGTGCGATCAACATCGACAGCGAACTGATCGTCAGCCAGACCCAGACGACGGTGAGCCTGGCCAATGGCTGCATCTGCTGCACCGTCGAAAGCGACCTGATCGAGCAGTTGGGGCGACTCCTGGACGACCGCACCAATCGCCCCGAGTACATCGTGATCGAGGCGAGCGGCGTGTCGAACCCGAGCAAAATCGCCAACACCCTGCGCTACCCGCAATTCAGGGATGCCCTCGCCATCGACAGCATCCTGACGGTGGTGGATGCCGAGCAGTTCGAGTCCCTGGATGGCGAGATGGCACAGCTGGCGATGGAACAGCTGGATGTGGCCGACATCATCGTCCTGAACAAGGTCGACCGGGTCAGCCGCGACCAGCTCGACGCGCTCAAGGCGCGCTGGCTGTATCCCAATGCCCGGCTCCTGGAAAGCGAGTACGGCGACGTCCCGCTGGAACTGGTGCTGGGAGTAGGGCGCTTCAAGGCGGGGTGGAGCTTCCGTCCAGCTGCCGTCACGGCGGCTCCGGCAGTGGCGAGCCTGAAGGAGGAGGATCACTCGGCGCTCTTCGAGACCTGGAGTTTCGCCAGTGAGCGGCCGATGTCGCTGAAAGCCCTGCGCCAGGCGCTGGCGGCCTTGCCGGCAGATATCTACCGCGCCAAGGGGGTCTGCCAGATCGCCGAAGCGCCGGGCAAGCGTTGCATCCTGCACCTGGTGGGGAGCCGAAGTGAAATCCTGCCGGAATCAGGTTGGGAGGGCAGGGAGCCCAGTACCCAGCTGGTGTTCATCGGTAAACGTGGGGCCATCGATGCTGCGCAGATGCAGGCGACTTTCGAGAAGTGCGTGGCCTGAGCTCATGCACCATTGGGATGACTGTCGGACTAGCAGGATGAAGCCAACCCGGTAGGGTGCGCCGTGCGCACCGGAGGTTTGACCTGGCGCCGAAGCTGATCCTGAAGTCGGTGCGCGCAGCGCACCCTACGGTCCAGACCGAGCTAAAGAGGTCAGGTCCTCGGGGTTGGATTCGTCCCTGCAAGCGCGGCGGCGCCCACCTGAAAGTGAGCTTTCCGGACCCCCAAAAGAAGAAGGCGCCACAGGTGGCGCCTTCTGCCTTTCGAGGAACTGCATACATCGTGATTGCCTGCCTCTGAACGGGTGCTCCGGAATCAGCTGATGCGGTTGGCGCCAGTGCGGTCTGCACCACCTTCGGCTACGCGGAAGGCATTGGTACGGTCGGAGCCACTTTCTGCAACATCGAAGCCCTTGGTGCGATCGGAGCCGCCTTCAGCAACATCGAAGCCTTTAGTGCAATCGGAACCGCCTTCGGCAACATCGAATCCTTTGGTGCGATCAGAACCACCTTCGGCAACCCGCAGGGACTGGGAACGGTCGGAGCCGTTTTCAGCGATGCGGTGGGCGCCAGTACGGTCAGCACCGCTTTCGGCGACGCGGTTGATGGTGGTGCGGTCGGAACCCCCTTCAGCGACAACGGTACCCTGGGGCAGGGCAAAAGCAGTGGCGGACAGGCTGGCGATGAACAGGCTGGCGAGGATTTGCTTTTTCATTTTGGGCACCTTGGTGAGGGGGGTGGTGTTCGTCTGTGGGGCCCATGTTACTGATGTGATTTCGATGAAGAAGTGATCGTCGATGATGGTTGCCATCGATGTCAGTGATAGTTATTTAAGTTAAATAAAAACAAAGCGTTAGAGGATTAATTGGGATGTTATTGCCTCTGCTGGAAAGACCTTTTCTGTGGGGTGGAATAATCGATTAACTCGATTTATCTGTTCGATAGAGTCTTCCTAAAGCACTCGCCAACCGACCTTCTGCCCGGCGAAGTCAACCGCATGTCACGCTAGAAGGCCCGATATAGAGCGCTCCGTGCACTGTTCGCGTTTTGCAAACACTGTTGTCGCCCGGCTTGGAATTGTTGCCGGCAGGCGCCCCTCGTAACGTTCACTCACCACTACAACAACAAACGGTGAATGAGATGAGCACTGCCGCGTTCCATACCGTCTTCGGCTCGCTCGACGACCATCGCATGGGGTCGATCGAGATCATCCAGGGCGAAGCCCGCCACTACGCGTTCTCCAACATCTTCGACGTCGCCAGCCGTTCCGCCCCCTATGAAAAGGTGGTGGTCGGCCTGAACCTCGGCTACGTCATCGAAACCCTGCGTGCCGAGGGCACCTCGCCCTGGTACACCGCCGCCCACGACGAGTTCGCCATTTCCGTGGACAGCGAGGTGCGGGTGGATTTCCTCAAGCTCGACGAACCCCTGGCGGATGGCGAAGGCACGCACCTGGCCGGCGAGCAGCCCAAGGGGCGCCCGATGGGTTACGTCCTGCTCAAGCGCGGTCACCAGACCCTGCTGCCGGCGGGCTGCGCCTACCGCTTCGAAAGTGCGCGCCCGGGTGTGCTGCTGTTGCAGACCATCAAGGGGCCGCTGTCGGTGGAGAAGTGGGCAGACATCTGCCTGAAGTGACCGCCTGACCCACAACCAGAACAAAAGGACATCCACCATGGCCATGCTCGAAACCCTCGACACTTCCGCCAGCTTCGCCGCCGATGAGGTCGAGGCCAGCCTGCCCGATGCCGTCACCGGCTACCGCACCTTCAAACTGGGCGCCTTCACCCTGTCCCGCGACGAGTATTTCGCGCGCATCCAGTGGCCGGCCAAGGGTCAGCAGCGCTCGCACCTGATTCCCGCTGACGCCTTCCTGCGCGCCACCATGCGCGATGTGGCCTGGGGCTTCTTCTATGGCTGGGTGAACTTCGATGAAGTGATCGGCACCCGCAACCACTACGGCAAGGTCGACCTCTACGCCGGCACCTTCAACGGCGTCCTGCGCGAGGCGGGTGTCGACTACACCGAACAGTTCGAGACGCCGAAGATCATGGCCACCTTCAAGGCTATCTTGCGCGACTGGACCAACGCCGGCTTCGACCCCTTCGCCGCACCGGAAGAGACCGGCAGCGCCTTCGGCCGCAAGAACGGCGACAACATCGAAGCCATCGAGCGCTTCCGCGTCGCCACCCGCCGCATGCCGGGCCTGCCGGATGACTCGCCGCTGCGCAATGACCTGCCGGTGAACCGCCAGTTCGCCGACGTGCCCCAGGACGAGCCGGAAATCCATGCCGCCGAAGGCTTCGAAGGCGAGCTGCATGCCTTCAATCTCTACAAGTACCTGTCCCGTTCCGACGTGACCTGGAACCCCTCGGTCAGCTCGGTGTGCAAGGCCAGCCTGTTCTGCCCGACCACGGAGGAATTCATCCTCCCGGTGTTCCACGGCAATGACCGGGTGGAGTGGTTCCTGCAACTCTCAGACGAAATCATCTGGGACGTCGCCGACAAGGACGATGGCGCCCCGCGTGCCCGCATCACCATGCGTCCGGGCGACATCTGCGCCATGCCCGCGGACATCCGCCACCAGGGCTACTCCACCAAGCGCTCCATGCTGCTGGTGTGGGAGAACGCCACGCCGAACCTGCCGCAGCGCTACGAGAGCGGTGAGCTGCCGCCGTATCCGGTGGAGTTCTGATTCCACTGTTCCCTCTCCCTCTGGGAGAGGGAGCCACTTCATGCCACACACAGACGCCGTGCTTGGTCACGGCGTCCGGAGAGCTTTACCCATGCAGAACCAACTCTTCATCGATGGCCGCTTCGTGCCGGCCCAGAAGGGCGGAACCATCGAAGTCCTGTCGCCCCATGACGGCTCGCTGATCACCCATATCGCCGCCGCCGAAGCCGAGGACGTGGACCTGGCCGTCGCCGCCGCCAAGCGTACCTTCCCGGCCTGGGCCGCACTGTCGGGCGCCGAGCGCGGCCGCCTGCTGCTGAAGCTGGCGGACAAGATCGAGGAGCACCTCGAAGAGCTGGCCCAACTGGAATCCCTGGATACCGGTCACCCGATCCGTGATTCCCGCAGCCTGGATGTACCGCGCACCGCCGCCTGCTTCCGCTACTTCGGTGGCATGGCCGACAAGATCGAAGGTGCGGTGATCCCGGTGGAAACCGGCTTCCTCAACTACGTCCAGCGCAAGCCCATCGGCGTGGTCGGGCAGATCGTGCCGTGGAACTTCCCGCTGATGTTCACCAGCTGGAAGATGGGCCCGGCGCTTGCCGCCGGCAACACGGTGGTCATCAAGCCGTCGGAGATCACGCCGTTGTCTACCCTGCGCATCGCCGAACTGATGAAAGAAGTCGGTTTCCCCGATGGTGTGGTCAACGTGGTGCCGGGTTACGGCCACACTGCCGGCCAACGCCTGGCCGAGCACGTGGACGTGGGCAAGATCGCCTTCACGGGCTCGACCGCTACCGGCCGGCGCATCGTCGAAGCCTCCCAGGGCAATCTCAAGCGAGTGCAACTGGAACTGGGCGGGAAGGGCGCCAACATCGTCTTCGACGACGCCAACCTGGAGGCAGCCGTGAACGGCGCCGCCTGGGCGATCTTCCACAACCAGGGACAGGCCTGCATTGCCGGTTCGCGGCTGATTCTCCACGAGCGCATCGCCGACGAGTTCCTCGAGCGCTTCATCGGCCTGGCTCGCTCCATTCGCCTGGGCAGTCCGCTGGACCCCAACACCGAGATGGGGCCGCTGACTTCTGCTCAGCACCGCGACCGCGTGCTGGACTATGTGGACATCGCCCGCGCCCAGGGCGGCCGCATTCTCACTGGCGGCAAGGTGCCCAACGATCCGGCGCTCGCCGACGGCTATTACATCGAGCCCACCGTGGTCGAAGCCCAGCCGGACCACCGTGTGGCCCAGGAAGAAGTGTTCGGCCCGTTCGTCACCGTGCTGCGTTTCTCCTCGGATGAAGAAGCCTTGGCAATCGCCAACGGCACCCAGTACGGGCTCGGCAGCGGCCTCTGGACCCGCGATCTGCAACGTGCCCACCGCATGGCGGCGAACATCCATGCCGGTATGTGCTGGATCAACTGCTACAAGCGCGTCAGCCCCGGCAGCCCGTTCGGCGGTTTGGGCCAGTCCGGTTATGGCCGCGAGATGGGCTTCGAGGCCATCCATGACTACACCGAGGCCCGTTCGGTGTGGGTCAACGTGGACGCGAAGATTCCGCCCCATTTCAAACGTTGAGGTTGAACATGAATCCCTTCATCTACCAAGGCCTGGCCTCTCGCGTGGTGTTTGGCTGGGGCAAGCTGGAGACCCTGGCCGAGGAGCTGGACAAGCTCGGTGCCCGTCGTGCGTTGATCCTCACCACCCCGGAACAGCGTCACCTCGGCGAGCGGGTGGCAGCGATACTTGGAGAGCGTTCCGCCGGGGTCTATCCGCAGGCGGTGATGCATGTGCCGGTGGAAGTGGCCCGAGCCGCTCGCGAAGAGGCGGCGCGGCTTGGAGCTGACTGCTGTGTCGCCATTGGCGGTGGTTCCACCATCGGTCTGGGCAAGGCCATTGCCCTGGAGTCCGGCCTGCCGATCCTGGCAGTGCCGACGACCTATGCCGGCTCCGAGATGACCCCCATCTACGGCCTCACCGAGAACCGCCTGAAGAAGACCGGGCGCGATTTCCGCGTGCTGCCGAAGACGGTGGTCTATGACCCGCAGTTGACCCTGAGCCTGCCAGCGGCGATCTCCGCTTGCTCCGGCATGAACGCCATGGCCCATGCGGTGGAAGCGCTTTACGCCCAGGACGCCAACCCCATCATCACCCTGATGGCGGAAGAGTCGATTCGCGCCCTGGCCGAGTCGCTGCCGGGCGTGGTCGCCAACCCCGAAGACACCGAAGCCCGCAGCCGTGCGCTCTACGGCGCCTGGCTGGCCGGCATCTGCCTGGGCTCGGTGGGCATGGCCATTCACCACAAGCTCTGCCACACCCTGGGTGGGACCTTCAACCTGCCCCACGCCCAGGCTCATGCGGTGGTGCTGCCCCATGCCGCGCATTACAACCGCGAGGCTGCTGCCGAGCCGCTGCGTCGCGCCGCCCGTGCCCTGGGGGGCAAGGAGGCGGAAGAAGTGGGGCCACTCCTGTTCGCGCTCAACCAGAAACTGGGCATTCCGGCCTCCCTGGCCGAGATCGGACTGCCCGAGGAAGGACCGGCGGAAGCCGCCGCGATCGCCTGCGCCAGCCCCTACTACAACCCGCGTCCGTTCGAGCGGGACGCCATCGAAACCTTGCTGCTTTGCGCCTGGAAAGGCCTGCCACCGGCCTGACGTCCCACGTAGGGTGCGCCGCGCGCACCAGTTCCCGCACACGCGCTTTCTCGTGCGCACGGCGCACCCTACGGGCAAGAAAACCTGGAGCCACGGGAACACAAGATGAACAACATCCCGACTAACGAATCGAAGATTTCCGCACAGGCGGTTGCCGCCTTCGCCAATACGCCCAACCCGCGCCTGCGCCAGTTGGTGCAGGGGCTGGTGCGCCACCTCCACGCCTTCGCCAGTGAAGTGGAACTGACCGAGGAGGAGTGGCTGGAAGGCATCCGCTTCCTCACCGACACCGGCAAGAAGTGCGATGGCACCGTGCGCCAGGAATTCATCCTGCTCTCGGATGTGATTGGTCTGTCCATGCTGGTGGATGCCATCAACCATCGCGCCAGCGAAGCCGCGACCGAAACCACGGTGTTCGGGCCTTTCTACATCGCCGGCATGCCCGAGCGTGACCATGGCGAGAACATGGCCTTCACGTCTGGCGAACCCGCCCTGGTGCAGGGTCGGGTGCTGGACGCCGCTGGCGAACCCATCGCCAACGCCGTGCTGGATGTCTGGCAGACCGCGGAAAACGGCATGTACTCCGGGCAGGACCCGGATCAGCCGCTGACCAACCTGCGAGGCCGCTACCGCACGGACGCCGAAGGCCGCTTCGCGATCCGGACCATTGTCCCGGTGAGCTACCCCATTCCCACCGATGGCCCAGTGGGACGCCTGCTCCAAGCCAGCGACCGCCACCCGTGGCGTCCGGCGCACCTGCATTTCATGGTCATGGCCGAAGGGCGGCGCACCCTGGTCACCCACCTGTTCAACCATGACGACCCCTACCTGGAGTCGGATGTGGTGTTCGGTGTGAAGGACTCGCTCAAGGTGGTCTACGAGCCCTGCCAGGGAGGCCATCCGCTGGCGGCAGCGCATGGCATCGACGGCGCGTTCCGCCTGGCCAGTTACGACTTCGTGCTTGAGCTCGCAGCATCATGAGCCAGTATTTCGCGGTATTCGCCACCGACAAGCCGGACCAACTGGCCCTGCGTAACCAGGTGCGCCCGGCCCATCGCGAGCACCTGCGCAATCCCTATCCGCACCGGGTGGTGGTGCGCCTCGGTGGCCCCACCCTGGACAGCGGCAACGGTCGCATGAACGGCACGCTGTTGGTGGTGGAGGCAATGAGCCTGGGCGACGTGCAGGCTTTCCTCGGCGATGACCCCTACGTACGCGCAGGGTTGTTCGAGCACATCGAGGTTCGTCCCTGGAACTGGGGCCTGGGCAATCCGGAGCTGCGCGGATGAACTTGCTCTGCACGTTGGACGCCATCGTTGACGGCGGCGCACTCGCGCTGGAGGCCACGCTGGAGGGTAGGGCGCAGCCGCTGGTACTGGTCCGTCGTGGCGAAGAAGTGTGGGGATACCACAACCGCTGCCCGCATTTCTCGGTGCCGCTGGACTTCCGCCCCGGCGAGTTCTCCACCTACCGCAGCCAGGTACTGATGTGCGCGCACCACAGCGCCTTGTTCCGCTTCGAGGATGGCCACTGCATCGAAGGCCCCTGCGCCGGCAGCCGGCTGGAAGCGGTGCCAGTGCGGGTTGTGCAGGGGAGGGTGGAGCTTTTGTAGGTGGATCTCCTCCAAGAGGATTGCTTCTGTAGGGGCGAATTCATTCGCCAAGCGGACCGAAGGTTCGCCGTTACAGGAACGAGCCACAGTTGGCCCCGGCACGGACTGCTCCCTCTCCCTCTGGGGTGAAGCGGCATGCTTTCGGAAGCACTGCTTTCGTTGCCGATGAACGCCTGAGCGCGAAGCGATCGGGCTGGGGCGCAGGGCGGGGTTGGGGTGAGGGAAGCGGATGCGTTCTCGGTGTTGGGCCATGTTGGGCTTCGCTGCGCTCTGACGGAACGCCGCCCGCACCAACCTACGGGGCAGCTGCGCTGCCCTTGGCGAATGAATTCGCCCCTACAGGATTGTGCCGGAGGTGGGCGCGGAGTCACCCCTCGCCCTCTGGGAGAGGGGCCGGGGCGGGCCGCGTTCGGATGAGGGTGGCAGCTGGCCGGCTCGGTGCCTAACCATTTCGCGAATGAGTTCGCCCCCACAAGGATTCGCAAGCCGTCTGCGCCTTAACAAATGCCAATGCCCAAATCCGCTAAACCTGTGATAACGGCCCCTCGTTCCTCACAGGCGGTTAGCGATGAACCTGTTCGAAGACATGCGGGTATTCGTGGTCGTGGTCGAGACCGGTGGCTTCTCGGCGGCGGCGCAGCGGCTGAATATCGTCAAGTCGGTGGTCAGTCGGCGCATGAGTGCTCTGGAGCGGCATCTGGAGTGCCGGCTGTTCAATCGCACCACGCGACGCCTCAGCCTGACCGAAACCGGTCTGGACTACTTCGAGCGCGCCCAGCGCATCCTGCGTGACCTGGCCGAAGCCGAGGAAGCGACCCGCAGCCTGCAGAGCGAGTTGCGCGGACGCTTGCGACTCGCCGCACCCATGTCCTTCGGGCTGAAGCACCTATCGCCGGCACTCAATGAATTCATGCGCGTCCATCCCGGCCTGGAGGTGGAGCTGGACCTCAACGACCGCTACGTGGACCTGGTCAACGAAGGGTACGACCTCACTCTGCGCATCGGCCGGCTGCCGGATTCCACCCTGGTGGCCCGTGAATTGGGGCCCTGTCCCCATGCGGTCTGCGCCAGTCCCGAATACCTGGCGGCGCATGGCACCCCGCAAGTCCCGGACGACCTGCGCGAGCACCAGTGCCTGGGCTACAAGAACCGTGCGAACAGCAGTCAGTGGCAGTTCCTCATGGGCCGCGAGTGGCGTTCGGTGGCAGTGCGGCCACGGCTGATCGCCAACAACGGCGAAGTGCTGGTGCAGGCGGCGGTGGATGGACTGGGGCTGGTTTCGCTGCCGCGCTTCCTGCTGAATGAGGGCCTCGCCAGCGGCCAACTGGTAGAGGTGCTGCAGGACTTCCCGCTGCCCAACTCGCAAATCTATGCGGTCTGCCCGCCGGGTCGCCGGTTGCCGGCCAAGGTGCGGGCCCTGATCGACTTTCTGGTCCAGCGATTCGCTACCAATCCGTAGGGTGCGCCATGCGCACCGCAGCGACACCCTGGAGTGCTAACAAGGCTGGTGCGCGCGGCGCACCCTACGTCCAAGCCCTGCCGCAGTTGCGCGATTCCGTCCGATAACCGCCCGTCCCGCATCCCTTCGTTCCCGCTCCGGCCGCTCTAGCACCGGCTGCGCAGCATTGTTCGCGAAGCACGAACACTCATATCGCCGAAACCGGAATTGTTGGCGGGGAGGGGCGCTTGTAGCTTGCGATCCAACCGAGCAACCAGACCCGCACTGCCGCGGTGCACACCTCGGTTTCAGGCTGACTAATAACAACAAGGTAGCTGCCATGATTTCTCGCAAGCCCCTTTTCGCGTCCTCCCTGTGCGCGCCGGTCCTGGCGGCCGCCGCGCTGTTTCCCGCATTCACCCAGGCTGCCGAGCCGGGGCCGTCCGGTTCGCTGTTCCGCAGCGCTTTCGGCGACGGCCTGGAAAAGGATTACGGCATCAAGGTCCATGGATGGGCACAGGCTGGCTGGATCTACAACGACAACGGCAGCGATGACGTAAGCAAGCAGGCCTTCTTCAACAATGACGAAGGCTTCAACCTCAACCAGTTCGCCCTGGCCATCGAAAAAACACCCAAGGGCAATGTGATCGGTCGCGTCGGTCCGTTCCCCGGCCCGATGCCGCAGGAAGCCGACTGGGGCTTCAACGTCACCGCCCTCTATGGCAAGGACGCGCGCTTCTTCAAGACCTACGGCTTCGACGAAGACCTGGGCGTCAACCGCAGCGCGGATGCCAACGACGAGAACTTCAACATCGCCCAGGCCTACCTGGACTTCTACATCCCGGTACTCGGCGGCTCCAACCTGATGCTCGGCGTGTTCCACACCCCGCTGGAGAACGAGATCGGCTTCGCCCTGCCAAGTCCAGCACCCACGGACTTCTACAGCCACACCTATTCCTTCATGCACGGCCCGGCCAAGCACACTGGCGCGCTGTACTCCTTCAAGCTTCCGCAGGAAGAGGGCGGCAGCATGCTCGGCTTCGAACTGGGCGTGGTGCAGGGCTGGAACAACATGCAGGACCCCAATGGCGACCCGGACGTGATCGCCAACCTGCGCTGGCGTTCGGCGGACTTCCGCACCTGGGTCGACTGGGAAAACATCTACGGCAATGGCGCCGGCGACAGCTTCGCCGAGTGTGCCTGCGGCTCGCCGATTCCGGCCGGGACCGATGACCAGGACCTGACCCGCTATGCGTCGTACCTGACGGTCTCCCACGTGCTGGATGATCGCAACCGGGTCGCGGTGGAGTTCAACTACGGCCAGCAGGAAGACGCCGCTTTCGCCGGGTTCGCCGACAAAGGTAACGCCCACTGGTACGGCACCGACCTCAACTGGTACCACCGCCTGGACGACAACCTGATGTGGAACAGCCGCGCCGAGTGGTTCTACACCGATGCGCCGGTGCACGTGGTGATGGCCAACATCGACCCGCAAACCGGCATTCCCGACCCGAGCTGGGGCAGCTTCTACGGCTTCACCACCAACCTGGCCTGGACGCCGGTGCCGAACGTTCGCCTGCGCCCCGAGCTGCGCTACGACATCCACAGCGGCAACGGTCGCGACGCATTCGGTGGCGGCCAGGAAGACAGCCAGTTGATCGGCTCCTTCGACATCACTGTCTTCTTCTGATCCATCCGCACCTACTGCCTTCCCGGCCGGGCCTCTTTGCGCGCCTGCGCCGGGTCTCATTCTCCAGTCGAGGTATCCGTCATGGACAACAACAAGAAACTCCTCGGTGCCGGGCTTTCCCGGCGTGATTTCCTGCGGGCCAGCGGCGTCGTGGCTGGCGGCTCGCTGCTCGCAGGCTTTTCTTCAGGGCCGCTGCTGGCCGCGGAGAAGGTCATCCGCATTGGCTATGTCAGCCCGCAGACCGGACCGCTGGCGCCTTTCGCCGCGGCGGATGGCTACATCATCGAAAGCCTCGCCTCGGTGCTGAAGAACAGCATCACCGTTGGTGGCCAGCGCTGCCGTCTGGAGGTGATCGTCAAGGACAGCCAGTCCAACCCCAACCGCGCCGCCGAAGTGGCCAACGAGCTGATCCTCGAAGACGGCATCGACCTGATGCTGGTGTCGTCCACCCCGGAAACCACCAACCCGGTGTCGGACCAGTGCGAGATCAACGAAATCCCCTGCATCTCCACCGTGGCACCGTGGCAACCCTGGTTCTTTACCCGTGGCGGCAAGCCGGATGAAGGCTTCCAGTGGACCTATCACTTCTTCTGGGGCCTGGAAGACGTGATCGCCACCTACACCGCGATGTGGGGCGGCATGGGCAGCAACAAGGTGATCGGCGGTCTGTTCCCCAACGACGGTGACGGCAACGCCTGGGGCGACGGCAAGCTGGGATTCCCGCCGGTACTCTCGCAGAAGGGCTTCCAACTGGTGGACCCGGGTCGCTTCCAGAGCCTGACCGACGACTTCTCCGCGCAGATTTCCGCCTTCAAGAAAGCTGAGGCGGAGATCGTCACGGGTGTAGTCATTCCGCCGGACCTCACCACCTTCTGGACCCAGGCGCGCCAGCAGGGCTTCCAGCCCAAGGCCATGTCGGTGGGCAAGGCGCTGTTGTTCCCCTCGGCAGTGGAGGCCCTGGGCAAGGCGGGGCACAACCTCTCCACGGAAATCTGGTGGAGCCCGAGCCATCCCTTCAGCTCATCGCTCAATGGACTCAGCGCCGGCCAGTTGGCCGCGCGCTACACCCAGGCCACCGGCAAACAGTGGACCCAGCCGCTGGGCTTCGTCCATGCGCTGTTCGAGCTGGCGGTGGACATTCTTCAGCGCACCGAGGAAGTGGGTAACCCCGAAGCCACCCGCGATGCCCTGTTGAAGACCGAACTGAACACCGTGGTCGGCCCGGTGAGCTGGAAGAACGGCCCGGTGAAGAACGTCGCCAAGACGCCGCTGGTGTCGGGCCAGTGGCGCCTGGGTGGGCCCTTCACCTACGACCTGGTGATCACCAGCAACCAGACCGCGCCGCAGATTCCTCTGGGTGGGGAGATGCAGGCGATCACTTACGGTTGAGTTCTTACCCCCTCTCCCCAGCCCTCTCCCCCAGGGGGGAGAGGGAGTCGTATGAAGCAGGTAACAACACATGCAACAACTCCTCGTACTGGAGCAGGTGCACAAGAGCTACGGCTCGGTGAAGGTGACCGACGACCTCAGTCTGGCGCTGGCGCCGGGTGAAGCGCTTGGCATCATTGGGCCCAACGGCGCCGGCAAGAGCACGCTGTTCAACCTTATCGCCGGTGGCGTGGCCGCCGACAGCGGGCGTATTCACTTCCAGGGTGAAGATGTCACCCGCGAACCGGTGTTCAAGCGCTGCCAGCGTGGCATCGGCCGCTCCCATCAGATTCCCCATCCCTTCGTGAAGATGACGGTGTTCGAGAACCTGCTGGTGGGTGCCACCTTCGGCGCCGGACAGAAGGAAAAGGACGGCCATGCCTGGTGCGCTCACATACTCGAACTGACCGGGCTGATGAAGAAGGCCAATGCCCTGGCTGGTTCGCTGACATTGCTGGAACGCAAGCGCCTGGAAATGGCCCGCGCCCTGGCCACCCGGCCGCAACTCCTGCTGCTGGACGAGATCGCCGGCGGCCTCACCGAGCCGGAATGCCTGGAGCTGGTAGGCACCATCCAGGGCATCCACCGTTCCGGCACCGCGATCATCTGGATCGAACACATCGTCCATGCGCTGCTGGCGGTGGCTGGCCGTCTCGCGGTGATCAACTTCGGCCGCAAGCTGGACGAAGGTGAGCCCAACGCGGTGATGGCCAATCCGAAGGTGCAGGAAATCTACATGGGCATCGGGAGCTGAAGGCATGCTGACGATCCGCAAATTGCGCGCCGGCTACGGCGACTTCCAGGCGCTGTTCGGCATCGACCTGGACCTGGCGGCAGGGGAAACCGTCGCCATCATCGGCTCCAACGGCGCCGGCAAATCCACCTTCCTGCGTTCGCTGGCCGGTTTGATCCGCAATGACCCCGGTGCCATTCGCTTCAAAGGCGAGTACATCGGCAGCCTGCCGGCCAACCGGGTGCTTGAACGCGGCATCGCCCTGGTGCCGGAAGGCCGCAAGCTGTTCCCGTCGCTGAGCGTTGAGGAAAACCTGCTCATCGGCGCCTACAGCAAACGCCAGGGCGCCTGGGACCTGGAGCGCATCTACAGCCTGTTCCCGGTGCTGGTGAACCTGCGCAAGCGCCCCGGCACCGCGCTTTCTGGCGGCCAGCAGCAGATGGTTGCAATCGGCCGTGCGCTGATGTCGAGCCCGAGCCTGCTGCTCTGTGACGAAATCAGCCTGGGCCTGGCGCCCACCACCATCAAGGACATCTACGCCGCACTGCCCTCGATCAAGGCCGATGGCACGGCGGTGATCCTGGTGGAGCAGGACATCAACCAGGCCCTGGCCGTGGCGGACCGCTTCTATTGCTTCCAGGAAGGCCGGGTCTCGCTCTCCGGCAAGCCGGGGGAGGCGAGCAAGGAGCAGATCAAGGCGGCCTATTTCGGCCTGGCGGAGGCATGACGATGGAATGGCTCGATACCCTGGCGCAGGGCGTACTTCTCGGTGGGCTCTACGCCCTGTTCGCGGTGGGCCTGTCGCTGATGTTCGGCATCATGCGCCTGGTCAACATCGCCCATGGCGACTTCATCGTCCTGGCCTCCTACCTGGCCCTGGTGGTGGTGGAAACCCTCGGTCTTTCGCCGTTGGCCAGCCTGGTGCTGGTGGTGCCGCTGATGTTCGTGATCGGCTACGGCCTCCAGCGCCAGGTGCTCAACCGCACCCTCGGCAATGACATCCTGCCGCCGTTGCTGGTGACGTTCGGGATGTCGATCATCCTGCAGAACGTCCTGCTGGAGTTCTTCAGTGCCGACAGCCGCAAGCTGTCCCAGGGCGAGCTGGAAGTGGCCAGCGTCGCCGTCGGTGGGCTCAGCCTGGGTGTCATGCCGTTGATGGTGTTCGGTTGCGCGCTGCTGGTGATCGGTGGATTGCAGTTGCTGTTCTACAAGACCCGCCTGGGGCGCGCTTTCCGCGCCACCTCGGATGACCAGCACACAGCGCAGCTGATGGGCATCGACTACCGCCATATCTTCGGCCTGGCAATGGCCCTGGCGATGGCGGTGGTGTCCATTGCTGGCGTGTTCCTCGCGGTACGCACCAGCTTCGACCCCAGCGTCGGGCCGGCACGCCTGCTCTACGGCTTCGAGGCGGTGATCATCGGTGGCCTCGGCAGCCTATGGGGCACCCTGGCCGGCGGCGTGATCCTCGGCGTCGCCCAGGCGATCGGTGCGCGCATCGATCCGGGCTGGCAGATCCTCGCCGGTCACCTGGTGTTCCTGCTGATCCTGGTTTTCCGCCCGCGCGGCCTGTTCCCCCGGAGTGTCGACTGATGAATGCGATGAACAATGCCTACCTCGTCCAGCGGGCTACCCGCAGCAGCCAGGTGGGTCTGGCGCTGCTGGGCGTGCTGGTGCTGGTCCTGGCGTCCCTGCCGTTCTGGGCAGATCGCGCGGTGCTGCGCCTGGTGGTGGAATTCTCCTACTACCTGGCGCTGGCGCAGATGTGGAACCTGCTGGCGGGCTACGCCGGAATGGTTTCCGTGGGCCAGCAGGCCTTCGTCGGCCTCGGCGGCTACCTGCTCTTCGTGCTGGCTTCGCAGCTCGGCGTGCCGCCATTGGCAGCGGTGTTCCTCGCCGGGCTGGTTGTTGCGCTGCTGGCAGTGCCTACGGCGTTGGTCCTGTTCCGCCTGCGTGGCGCCTACTTCGCCATTGGCACCTGGGTGGTTGCGGAGGTGTTCCGCCTTGGGCTGGCGCAGGTCGGTAGCCTGGGCGGCGGTTCCGGACAGAGCCTGCCGGCGTCCATCGTGCGGCAGATCGGCAGCAGCCGCGATGGTCGCGAGATGCTGCTGTACTTCAGTGCCCTGGCCATCGCCGTCGGCGCGGTGCTGGTGGTCTACCTGCTGCTGCGCTCGCGCCAGGGGCTGGCGCTCACTGCGATCCGCGATTCCGAGCCGGCCTCGGGAAGCCTGGGCATCAACGTGTTTCGCACCAAGCTGATGGTGTATGTGCTGGCCGCCGGCTGCACCGGGGTGGTCGGAGCGCTAATTTTCCTGCAGAAGCTGCGCATCTCTCCGGACGCCGCCTTCAGCGTGCAGGACTGGACCGCAGCGGTGATCTTCATCGTTATCATCGGTGGCATCGGCACCCTGGAAGGGCCCCTGATCGGCACGCTGATCTATTTCATCCTGCGCAGCTGCTTCGCCGAGTTCGGCGCGCTGTACATGATCATCCTCGGGGGCGTAGCGGTGCTGATGATGCTCAAGGCACCCCAGGGCGTCTGGGGCGTGGTGAGCGAGCGCTTCGGCTGGCAGCTGTTCCCGATGCAAAGAAGGTTGATTGGAGGCTGATCGTTCTTGTAGGGGCGAATTCATTCGCCAAGGGCGGCGCAGCTGCCCCACGGAATCTCAGGGCAGACCTTCGGCCTGCTTGGCGAATGAATTCGCCCCTACAGTTAAGTCATCGCCAGCAACGGAAAACACCATGGACCGCCTGCTCAGCATCGAAGCCTTCGTCCGCGTCGCGGAAACCGGCAACTTCGCCAAGGCCGCCCAGCAACTGGGGGTGACCCGCTCGGTCATCAGTCATCGCATCCAGCAGCTGGAAGAGTTCATCAGCGCGCCGCTGTTCCACCGCAGCACCCGCCATGTGCGCCTGTCGGAAGTCGGGGAGACCTACTACAAGGAATGCGCCGACATGGTGGCGAGCTTCAACAGCCTGACGGAGCAGATGCGCGACCTGCGCGCCAAGCCGACCGGCAAGCTGCGTATCCAGATGCTGCCGGGCTTCGCCCTTGGTCACTTCGGCGGCCTGCTGGCCGAGTTCACGGACCTGTATCCGGACATCGAGGTGGACGTGATCGTCAACGACCGGGTGGTGGACCCGATCGAGGAAGGCTTCGATGTGGCCTTCCAGATGTTCCCGCCACTGGCCGAGTCGCTGATCGAGCGCAAGCTGTTCTCGGTGCGCCGGCTGTTCTGCGCCGCTCCGGAATATCTGGAAAAGCATGGAGCGCCCAGCGTGCCGGCGGATTTGCAGGCGCACAAGGTGGCGCTGTACGAGGGTTACCCGTCACGCAACAAGTGGGTGTTCAACGGTGATGAGCAGGTGGAGCTCAACCTCACCGGACAGGTGCGTTCCAACTCGGTTCACCTGCTGCGGGACTACGCCGTGACCGGCGCTTGCGTGGTCTGTCTGCCGACTCTGGTGGCCAGTGATGACCTATTGGCCGGGCGTCTGGTGCCGGTGCTCACCGACTACTCGCTGACGTCCTTCAACTTTTCCGCGGTCTATCCGGCGACCCAGCGTCGGGCGCTGAAGGTACGCACACTGATCGATTTCCTGGTGGAGAGCATCAGCGATGAACCGGCCTGGGACCGACCGCTGCTGGAACGTGGCTGGGTACAGCCCTGATCCGGAAACCATCGGCCATGTCTTCAGGCGCCTTGTAGGAGCTAGCTTGCTAGCGAAAAGGAGCCATTCGCTGGCAAGCCAGCTCCTACGGGTAATGCAGCTACTTGCAACACTTATTGCGGCTACAGCCTTGTCGATGGGTATCGCAGGCTCCACCCATCCTACGAAGTGCCGAGTCGTACAACCTCAGCCCCAAAAAAGACTGAAGGCGCCACATGGGGCGCCTTCTGCCTTTCGAGGATTTGCATACATCGTGATTGCCTGCCTCTGAACTGCTCCGGGATCAGCTGATGCGGTTGGCGCCAGTGCGGTCGGCACCACCTTCGGCTACACGCAGGGCCTGCGAGCGTTCGGAACCGTTTTCAGCCACATCGAAAGCCTTGGTGCGATCGGAGCCGCCTTCGGCAACCCGCAGGGACTCGGAACGCTCGGAACCGTTTTCAGCCACGTCGAAGGCCTTGGTGCGGTCGGAACCACCTTCGGCAACCCGCAGGGACTCGGAACGCTCGGAACCACTTTCAGCAACCCGCAGGGACTGGGAACGCTCGGAGCCGCTTTCAGCGACGCGGTGGACGTTGGTGCGATCAGCGCCACCCTCGGCAACCGAAAGGGCGAAAGCAGAGGCGGACAGGCTGGCGAAGAACAGGCTGGCGAGGATTTGCTTTTTCATTTTGGGCACCTTGGTTTGGGGGTGGTGTTTGTCTGTGGGGCCCATGTTACTGATGTGATTTCGATGAAGAAGTGATCCTGGGTAATGGTTACCATCGACGTTAATGATAGTTATGGAGTATCCATAAAAAACAATAGGTTAGGTGTTTTTATGAGGCGCAGTTACGCAGAGTGGAAAGGCTTTTTCCAGAAAGCGTGATAATCGATTTATTCGATGTAATTGTGCGGGGTAGTGACAGTGCAGCGATGAAAGCCCCTTGCTAGAGCGGTTTCGGCGCTACAAGCGTGCTTTCGGCGGGATGCGACGGATTGGGGGAGCAGAAGTAGCCGCGCCCACCCATGGTGGGCGCGCGGCGGACTGGCGTCAGCGCTTACCCATGGAGCGGCGAGAACCGCGCGGGGCGGGGCCGGGGCGCTGACCGCGGTCGTGACCCTTGAGGGTGAGGTGATAGGGGACGTTCTTCTTCGGCTTGGCCGGAGTGGTTTCGGCGGTCGGGGTTTCCGCCGGTTGGGCGTCGACCTGGTCGATGTCTTGGCTGGTCATGGTGTTCTGCTGCTTTCAGGCTTTGGCCCGTGGCTGGGCCGGAGGCGCGCATCATACACCAGCCGGCCTCCGGGCGCTCCCGGAGGCCTCTGGTTGGCTCAGGACGGTTGCTGGATGTCCCAGCCAGTCAGCTCGACACGGTGGTCCACATGGTTGATAGCGGAAAGGATGTGCGTCGGATCGGTCAACGCCGGCGCCATGGTCCAGCGCCCGATGGGTTCATTGCCGATTCGCACCATGCCGGTGTGGGTCAGCTGGTTGCCATCGACGATCGGGTCCACGTCATAGAACCCCAGGGCGTAGCGCAGTTCGAGGATGTCCTGCGGATCGCCGGTGAGGTATTCCCAGCCCGGGCCGATGTGGAACTTGTCCACGTATTCCTGCAGGTGGCGCGGCTGATCCAACTCGGGTTGCAGGGTGATCGAGTACATGAAAATGTCTCGTCCCACCCGGTCGCCGAGCATCTGTTGCACCTTGCGCAGGTTGGCGGTGGCGGTGGGGCAGTTACGGCCACAGCTGGCGTACATCATATTCAGCACGACGACCTTGCCGCGCAGCAGGTCCCGGTAGAACTCCACCTTCCGGCCCTGATGGGTGAAGAGCGTCGGGTTGGGAAAGCGCCCGTCGCCCTGACGGGGTTGCGGCTGGCGTTCCGCGGCGATACCCAGCGAACCCAGGGTGGCGAGCCCCAGTACGCCGGCGCCGAGGCCGCCGATCAGGTTTCTGCGAGTGTTCATGGAAAGTCCTCCCGCGGCCGTTAGACGAGGTCGAAGCGCAGCATCATCGCGTGGTCTTCGTGGATCAGGTTGTGGCAATGCATCACGTACTTGCCGACGTAGTCACGGAAGCGGATGAAGACGCGGATGGTCTCGTTCTTGTTGATCACGTAGACGTCCTTGCGTCCCTGTTCGTGGGCCGGGATGGGCTGCGACACGCCATTCCTGATGCGCGCGATGATGCGGCCTTCCTCCAGGTGGATGTGGATCGGGTGCGACCAGCCATTGTCGATGTTGACCAGCTCCCAGATCTCTCCACGTGCCCTGGGCACGGTGAAGCGCGGTGCGTTGACGTTGACGAACTGGCCATTGATCGCCCACATGTTGTTGGAGCGCTCGAAGACGAACCGGCGTACCGGAGCGGCGGCCACCTCGGCCGGGTCCAGCGGCGGCAGTGGTCGCAGGTTGGCCGGTACCTGGCTGAGGTCCTGCTCAGACGGCCAGCGGTCCACCACTATCTTCAGCACACGTACACCGGGTTCCTTGATGTCCTTGGGACCACGGGTTTCCTCCTGGCGCATGCGGTTGACCAGATAGAGGGTGGTGCCTACCAAGTACTTGGAGAAGTCGACCACTATATCGGCACGTTCGGCGACGCCCAGGGTGACGCTCTGCTGGTTGAGCAGCGGCTTGGGCAGCAGGTTGCCGTCGTTGGCGATGTAGGTGAAGTTCTGCTTCACGTTGTTCGGGTTCACCAGAGAGAAGGCGTAGAACAGGCTTGGTCCGGCGTTCAGCAGGCGGAAGCGATAACGACGCGCGGCCACCTTGAGCACGGGTTCAACCATGCCATTGACCATGACCTTGTCGCCCAACACGCCTTCGGGATTGATCTCGTCGTAGTAGAGGTTGCCCGCGGCATCGAAGCGGCGATCGGCGAACTCCAGTGGGTAATCGTAAGGATGGCTGGGCAGACGCAGCGCCCCGGGCGTCGGATCAGCCTCGTTGCCCGAGTCCAGGTGGTCGTAAAGCAGGTAGAAACCCACCAGGCCGCGGTAGAGGTTCGAGGCTGTGAAGTCCAGGGTGTGGTCGTGATAGAAAAGTGTGCCCAAGGCTTCGCGGAAGTCGCCGGTGCTGTTCGGAGGGGTATCAAATCCGGCATAGGCGTTGGGGTAGAGATGGTCCTTGAACTGGCCCTTGGCGGTCAGGGTCGGGCCGGCCTTGGTGGCGCTGTAGTAATCACCGGGAAAGCCGTCGCTTTCCGAACCACTGTGCAGATTGTGCAGGTGGGTCGATATCTCCGGCGTGCCGAACCCCGTGTGGTTTGCCGGCAGGTCGTTGTAGATGCGGCAGATCATCGGGTGGCCGTAGTGGGTCATCACGGTGGCGTTAAATTCATTCGCCGGGGTGTTGGCTGCGCGATACGTCCAGACCTTCTGTGGTGGGTAGGCTGGATTGACCACCCAGTCGGTGCGTTGCTGGGCGCGCAGCTCGTAGTACTCGGCGGCGGGGCGGAAGCGAGCCCAATGCTGGTGCCGACCCCTGCCGGCTTCGCCTCCGGCGATGTTGGCCAACTCGGTGGGCGCGGGTGTCAGGGAGGGAACGCTGGCTGCGGGCACGATCTGGTTGGGCAGCTCCATCACCCAGGGCACGGTGGGCGGACTGGGTGGTAGTACGATCGGGACGCTCGAGGCCTCGCTGGCCGGGGCGCGCAGTAACGCTGGCGCAGCTGCCGCGGCGGCGGACAGTTTGAGGAAATCGCGCCGGCCTTCGTCCACCGACCTGTCTTTCTTGTTTTTTTGTCGCGGGTCTTTGCCTTTCATGAGTGTGCACTCCAACCTCCCCACCACGAATTCGCGTGAACGGCCCGCCATGGATGCAATGCTCCAAGGCTCTTTGTCCCCATCCGTTCGCACGAAGGTGCAGGCCGTAAAGGGTGAATCTGCTCGCACGGCCAATTCGCCAATAAATCGACTAAAGACCTCTCATTTACGATGCGCAATTTGATGGGTGGCAATATTTTGTCGCTATTTAGGGCCGGTGGCTGCTGGCTCTAGGCATTGCGCGGTGTGTTTCGGGATGTTTCGCGATGACGGGCGGTGGGCGTTGCGGGGTAGGCGGTAGAGCCTTTTGGAGCAGGGCGAGAGGCGGTCGGAGAGGTGGAAATTCCGACCGCCTGAGGAGGAACTACTTGTAGTTGTATTTGTCGTGGAACATGGCGATCTGTTTGACCGGCTTGGGCTCTTCCTTGGTCAGGACGTACACCACGCGCTGGCCTTCGGGGCCGCCGCCGATGTCCACGTAGCTGAAGGTGGGCTCGCCGATGCGGTACATGTCCATCATGTCGCCGTAGCGGCTGAACACATAGATGATGCCTTCTTCGTCACGCAGTTCGCCGTAGAAGGGCTGGGCGGGCGGCAGGCTGATATCGATGAAGCGCTTGGCGGAGAGGGTCTTGATGTCCTTGCCCTGATCGGCGGCTTTCAGGACCAGGATGATGTCGCGGCCGAAACCGTCCTTCTTGCCGGCGCTCTGTTTGACCGGGGCAGTGCCGCTCTTCACGTATTCGCGGTAGGTGGCGTAGTCGTCGAAGACGAACAGTTCCTTCTCGGTGCGGATCTGGTACCAGTCTTCGTTATCCAGGGCCACCGGCTTGGCGGGGGCCGGGGCTTGCACGGCGCAGGCGCCGAGGGTGGCGGCCAGCAGGGCAGCAGCCAGGGGCTTGATCAGGTTCTTCTTGTGGTTCATCGGAGGTCCTCCCCAGGAAAGTTGAGCAGAGAATCTGCCTGCGCTGGATGACCGGTTGATGACGGCTTTGTGTCGCTCTGATGAATAGGGAAGACGTTGTATTTCAGTTAGTTAGAAGCATTTCTTCAGATTGGCTGATTTCCGCGGCTACCTGGTAGGGTGCGCCGCGCGCACCGAAGCCATCGCTCGGATTGCCTGGTGTGCACGTGCTGTTTTCCAAAAAAGAAAAGGGTGAAGACTTGCGTCTTCACCCTTCAAGGCCCCGCCGTGGCGGGGCAGTTGGGGACTCTGTATCAGCCGCGGTAGTAGCGCTGCGGCACGAAGGGGGTCTTCGCGACTTTCATGGCGACGCGCTTGCCGCGCACCAGGGCCCAGACTTCGCTGTCCAGGGCGGCGTGGCTGGCGGCGACGTAGCCCATGGCCACCGGGGCGCCGAGGCTGGGGCCGAAGCCGCCGCTGGAGACGCGGCCGATCACGGTGCCCTCGGCATCGACGATCTCGGCACCTTCGCGTACCGGCACGCGCTCCTGCGGCAGCAGGCCGACGCGCTTGCTCGGTACGCCGTCGCGCTGCTGGGCGAAGACCTGGCCGGCGCCGGGGAAGTTGCCGGCACGCAGGCCGTCGGCGCGGCGGGCCTTGGAAATGGCCCAGACCAGGCTGGCCTCCACTGGGGTGGTGGCGGGGCTCATGTCGTGGCCGTAGAGGCACAGGCCGGCTTCCAGGCGCAGCGAGTCGCGGGCGCCGAGGCCGATCGGCTGGACTTCCGGCTGGTCCAGCAGGGCACGCGCCAAGGCGTCTGCATGCTCGACCGGAACGGAAATCTCATAGCCGTCCTCGCCGGTGTAGCCGGAGCGGCTGACGTAGCACTCGACGCCGTCCAGGCGCACGCTGCCGAACTGCATGAAGGTCATCTTCTTCACTTCCGGGGCGAGACGACCGAGTACCTCGGCGGCTGCCGGGCCCTGCAGGGCGAGCAGGGCGCGGGACTCGAACAGCGACTCGATCGTGCACTGCTCGGTGAGGTGCTTCTGCAGGTGCGCCAGGTCCTGCTCCTTGCAGGCGGCGTTGACCACCAGGAACAGGGTGTCGTCCGCCAGGCGGGCGACCATCAGGTCGTCGAGGATGCCGCCGTTCTCGTCGGTGAACATCGCGTAGCGCTGCATGCCCACCGGCAGG
>NZ_BDMA01000006.1:46111-81349 GCF_002003485.1 Metapseudomonas resinovorans
AACGTCTGTGGTGCGCACGGCGCACCCTACGGACGGTGGATCAGCATTCGATGATGTTCACGGCGAGGCCGCCGCGGGCGGTTTCCTTGTACTTGCTCTTCATGTCGGCACCGGTCTGGCGCATGGTGCGGATCACCTTGTCGAGCGAGATGAAGTGCTGACCGTCGCCGCGCAGGGCCATGCGTGCGGCGTTGATGGCCTTCACCGAGCCCATCGCGTTGCGTTCGATGCAGGGCACCTGGACCAGGCCGCCGACCGGGTCGCAGGTCAGTCCGAGGTTGTGCTCCATGCCGATCTCGGCGGCGTTCTCGACCTGCTGCGGGGTGCCGCCGAGGACTTCGCAGAGCGCGCCGGCGGCCATCGAGCAGGCCACGCCGACTTCGCCCTGGCAGCCGACTTCGGCGCCGGAAATGGAGGCGTTTTCCTTGTAGAGGATGCCGATGGCGGCGGCGGTGAGCAGGAAGCGCTCGACGCCGTCGTCGTTGGCGCCGGGCACGAAGCGGCTGTAGTAGTGCAGCACCGCCGGGACGATGCCGGCCGCGCCGTTGGTGGGCGCGGTGACCACGCGGCCACCGGTGGCGTTTTCCTCGTTCACCGCCAGGGCATAGAGGTTGACCCAGTCGAGCACCGAGAGGCTGTCCTTGAGGCTGGCCTCCGGGTGTTCGCTGAGCTGGCGGTAGAGCGCGGCGGCGCGGCGCTTGACCTTCAGCCCGCCGGGCATGATGCCTTCTTTGCGGCAGCCGGTGGTGACGCAGTCCTGCATCACCTGCCAGATCTTCATCAGGCCGGCGCTGGTCTCCTCCGGGGTGCGCCAGGCCTTCTCGTTCTCGCGCATCAGGCCGCTGATGGCGAGTCCGCTGGCGCTGCACTGGGCGAGCATGTCCTTGCCGGTCTTGAACGGGTAGGGCAGCGGTGTGCGGTCTTCGACGATGCGGTCGAGGCCGGCGGCTTCCTCGTCGACGACGAAGCCACCGCCCACCGAGTAGTACTCGCGAGCGCGGATCTGGATGCCGGCGGCATCGAAGGCGCGGAAGATCATGCCGTTGGGGTGGTAGGGGAGCGGCTTGCGGATCAGCGCCAGGTGCTCCTTCTCTACGAAATGAATCGACTTCTCGCCGCCGAGAAGCAGTTCGCCGCTCTGGCGGATGCGCGCCAGGCGCTCATCCACTCTTTCCGTATCTACGGTATCTGGCTGCTCGCCTTCCAGACCCAGCAACACGGCCTTGTCGCTGCCGTGGCCCTTGCCGGTGGCGCCGAGAGAGCCGTACAGCTCGACTTTCAGGCTGTGGGTGTTGACCAGCAGGTTCTCACGGCGCAGGCCATCGACGAATCGCGCGGCGGCGCGCATCGGGCCCACGGTGTGGGAGCTGGAGGGGCCAATGCCGATCTTGAACAGGTCGAAGACGCTGAGGGACATGTCGCGCTCCTGAGCGATTGCTCGGCTTTTCTTATTAGTCAGCGTAGACAGCCCGACGGTTCGGGCCCGAAGGGCCGACCGCCGTGCTCCTTGTCTTGCGTCCGTTCGCTGTAGGGGCGAGCTTGCTCGCGAATGGCTCCGGCAGAGCGCTTCGCCAGCAAGCTGGCTCCTACCTGAGGCGCGCGATCAGGCGTCCTGGTAGGCCTCGATGGACGGGCAGGCGCAGACCAGGTTGCGGTCGCCGTAGACGTTGTCCACGCGGCCCACCGGCGGCCAGTACTTGCCGTCCACCAGGTTGGCGCTGGGGTACACGGCGAGTTCGCGGCTATAGCGGTGGGTCCACTCGCCGACCAGTTCGGCGGCGGTGTGCGGGGCGTTCTTCAGCGGGTTGTCGTCCTTGTCCAGTTCGCCGGCTTCCACCGCGCGGATTTCCTCGCGGATGCGGATCATGGCGTCGCAGAAGCGGTCCAGCTCTTCCTTCGATTCGCTCTCGGTGGGCTCGATCATCAGCGTGCCGGGCACCGGGAAGCTCATGGTCGGGGCGTGGAAGCCGTAGTCGATCAGGCGCTTGGCGACGTCGTCGACGCTGATGCCGCTGGTGTCCTTGAGCGGGCGCAGGTCGAGGATGCACTCGTGGGCCACCAGGCCGTTGCTGCCGGTGTAGAGCACCGGGTAGTGCTCTTCCAGGCGACGGGCGATGTAGTTGGCGTTGAGGATCGCCATCTGGGTCGCGCGACGCAGGCCGTCGCCGCCCATCATGCGGATGTACATCCAGGTGATCGGCAGGATGCTGGCGCTGCCGAAGGGCGCCGCGCTGACCGCGCCGTCCTGGCGGGCCAGGTGTGCGTGGCCGGGCAGGAAGGGCGCCAGGTGGGCCTTCACGCCGATCGGGCCGACGCCCGGGCCGCCGCCGCCGTGGGGGATGCAGAAGGTCTTGTGCAGGTTCAGGTGGGAGACGTCGCCGCCGAACTGGCCCGGGGCGCAGAGGCCGACCATGGCGTTCATGTTGGCGCCGTCGATGTACACCTGGCCGCCGTTGGCGTGGATGACGTCGCAGATCTCGCGGATGCCTTCCTCGAACACGCCGTGGGTGGACGGGTAGGTGATCATCAGCGCGGCGAGGCGCTCCCGGTGCTCTTCGGCCTTGGCCTTGAGGTCGGCGATATCGACGTTGCCGCGGGCGTCACAGGCGGTCACCACCACGCGCATGCCGACCATGCTGGCGGTGGCCGGGTTGGTGCCGTGGGCCGATTGCGGGATCAGGCAGATGTCGCGCTGGTCGTCGCCGCGGCTGAGGTGGTAGGCGCGGATCGCCAGCAGGCCGGCGTACTCGCCCTGGGAGCCGGCGTTGGGCTGCAGGGACACGGCGTCATAGCCGGTGGCCTGGCACAGCATGGCCTCCAGTTCGGTGGTCAGTTCCTGGTAGCCCTGGGACTGCGCGGCCGGGGCGAAGGGGTGCAGGGCGCCGAACTCGGCCCAGGTCACCGGGATCATCTCGCTGGCGGCGTTCAGCTTCATGGTGCAGGAGCCCAGCGGGATCATGCTGCGGTCCAGCGCCAGGTCCTTGTCGGCGAGCTTGCGCAGGTAGCGCATCAGCTCGGTTTCCGAGTGGTAACGGTTGAACACCGGGTGGCTGAGGATCGCGCTCTGGCGCAGCAGGGCGGCCGGCAGGCGGCTGGCGACCGTGGCGGCCAGCGCGGCGAAGACCGGCAGGGCCTGGCCGTTGGCGAACAGCGCCCAGAGTTGCTCGACGTCGGCCTGGGTGGTGGTTTCGTCCAGCGACAGGCCGAGGCGCACGGCATCCACTTCGCGCAGGTTGAGGCGCTGGGCGCGGGCCTGGGCGTGCAGCTCGGCGGTCTTGCTGCCGGTGGCCAGGGTCAGGGTGTCGAAGAAGTGTGCCGGCTCGACGGTCACACCGAGCTGGGCCAGGCCTTCGGCGAGGATCGCGGTCAGCTGGTGCACGCGCTGGGCGATGCGGGTCAGGCCCTGCGGGCCGTGGTAGACGGCGTACATGCTGGCGATGTTGGCCAGCAGCACCTGCGCGGTGCAGATGTTGCTGGTGGCCTTCTCGCGGCGGATGTGCTGCTCGCGGGTCTGCATGGCCAGGCGCAGGGCCGGCTTGCCGTGGCGGTCGATGGAGACGCCGACCAGGCGGCCGGGCATGTCGCGCTTGAAGCTGTCGCGGGTGGCGAAGTAGGCCGCGTGCGGGCCACCGAAGCCCAGCGGCACGCCGAAGCGCTGGGCGCTGCCGAGGGCGACGTCGGCGCCGAACTCGCCGGGCGGGGTCAGCAGGGTCAGGGCCAACAGGTCGGCGGCGACCGCGACCAGGGCGCCGGCGGCGTGGAAGCGCGCCACCAGTTCGCGGTAGTCGAAGACATCGCCGTTGGCCGCCGGGTACTGCAGCAGGGCGCCGAAGTAGGCGCCGGCGTCGCTCAGCTCACGCTCGTCGCCGATCACCACCTCGATGCCCAGCGGCTCGGCACGGGTGCGCAGCACGTCGAGGGTCTGCGGGTGGCAGTGCTGGGAGGCGAAGAAGGCGTGGCTGGCCTTGTTCTTCGCCAGGCGCTTGCAGAAGGTCATGGCTTCGGCGGCGGCGGTGCCTTCGTCGAGCAGGGAGGCGTTGGCCACCGGCAGGCCGGAGAGGTCGCTGACCAGGGTCTGGAAGTTCAGCAGGGCCTCCAGGCGGCCCTGGGAAATTTCCGGCTGGTAGGGGGTGTAGGCGGTGTACCAGGCCGGGTTTTCCAGCAGGTTGCGCAGGATCGGGCTGGGGGTGTGGCAGGGGTAGTAGCCCTGGCCGATGTAGCTCTTGAACAGCTGGTTCTTCGCGGCGATGGCCTTGATCGCGGCGAGGGCTTCGGCCTCGCCCTGGCCGGCCGGCAGGTCGAGCACGCTGGTGCCCTTGATGCTGTCGGGGATGACGCTCGCCGTCAGGGCTTCGATGTCCGCGTAGCCGAGCAGTGCCAGCATGGCCTTGGTGTCGGCGTCGCGCGGGCCGATGTGGCGGGCAATGAATTCGTTGGTGGTGCCGAGGGCTGGGGTTTCGATGCTCATGGTCATTCCTCAGCCGTTGGCTTTCAGCAGGTTTTCGTAGCCGGCCTGGTCGAGGAGGCCGTCAAGGATGCTGGCGTCGGCCAGCTGCATGCGGAAGAACCAGCCTTTGCCCAGCGGCTCTTCGTTGACCAGTTCGGGGCTGTCGGCCAGTTGCTGGTTCACTTCGATCACTTCGCCGTCCAGGGGCATGACGATGTTGCTGGCCGCCTTCACCGATTCCAGTACGGCGACTTCTGCGCCTTGGGCGTAGGCCTGCAGTTCCGGGAGTTGGACGAAGACCACATCGCCCAACGCGTCCTGCGCGTACTCGGTAATACCAACGGTGACGCTGCCGTCTTCTTCAAGGCGCAGCCATTCGTGGTCGGCGGTGAAACGCAAATCGCTCATTCTTGGTCCTCAACTCGTATGACGCGCCTGTTTCTTCTGCCAGGCGCTTAGCCCCGCACGCGGTCATGGCCGCGCACTGTTGCCCGGCCATTAGCAAGGGCAGTGCCAGAAGGCTAATATCCTTGTAAATCAAGGCTTTGCGATGGATTGTGAAGAAAATGGGCGAGTGCTTCTGTAGCGAAATCGATACGGAGTGGTGAGCGCTTTTTGCGGGGCTGGGTGGAAAGCCAGAAGTTGCGGGGGTTCTGGCTGGATGTTGCGGAATCGTTACGCTGTATCGATTTCGCTACGTCGCGCACAGGATTCATAATTAAATCGTTTAAAAACAGCTTGTTACATAGGCTATCTAATGTTTTGTGAGAGGAATTTAGGTAGGGTGCGCCGCGCGCACCAGGAAGTTGCAGCAGCGCCGATGGGGATCCCGGAATCGGTGCGCATGGCGCACCCTACGGGGGAGTTCGGCCCAGCGCGATTCAGGTTTCGTTCTTGCAGGGTAAAAATAAAAAATAGATTTTTATCAAAAAGATACGTGCTTTATCTCGAGAAAATATCAGGTTTTCCCAGGTATCCCGTACTTGCGCAGCCGGTGGGCAATGGCGGTGTGGGAGGTCTGCAGGCGCGCCGCCAGTTGGCGAGTCGAAGGGTAAGTTACGAAGAGCTTTTCCAGTAGCGCGCGCTCGAAGTTCTCCACGGCTTCTTCCAGGCTGTTCACCTCACCATCGCTCGCCCGTGCCACGGCGGTGCCGGCAATGTCGAGGTCGCCAATTTCCACCAGGCTGCTTTCGCAGATGGCTGCCGCGCGGAAGATCACGTTCTGCAGCTGACGCACGTTGCCGGGCCAGCGGTTGCCCAGTAGCGCCTGGAAGGTGCCGGGTGCCAGGCGGCAGGCCGGGCGCTGGATCTGGGTGCAGGCCTGCTGCATGAAAAAGCGGGCCAGCAACAGGATGTCCTGCCCGCGCTCGCGAAGTGGCGGCACTTCCAGGTTGAGCACGTTAAGGCGGTAGAAGAGGTCCTCGCGGAAGGTGCCTTCGCCGACCATCTTTTCCAGGTTGCGGTGAGTGGCGCTGAGGATGCGCACGTCCACCTTGATCTCGCGGTCGCCACCCACCCGCCGGAAGCTGCCGTCGCTGAGGAAGCGCAGCAGCTTGGCCTGCAGGTAGGGCGACATCTCGCCGATTTCGTCGAGGAACACCGTGCCCTGGTGGGCCAGTTCCAGCAGGCCGGGCTTGCCGCCGCGCTGGGCGCCGGTGAAGGCGCCGGGCGCATAGCCGAACAGCTCGCTTTCAGCCAGGCTTTCCGGCAGTGCTGCGCAGTTCAGCGCCAGGAAGGGCTGGTTGCGCCGAGTGCTCGCAGCATGGCAGGCGCGCGCCACCAGCTCCTTGCCGGTACCGGTTTCACCATGGATCAGCAGAGGAGCGTCGAGTGACGCCACGCGCTGGGCGCGAGTCTTGAGGGTGGCCATGGGCGCCGAGTCGCCCAGCAGCGCATCGAAGCCTCCCGCAGCATGGTCGTGGTGCAGGGCCGAGAGGCGCTCGCCGATGCGGTTGGGCTGGTACAGGGTCAGCAGCGCGCCAGCCAGGTGGTCGCCTTCGGTAATGGGGACCGCATCCAGCAGCAGCGCCTGGCCCTTGAGGGTGATTTCCCGTAGAGGGAGGCGGAAGCTGTGCTCCAGCAGGGCGCGGTGCAGGCTGTCGTCACCGAACAGCTGTGCCAGTGGCTGGCCCTCGGGTTCGTCACCATAAAGGGCGATCAGTGCGGGGTTGGCCAGCAGGACGCGGCCAGCGCCGTCCACCGCCAGCACCGGATCGGTCATGGCGGCCAGCAAGGCATCGAGCTGCAGGCGCCGGCGCTGGCCCGGAAGGATGTCCACGACCGTGACTTCCTGCACGCCGTGCACCGAATGCAGGGCGTCGCGCAACTCGTCGAGCACGTCCGGGCTGAGGGTCGGGGCATCGATGTAGACGTTGGGCGGCACCATCTCGACCGCATCCAGATTGAGATTGCGGCCGCCGAGCAGGGCCAGGACCTCCTGGGTGATGCCGACGCGGTCGATGAAGGTGACGTGAATTCGCATGGAAACGCTGGGCTGGCGATTTGAAGGGGCGAATTATGCCCGGTCTGTCGTCCTTAGGTAACAGGTCGTCGCGGTGTAGTAATCCAGCCGGGTTGAGTCGATGCCGGCGCCAGCGGTTTTTCCTTGCCCATGAAAAAGCCCCGCGTTGGCGGGGCTTCTCGTTTTCGGCTGTCGCATCAGCAGGTCAGGGCTTTCTGTGCCCGGTCGATCACGTTCTTCAGATGATCGGCGTCGCCATAGTGCTCTGGGTACAAACGCTCGCTGTGACGGGCGACACCAAACTCGTTGACGATGGTGAAGCTGAAGTTGCCGTTGCGAGCGGCGGTGATATGGCAGGTGAACGGCGCAAATGCGTGGGTCAGGGTGCTGATTGCAGCTTGTGCTTGATGATGGATGGTCATCGTGTTGCTTCCTTCGTTTTGCGGCCATGGGCCGCCAGACAATGGCTCCGAATCCGCCGAGTAACACACTCTGGTCGGATGATCCTTATCGGAGCAAGGGTGCCGGCATGAAGTTCCCCGATCGGGATCAAGCTCTGGCAGCTGGTACTTGGGATGCCAGGTGCTGCGCCGGGCAAGGGTCTGGCTCGGCTGGCAGTCCTGGTCAATCTACCGCGTGCTCATGACAGCTTTACTGCATCGCCTTCGGCGAGCGTTGCGGTCGGTGAGTCGGCGGGGGTGGCCGGGTCCCTTTGGGTTGGGCTTCTCAGGGGTGAGAGGCGAGGGATCGGAAAGCCGGATTGACTTACAACTTGGTACTAACGGCGACGACCCTAAAGGATCGCCGGGCAAAAATCAAGCCATTTTAATTGCTTTGCGGTAATTGGCTGATGTTGATTTCGGTAACGAGTGAGGTGCGCGCCGGCGGCGTACGGGCGAGCAGGGGACAGAAACGGTCCAGTGACTGGATCAGGTCCCATTGCAGTTCGAGGTCGTGGCCAAGGCCGGTTACCTGGTCCAGCAGGCCGACGGAGGCCGCCTGCAGGTTGTTGTCGGTCGAGCCGGCCATGTTGGCGGTGACTTTTGCCAGCAGGGTGGTGATTGCCGTCATGTTGCGCGTGGTGAGGGCCAGGATGTTGGCCAGCAAGGCAATTTCACTTTGCGGTATTTGTTGTTCGGGAATCTGGTCCATGGATGCTCCGCTTGGGCCATCAGTCCATATGGCGATGCGCCATTATCGATCTGAGATGGCTGTCACAGCGATGGAGTCACGTCGGTAACTGGTGATGGGAAATCTCTCAACAGCATGTAAGAGATTGACTATTGCTCTGAAGAAATAGGACGTAGACGTCATCGATATAGTTCCAAAGCAGCATTGCCACCGCTTTGGCCGGGTTCGAACCTAGGATCGATCCCTATCTGGTGTCCGGCCTGCCATGCCCCTTCATTTCGAATCCACAGCGCAGCAACGAACACAGGACGTGCACTTGGCGAACGGCCTTCAGGTACGCCTGATGCAGCGGCCCGGTACGGCAATGAGCGCGGTATTGGTGGATATAGAGGGTGGCAGCCATGACGAGCCGACCGAGTACCCCGGGCTTGCACACTTTCTCGAACACCTCGTGTTCCTCGGCAGCCGCGATTTCCCGCCGGAGCAGTGCCTGATTCCCTTCGTCCAGCGCCTGGGCGGACGGGTCAATGCCAGTACCCAGGCACGCTATACACGCTTCCTTTGCGAAGTGCCGGCAACGCACCTTGACCAGGCTCTGGCGCGGCTCATGGACATGCTCGCCAATCCTCTGCTGGAGACGGCGGCCATATGGCGCGAGCGTGACGTGCTGCAAGCCGAGTACAGCGCCCGTACGCAGGACCGGCAGACCCTCTGCGACGCCGCGCTGGCGTGGGCCTTGGCACCTGGCCATCCGCTGGCGGACTTCCACGCGGGTCATGCTGCCAGCCTGGACCTGCACGCGCCTGCATTCATGCCGACCCTCCGGCGATTCCACCGGGAACACTACCAGCCTGGCCGCATGCGCCTGACATTGGTGGCGCCGCAGTTGCCGGACCAGCAACTCGAACTCGTTCGACGCCATGCTGAGCCGCTGCTGGCGGGAGAACACCTGCCCGTCCCGGACGCGCCACTTTTGCTGCCACTGCGTGAGAGGCGGCTTCGCCTCGGGCTACCCGGCGGCTCCGAAAAACTGCTGCTGGCCTTCGTGCTGGAACGACAGGGTGCCGGCCTGGAAGCCGCCGTTGCCTTTCTCGACAGCCTGATCCAGGACGAGGCGCTCGGTGGCCTGCAGGCAAGACTCGGCTTTCTCGAACTGAGCGACGGTGTGCACGTGCGCCTTTCTTACGCCCATCACGGGCAGGGCCTGTTGCTGATGGACTTCGATCGCGTGCCAGGCGCGGACTGCGCTCGACTGGAGGCGGAGGTGCTGGGCTGGCTGACCTTCCTGCGCACTGCAGCGCCGTGGCCGGGTGTCTGGGAGGAGCGGCTGGAAATCCTGCAGCGCAGGATGGATCGCCTGGAACCGCTGGACGTCGCGATGGCGCCAGGGCTTCCCGAGCAGGCGGATGTGCGTTCGCTGCTGGACGAGATGCGAGCCGAATGCTTGATACGCCTTGAAACCAGCACGTCAGTCGGTGTGCCCAATGTGGAGTCTGCGGGTTTTCCCTTGCATCTGGAGCGCCTGGACGTTGGTTCTGGTGCGCCGTCAGTAAGTCGCTGGCGGCTTCCGCCCGCCAATCCCTACCTGAGTCCGACCGCAACCGCATCAAAGGCGGACCCGCTGATGACCGTGTTGCCGGCACGGCCGGACGCCCCCGGGCAAGGTGCACTGTTCCTGCATTGGAGCCCCGGTGCGGGCGGATTGCCTGATGGGCTTGCCCACGGCTTGCGGCGAGCGCTGCGGCCGCTCTTGAGTAGCGCCGCTCTGGCGGGCGTAGAGGGAGGGCTGCAGGCGGTGCGCGGCGGTTTGACGCTGGCTCTGCAAGGCGAGGTGCGAGCACTGCGCCAGGCTACCCGCGACGTGCTGCCCCTTTTGCAGGCACCTCCGCTCTGGGCACTGGCCCAGGGGTCGCGTTTGCAGCAAAGCGACGTGCGCCGCCAGGCCGGCGAGCTGCCCATTCGCCAGTTGCTGCAACGGCTGCCGGGCGTGCTCGACGATGCACCGACGGAAGCACCCGCCGTATTTGATTCGGAATCACTGGCGCGCTTCTGGTGGCGATCGCGTTGGCAAGGGTTGGGTCTGGGTGATGTGGCGGTGGATATCGATTTACCCGGTTTGCCAGATTTTTCCAGGCGGGTGGCCGGGGAGGGTAGGCGCACCTGGCATCGACTGGATGTGGAAGGTGAAGCGGCGTTGCTGCTGTTCTATCCCCTCGACTCCGTCAGCGCGGAATCCGAAGCCGCCGGACGTCTCCTGGCGCGCATACTGGAACCCGCCTTTCACCAGCGCCTGCGGGGTGAGCTGCAGTTGGGGTATGCCCTGGCCTGTGGCTTCAGGCAGTTCGATGGGCATCGAGGCGTGCTGTTCGCCGTACAGTCGCCGCGTGAGGGCGCTGTCGGTCTTTATCAGCACATCCAGGAATTTCTTCTGCGACAGCACGAATGCCTGTCCAGCCTGGATCAATCCCAGCTGCACGACCTGGTCCAGGCTCTCGACCAGCAGTTGGACCGGCAAGGCACGTGCTTCGCCACCCATGCGCATCAGTGCTGGCTCGATCACCAGGCCGGCCTGCCGGCCGACCATTCGCTACAGGTACGCCGCGCCCTGGCGGGACTGCAACCTTCGCATCTGCTGCAACAGCAGGAGCACCTTATCGCCGGTCTGCGCTGCCAGGCTCTCGCCAACGCCGAAGCCCCCGCATCGAGCTGGCACTGACTCATCTGATCCACTCCTTTCCCACTTCTGAAGGACGAACCCGAATGGGCTTCGTCCTTTTGTGCTGTGCCTGGGTCTGCTGGTCTACGACCTTGGGGGTGCCCGGTCTTAAGCCTAGCCGGTGTGGCTCGATCGACCCGGCCAAAGCAGTGGAGAACCGCTGCCATTGCAGCGTATGGCGTCCCCAAGGGCATTTCGATAATCGCCTCCGACACGACTGACCTGCCCGGTCGTCAACCCACAGCGGAGAGCGTCATGCACAACAAGAAGATCGCCCAAGCCCGTTTGTCCCGCCTTGCCCTCGCGGCAGCGGTGGCCCTTGCTACCCAGCAGGCCGCCGCAGAGATCGTCCTGTACGACAAGGACCAGACCACCTTCTCCACTGATGGCTACGTCAACGCCTTCTACGTGAACAGCGATGTGGACCGTGACGGCGAACAGTTCGACCGTCGTCAGTCGCGGGTAAAGATGGGGTTCCTGCCCAACTGGATCGGTTTCAACATGGGCAAGCAGGTGGATGACCTCAAGCTCGGCGCCCGTTCTTCCTTCTGGGTCACCATCAACGACAGTGAGACCAATGGCACCGCCACCGCCATCGACGTCCGTCAGTTCTACGGCACCGCCGGTAGTGACTGGGGCGAGGTGCTGGTAGGCAAGGACTTTGGCCTGTTCGCGCGTTCCAACATCCTGCTCGATGAACTGCTCGCCGGCTACGGCCAAGTCAGCGACACCCTTGGCCTGGTGGATGGCGGCGGCGTGTCCTTCGGCAACATCGGCAGTGGCTATCCCTATCCGTTCCCGACGTCGCAGATCACCTATCGCAGTCCGAAAACCGACGGCCTGCGTGCCGCCGTGGGCATCATGGACCCGGTGGACACCAATGACGAAAGCCCCACCGGCAAGGCCTACCAGGAAAACCCGCGTTTCGAGTCCGAGATCACCTACGAATTCGACCTGGGCGGCGCGCAGATCTATTCCTGGGTCAACGGCGCCTACCAGACCTCGGAAAACACCGACCCCAACGTCGACAGCGTCACCTCCAAGGGGCTGGGCTACGGCGTGCAGGCGAAAATGGGCGCCTTCACCCTGGTGGGCTCCGGCTTCCAGGCCAAGGGCATCAACCCCTTCTTCACCAACAACGCTGGCGAGCCGACCCTGCGCGAAGTGGACAGCGACGGCTACCTGCTGCAGGGCTCCTACCGCTTCGGCAAGAATCGCCTGGCGCTGTCCTACGGCAAGACCAAGGACGACGGCAATGGTGTGGTGAACACCGGTGCCGACTACGAAACCCGTGGCATTGCGCTGTTCCATGACATCAACGACAACCTCAAGCTGGTGGCCGAATACAACCAGTTCGAGATCGATGGCCATGAGGGCGATGCCCAGAACGAAGACACCGACACCGTCGCCCTGGGTGCCGTGCTGACCTGGTAAACCCTGCTCCAGATTGCTCCAGATTGCTCCGGTTTTGGCGGGAGAGCCTGTTGTCCTCCCGCCTTTTTTATTGGGGAGTGGGGCACTGACTGTTTTCTTCGGCAAAGGAGCCGGTGCGCGCGGCGCACCCTACCCGAGCTCGGTTCTTGACCGTAGGGTGCGCCATGCGCACCGCCTCGGGATCCCAGGAAGGTCTGTACCCGTCCGCCGGCCCCTACCTTCGAACTAGTCCTCCGCTACCCAAGAAGGATGGGGCGTCCCGGACCCCCTCCGTAGAATTTCCCTATCCCGAACAAGGCTACTGAGTGAGACCGAGGATGCTCGAAGAACCGGCAGAGGGCGTCGTCACCGCCATGTCGCTGGCCAGCGAGGCGGAAGCCGTGGCCCAGGACCTGGCGCGCCAGCTCATCCACCCGCACCTGGGGTTCGTGCTGTTCTTCTGTTCGGCCGAATACGACCTCGAAGCCCTGGGTCACGCACTGGAGCAGTATTTCGGCGGTGTGCGCCTGGTGGGCTGCACCAGCGCCGGGGAAATCACGCCGCAGGGATATGGCCGCAACTGCGTCAGTGCGGTCGGGTTCGACCATCGCAGCTTCTCCATCGCCAGCGCCCTGGTGGACGAGATGGATCGTTTCGGCCTGATCGATGCCCAGCAACTGGTCGAGCGGCTGGTACAGGACTGCCGGGCCAATACCCTGGTGCCTATCAAAGGCCACAGCTTCGCCTTGACCTTGCTGGACGGCCTGTCCAGTCGCGAGGAAGTGGTACTGGCGGCGCTCGGTGCCGCTCTCGGCAGCATCCCGCACTTCGGTGGTTCGGCCGCCGACGATCACCACCTCAAACACACCCACGTCTATTACGAAGGGCGCTTCCACGCGGGCGCGGCGGTGGTGGTGCTGGTCAACACCGCGTTGGATTTCGAGGTGTTCAGCACTCACCACATCCTGCCGGGCACCGAGAAACTGGTGGTCACCCGTGCCGACAATGCCAGCCGCCGGGTCTTCGAACTCAACGCGGAACCTGCGGCGGAAGTCTATGCACGCATGACCGGTGTTCCGCTCGGGGCCCTCGACCTGAGCGTGTTTGCCGCGCATCCCCTGGCGGTGCGCCTGGGTGACTCGTACTACGTGCGCTCCATCCAGCGGGTCAATGCGGACCTCAGCCTGACCTTCTACTGCGCGGTGGAGAACGGCATCGTCCTGACTGCCATGTGCACCGGACCACTGCTGCCCAACCTGGAGGCGCTGTTCGAGCGTCTGGGTGAGCGGCTCGGCGCGCCCTTGCTGACCATCGGCTGCGACTGCTTCCTGCGTCGGCTGGAAATCGAGAACGACGCAGATGCCGTGGCTCGCACCTCCGAAATCCTGCGTCGGCAGCGGGTCATCGGCTTCAACTCCTATGGAGAGCAGTTCAATGGCATGCACATCAACCAGACCTTCACGGGAGTCGCCATTGGCCGCCGGGGTGGCAATGGATGCCGCTGAACAACAGGCACGCCTGACTGCGCTCGAAGATGAGAACCGCAAGCTACGGCGTATCAATGCCGCGCTGATCGAGCGGGTGGAGTCCAGCGCCTCGCGCCACGACGACAGCTACGCCGCCTTCCAGCATTCGGTGGTGTTGGCCGAGCAGGTGCGCGAGCGGACCGATGCACTGAACCAGGCCATGGCCGAACTCAAGGCCAGCAACCGGCTGCTGAGTGACGCCCGGCTTCGCGCGGAAACCGCCCACCAGCATCTGATCGATGCCATCGAAAGCATTTCCGACGCCTTCGTGCTGTTCGACCGGGACCAGCGCATCGTCCTCTTCAACAGCCGCTTCAAGTCATTCTGGGCCAGGACCCGTGCGCGCATCTGCGCCGGTACCCGGCTTTCGGAAATCCGTCGCCTGGCCGAAAGCACCGGTCTGATCGTCGAAGAGCATCGTGGCAGCGACGATAACGTCCTCTACCGTCTGCATAACGGGCGCTGGGTGCAGGTCAGCGAGCGACCGACCCGAGAAGGCGGGCTGGTGATCCTTTACACCGATATCACCGAGGTCAAGCAGAGCGAAACCGCTCGCCGCGAGCAGGCCCTGGCGCAGAAGTCGCGGCTGTTGCAGCGCGCCGTGGACAACCTCTCCCAAGGGGTGGCCATGGTCAGTGCCGAGGGCGTTCTGGAACTCTGGAACCACCGTTTCCTCGAACTCTGTGGCTTGGCGCCGGTGGAAGCGCATCGCGCCTTCGCGGGGGTCATGGCGGACAGCGAGTTGCCATTGCTCACCCCCGACACCCGCGACGCCAATGGCCGCCCTGTCCGCGAGATGGAGCAGCGCCTGTACAACGGCCGGGTAATGGAAGTCCGTACCCATCCGCTACCCACCGGCGGCTTCGTCAATACCTTCACCGACATCACCGAGCGTTATCGCCATGCCGAGATGCTGGCCGAGAGCGAGCGCTGGATTCGTCTGATCACTGACCATGTTCCCGCACTGATTGCCTACCTCAGCGCTGACCTCATCTACGAATTCACCAACAAGGTCTACGAGGAGTGGTACCGCTGGCCGCGCGGCGCGATGCTCGGCCAGAGCCTGCGCGAGGTGCACAGCGACGAGCACTGGCGACGCCTGGAGCCTTACCTGGAGCGGGCGCTGAATGGCGAAAGCCTGTCCTTCGAGGTCACCGAGACCAACCACAACGGGCAAGAGCGCTGCATGCTGCGGTCCTACGTGCCGAATCGCCTGGCCAATGGCGAGGTGGTCGGTATTTTCGTGCTGATCCGTGACATCACCGAGCGTCGCCGCACCGCCGAGGCCCTGCACCAGGCCTACCAGAACCTGGAGCAGCGGGTCCGTGAGCGCACCACCGAGCTGACCGCCCTGAATAGCCAACTGCGCCGCGAGATCGACGAGCGTACCCAGGTCGAAATGCGCCTGCGGGAGGCCAAGTTCGAAGCCGAAAAGGCCAACCTGTCCAAGACCAAGTTCCTCGCAGCGGTCAGCCACGACCTGCTGCAGCCCCTGAACGCCGCACGGCTGTTCACCAGCGCATTGCTGGAACAGCGCAGCCAGACCTGCAACCTGGCGCTGGTACGCAACGTCAGCAACTCACTGGAAGACGTGGAGAACCTGCTGGGGACGCTGGTGGATATTTCCAAGCTGGATGCCGGGGTGATCAAGCCGGATATCGCGTCCTTCGCGGTGAGCGAACTGCTCGACAACCTGGCCGTGGAGTATCGCCAGATCGCGACCAGCGAAGGCCTGCGGATGGGCTTCGTGGCCAGTTCCGCCCTGGTGCGCAGTGACCTGCAACTGCTGGCGCGCATCTTGCGCAACCTGCTCAGCAATGCCATCCGCTACACACCCACGGGGGGCATTCTGCTGGGCTGCCGACGTCGGCGGCAGAGCCTGTGGATCGAAGTGCACGACACCGGGGTCGGCATCGCGCAGGAGAAGCTCGGCGAGATCTTCCAGGAATTCAAACGCGGTGAAGTGGTGCGCGAGAAGCAGGACCGCGGGCTCGGCCTGGGCCTGGCCATCGTCGAGAAGATCGCCCGCATGCTCGGCCACCGCATCCACGTGTCTTCGGTGCTGGGCAAGGGTTCGCTGTTCGCCGTGGAGGTGCCGCTGGCGCGTCGCGTACCGCGCCAGAAACTGCAGCACGACGAACCCCAGGCGGTGCTGGAGCGGCTACAAGGTGCGCGGGTCTGGGTGCTTGATAACGACGCCGCCATCTGTGCCGGTATGCGCACACTGCTGGAAGGTTGGGGCTGCCAGGTGACCACCGCGCTGTCAGAGGAAGACCTGGCCCGCCAGGTGGACAACTTCCACGCCGAAGCCGATCTGCTGATCGCCGACTACCACCTGGACAATGACTGCAATGGCGTCGACGCCGTGGCCACCATCAACGCCCGCCGCAGCACACCGCTCCCGGCCCTGATGATCACCGCCAACTACAGCAACGAACTCAAGCAGCAGATGCGTGAGCTGGGCCATACCCTGATGCACAAACCGGTACGGCCGATGAAGCTGAAGACGGCGATGAGTCATTTGTTGGAGCGGTGAAGGCACCGCACAGAGGCTCCTCGTAGGGTGCGCCGCGCGCACCAGCGGAGTACCGGCGTGGTACGGATTTCCCCCGGAAGCTCGAATTGGTGCGCATGGCGCACCCTACGGTCGGGCACGGAGTTCGGGTAGGGTGCGCCGCGTGCACCGGCGGAGTACCGATGTAGTACGGATTACCCCGGAGGCGCGAATCGGTGCGCATGGCGCACCCTACCAGGTGGCGCTGCGCTCGACGGTAGGGTGCGCCGCGCGCACCAGAGTTCGTCGACAACTCATTCGCCGAACTTGCCTTCTATCTCCCGGCTGCCTCCCCAGTCGTTCGGATACACCTCATCCCGCACCAGCCGATGAAAGCTCGACCATGGCCAATCAGAAACCCGCTTTACCAACCCATGCTTGACCGGATTCCAGTGCAGGTAATCCATATGCCGCTGGTAGTCCGCTTCATTGCGTATCCGGTGTTCCCAGAAGCGTCGTTGCCAGAGGCCGAGTTCGCGCCTTGCCTGTTGGCTACTACTGCGCGGGCCAACTTCCGCACACTGCTGGCTGACGTGGCGTTTGATGATGGACCAGCGCCGGCCGAAGTCATGGTCATCCGGCGGCAACTGCCAGATGCAATGGACATGATCCGGAAGTAGCACCCAGCCGTGGATGTCGAAGGGAAATCGTTCCCGCGTACAGACGATCGCCTCGCGGAGCGCATTGCGAACGGCAGGATGAGTCAGCACGGGTTTGCGTAGGTGAGTAACGAGCGTAAAGAAGTAGAGCGCGCCTGGGTCGCTGGCGCGACGGTAATTGGACATGCCTGGCCTCCTGCCGGGTGGGGATCGGCCAGCGTAAGTCAGGGCCGAGGGCAGGCTTACCGGTGAGAGCGTAGGAAACATCTGGTGCGCGCGGCCTCTCGGGTAGGGTGCGCCGCGCGCACCGGCAGTGTATCGGGGTTACGGGTTCCCTCAGGCGCTCGGATCGGTGCGCATGGCGCACCCTACCAGGCAGCACCGTGCGCACGGGAAGGGGTTTCAAGCCCGTTGCGGCACTGGCTGGAACTTCGCCCGCAGCACCAGGGCGATGCCGCCAAGCACGGCTACTGAAACCAGCGCAAGGCGGAGGCTGATGTGTTCGCCAAGCAGCACTGCGCCGCCCAGGGCGGCGAGGACGGGAACGCTGAGTTGCACGCTGGCGGCCTGAAGTGCGCCGAGGCCCGGAAGGGCGCTGTACCAGATGGCATAGCCGATGCCGGACGTCAGCGCACCGGAAAGCAGGGCGTAGCTAAAGCCAGGCAGATCCAGCTTCAGTTGTCCAATGAAAGGCAACAGGAGCAATCCGGCGAAGGGTAGGGCGCGGATGAAGTTGCCTGCGGTGGCCGCCAACGGCAGGCCGGCCTGGCGGCCAAGCAGGGTGTAGGCACCCCAGGCAAGGCCGGAGAGCAGCATCAGCAGGCCGCCAAAAAGAGGAGGAGCACTGGCGCCGGGCAGCAGCAGGACCACCAGCCCTCCCGTGGCCAGGGTGAAGCCCAGCGCCTGTTGCAGGTTCAACCGTTCACCGCGCAGCAGGCCGAAGACCACCATGCACAGTTGCACGGCGCCGAACAACAGCAGCGCGCCGGCACCGGCGTCCAGTTGCAAGTAGGCGTATGAGAAGGCGGCGGCATAGACGAACAGCGCCGCCGCAGCTCGCCAATTGCCGGTCGCCGCCAGGGGCTGGCGGCGCAGGCGCAGCAATAGCCAGAGCACCAGGGCGCCAGCGGCGATACGGATAGCGGTAAAACTCACCGCATCGATGGCGGTGTGCTTGAGGGCGAGGCGGCAGAGCAGGGAATTGCCGGCGAAGGCCAGCATGGCCAGGGCCGTGAACAGCAGCGTGCGGGCGGCAGGCATGGTCGTCCTTAGGGAAGTACCCGGATGGTCAGCGACGCAGGTAAGCAGTGAAGTCGATATCGCCGGCCGAGAGAATGGCCTGTACCCGGTTGTGCACGTTGAGCTTGCGCAGGATCGCGGAGACGTGGGCCTTCACGGTGGTCTCGGCGATGTCCAGGTTGTAGGCGATCTGCTTGTTCGACTCGCCCTTGGTCATCCGCTCCAGCACCAGCAACTGCTTGCGAGTCAGGGCCTGCAGCAGTTCGGGCGGGATACTGGCTTCATCATGGTGGCGGCGCGGCGAGGCCTTCTGCGTGCGGATGATGTCCGAAGGCAGGTAGACGTTGCCGTTGAGGATCTGCTCGATGGCGTCGGTCATCTGCGCGCGGGGTGAAGACTTGGTGATGAAACCCACCGCGCCATAGGTGATGGCCTGTAGTACCACCTGTTTGTCCTGCTCGGCGGAGACGATCACCACCGGCACGGTCGGTGCCTCGTTACGCAGGTTGATCAGCCCGTTCAGGCCGTGCATGCCCGGCATGTTCAGGTCGAGAAGAATCAGGTCCAGGTCGTCGTGCTCCTGGGTCAGCGCCAGCGCGCTGTCCAGGTCGGCGGTCTCCATCACTTCGCTTTCCGGAAAACCGTCGCTGATGACGTTATGGATGGCTTCGCGGAAGAGCGGGTGGTCATCGGCAATCAGAATCTTGTACACGGCCTTTCACCTCGTTTTTCTCATTATGGTGCGGCATGTCCGACCCTGCCGGGTCAGGGGAATGGCAAGGGATGGGCGGGCTGCAAGGGAAGCCCGGCCTGTTCCCAGGCATCGATGCCGTCACGGTACCAGTAGAGGTTGGTGTAGCCCAGCGCGGCAGCGCGTTTCACGGCGTTCCAGCTCAGCCAGCAATCGGAACGGCAGTAGAACACCAGCGGGCGGTCGCTGCGGCCCTGGCTGGCCTGTCGCAGATGGCGGCTGAAGTAACCCAGCCATTCCGCACTAAGTTCGCCATCGCCAGTGTTGGCCAGCCAGAGGCTGCCAGGCAGGTTGGCATGGGGTTCGTCTTCGATGAAGTTCCCTTGCAGCCACTGGCGGCGGTAGACGTCCACCAGCAGGGTATCGGGCTGTGCCTTCAACTGGGCCTGGAGCTGGGCGGTATCCAGGGTGCGGGCGGATTCGGCGCTGGCTGGGGTAGGGCTGCGGTAGCGGGTCAGGCGGTAGCCGTCCGTGGAGAACAGCGGGATGTCGGCTGCTTCACTGGCAATCGCGGGCAGCGCGAGGGCAACGCAGGCAAGGCAGGTGAGTAGGCGCTTCATGGCGGACGCTCTGTTCTTTTTATGCAGCCATTACAGGCCAGCGCCGCTGCTTTGGGAATTCGACGTTGAGAGGGGGTAACCGGTACCAAAGTAGTAGTTGGCCCTGCCGGCCCGCGCCCGGCAGCGGCCACCGGCAGGTCAGAAGTCAGGCGTCGAGAAGCTCGCTGTAGCGGCCGTGAGTTGGCCCTGGTCGACATTGAAGGTTAGCTGGAACGTGGCCAGCACGGGGATAGCGGTCGCCGTGGCCTTGGCGTTGACCGGCGTGATGAGAAAGGTCAACTCCACCACGTCGGTCGGGCGCAGTTCACGCACCACGCGGTTCTCGCCATGAGCGAAGAAGCGGGTCTTGCTGGCCAGTCCGGCCCCCACCACGTTGAGGAAGTCGATGAACAGGATGGCCCCCGGCGGCCCATTGAAGTCGGGGTCGCTGAATCCGGTGCTCCTGATGCGTGCGGTGCCCTTCAGGCTGATGTCCTCGGTGGCGGCAGTCACGGTGCCGGTGATGGGGACCAACAACTGGTCCGCACGGCGCGTGAACCGCGGCAGGGCGTTGGCGATGCCCGATGAGGTGGCTGCCACCAGGCCGGCGAAGGTCAGCAGCGCGGCGGGTAGATGCCTTCGATCGATGTTCATCTGTACCTCCTCGACCCTCAGGGGGTCGCCAGGCTCCCCTTGCTCGGCGGAAGGGGCGGCGGCGACTCCGACTGCCCCGATGGGGTCGCGCCTTGTTGTTCGAGATAGTGGATCAGCGCCTCCACATCCTCGTCACCCAGGTGCAGGTTGGGCATGCGCACCTGGTTGTGGCGACTGAACAGTTCCACGGCAATCGGGTCCCGTTGCTCCAGCATCTGATCTGGGGCCTTGATGAAGCGCCGCAACCAGTCCTTGTCACGTCGCGTGGTCACCCCGTGCAGATCGGGTCCCAGCGCCTCGCCATTACCGATGGTGTGGCAGGCCGCACAGGTCTTGCGGAATAGCAGGCGGCCGGCGTCGGGATTGGCGATGGGCGGAACGTCCGTATAGCTCTGGGCCGCCACCCCGCGCTGGTTCTGCCATCCCAGCAGAAAGGTGCTGATCTTGGCCGCGAGGAAGTTCGGGTTGTCCAGGGTGGATTGGCGCATCCACTGCCCGGTGGGTTCGTTGCCTATAGTCAGGCTGGTCAGGTGAGCGTCCGGGTCCTCGGCATCGGTGCTGGACCACAGGCCCAGCTTCCGCTGCGCCAGGCGAATGTCCTCCGGCTTGCCGGTCAGGAACAGCCAGTTCGGCCCCGCGTGGAACTTCTCGGCATAGGCCTTTAGCACCTCTGGCGTGTCGGTTTCGGGGTCGACGGTGATGGAGTAGAAGTGGATGTTCGCGGCCTGGTCCCCGAGTTGCCGCTGCACCCTGGCCAGGTTAGCCGTGCTGAGCGGACAGCTGTCCGGGCAGGAGGTGAAGATCATGTTGATCGCCACCATCTTGTCCTTCAGCAGATCCTGATAAAGGTGCACGGTTTGGCCGTCCTGGGTAATCAGAGGCACATCGGGGAAGTAGCCGGGGCCCCAGGGCTGCGCAGCGAGCGCAACTCCGCTGGCCGTCAGCGCGCTGACGGCCAGCAGTACCAACCATTTCAAGCTGCCCATGACGACCTCCTAGCGGAACGCGGTGGGCAGGATTTCGTCAGGCGCCACGAACCTGACGCCCTGCGGCGTCGGAATCGGCGTGGGCAGCGGTCGCAGGAAGGCGCCGCCGGCGTCGTCGATCTCCCAGCGCAGTAGCATGGCGTTGTCTTCGTGAGTGGTGTTGTGGCAGTGCTCCATGTACATCCCGCCGAAGTCACGGAACTGCATGGTGAGCGTGATGCTGCCTCCCGGGTGCAGGCGATAGACATCCTTGCGGCCGCGTTCCCAGGCCGGCACGTTGCTCGCCTTGCCGTCGCGGGCGAGGATCTGGCCCTCCTCGAAGTGGATGTGGATCGGGTGATCCCAGCCGCCGCCACCATTCCTCAAGGTCCAGATCTCGCGGGTGCCGAAGCGCGGTCCGGCCGAAACCCGACCGAAGTCCGCTGCCAGCGTGGTAACCCCGTCGACCTTGATGCCCCACGGGCCCAGGAAACTGGTGATCGGGTCAGCGCTGTTCTGCTTCGCGCCACGGCCGAACTCGAAGGTGCGCTGGGCGGCTACCGGTATCCTGGTCAAGTCCGGGTTCTGGATCAGTTGGTCCGGTACCTGGCTGACATCGGGCCGCGCCGGGTCGCGCACAATGCGGAACTCGAGGAAACGGCCCACGCAAGGATCGCTGGAATTGCCCGACAAGGCCTCGCGCAGGGACAGGTCCTCTTTCGGCCGTCGGCCATTTTCGTGTTCCGCGAGGTTTACGAACCACACCTTGTCGCCAACCTTGTAGCGCCTAAAGTCGATGACGATGTCGTAGCGCTCGGCGATGCCCATTTCGTCCAGCGTGTTGAGCACCACGGGCGTCGGTAGCAGGTTGCCGTCATTGGCGATCTGGATCATCGGCGAGGCGTCGCTCAGGGCCAGCTTGAAGAACCGCGCAACCGCCGCATTGAGGATGCGGAAGCGGTACTTGCGCCGCTCGACCTCGAAGAACGGCTTGTAGACCAGGTTCACCGTCATCACATCGCCGAGGAAACCGTCGAAGTCGAAGATATCCATCGCCAGTTGGCCTTCCTGGTCCCAGGCCTTGTCGGCGAGCATCAGGTTCACGTCGTAGTCCAGGTTGCCGAAGGACTTGGCCGAGCCGCTGGGCAGGCGCAGGTTCACCCCGTCGTTCATCTCCTCGTTGCCGCGGTCCAGGGAGCTGTAGAGGTTGAACATCCCGGCGTTGCCCTTGTACACGTTCTGCGAGGTGAAGCTGAACATGTGGTCATGGAACCAGTGGGTGCTCATGGTCTCCCGGTAGTCGCCCGGATACGGAACGATGCCTCCGCCATCGCTGGGAGCGCCGCAACGGGGGTCCGTCCCATCCTTGTTGATGCTGAAGTAGCCGCCGTGACAGATGGGGTAGTGGTAGTCGTAGAACTGGCCGGGGAAAAAGTAGGCCCCGGTGAATCCGTCGTTTTCGGCACCGTGGTGGCCGTTGTGCTCGTGGGTGCTGATGGTGTGGATGCCGAATCCGCCGTTGGCGGCCGGGTCCTCCGGCAAGCGGTTGTGGTGTCGGAAGATGATGGAGTCGTGGTAACGGCCGATCAGCAGCTTGGGCGGCAGGGTGCCGTTGAAGGTCCACATCGCCAGCGGTCCCTGGTCAGGCAGGCCAGGGTGGAATGCCGGGCGCAGGTCCCGCGCTGGATCGATGCCCGAATTGAGGTTCGACGGCACCCCGGGGTTGTAGTTCTTGTTGACCTTGGCGCCTTCCTGGGTGACTTCGACGATGAACCTGGGCGGGAAAGTATCCCATTGCTGGTGAGCCCAGATCGGTCCCGGCGGTCGCCCTTCGATGGGGCCGTAGCCACCACCCAGCACCGCCGGCACCGGGCGCTGCGTCGTGTTCGCCTGCACCATGGGGTCCGGCCCGGGCACGCCCGGTCTGGATGGGATCGGGTTCATCACACCGGTGTTCGGTGTGAAGGGCTTGCGTGGCAGCACGTCGAAGCGCGGCATGGGTTGGGTGAATGCCTGGACACCGAACAACGGGCTGGGTGGCAGACCCGTGGGGATATCGAATGAATCGGCGTAGGCGCTGCTGGTGAAGGGGCTCAGTCCGTGGACTGGAAGCAGCAGTCCGCTGGAGGTGGCCAGACCCCATTTGATGAAATCACGTCGTGTGACTTCACCCTTGGCGAGGGCACTCGCCAGTTCTGCGAAGTTCCTTCGAGCATTTTCTGCTTCCCTGAGTCGTGCCCTGGACACATCTCGTGGGAGGTACATCTACCCCTCCTCAATAGTGGCGCCCCTGGAAGGGCCCCTGCGCAGGAACTGGATGCAGAGGCAAGGCTCCCGGCCGCCGAGGCCCGGAAGAACGAAAGTACATGGAATGAGCAGGGAGCTTTCGCGCGGCACGTCCCAAGGCTGGCCTCGCTTCCCGCAGGCCACTCTCAATGACTGAATGAGACAGCAGGACGTTTCTGTATCGCTTTCCAGTTTCGTTGAAACATCCTGTTACGAATAGGGGGTACTGTCAATCAGCCATCGTGCGCTTGCTCAGTCTCTTTAAGACTAAGGAAGTGCATTTCATTCCCACGGGACACAACGAAAACTCCAGTGTTTCCCGAGCGTTACAGTGCTCCCTGGTGGTGCAGCTAACCGGCCCTGCGCAAGGCCGCATGCTGCGGGTTGAAACTCAGCAGCGCGGCCATGGCGAAGGCCAGCGTCAGGGCCAGGCAGATGGCAACCGCCAATGGGTTGAAGCGCTCGTAGAGGGCGAAGCGCACCATCTCGACCGCGTGACTGAAGGGGTTGAGTGCGCAGAGCCAGTACAGCCATTCGCTGGCCTCGCGCATCTTCCAGAGCGGATAGAGCGCCGACGACAGGAAGAACAGCGGAAAGATCACGAAATTCATCACTCCGGCGAAGTTTTCCAGCTGGCGAATACCGTTTGAGAGCAGCAGCCCCAGGGCGCTGAGCAGCAACGCTGCCAGCAGCAGTGCCGGCAAGGCGGCGAGCAGCCCGAAGGCCGGCGGCTGCACACCGTAGAGCCAGGCGATGGCGAGGAACGCATAGACCTGCAGCAGCGATACCAGCGATGTGGCCAGCAAGCGGGACGCCAGGAGGAATGGACGGGGCAGGGGGCTGGTGAGCAGCAGGCGCATGCTGCCCATCTCGCGGTCGTAGACCATCGACAGCGAACCCTGCATGCCGTTGAACAGCAGGATCATGCAGGCCAGGCCCGGGACTATGTAGGTCTCGTAGGTGATGTAGGTGTCGTAGGGCTCGATGATGGCGATGCCCAGGGCCGCGCGGAAGCCGGCGGCGAACACCAGAAGCCACAGCAATGGGCGCACCAGGGCGCTGAGAAAACGGGTGCGCTGCAGCACGAAACGCAGCCACTCACGCAGCAGGATGCCGCGCAGGCAATGCCAGTAGGGAGCGAACATCGTTACGCCTCCGAGGATAGGTAGGGTGCGCTGCGCGCACCGCAAAGGCTTGTGTAATGCACGTGCTGCCACGTCGCGCGGATTCGGTGCGCATGGCGCACCCTACGGTCAAGTTCTTCGCGTAGGGTGCGCCGCGCGCACCGATTGGGCGCCTGTTCATGCACATGCCGTCAGCCGCTCGAACGCTGCGGCCAGGCCGCCTTCCTGCTGCGCGCCCAGGCTGGCGGCGTGATCGTTGGCGATGATCCGTCCCTGGTTGAGTATCAGCAGCCGGTCCTCGGGCCGCACCTCGTCCAGCAGGTGGGTGGTCCAGAGCACGGTAACGTCCTGTTCCCGACAGAGCTGTCGAACATGCTTGTTGAGCGCGTCGCGGCTGGCCGGATCGAGGCCGGCGCTGGCCTCGTCCAGCAATAGCAGGCGTGGCTCGTGGAGCAGCGCGCGGGCGATCTCCACCCGCCGCCGGTGTCCTCCATTGAGCAGGCGCACACTGTCGTTCCGACGCGATCCCAATTGCTGGCGTTCCAGCTCCCGCTCAATGCGCTGCGTGGCCACCTTGCCGGGCAAGCCATGGAGCGCAGCGTGGTAACGCAGGTTCTGTTCAACACTGAGGTCCAGGTCCAGCGTGCTCTGCTGGAACACCACCCCAAGTTGTGCAAGGGCCTTGCGCGGCTCCTGGCGCAAGGAGAAGCCGCAGACGCGAATCTCGCCCTGGCGCAGGTCGTAGAGCCGGGTGAGCAGTGCGACCAGGGTGGATTTGCCCGCGCCATTGGGGCCGAGCAGGGCGGTGAAGCTGCCTGATTCCAGGTGGAAGCCGACCCTGTCCAGGGCGCGGCGCGGACCGTAGGCAAACGACAGGTCAATCAGATCGAGTGCGTTCACGGGGTCACCACCACGCCCCAGGGGTAACGGCCGACCTTGATCGACTTGGTCACCTTCAGGCTGTCGACATCGATCACCGAGACATCGCCGCTGATGCCATTGGTGGCCAGCAGGCGCTTCTCGTCCGGGGTGAACGCCAGGTGCCAGACGCGGCGTCCCACCAGCAGGTAGTCGAGGATTTCATAAGTGCTGGTATCGACCACCGCGACGTGGTTGGCGGGCCCCAGCGCGACGAAGGCGTACTTGCCGTCGCGAGTCAGCTTCACCCCCACCGGCTGCACCTTGTCCGGATGCACGCCCTTGATCTGGAACTTGAGCACCTTCTGCACCTGGCGGCTGGCGACGTCCACCACCGAGACCGTGCCTCCAATTTCGGCCGAGGCCCAGAGCTGCTTGCCGTCTTGGGTGAACTCCACATGGCGCGGGCGCTGGTCCACCAGGGTGTTGTCCACCAGTTGCTGGGTGGAGGTGTCGATCCAGTGCAGCATGTTGGTGGTTTCGCTGGTGTTGATCGCCCATTGGCCATCCGGGCTCACCGCCATGCCTTCGGGCTCCACGCCCACGTCGATCTGCGCCAGTACCTGATCGCTCTGGGTGTCGACCACGGTCACCAGGGCGTCGTCTTCGTTGGAGATGTACAGCCAGCGGTCATTGGGGTGCAGGGCGAACTGCTCGGGGTCGGCGCCGGAGGGAAGCTCCTTGATGATCTTGCGGGTGGCGAGGTCCATTACCTGCACCGTGTCGGAATCGCTGGCGCAGATGTACAGCAGCCTGTTGTCGCTGGACAGCAGCAGGCCGCGGGGGCGCTTACCGACCTCCAGGCTCCCGGTGACCTCCAGGCTATCCAGGTCGATGACACTGATGTTGTTGTCCTTTTCATTGGACACGTAAGCGGTGGCGGCCAGGGCCTGGCCAGCGAAGAGCAGCAAGGCTGAGCCGATGGCAGCGGCAAGGGGAGCGGGCATGGCGAATTTCCTTCTTGTTGTGGTCAGTGCGCTGCGGCGAACTGGCGGCAGGTGCTTTCGGGACGGTCGAAGCCGAGACTGTCCAGCTCGCTGACCGGGTGCAGGAAACCCTCCTGGGGCGAGGTGCTGACCAGGGCGCGGGGATGCACCAGGGGAATGGGCTGGCGCAACTGGCCGTCCCAGTCGCGGTAGCTCAGCTTGCGGCCCTTGAACCCATCCAGCGGCAGGTCGGCGGACAGGGCCAGCGTGCGGATGGTTTGAGCGTCAGCGTTCTTCAGGCGGGTCACGGCGCTGGCGATGCTTCGCACGGCGATCCAAGCGGCGAAATCGCGGTCGTTCATCCAGCGCCCGGCGAGGGCTTCAAAGCGTTTCTGCAACTGTGCGGCGCCGTAGGTTTCCACTGTCTTGTGCCAGCCGGTGGGCGTCAGCCCCTGGGTGCCGGCCACCGGGCGCGGGTACCAGGTGTTGTAGGGCAGGTACTCGCCGAAATCGCCGCGCTCATCTGCCACCAGCACCACGTCGTACTCGCTGGCCTGGGTGAACAGCGGCATCTCCGCCTGGGCGCTGCGGCGCTGATCGTTATCGAAGGTCCAGGGTTTCTCTTCGACGATCTTCGCGCCAAAGCGTCCGGCGGCGCGGCGCAGGGCAGCGGCGTAGGCCAAGTCGTCCAGCGTCTCGCCGGTCACCAGCATCCAGCGCTGCCAGCGGCGGGAGGCGAGGAATTGCGCCAGGGCATCGGCCAGCATCGCGCGGTTGGGCAGGCTGTGCAGCAGGTTGCCGCGACACTGTTCGCCCCTCAGTTCGTCGCTGGCGCTGCCGGCGTTGAACAGCAGGCTGTCCGGGAGGGCATCGGCCAGTTGCAGCAGCTCCTTCGCCGGGACGTTGACCACGAACAGGCGCAGGCCCTGTTCATGCAGTGCCCGCGCCTGGGTCAGCAACGCCTCGGGCGTGCCGGTGCGCACGGCGCTCAGCGCATAGCTCTGCTTGAGGAAGCGGCCGGTGCTGTTGCTGTCGATGATGGCGAGTTCGGCGCCGCGCAGGCCGGCATCTTCCGGTTCGGGAATCACATTGGACAGCAGCGGGCCGCGCGCGGGCTCCCAGGCCAGATAACCGATGCGCACCTCCAGGCCGTCGTCTTCAGCGTGGACATGTGTCGCGACCAGGGCGGCGCTGGTCAGCGCCAGCAAGTAGGTTAGGCCGTGGAGCAGGTAATGGCGCATTTCATGGCTCCTCTGAACGTGGAGCCAGCATAGGAAGGGGGCAGGGTCTGGGAAATATGAAGAAAGTACCGGTCGGGCGGTACCAAGGTAGTAGAAGGCGGGCGGCGACCAGGCCCTAGGATGACCAAACAAAAACCAGAAGGAAGCCGCCCATGCGCATCCTCAAGCACTTGCTGTTGCCCTTGCTGCTGATCCTCAGCCTGCTCGGCTTCGACCGCGTCGGCCCATCCGGCTTACACCACCAGGGCAGCGCCTCGGTGTTGCCGGTCATTTGGCTGGAAGATTGAAGCGCCGCCTCGGCGAGAGTGAGCACGGCGCGGAAGAGAATTGGTGCGCGCGGCGCACCCTACGGTTGGCCGAGTGCCGGTAGGGCACTCATCTTGCCTTCCTCTCCGGCACCTGCCGCTGTCTCCGCAAGAGGCTTCCGCCAGGTACGGCGGAAGTGATCGCCACGAAGGTATTACCCAGTCGATACCAAGGTAGCAAGGTCAGCCAGGGGGCTGGGACCTAGCATGACGGACACAGGAACCTTCAAGAGGATTCCGCCATGCTCGTCATCAAGCATCTTCTGTTTCCGCTACTCGTGCTCTGCTGCGTGCTCGAGTTTGAACTCGCCAGGGCCTCCAGCGATCCGGCTGGCCATGGCCTTCACCCGGCGGGCCAGAACCTTCCCCCCTTGGCGCTGTACTCCAGAGCCAACTGAATAGCCTGATCTCTCCCGCTTTCACACGACTCGCTCGCTGGCGAATGGCTCCCCGCTGTTCGCCGGCACGCTCGCGCGTGCACGTTTGCGTTGCCGCCTGCGGGCCTTTCGTTTGCCTCCACCCGCATTACTACCAAGGGAGTAGGGCCAGGCCACCAAAGCAGGATGGGGGTGTTGGCGGGGGCTTCTTACCATTTCCTCACAGCGCTCCCACCGGGGCGCCGCCTTGCACAGCTAATGAGGATGTACGTGATGAACAAGAACAGCGCACTGCGCGGCCTCGCATTCCTGGCCGGTCTGACCCTCAGCGGAATCGTCCTGGCCCACGGCGACGTGGTGCCCCAGGCAGTGAACACCGAAGGCCTGGAGCAGTTGGGCAAGGAGTGGCGCGAAGAGAACCCGTACCGCGCGCCCTATGCCCAGCATGACCTGGCGGTTGAGATCGGTTCCTCCGCCTACAACCAGAACTGCGCGCGCTGTCATGGCCTGGAAGCCAAGTCCGGTGGTATCGCGCCCGACCTGCGCTTCCTGGAAACCGACGCCAGCGGCGATGAGTGGTTCAAGGAGCGCGTGATCAATGGCGCAGTGCGCGACGGCGCGGTGTACATGCCGAAGATGGCCGACTTCCTCAGTCAGGAAGCGCTCTGGGCCATCCGCACCTACCTGGAAAGCGTACACGTGGACGAGTGATCGCCATGCGCCTGCTGGTCCTGTTGTGCTGGCTGCTGTGCCTGCCCCTGGTGCAGGCACAGGTGCGCCCCTATGACGATATCGTCGACTCGGGTGTGCTGCGGGTAGCCGTCTACGAGAACTTCGCGCCCTACAGCTTCAAGGAAGGCGGCCAGGCACGCGGGGTGGATATAGACCTTGCTAACGCCCTGGCCGAGGGGCTCGGGCTGAAGCTGGAACTGCTCTGGGTCACGCCGGGAGAGCGGCTTGACGACGACCTGCGCAACTTCATCTGGAAGGGGCACTACATGCGCCCCGGCGTGCTCGCCGATGTGATGCTGCGGGTGCCTTACGACCGCGACTACTCGCAGAAACGCAATGACGTGGGCGAGTTGGCCAACGAGCAGGTGGTGATGTTCGGCCCCTATCAGCGCGAGCGCTGGCAGGTCGCCTACGACAGCCGGCGCCTGCCCGAGGTGCCGAGCATCGGGGTGTTCCAGTTCCATCCCATCGGCGTGGAGCTGGAAAGCGTGCCGTCCTTCTACCTCACCTCGGTATTCGCCGGGCGCCTGTCGCGCAATACCCACCACTATCCGGGGCCGGCGGCTGCCTTCGAAGGCATGCGCAAGGGCGAGGTGGATGCGGTGATGGCCCTGCGCGGGGAGCTGGACTGGCTGGAACATCAGGCTCACGACCCGCAGATTCTCAATGCCGACAACACCTATCCCAACCTCGGCCAGCCCGAATGGGACATCGGCATGGCGGTGCACGAGAGCAATCGCCAGCTCGCCAACGCCGTGGAAGAAGCCCTCGACGGCATGGTGCGTGACGGCCGCATGGAAAAGCTCTACGCCGCCTACGGCCTGCGCTACGAGTTGCCGGGGCTCTATCAGGACGTTCAATAGCCGGAGGTGCGGGATGCACAGGCGTTCGTTGCTGCTGTTGGGATTACTCGGGGCCAGCGCGCCGTTGCTGGGCGCTGGCCAGGACCCGGTCGAATCGGTCATGTGGGACTACTTCCACCAGCGGATTCTTGCTGGCCAGCCCTTCGTCCACGACCCCAAGGTGGTGCTGGTCGCACCGCCGTTTGCCGAGGATTCGCGCCAGGTGCCGATCCAGGTGGACGCCAGCGCCTATGCAGGTCAGGTGGTGAAGATCATGGCCTGGGCCGAGCTCAACCCGATTCCGCAGATATTCATCTTCCAGCCCGGCGAGCGGGTGGCGCCGGTGCTGGCCATCCGCATCCGCGTCGAGCAGGCCACGCCCATCCGCGCCGCCGTGCTGACCCGCGACGGCCTCTGGCATATCGGCTCCACCCGCGTCGATGCGGCGGGCGGTGGCTGCACCGCACCCAGTGTGGTGCGCGCCCAGGCCGGCTGGGAGGATCGCCTGGGCCAGGTCCACGGCGGCCGCTTCTCCCATGGAGACAGCAACCGCCTGCGCATGCGCATCGAACACCCCATGGACAACGGCCTGGTCGGCGGCATCCCCGAGTTCTTCCTCAACCAGGCTGAACTGCGTGACGCCGGCGGCCAGGTACTGGCCAGCCTCGAACTGTTCCCGGCGGTGAGCGAGAACCCCACCATCAGCCTGGAAGTGCAGGGCAACGAGGAAGCCAGGCTGTGGTTGCGCGACAACAACGGCAACGAATTCGAGGCCAGTTTCTAAGGAGGGACCATGCGCCTGATCGCCCTATTACTGGCCTGCGTCGCCATCGCCGCCCAGGCCGAGCAGGACTACGCACTCAGCCCCAGACAGATCGCCGAGGGGACCTGGCTGCTGGAAGGCAGCACCGACAATTTCGACAAGGCCAACGGCGGCAACATCGTCAACACCGGCTTTATCGTTACCGACGCGGGTGTCGTGGTGATCGACACCGGGCCGTCGAAGGCCTATGGCGAGGCCATGCGCCGCGCGATCAAGCAGGTAACCGACCGGCCCGTGGCCCTGGTGCTCCTGACCCACCATCACCCGGACCATGTGCTGGGCAACCAGGCGTTCACCGATGTGCCCATCGCCGCGCTGGCCGGTACCCGCAAGCTTCTGGACGAGCAGGGCAACGGCATGGCGGAGAACATGTACCGCCTGGTCGGCGACTGGATGCGCGGCACCGAGGTTGTCCTGCCGACCGAAACGCTGGAGCCCGGCGAGCGTGAGGTCGGCGGTCACCGATTGAGATTGCTGGCCTTGCAGGGTCACACCGGCGCCGACCTCGCCGTGCTGGATGAACGCACCGGCGTGCTCTTCGCCGGCGACCTGTTGTTTTACCAGCGCGCCCTGACCACGCCCAACAGCCCCGGTCTGGAGGCCTGGCAGGCGGATATCGACACGCTGGAGGCGCAGCCCTGGAAAGTCCTGGTACCTGGCCACGGTCCTATCAGCGAGGACAAGGCGCCGTTCGCGCAGATGCGCGACTACCTGGGCTGGCTGGATGGGGTGCTGAAAGAGGCGGCGGGGAAGGGCGAGGAGATGAACGAGGTGATTCGCACACCCATCCCCCAGCGTTTTGCGTTAGTAAACCTGAGCCGCTACGAGCTGATCCGCACCGTCAGCCACCTGTACCCGAAGTACGAATTGGCGCGAATGCCGAGGGTGGATAACCCAACGGAATGAACGAAGCTGGTGAACCGGCGCAGGCTTCCATTCGTAGGGTGCGCCGTGCGCACCGGCAATTTTGCGCAAGGGTTCCGGTGCGCGCAGCGCACCCTACGGTCGAGTTCGGGCGGGGGTTAGACCAGCTCCGCGTAGGGTGCGCCATGCGCACCGATGAACCCGCGCAGGCTTCCATTCGTAGGGCGCGCCGTGCGCACCGGCAATCTTGCGCAAGGGTTTCGGTGCGCGCAGCGCACCCTACAGTCGAGTTCGGGCGGGGGTTAGACCAGCTCCACGTAGGGTGCGCCATGCGCACCGATGAGCCCGCGCAGTCGCTTCCACTCGTAGGGTGCGCCGTGCGCACCGGCAATCTTGCGCAAGGGTTTCGGTGCGCGCAGCGCACCCTACGGTCGAGTTCGGGCGGGGGTTAGACCAGCTCCACGTAGGGTGCGCCATGCGCACCGATGAACCCGCGCAGGCTTCCATTCGTAGGGTGCGCCGTGCGCACCGGCAATCTTGCGCCAGGGTTTCGGTGCGCGCAGCGCACCCTACGGTCGAGTTCGGGCGGGGGTTAGACCAGCTCCGCGTGCTTCAACTCGCTCTTCAGGTAGGCGTAATAGATCGGCGCCGCCACCAGCCCCTGCAAGCCAAAGATCGCCTCGAACGCGAGCATGGCCAGCAGCAGTTCCCAAGCCCTGGCGCTGATCTGGCCGCCGACGATGCGGGCGTTGAGGAAGTATTCCAGCTTGTGGATGGCGATCAGGTAGCCCAGCGCGCCGACCGCCACCCAGAGCGATACCGAGAAGCCGGCGATGAAGATCAGCGTGTTGGACATCAGGTTGCCGATCACCGGCAAGAGGCCAAGCAGGAAGGTCAGCAGGATCAGGACCTTGGTCAGTGGCATTTGGATGTCCATTAGCGGCAGCACTACCGCCAGGAAGATGCCGGTGAGGGTGGTGTTGACCAGGGAGATCTTGATCTGCGCGAAGACGATGTTGCGGAACGCGGTGACCAGCAGGGCCATGCGCTCCAGCAGCAGGCGGCTGAGCGGACGCAAGGTCTCGAAATTGGGGATGGGCTGCAGCGCGATGATGGCGCCGAGGATCATGCCGATCAGCATGGTCACGAAGGTATGCGCCGCGCCTTTGCCCAGCAGTTGCAGCTGCCCGACATGAGCGCGCAGCCAATCCATCAGTTCGCGGCGCAGGTCGTCGGCGCTGGCTGGCAGATAGTTCTCGACGGACGCTGGCAGTTGTGCCCGGGCCTGTTCGGTGAGGGTGATGAACTTCTCCAGCAACTGGCCGGGGTTGCGCACTTCCTGCGTCACCACGCCGGCGATCCATACGAAGAACAGTGACAACAGGCTCACCACCAGGGTGCCCAGCAACGCTACCGCTAGCCAACGCGCGCGCCGGCCGCCGGGAATCACGGGCTGCAGGCGCGGCGCCAGGCTGATGACCAGTTCATAGACCAGCAACCCCGACAGCAGGGAAGGCAGGAGCCGGAAGGGCAGTACCAGCAGCAGGCCGAGGAGAACGATGGCCCAGCTGGCCAGGAGCAGTTGACGATCACTGAAGACTTGCATAGGTCCCGGGGTATTGGAGTGCAAAGCAGGGGCGGCAGTCTGCCAGTGGTAGACGCCGCAGCACAATCGGCAGCTGAAGTATGCGAGGGATTGTCGGTATTGCTACCAACGGAGTAGGAAAATCCGCACTGCGTCCAATTGTTGGCCTGGCGCGGCAAACCAAGAATTTGCGGCAGACCGGGAAATTTTTCCGGATCACAACAACAAGCCCGCAGAGGTAGCCGTCAATGAAGCTCGCCACACTCAAACCGCCTTTTGCCCGGACGCTGCTCGGCGTCGCGCTGGTGCTGCCCAGTAGCCTGGCGCTGGCCGGTGTCACCGACCAGGAAATCCTCGATGACGCCAAATCCACCGACCAGGTGGTGACCAACGGCCTGGGCCTGCAAGGCCAGCGCTACAGCACCCTGGAGGCACTCAACAGCGACAACGTGCAGCAGCTGCGCCCGGTTTGGGCACTTTCCTTCGGCGGTGAGAAGCAGCGTGGCCAGCAGGCCCAGCCGCTGGTGAAAGATGGCGTGATGTACGTCACCGGCTCCTACTCGCGGGTCTTCGCTGTCGATGCGCGCACTGGCAAGAAGCTCTGGCAATACGATGCCCGCCTGCCCGACGGCATCATGCCTTGCTGCGACGTGATCAACCGTGGCGTGGCCCTCTACGACGACCTGGTGATCTTCGGCACCCTCGACGCCAAGTTGGTGGCCCTGAACAAGGACACCGGCAAGGTGGTCTGGCGCAAGACCGTGGCCGACTACAAGGCCGGCTACTCCATCTCCGCGGCACCGCTGGTGGTGAAGGGCAAGCTGATCACCGGCGTGGCCGGTGGCGAGTTCGGCGTGGTGGGCAAGGTCGAAGCCTACAACCCGAAGAACGGCGAACTGCTGTGGAGCCGTCCGACCGTGGAAGGCCACATGGGCTACGTCTACAAGGACGGCAAGAAGGTCGAGAGCGGCATCTCCGGCGGCGAAGCCGGCAAGACCTGGCCCGGCGACCTGTGGAAGACCGGCGGTGCCGCGCCCTGGCTGGGCGGCTACTACGACCCGGATACCGACACCCTGCTGATCGGCACCGGCAACCCCTCGCCGTGGAACTCCCACCTGCGTCCGGGCGACAACCTGTATTCCTCCTCGCGCCTGGCCCTGAATCCGGAAGACGGTTCCATCAAGTGGCACTTCCAGACCACGCCGCACGATGGCTGGGACTTCGACGGCGTCAACGAACTGGTGTCCTTCGACTACAAGGATGGCGGCAAGACCGTGAAGGCCGCTGCGACCGCCGACCGCAACGGCTTCTTCTATGTGCTGGACCGCACCAACGGCAAGTTCATCCGTGGCTTCCCCTTCGTCGACACCGTGACCTGGGCCAAGGGCCTGGACAAGGAAGGCCGTCCGATCTACGACGACGCCAAGCGTCCGGGCGCGCCGGCTACCGATGGCAAGCACGGCAGCTCGGTGTTCGTCGCGCCGTCCTTCCTCGGTGGCAAGAACTGGATGCCTATGGCCTACAGCCAGGACACCGGCCTGTTCTACGTGCCCTCCAACGAGTGGGGCATGGACATGTGGAACGAGAACATCTCCTACAAGAAGGGGGCGGCCTACCTGGGCGCCGGTTTCACCATCAAACCGCTGAACGAGGATTACATCGGCGTGCTGCGCGCCATCGATCCGAAGTCCGGCAAGGAAGTCTGGCGCTACAAGAACTATGCGCCGCTCTGGGGCGGAGTGCTGGCGACCAAGGGCAACCTGGTGTTCACCGGCAACCCCGAGGGCTACCTGATGGCCTTCGACGCCAAGTCCGGCAAGAAACTCTATGAGTTCAATACCGGTTCCGGCGTGATCGGTTCGCCCATCACCTGGGAAATGGACGGTGAGCAGTACGTCTCCGTGCTGTCCGGCTGGGGTGGCGCGGTGCCGCTCTGGGGTGGCGAGGTGGCCAAACGCATCAAGGACCTGAACCAGGGCGGCATGCTCTGGACCTTCAAGCTGCCGAAGGCAGAAGCCGTAGCCAAACGCTGATGCGCTGCAAGGCCCGCTCCGGCGGGCCTTGTTCGTTGGAACTTGGGAAACCATTGAGGACGCAGGATGAAGCCGCTCGGGTAGGGTGCGCCGTGCGCACCGGCGGTTTGACGGGGTGCCGAGGCGGACCCTGGTATCGGTGCGCACAGTGTTCAGCCGGGATACATGGGTAACGCCTGTCGGGGGA
>NZ_BDMA01000007.1:0-38555 GCF_002003485.1 Metapseudomonas resinovorans
TGCCGCCGTAGCTGGCGCTGGTCGGGTTGTAGTGGCGGCCCTTGCCGGAATCCAGCTTCACGCCCAACAGGCCGAGGGCATCGACGCCGACCCCGACGGTGCCTTCGGTGTAGCCGGAGGCGTAGTTGAAGAGGAAGCCCTGGCCCCACTCTTCCTGCTTGGACGGCGCGTCGGCGAACTGGCGGTTGTCCGAGTTGATGTAGAAGTTGCGCAGGGTCAGGCTGGCCTTGCTGTCTTCGATGAAACCCGCGGCGGCGGCTTGCTGGGCCAGCACGCCGAGGGCGACGGCCAGGGCGAGGGACGATTGGTGCATTCGGGTCACTCCATTTTCTTGTGGTCTTGAAAGGGCACCTCGAACATCTCCTCACTCCATCGCTGTATTGTTTTGTATATAGCGATCGGCGAACATCAGCAGCACCGGGGCTTTCGGCCTGTTCAGGAGGGGCGGTTCAAGGTTGCGCAGCAGCGACTGGGAAAGCCGAGAAGCGCGAAACGGCGTGCATGACGCCAAAACTTGACTTCAAAGTCAAATTCTTTCAAGAATGCGACCCCACCGGCTGACCCAAGGCCAGTCGGTAGGAAACGTGCGGAGAGTCGGGCCGGAACTCAGGTTCCGGCCCGCTGGTGTCAGGCAGGTACGCCGAGGATGACGTGGGAGGCCTTGATCACGGCCGTCGCGCTGACGCCCTTGGTCAGGCCGAGTTCGGCCACGGCTTCACGGGTCACCACGGAGGTGACCTTGGCGCCACCGGGCAGCTCGATCACGACTTCGGAGTTCACGGCCCCGGCGTCCACCGATACCACCGTGCCGTTGAGGCAGTTGCGGGCAGACAGACGGATGTCACTGCCGTCGGTCATGAGCATCACCCAGGGTGCCTTGACCAACGCGATGGCGTCCTTGCCAACCGCGAGGCCCAAGGATTTGACGCTCTGCAGGGTAACGACTGCCACCAGGCTGTCGCCGCCGGGCAGGTCGAGCACGACTTCCGCGTTCACCGCGCCCTCCGTCAGGGCGCTGATGGTTCCTTTGAATACGTTGCGGGCACTTACTTTCACAGGATTCTTCCTCCGTGTTTCGAGAGGTTACGAATGGCGCTATATAGCGTAGTAAATAGCGAGAACAGGACCGGCCGAAACTCTAGGCCCAGCACTTATAGCGCCTCAACCACAACGGCCGATTTCATCCTCATTCCTGCGAGCTACTCATGACTGCACCCCGCTTCCTCGCCCGCATGTCGCTGGAAACCGCCATTGGCGCGGAGTTATCCGGCACGCGCATCCGCCTGCTGGAGCAAATACAACTCAAGGGCTCGATCAATCGGGCAGCCAAGGCCGTGCCGATCTCCTACAAGGCCGCCTGGGAAGCGGTGGACACCCTGAACAACCTCTCCCCCACTCCGCTGGTCACCCGCGTTAAGGGCGGTCCGCAAGGCGGCGGCACCGAACTGACCGATTACGGCCGCAAAGTGGTGGCGATGTACCGGGCACTGGAAGGCGAGTACCAGGCCACCCTGGACCGGCTGGCCAACCAGCTCGACCACAACGGCCCCGAGGACATCCAGGCATTCCAGACGCTGATGCGACGCATGCGCCTGAACAGCAGTGCACGCAATCAGTTCTCCGGAATCATCGACGAGCTGGTGGAAGGCCCAGTGGAAGCCGAAGTGCGAATCCGCCTCGATCCGCAGACCGAGATCGTCACCGTGGTCACCCGCACCAGCGTGGAGAACCTGGGCCTGGCTCCGGGCATGGAAGTGCTGGCAATGGTCAAGGCGTCCTCGGTGATGCTCAGCACCGAGCGCGACGTGCGAATGACCGCGCGCAACCAGCTCTGGGGCGAAATTTCCGTGATCCACGAAGGCCCGGTGAACAACGAGGTGACCCTCGACCTGCCCTCCGGACGCAGCATCACCGCGGTGGTCACCCAGTCCAGCTGCGAGGCGCTGGGCCTGCGCCCCGGCTTGCCGGCCTGCGCTTTCTTCAAAGCCTCTAGCGTGATCCTGGCCAGCCATTTCTGAGTCGCCAACAACGATGAACACCACACAACCCACAACAAGGAGTCATCCCATGAGTCATCGCCTCACCCGCGCCGCCGCCGCGCTCGTCGCCCTGTTCGCCCTGGGCAGCGCCTCGGCTGCGGAAGTCCAGGTGGCCGTCGCCGCCAACTTCACCGCGCCGATCCAGGCCATCGCCAAGGATTTCGAAAAGGACACCGGCCACAAGCTGGTCGCCGCCTACGGCGCCACCGGCCAGTTCTACACCCAGATCAAGAACGGCGCGCCTTTCGAGGTCTTCCTCTCGGCCGATGACACCACGCCGGCCAAGCTGGAGAAGGAAGGCGATGCCGTGCCCGGTTCGCGCTTCACCTACGCCATCGGCACCCTGGTGCTGTGGTCGGCGCAGGACGGCTATGTGGATGCCAAGGGCGACGTGCTGAAAACCGGCCAGTACAAGCACCTGTCCATCGCCAACCCGAAAGCCGCGCCCTACGGCCTGGCAGCCACCCAGGTGCTGGACAAGCTGGGCCTGACCGCGACCGTGAAGCCCAAGCTGGTTGAAGGCCAGAACATCACCCAGGCGCTGCAGTTCGTTTCCAGCGGCAACGCCGAACTGGGCTTCGTCGCCCTGTCCCAGGTGTACAAGGATGGCAAGATCACCAACGGCTCCGCCTGGATCGTGCCGGCCGACATGCACGAGCCGATCAAGCAGGACGCGCTGATCCTGAAGAAGGGTGAATCCAACCCGGCCGCCAAGGCGCTGGTGGATTACCTGAAGGGGCCGAAAGCCGCGGAAGTGATCAAGTCCTACGGCTATCAGCTGTAACGACGGCGCGGGGTGAAACACCCTCACCCCGGCCCCTCTCCCAAAGGGAGAGGGGAGCCTGTCAGCGGCGACTCAGTCGTCGCCCTCTTCCATTGCGGCCTTGAGGGCCTCGTAGGCCGGTGCGGCATAGATGCCGACGTCCACGGCCAGCTGCATGACCTTCTCCAGATCGTTCTTGTAGACCAGCACGCACTGCAGTTCGTCATCCAGCGGTTCGCTGAAGTCCACCAGCACGTAGCCACCTTTCTCCGGGTAGAGGCTGCCCATCTGCACCTGGATGCGGTTCAAGGCCTTGAGCGGCTCGACCTTCACCAGTTGCTTGGGCTTGAGCACGAAATTCACGCTCGGACCGAAGGAATCCACTACCTGCTGGAACAACTGGTCGTAGCTGTCGGCCTGGAACAGGACGGTGTCGGGCAGGCTGCCCACGACCACCCATTCGCCGAGAGGAATGGGGAAGCTGTCGTCGTAGTTGATATCGGGGTTCGCAGCGAGGAAGGCGTCCGCATCGGCGTAGGCCTGGGTCGCCTCAGCGGCGACGCGTTCGATCTCATCCTCGGTCATGCAGCCGGAGCTGATTGCCGCGATCAATTCGATAAGTTGCTGTTTCACGAGATGAGCCCTGCCGCTTGAGGAACGAAAGCGCGAAGGATACAGGGAAGCCACACGGACATAAAAAAAGCGGAGGACTCTTGCGAGCCTCCGCCACTTCAGCACACCACGCTGAGTAAAATTCAGGTCGTACGGATCAGGTGATCGAAAGCGCCCAGCGACGCCTTGGCGCCCTCGCCCACGGCGATCACGATCTGCTTGTACGGAACCGTAGTCACGTCACCGGCGGCGAACACGCCGGGGATATTGGTCTGGCCCTTGGCGTCGGTGATGATTTCGCCGCGCGGGGACAGCTCCACAACACCCTTCAGCCACTCACTGTTGGGCAGCAGGCCGATCTGCACGAAGATGCCTTCCAGCTCCAGGGTGCGCAGCTCGTCCGAGGTGCGGTCCTTGTAGACCAGGCCGTTGACCTTCTGGCCATCGCCTTTCACTTCGGTGGTCAGTGCACTCTTGATGACGTTGACGTTGGGCAGGCTGGCCAGTTTCTTCTGAAGTACGGCGTCGGCACGCAACTTGTCGTCGAACTCGATCAGGGTGACATGGGCGACGATGCCAGCCAGGTCGATGGCCGCCTCGACACCAGAATTGCCACCGCCGATTACCGCCACACGCTTGCCCTTGAACAGCGGACCATCGCAGTGCGGGCAGTACGCCACGCCGCGGCCACGGTATTCCTGCTCGCCGGGCACGTTCATCTCGCGCCAGCGGGCGCCAGTGGAGAGGATCACGGTTTTCGCCTTCAGGGACGCGCCGCTCTCGAACTTCACTTCATGAAGCTCGCCTTCGGCCTTGGCCGGGACCAGTGCGCTGGCACGCTGCAGGTTCATGATGTCGACGTCGTACTGCTTGACGTGCTCTTCCAGGGCGCGAGCCAGTTTCGGGCCTTCGGTCTCCTGCACGGAGATGAAGTTCTCAATGGCCATGGTATCCAGCACCTGGCCGCCGAAACGCTCGGCGGCAACGCCGGTGCGGATGCCTTTACGCGCAGCGTAGATGGCCGCGGAAGCACCAGCGGGACCACCGCCGATTACCAGCACATCGAAGGCCGCCTTGGCGTTGAGTTTCTCGGCATCGCGAGCCGCGGCGCCGGTGTCGATCTTGGCGAGGATTTCTTCCACGCCCATGCGGCCCTGGCCGAACAGTTCGCCGTTCAGGTAGAGGCTGGGCACCGACATGATCTGGCGCTGCTCGACTTCCCCCTGGAACAGCGCGCCGTCGATGGCGACGTGGCGGATGTTCGGGTTGAGCACGGCCATCAGGTTCAGCGCCTGCACCACGTCGGGGCAGTTTTGGCAGGACAGCGAGAAATAGGTTTCGAAGGTGAACTCGCCCTCGATCGACTTGATCTGCTCGATCACGTCGGCGGCGAGCTTGGACGGATGACCGCCCACCTGCAGCAGGGCCAGCACCAACGAGGTGAACTCGTGGCCCATGGGGATGCCGGCGAAGCGCAGGGAAATGTCCGCACCGGGGCGATTCAGGGAGAACGACGGGCGACGGGCGTCGCTGCCATCGGTCTTCAGGGTGATCTTGTCGGTCAGGCCGACGATGTCTTGCAGCAGCCCGAGCAATTCACGGGATTTGTCGCTGTCATCGAGGGACGCGACGATCTCGAACGGCTGGGTGACCTTTTCGAGGTAGGCCTTCAACTGAGTTTTAAGATTGGCGTCCAACATGTGCGAATTCCTTTATTGCGGGCATGAGTCACCCCTCGACGGTCGTTGCCGACCGCCCGAAACGGGATGAGGGGTGTGGTGCAGGCGGATGGCCAGGCCATCCGCCGGAGCATGGAGCGAAAATGGGATGGAACACGTCGCGAGCGACGGCAGTGCAAGGCGAAATCAGGCGCGGGCGCGGAGTTTACGAGCTGTAAATGAGCAGCCCGAGCCTGATTTCAACGCAGCAATGCCTAGCGCAGCAGCGTTCCGCCCATTTTTAGATCTTGCCTACCAGATCCAGGGACGGGGCGAGGGTCGCTTCGCCTTCCTTCCACTTGGCCGGGCAGACTTCGCCCGGGTGAGCGGCAACGTACTGGGCAGCCTTGACCTTGCGCAGCAGTTCCTGAGCGTCACGGCCGATACCGCCGGCGTTGACTTCAACGATCTGGATCTTGCCTTCCGGGTCGATCACGAAGGTGCCACGGTCAGCCAGGCCAGCTTCTTCGATCAGTACTTCGAAGTTCTTGGACAGAACCCAGGTGGGGTCGCCAACCAGCGGGTACTGGATCTTGCCGATGGTATCGGAAGTGTCGTGCCAGGCCTTGTGGGTGAAGTGGGTGTCGGTGGACACGCCGTAGATTTCCACGCCCAGCTTCTGGAACTCGGCGTAGTTGTCAGCCAGGTCGCCCAGCTCGGTCGGGCAGACGAAGGTGAAGTCGGCCGGGTAGAAGAAGAACACGGACCACTTGCCTTTCAGGTTGGCTTCGGTCAGTTCGACGAACTTGCCGTGGTGGTAGGCGGTGGCTTTGAACGGTTTGACTTCGGTATTGATCAGAGACATCGCAACGTCCTCGTTGGGTTAGAAATTTACCCGACAAAGACTATTGGGTTATTCCAAAAAGATCACATTGAATGACCCCATCAGAACGATTGATTACCTCAATGCAACTCTTCGACGCCCCGGACCACGGGGCCTGGAGCGTCGGAGCAAGCGCTATCAGACCAGCGTTTCATCCAGCACGAGCACCAGTTTGCCTTCTACCTGGTTGCTAGCGAGGGCCTCGAAAGCCGCCTCGGCGTCCTTCGCGGGGAAGGCGCGTTCCAATCGCGGCTGCAGGCGGCCTTCCTCGAACAGCGGCCAGACGTGCTGGCGCAAATCGCTGATGAGATCGGCCTTGAACTGCTCGTCGCGGCTGCGCAGGGTCGAGCCGATCAGCTGCACGCGCTTGCCGAGCAGCAGCGCCATGTCCAGTTCGGCCTTGCGACCGCCCATCAGGCCGATGTTCACCCAGCGACCGTCGACGGCGACCAGCGCGAGGTTGAGGCTGGCGTAGTTGCCGCCCACCGGGTCGAGGATCACATCGAAGGGCGCGAAGTCATGCAGACCTTCCAGATCCTCGCCACGCAGCGCGCCGCCCTGGGCGCCGAGGGATTCGCAGTAGGCCAGGCGCTCGGCCGAACCCACGCTGACCCAACAAGGGTTGCCGAAAGCCTTGCATAGCTGGATGGCGGCCGAGCCGACACCGCTTGCGCCAGCGTGCAGCAACACTTTCTCGCCCGGTTTCAGGGCCGCCAGCTGGAACAGGTTGAGCCAAGCGGTGGCGTAGACTTCCGGCAACGCGGCGGCTTCCGCCAGGGAAAGCCCCTCGGGCGCCGGCAGCACATGCCGCGCATCCACCACGACCTCCTCGGCCATGCCGCCCCCAGCGAGCAGGCAACATACACGGTCACCCACTTGCCAGGCGCCACTGCCCGGGCCTACCTCGGCGATCACGCCGGAAGCCTCCAGCCCCAGGATATCGCTGGCCCCTGGCGGCGGCGGATACAACCCTGCACGTTGCAACAGGTCGGCGCGATTCAGTCCGGCGGCGGCCACGCGGATCCGCACTTGTCCTACGTCACAGGCCGGGCTCGCCCGCTCCCCCCACTCCACGCGCCCTTCGACGCCTTGCAATGCCTTCACGGTGCCTCCATAGTGAGCTTGGACCTGGCCCGGCGACCTGCCGGGCCTTCGCGTTGCGCCAATGGAACCCGGCGCCCTCAAATACGGCCTAATATGCGTTATCACCTGTCCCGACGTCGAATCAGCATGAAGCGCTCCCTGATCAGTTCTGCCCTCGCCTTGGCCCTCAGCGTCAGCGTCCTGCCGTTGCATGCCGCCCCTACCGCCCCGAACAGTTGGGACTCCATTCAACCCGACCGTGAACAGGTGATCGCCAGCCTCAATGTGGTGGAGCTGCTCAAGCGCCATCACTACAACAAGCCGCCGCTCAACGATGAGCGCTCGGTGAAGATCTACGAGGGCTACCTCAAGCTCCTCGACCCGGCGAGGATGTATTTCACCGCCGGTGATATCGCCGAATTCGACAAATGGCGCACGCGTTTCGACGACCTGCTGAAAAGCGGCGACCTGGAACCGGGCTTCATCATCTACAAGCGCCACCTGGACCGGCTCAAGGAGCGTCTGGACTTCGCCCTGGCGCTGCTGGACCAAGGCGTCGACAAGATCGACTTCACCGTCGACGAAAGCCTGGAGATCGACCGCGAGAAGGCGCCCTGGGCCAAGGACCGTGCCGCCCTCGACGACCTCTGGCGCAAGCGCGTGAAGGATGAAGTACTGCGCCTGAGGATCGCCAAGAAGGAACCCAAGGCCATCCAGGAACTGCTGGTCAAGCGCTACAAGAACCAGCTCTCCCGCCTCGAACAGACCCGTGGCGAAGATGTGTTCCAGGCCTACATCAACGCCTTCGCCCAGACCTACGACCCGCACACCCAGTACCTCTCCCCGGACAACGCGGAGAACTTCGACATCAACATGAGCCTGTCCCTCGAGGGTATCGGCGCCGTGCTGCAGAGCGATAACGAGTACGTGAAGGTGGTGCGCCTGGTGCCGGCTGGTCCGGCCGAGAAGAGCAAGCAGGTCGCCCCGGCGGACAAAATCGTCGGCGTTGCCCAGGGCAATGGCGAAATGGTCGACGTGATCGGCTGGCGCCTGGACGAAGTGGTCAAGCTGATCCGCGGCCCGAAAGGCTCGGTGGTTCGCCTGGAAGTGATCCCGGCCAGCAACGCGCCGAACGACCAGACCAGCAAGATCGTCTCCATCACCCGCGAAGCGGTGAAGCTGGAAGAACAGGCCGCGAAGAAATCCGTCCTCAACCTCGAGCATGAAGGCAGCAAGTTCAAGCTCGGCGTGATCGAGGTACCGGCCTTCTACCTGGACTTCAAAGCGTTCCGCGCAGGCGACCCCGAGTACAAGAGCACCACCCGCGACGTGAAGAAACTCCTGGGCGAATTGCAGAAGGAGAAAGTCGACGGCGTGGTCATCGACCTGCGCAACAACGGCGGCGGTTCCCTGCAGGAAGCCACCGAACTGACCGGCCTGTTCATCGACCAGGGCCCGACGGTTCTGGTGCGCAACAGCGATGGCCGTGTCGATGTGCTGGCCGACGAGAACACCGGCGCCTTCTATACCGGCCCGATGGCCGTTCTGGTCAACCGTCTGTCCGCCTCGGCTTCGGAAATCTTCGCTGGCGCGATGCAGGACTATCACCGCGCGCTGATTATCGGTGGCCAGACCTTCGGCAAGGGCACCGTGCAGACCATCCAGCCGCTGAACCACGGCGAACTGAAGCTGACCCTGGCCAAGTTCTACCGCGTTTCCGGCCAGAGCACCCAGCACCAGGGCGTGCTGCCGGACATCGAGTACCCCTCGGTGGTCGACACCAAGCAGATCGGTGAAAGCGCCCTGCCCGAGGCTATGCCCTGGGACAGCATCCGCCCGGCCATCAAGCCCGAACTGGACCCGTTCAAGCCGTTCCTGGCCGAGCTGAAGTCCCGCCACGATGCGCGCACCGCGCAGGATCCGGACTTCGTCTACAGCCGCGAGCGCCTGGCGCTGGCCCAGAAGCTGATGAAGGACACCGTGGTCAGCCTCAACGAGACCAAGCGTCGCGCCCAGCAGGCCGACATCGAGGCCAAGCAACTGGCGATGGAAAACACCCGTCGCAAGGCCAAGGGCGAGGAACTCCTGAAGGAACTCAAGGCGGAAGACGAAGATGCCGCCCCCGTAGAAGAGGAAAAGACCAAGCCGGAAGACGACGCCTACCTGACGGAAACGGGTCAGATCCTGCTGGATTACCTGGGCCTGAACGCAGCCGTGGCGAAACATTGAAATGATGTCATAACGCCGTCACATAACTGTCGTGAAATCCGGGGGCCGCAATTGCGGCCCCTTTCTTTTTCACGAGTAACAGCATGACCGTCACCGAGCAGTTGAGCGCACTGGGCCTGATCCTCGCTCACGGCGACTTGCACAGTTTGTTCCAGCCAATCCTGTCGCTGTCGGAGCGACGCATCCTCGGCTACGAGGCGCTGACCCGCGGCCCGTCCAACAGCCCGCTGCACTCCCCCATGACCTTGTTCGCGGTAGCGCGCCACGCCGGACGCCTCAGCGAACTGGAAATGGCTTGCCGCAAGAGCGCGTGCCGGCGCTTCAAGGAACTCAAGCTCGATGGCCTGCTGTTCCTCAACGTGTCCCCGGAATCCCTGCTGGACCCGGCGCACCAGCCGGGCCGCACCCTGAAGATGTTGCAAGCCTTCGGTATCCCGCCGAGCCAGGTGGTGATCGAGCTGACGGAACAGACCCCGACCGAAGACTTCAATCTGCTCGATACCGCCTTGCACCATTACCGCGCCATGGGCTTCTCCATCGCCCTGGACGACCTCGGCGCCGGCTACTCCAGCTTGCGCCTGTGGTCCGAGCTACGCCCGGATTACGTGAAGATCGACCGCCACTTCATCGACGGCATTCACCAGGACGCGGTGAAGCGTGAGTTCGTCGAATCCATCCTGAAGATGGCCAAAGCCTCCCGCGCCCAAGTCATTGCCGAAGGCATCGAGCTGCCGGAAGAACTCGCAGTGCTGGCGGAGATGGGGATCGACCTGGTCCAGGGCTACCTGCTCGGCCGCCCCCAGGAACACCCCTCGCGCGACCCGCGCGCGCTGCTGCCGACGATGGAGTCGCTCAGCAGCATGAACGAAGAGAGCCGCGACCTCTCTGCACTGCTCAACGAGCAGCTGGCGGTACATGAGGACACGCCCATCCACGAAGTGCTGGAAGCGTTCCGCGCCCAGGCCAACCTCAACTCGCTGGCGGTGCTGGACGCCCAAGAGCGCCCGGTGGGCATCGTTCATCGCCACCTGCTCTCCGAGGCCTTGCTGCGCCCATTCGCCACCGACCTGTTCACCCGCAAGTCGGTGAATCGGCTGATGAGCACGGACTTCCTCGCAGTGGAACTGGGACAGTCGCTGCAACAGGTCAGCCGCCTGATCACCAGCCGTGCCCGGCAACGTATCGAAGAAGACTTCATCATCATTCTCGATGGCCGCTACCGGGGCCTGGGGCGGGTGATCGATGTGCTCAAACTGATTACCGAGCTGAAGATCCAGCAAGCGCGCCATGCCAACCCGCTGACCCTGCTACCGGGCAACGTACCCATCCAGCAGTGCCTGACGCGCCTGCTGCAGCAACGCCGTCAGGCGGTGGTCTGCTATGTGGACATCGACAGCTTCAAGCCTTTCAACGACCTCTATGGCTATGCCAAGGGCGACGAGGTACTGCTGTGCCTGGCCCAGTGCCTGAGCGAACGCGTGGACCCGGCTCGAGATTTCGTCGGTCATATCGGCGGCGACGATTTCTTGCTGGTACTGGGGTCGGCCGACTGGCGCATACGCCTCAACCATCTGCTGGAAGACTTCCAGGGTCAGTGCCGGCGCTTCTACCGCAACGACCATCTGGAAGCAGGCTGCTTCGTCGCCCACAACCGTCATGGCCAGCGCGAGGAATATCCGCTGCTGTCGCTATCCATTGGTGTTGTGACCCTCAGGGCCGAAGACTGCCTGCAACTGGATGCCTCACAGCTGGCGGGGCTCGCCTCCGAAGCCAAGCGCCACGCCAAGGCAATGCCAGGCTACAGCGTGCATATCATCGAAGCGGTTTCGTCCGTGGCGGATTGATCGCGCCGTTCAGTCAGAGGCCGAGTTCGCCAGCTCGCTGTGCGGCGCTTTCGGCCGCATCGCTATCGGGCTCCAGGCCCGGACCGCCGTCGCGGTAGAGGTCGGCCAGCTTGCGCGCCGCCAACGGATGGCCAGCATCGGCTGCCAACTGCCACCAGCGCGCGGCTTCCGCGGCATCCGGTGCCTGGCGGGAATCCCCGTCCAGGCTCAGCACCCCGAGTTGATAGGCGGATTTGCCGTCGCCAGCCTGGGCTGCCAGGCGGAGCAGGCGAATGCCCTCCTCCCGCGCGCCAAAGCCGTGTCCACGGTGAAGCAGCAGGTGACCGTAGAAACTCTGTGCGGATAGGTCGCCCAGGGCAGCCATGCGCGCGAACTGGCCTTGCATCCATTGCCAGGCACGCGGATGGGCCACCAGCTTGGGGAAGCGCATGAGCCGGCGAGCTACCAGGTAGCCGAGCCGTGCCCGCAGCTTCCAGAGCATCACTGCTCCTCGGGGTAGGTGAACTCGAACACGCGGACGACTTCGGCTGCATGCCAGGACGCAGCGGCGGTGCCATCCGGCGGGCCAGCGAAACGGCCCAGGCGTTCGACGCACTCGAAGAAGCCCGTACGCGGCAGGCGACTGGCGCCCTGGCTGATCACCAGGGAACTGCGCAACGGTCGCTCGGCGCGGGCGTCGAGGGCGGCCAGGTGCTCAAGGGCTGCAGTGAGCGTCTGCATTGCCGGGGACGGCAACTGTAGGCGTTCGATCAATGCCCGATAGGTCAACAGATGACGCTGACGGCGAGCATCTTCCAGTTCATCCAACAAGGCTTGCCAGTGCTGGCGGCTGATTCGCAGACTCAAGATCCGGACTCCCAGCCGGATACGCCGAGAACATGCGCCAGACTACGTTTGATGGCTTCATCGGGCTCGCGTTCGCCGCTCTCGATCAACCCGAGGTAGTGGGGGCTGATTCCCACAGCGCGAGCCAGTTGCTCCAGGCTCTGGCCCTGCGCTTCGCGCAGCGACTTCAGTTGTCCGAGCGCAACCCTGGCTGGTTCGGTGGCCGATTCCGTAGCGGCCTGGCCGGCGGCACGCAGCAGCACCTGATACTCGGCCCAGGGCAGTACCGCGTACTCCGCCTGGCCGTCACGCATGATCACTTGCACACTCATTGAAGCTCCCCGTGGAACGCAGTGCCGACTGCTTCAGCACCTCCATGCAGGCGGCCATATTATCAGGCCGAGGGCCCGCAGAGGGTGAACTATACTGCGTCCACCTGGCGGGGGAAGGCTCGTGACGCGGCATTTTCGTGTAGTTCTCTGGATACTGTTCAGCCTCTGGCCCGGACTCGCGCTAAGTGAAGAGCTGCGCTGGGGTTTCGGCCCGGCCGATGGCATGCCCTACGCGCAGGTAAGCGACCATGCCCTGCTCGGCGGCTTCATCCTTCATCTGGGTGAGCGCATCGCCAAGGACCTGTCCATCAAGGTCAGCTTCATCGAAACACCGAACAAGCGCATCGAGGAATCCCTGAAGAACGGGCGCATCCACCTGATCTGCAACTCGAATCCCGAATGGATGGTGGACGCCTCGGCGTATCACTGGTCTCCCTCATTGTTCGAAGAAGAAGACGCCCTCCTCCAGCATCGCGACAGTCCGCGCATCGCCAGCCTGGCCGACCTCAAGGGCAAGGTGCTGGGCACCAGCCTGGGCTTTGCCTACAGCATGCCGCTGATGGAAGCCTTCGCGAATAACGACGTGGAGCGCAAGGATGTACGTGATCTCGACACCCGCCTGAATCTGCTGAGCCACAAGCGGCTGGACGCCATCATCGACATGCGCCGCGCCCTTGCCTATGAACTGGCCGTGCGACCCGATGCGCCCCTGGTGTTCAGCCCCTGGATCGTGGAGCGCTACCGATTGCACTGCGCTTACGGCAGCCAGCTACCGATACCGGCGGAACAACTGGACGCCGCGCTGCAACGTTTGCGGGATAGCGGTGAGATCGAATCGTTGCTGCAGGGCGAGCAGCAGCGCGCAGGACTTCAGGATCGCTGAGAATCCGGCGCCGGCAGCCGTTCCAGGGCCGCTCGTACAGCAGGTGACTGACCCTCGCGCCACGCGCGGAAGGCATCCAGTTCGCCACCCCAGGCTTTCAGGACCCACGCCAGTACGGCCAGGTCGTCGACGAAGCCCATGCCCAGCAGCCAATCCGGTAGCGCATCGAGCGGCGTGACGAAATAGATCAAGGCCCCTACCACGGCGAGAAATGCCTTGGGATTGATCTGCCGGTAGTCACCGCGCAGCCAGGCATTGGCCAGCGACAGTAACAGTCGCAGGTCATCCTTCACCGCACCGAGCCGGCCGCTCTGGCTCGTGCTCTTGCGTGATACCGCCAGCAACAGGGATGGCAGTCGGCCACCGGCGAGGAAACGCTGCGCCAGGGTCAGGTAACGCTGGAAATTCCAGGGTGCTTTCACGGCTACTCCTCGGCAGAAGCCTGGCCTAGACGGCTTGGCGCGGTTATCCACGAATTCTGTGGATAACCTTGTTAACACTTTTCCACATTACACGGAAAAGGCCCATGTCATGCGGGTCCGCGACAGATCGGGCAAAATTTGCCCACTGCCAAAAGCCCAGCAAAATCAATCATTTGACCGGACGGTCCGCAATGCGACTGCGCGTCGCACAGCGCACAATCATGGTTACCCGGTCATGTGCATAACCGTAACACCTTCTCGACGTCTCACTCCCGATGTGACTGAAAAGTCGTTTCGCGGTTCGGATGAGACTGGCGCCGGAAACGAAAACGCCCCGTCGAGACGGGGCGTTCACGCGAAAACGGCTGCCGCTTATTGCTGGCCAGCGGCCGCCGGATCCTTGATGCCGAGCAGTTCCAGGTCGAAGACCAGAACCGAGTTGGCCGGAATGGCCGGGCTCGGGCTCTGCTCGCCATAGGCCAGCTCGCTGGGGATGAAGAGCTTGACCTTCTCACCCACGTGCATCAGCTGCAGGCCTTCGACCCAACCCGGGATCACGCCATTGACCGGCAGGTCGATGGGGCTGCCGCGCTGGACGGAGCTGTCGAAAACGGTGCCGTCAGTCAGTTTGCCTTCGTAGTGAACGGTCACCACGTCGGTCGCCTTGGGCTGGGCACCTTCGGCTTTCTTGACGATTTCGTACTGCAGGCCGGAAGCGGTGGTCACAACGCCTTCACGTTTGCCGTTGTCTTCGAGGAATTTCTTGCCGGCTTTGGCGTTCTCGGCATTCAGTGCGGTCATGCGCTCTTCGGCACGCTTCTGCAGGAAGGCGAAGGCTTCAACCAGCTCTTCGTCCTTCAGGCGCTGCTCCTTCTTGCCGATGGCGTCTTCGATGCCCTGGGCGACAGCCTTGGGATCGAGGTCATCCATGCCTTCCTGGGCGAGGCTCTTGCCCATGTTCAGGCCAATACCGTAGGAAGCCTTCTGGGCCGGAGTCTTGAGTTCAACGCTGGTCTGCGAATCGCAGCCCGCGAGAACCAGGCCCACCAGGGCCACAGCGGCCGCCAACCGATGTTGTTTCATGCTGAATCCTTGTCTGTCGCCATGATGGCAATACGATGGAGCGGCGAGCTTAGCAGGCCGCCGCGAGAGGTGGCTATGGGCAATAAGAACGGAGAGTCTGCAATAAGTTCAGCAGCTTGCGCGGCATCACGTAAGCATTGTTGACAGTGTTGTGGGGGATTTTTGGCAGGCAAAGAAAAAGCCCCCAGGTATCGCTACCTGAGGGCTTTTATAGTGGCGCAGCGGACGGGACTCGAACCCGCGACCCCCGGCGTGACAGGCCGGTATTCTAACCGACTGAACTACCGCTGCGCGTAACCTTGAAACTGGTGGGTGATGACGGGATCGAACCGCCGACCCTCTGCTTGTAAGGCAGATGCTCTCCCGGCTGAGCTAATCACCCTAATATGCGCCCAATGAAGGGTCACACACTAAACGAAAAACCCTCAGGCATTGCTACCTGAGGGTTTTGAATATGGCGCAGCGGACGGGACTCGAACCCGCGACCCCCGGCGTGACAGGCCGGTATTCTAACCGACTGAACTACCGCTGCGCGTAACTGCGAGATTGGTGGGTGATGACGGGATCGAACCGCCGACCCTCTGCTTGTAAGGCAGATGCTCTCCCGGCTGAGCTAATCACCCTTCACTCTCGAAGTGGGGCGCATTCTAGAGAGGTATCCCGCCTCTGGCAAGCCCCTTTTGAAAAAAAATTATCAGGCCTTCCAAAGGCTTAGCTCAGGGTTGAGCCCGACGCCTCCCGATGAGAATAATGCGCGCTTTGTGTCCGGAGGTTTTCCCCTATGTGGTTTCGCAACCTGCTTGTCTATCGCCTCACCCAGGATCTGAATATTGATGCCGAGGCGCTGGAAGCCGCGCTGGCGACCAAACCGGCCCGGCCGTGTGCCAGCCAGGAGCTGACCACCTACGGTTTCGTGGCGCCGTTCGGCAAGGGCGCCGATGCACCGCTGGTACACGTCAGCGAAGGTTTCTTCCTGGTTTCCGCGCGCAAGGAAGAGCGCATCCTCCCCGGCAGCGTGGTACGGGATGCCCTGAAGGAAAAGGTCGATCAGATCGAGACCGAGCAGATGCGCAAGGTCTACAAGAAGGAACGCGACCAGCTGAAGGACGAGATCGTCCAGACCTTCCTGCCGCGCGCCTTCATCCGCAAGTCCGCTACCTTCGCCGCCATCTCGCCGGCACAGGGCCTGATCCTCGTCGACGCTTCCAGTCCCAAGCGCGCCGAAGACCTGCTCTCCACCCTGCGTGAAGCCATCGGTTCGCTGCCGGTGCGTCCGGCCTCGGTGAAGATCGCCCCCACCGCCACCCTCACCCAGTGGGTCCAGACCCAGGAAGCCGCCAGCGACTTCTACGTGCTGGACGAGTGCGAACTGCGCGACACCGACGAAGACGGTGGCGTTGTGCGCTGCAAGCGCCAGGACCTGACCAGCGACGAAATCCAGCTGCACCTGACGTCCGGCAAGCTGGTCACCCAGCTGTCCCTGGCCTGGCAGGACAAGCTGTCCTTCATCCTCGATGACAAGCTGGTGATCAAGCGCCTGCGCTTCGAGGACCTGCTACAGGAGAAGGCCGAGCAGGACGGCGGTGAAGATGCCCTGAGCCAGCTCGATGCCAGCTTCACCCTGATGATGCTGACCCTGGTGGAATTCATTCCGCAGCTCTTCGAAGCCCTGGGCGGCGAAGAGATTCCGCAGGGCGTCTGACCTTGCCAGCGCCGGCCCCAAGCCGGCGCTTTCATGAATGCTCTCCAGCGTCTGGCATGCCCCTTCCGACCGTCGCGACGGCCGGACTTGTCCGACCGGCCAGGATGTGCAAAATACTGCGCAGCGCGAGGACGACCTTGCCACTCTGCGAGTGATCACCGGGGACGGCCCCACCCAATCTGTCGTCTATCTGGAGTTCACCATGTCCTGGATCATTCTCTTCTTCGCCGGCCTGTTCGAGGTGGGCTGGGCCGTCGGCCTGAAGTACACCGACGGCTTCAGCAAGCCGCTGCCCACCACCCTCACCGTAATCGCCATGCTCATCAGCCTGGGCCTGCTCGGCCTGGCCATGAAGGAATTGCCCCTCGGCACGGCTTACGCCATCTGGACGGGAGTCGGCGCGGTCGGCACGGTGATCGCCGGGGTCATCCTGTTCGGTGAATCGATGGCGCTGGTGCGCCTGCTCAGCGTCGCGCTGATCATCGGCGGCCTGATCGGCCTCAAGCTCAGCCACTGAATCACCGCAAAGAAAAAAGCCCGCCATTCGGCGGGCTTTTTCATTCAGCGGGCATCGCCCCGCAGTTCGGCCACCTGCAACTGCAGGCTCTGCCTGTCGGCCAAATCGGGCGATACAGGCGCCCCCGCCACCAGGCGGATGCGCGACCAGAAGCGCTTGAACAATCCCTTGGCCGGGTCACGGCTGAAGAAGCTGCCCCACAGCCCCTGCAAAGCCATCGGGATCACCGGTACCGGATTCTCCTCGAGGATGCGCTCGATGCCATTCTTGAACTCATTCAACTCGCCGTCGCCGGTCAGCTTGCCCTCGGGGAAGATGCACACGACTTCGCCGTTGCGCAGGTACTCGGCGATCTTCTTGAAGGCCGCATCGTAGACCAGCAGGTCTTCATGGCGCGCCGCGATGGGCACGGTCCCGGCGGTGCGGAAGATGAAGTTCAGCACCGGCAGCTGGTAGATCTTGTAGTACATGACGAAACGCACCGGACGCCGCACCGCGCCGCCAATCAGCAGTGCGTCGACGAAGGACACGTGGTTGCACACCAATACCGCCGGCCCTTCCTCGGGAATCGCTTCCAGGCCCTTGTGCTCCACGCGGTACATGGAGTGGCCGAGCAGCCAGACCAGGAAGCGCATGGTGAACTCGGGAACGATCTTGAAGATGTAGCTGTTCACCGCGATGTTCATCAGCGACACCACCAGGAACAGCTCGGGAATCGACAGCCCGGCGACGCTGAGGAACAGAATCGAGGCAATGGCCGACACCACCATGAACAGCGCGTTGAGAATGTTGTTGGCGGCGATCACCCGGGCGCGCTCGTTCTCCGCCGTTCGCGACTGGATCAGCGCATACAGCGGCACGATGTAGAAGCCGCCGAACAGGCCGATACCGAGGATGTCGGCAAGGATCAGCCAGGCCTGTGCATGGCCCAGCAGCGCCAGCCAGTCGTGCGGCGCCGCGCCTTGCGGGAACTCGCCGGAGTGCCACCAGAGCAGCAGGCCGAACAGGGTCAGGCCGATGGAGCCGAAGGGCACCAGGCCGATCTCCACTTTGCCGCCCGAGAGGCGTTCGCAAAGCATCGAACCCAATGCGATCCCCACCGAGAACACTGTGAGGATCAAAGTCACCACGCTCTCGTCGCCGTGCAGCAACTCCTTCGAATAGGCCGGGATCTGCGTCAGATAGACGGCCCCAAGGAACCAGAACCAGGAGTTGCCCACCAGCGAGCGCGATACCGAAGGTCGCTGACCCAGTCCCAGGCGCAGGATCTGCCAGGACTGGCGGAAGATGTTCCAGTCCAGTTTCAGCTCCGGCAACGCCGCTGCCGCACGGGGGATGCCGCGGCTGGCCAGGTAGCCCAGGCTGGCGGTGAAGACGATGGCACAGGCCACCACCGGCTCATAGCGCTCGACGGACATCATGAGACCGGCGCTGATGGTCCCCGCGAGGATGGCGAGGAAGGTACCCATTTCCACCAGGGCGTTGCCCCCCACCAACTCATCCTCCCGCAGCACCTGCGGCAGGATCGAATACTTCACCGGGCCGAACAGCGCCGAGTGGGTGCCCATGGCGAACAGCGCCAGGAACAGCAGCGGCAGACTGTCGAAGAAGAAGCCCAGCGCCCCCACCGCCATGATGGCGACCTCGGCCAGCTTGATCGCGCGGATCAGCGCGTCCTTGGCGAACTTCTCGCCGAACTGCCCGCCCAGGGCGGAAAACAGGAAGAACGGCAGGATGAACAGCAGCGCACAAAGGTTGGTGAAGATGCTCTTGTCGCCGGAAATGGCGAGCTTGTAGAGGATGGCGAGGATCAGCGACTGCTTGAAGATGTTGTCATTGAAGGCGCCGAGCAGTTGGGTCACGAAGAACGGCAGGAACCGCCGCGTGCCCAGCAGGGCGAATTGCGAGTGTTGGCTCATCTTCCTTGGTACCTGTGGTTGGCAGTGGAATAGCCTCGTGCAACCGAAGTTGCACGTCGCTGATTGGACTGCAAGACGGTGGCGGAAAGCCACACTCACAGGAAAGATGTTTGTGCGAATTCGCAGACCTGAATCGTAGGAGCGAGCTCTGCTCGCGAACCGTTCCTTCATTCGCGATTGAAATCGCTCCCACAGACCCGATCCCGTATCGATCCTCAGATGCGCGGCTTTCCTGTAGGGGCGAATTCATTCGCCAAGGGCGGCGAAGCTGCCCCCTGCAGAGTCGAAGGGCGAACCTGCGGTCCGCTTGGCGATTGAAATCGCCCCTACAGCCCGTGCCGACGGCAAGCGCGATTCAAATCGGCAACTGCCCCAGCGCCCAACGCAGCAGGAAGAACAGCACCAGTCCACCGAGGATGGTCGCCAGCAGGTGCCGCGTCAGCGCGGCGATCAGGATGGCGCCGAGGCCCGCCAGCAGGTAGGCGTTGTCCAGCGTCAGCTGCAGGTTCTGGCCGTCGGGCATCAGCATTCCCGGCACGACGATGGCGGTGAGCACGGCCGTCGGAACGTAGTGCAGCCCCTGGCGCACCACAGGCGGGAAGCTGAGGTTCGGCCAGGCGAACAGGCTATAGCGAATGGCGAAGGTAATGGCCGCCATGCCGAGGATCAGGCTCCAGGTTTGCATGAAATGTCCTCCTGGATCAGATCTAGGCGATAACGACGCTCCAGCACCACCCCCACGGCGATGCCGCAGAGGGCTGCCGCCATCAGGCCCAGCTTGTAGGGCAGGCCCTGGCAAGCCAGCGCCACGGCGCCAGCCACCAGCGCGGCGGCCACTTGCGGCTTGTTACGCAACATGGGCACCACGATCCCGATGAACGTGGCGAGCATGGCGAAGTCCAGGCCCCAGGTCGCCAGGTTGGGCACCGCCTGGCCGAACAGCACGCCCACCAGGGTGCAGAGCTGCCAGTTCAGGTACATGGCCAGGGCGGCGCCGAAGAAATACCAGTGCTTGTGCGGCGAGTCGTCCTTTTCCGCGTAGCGATGCTGGACCACGGCAAAGGCTTCGTCGGTCAGCCAGAACGCCAGCGGCATCCGCCAGCGGGTCGGCAGGTGTCGCACGAAGGGTTGCAGGGTAGCGCTGTAGAGGGCATGGCGCAGGTTGACCACGAAGGTGGTCAGCAGCACCACCGCCGCCCCGGCGCCCCCGCTGAGCAGGGTAATGGCGATGAACTGGGACGAACCGGCGAACACCAGCAGCGACATGCCGAGGGTCTGCCAGGCAGACAGTCCGGCTCCGGCCGCGAGGGTGCCGAAGATGATGCCGAACGGAATGGCGCCGACGATCATCGGGACGATGTCTCGGGCGCCGTGGATGAACTCAGTGGTACGGGACATGGGGCCCTCCTTGTTCCGGAAGGCTAGCGGACGGCCATCAATGGGTCTTGAACGATCTTGCGCAGGCGTTGCGATATTCACCCGGTCCCACGCCATAGGCCTGCTTGAACTGGCGGGTCAGATGGCTCTGGTCGGCATAGCCCAGTTGCGCGGCAACTCCCGCAGGCGCGCAACCGGCCTTGAGCAGAGCGCGGGCCTGGTCCAGGCGCTGCTGTTTGAGCCAGGCATGGGGCGGCATGCCAGTGGCGCGGCGGAAGGTACGGGCGAAATGGAAGGGCGAAAGCCCCACTTCGGCGGCCAGTTCTTCAAGAGAAGGTGGCTCGGCCAGGCGTGCTGTCAGGATTTCCCGCGCCAAGGCCACGGCCCGTGGCTCGATCCCGGCGCCGCGGGGGACGGCGATACGCGCATGGCGCCGAAACAGCAACAGAATCGCCTCGCGCCAGGCCGTCTGTACCTGAAGCGCGGAAGTGCTGTCCTCCAGCAACTGGTGCAGCCCCAGGAAAGTAGCTGCCACCTCGGGGTCCTGGATGACGCTATCGGCGAACCCTGGCAGGCCGTTCATCCGGATATCCAGTTCCTCCAGTACCTCAGTCACCGGTTCGAGGTCCGGGTAGAAGCCGCGGTAGCGCCAGCCCTGCTCATGGGCCTTGGAACCGGTGTGCAACTCATCCGGATTGATCAGCACCATGCTGCCCACTGGTGCCAGATGGTCGCTACCGCGGTGACGGAAACGCTGCGCACCGGACTCGATTACGGTGAATACATAGCCTTCATGGACATGGGGAGCGAAACGCTGCTCGATGTAGCGGGCATGGAGCAGTTCCACCCCGCCCAACTCGCGGGCTTGCCAGAAGCGCGTAGTTTCGCCGCTCGCCATCTCCATTACGCGCTGAACAGCGCCTCCAGTCGTTGCTTCACATCCGGCCAGTCGTGGTCGGTGATGCTGTAGAGCACGCTGTCGTCGAGGCGACCATCAGCCAGGCGGCGATGGTTGCGGAGCACGCCCTCGCGCTGAGCGCCGAGTTTCTCGATGGCACGCTGGGAGCGCAGGTTGCTGGCGGCGGTCTTCAGTTGCACCCGCACCAGCTGCCACTCTTCGAAAGCGTGCCGCAGCATCAGGTACTTGATCGACGCATTCAGGCCACTGCCGTGCTCACCGGCGGCCAGCCAGGTCCAGCCGATCTCCGCGGCCGGAAGGTTGGGTATGAAATCGGCGAATCGCGTGGTGCCCACCAGGTTGTCACCCAGGCGGACGGCGAAGACCACTGCACGCCCTTCCCGCTGGGCGGCCAGCCCCTGGCGATACCAGTCGGGGCGCAGAGGGCCGTTCATGTAGGCCAGGGCTTCGCGGTTGGCTTCGGCCAGGGTCACCAGCGCCGGGATGTCGGCCTCTGCCAGCGGTTCGAGGCGCAAGGCGCCGCGCTGCAGGATGACCGGTTGTGGATTGAACATCTGCGCCCTCCTCAGGCGAAAGAACCCTGCCGGATGAGAACGTCGCGCGGAGCGGAAGTGCCGTGCAGGCGTCCGCGCAAGATAGATGAAACAGCGCGGGCGATAGAGCACGCTATCAGCCCCCGTGCGGGCGCTCAAGAGTGCCTGCGACCTTGGTAGCAGCGGCCTGACGAATTGCCGACTTTGGTGCGAAACTGCTGGAAGTCGAATTCTCGCGGGCACGCCCCGCCAACGCACCATCCGGAGCTGCAATGTCGCTGTCCAGCGGGCTGATCGCCACGGTCGCCTTCCTCTACATGGCCATCCTCTTCGCCATCGCCTTCTATGGCGACCGACGCAGCACGCCGCTGTCGCCGCGCATGCGCGCCTGGGTCTACAGCCTGTCGCTGGCGGTGTATTGCACCAGCTGGACCTTCTTCGGCGCTGTCGGCCAGGCCGCCGGGCAAGTCTGGAACTTCCTGCCCATCTACCTCGGCCCCATCCTGTTGCTACTGGTCGCGCCCTGGGTGGTGCAAAAGATGGTGCTGATCAGCAAGCAGGAGAACATCACCTCCATCGCTGACTTCATCGCGGCGCGCTACGGCAAGTCCCAGGCCCTGGCGGTGGTGGTGGCGCTGATCTGCCTGGTCAGCGTGCTGCCGTACATCGCCCTGCAGCTGAAGGGCATCGTCCTCGGCGTGAACCTGCTGATCGGCCCGAGCCCCGAAGCCTCTGGCACCCGCGCCCAGGACACGGCACTCATCGTGTCGCTGGTGCTCGCCCTGTTCACCATCCTCTTCGGCACCCGCAACCTCGACGCCACCGAGCACCACCGTGGCATGGTCCTGGCGATTGCCTTCGAGTCACTGGTCAAGTTGCTGGCCTTCCTCGCCGTGGGTGCCTACGTGACCTTCGGCCTGTTCGACGGCTTCGATGATCTCTTCAGCCGCGCCCGCAGTGCCCCGCAGCTGGAACACTACTGGTCGCAGTCAGTTGATTGGTCCTCATTGCTGGTGCAGACCGGCCTCGCGATGCTCGCCATCATCTGCCTGCCCCGACAGTTCCACGTCACCGTGGTCGAAAACATCGAACCCCGCGACCTGCGCCAGGCGCGCTGGGTGTTCCCCATCTATCTGGCGTTGGCCGCGCTGTTCGTGGTGCCCATCGCCCTGGCTGGCCAGATGCTGCTGCCCAGCGGCGTGATCCCGGACTCCTTCGTCATCAGCCTGCCGCTGGCCGAGGCCCACCCGGCCCTCGCCATGCTGGCGTTCATCGGCGGCGCCTCGGCCGCCACCGGCATGGTGATCGTGGAGGCCGTGGCGCTGTCCACCATGGTCTCCAACGACATGCTGCTGCCCTGGCTGCTGCGCCGGCAGAACGCCGAGCGGCCGTTCGAGGTGTTCCGCCACTGGATGCTCTCGGTACGCCGGGTGAGCATCGTGGTCATCATCCTGCTGGGCTACGTCAGCTACCGCCTGCTGGGCTCCACCGCGAGCCTGGCAACCATCGGCCAGATCGCCTTCGCCTCTATCGCCCAGCTCGGTCCGGCGATGATCGGCGCGCTGTTCTGGAAGCAGGCGAACCGCCGTGGCGTGTTCGCCGGTCTTGCTGCGGGCGCCGCGCTTTGGGCCTACACGCTGGTCCTGCCGGTCATGGCCCGCGGCCTGGGCTGGTCGCTGGAGGCCTTCCCCGGCCTGTCCTGGATGATGGAAAACCCGCTGAATCTGCCCATCGAGCCGCTGACCCAGGGCGTGGTGCTGTCGCTGGCCGGCAACTGGCTCCTCTTCGCCTGGGTGTCGGTGTTCTCCCGTACCCGCGTATCCGAGCACTGGCAGGCCAGCCGCTTCGTCGGCCAACAGGTATCGGCGCGCGCCAGCTCCCGCACCCTGCTGGCGGTGCAGGTGGACGACCTGCTGATGCTGGCCTCGCGTTTCGTCGGTGAAGAGCGCGCGCGGCAGAGCTTCATTCGTTTCGCCTATCGGCTGGGCATCAGCTTCAACCCGACGCAGAACGCCAACCAGGACTGGATCACCCACACCGAGCGCCTGCTCGCCGGTGTGCTCGGCGCCTCTTCGGCGCGAGCAGTGGTGAAAGCGGCTATCGAAGGCCGCGAGATGCAGGTGGAAGACGTGGTTCGCATCGCCGACGAGGCGTCCGAGGTGCTGCAGTTCAACCGCGCCCTGCTGCAGGGCGCCATCGAGAACATCACCCAGGGCATCAGCGTCGTCGACCAGTCGCTGCGACTGGTGGCCTGGAACCGTCGCTACCTGGAACTCTTCGACTATCCCGAAGGACTGATCAGCGTTGGCCGCCCCATTGCCGACATCATTCGCTTCAACGCCGAACGCGGCCTCTGCGGGCCCGGCGAGGTGGAATCCCATGTCGCCCGCCGCCTGTTCTGGATGCGCCAGGGCACCCCGCACACCTCCGAACGCCTGTTCCCCAATGGCCGGGTCATCGAACTGATCGGCAACCCCATGCCCGGCGGCGGTTTCGTCATGAGCTTCACCGACATCACCGCCTATCGCCAGGCCGAGCGAGACCTCAAGGATGCCAACGAGGGGCTGGAACGCCGGGTCACCGAACGAACCCTGGAACTCTCCCAGCTCAACCACGCGCTGATCGAAGCCAAGGGCACGGCGGAATCCGCGAACCAGTCGAAGACCCGCTTCCTCGCCGCCGTCAGCCACGACCTGATGCAGCCGCTCAACGCCGCGCGGCTGTTCTCCGCGGCCCTCGGCCATCAGCAGGAAGTCCTGCCCCGCGAGGCTCGCGAACTGGTCAACCACCTGGACAGCTCGCTGCGTTCGGCCGAGGACCTGATCACCGACCTGCTGGACATCTCCCGCCTGGAAAGTGGCCGCGTCACCCCCGATCGCGCGGCCTTCCCGCTGGCTTCGCTGTTCGACACCCTCGGCGCCGAGTTCAAGGTGCTGGCCCAGGAGCAGGGCATGGACTTCCGCCTGCGCGGCAGCAAAGTGCGGGTGGAAAGCGACATGAAACTGCTGCGCCGGGTCCTGCAGAACTTCCTCACCAACGCATTCCGCTACGCCAGGGGACGTGTCCTGCTGGGCGCCCGGCGCGATGGCGACTACCTGCGCCTGGAAGTCTGGGACCGTGGCCCCGGCATCCCGGAAGACAAGCGCAAGGTGATATTCGAAGAGTTCAAGCGCCTGGACAGCCATCAGACTCGCGCCGAGAAAGGCCTTGGCCTGGGACTGGCCATCGCCGACGGCCTCTGCCGCGTGCTCGGCCACACGCTGGAAGTGCGTTCCTGGCCGGGCAAGGGAAGCGTGTTCAGCGTCACTGTGCCCATGGCCCGCGCGCAGCAGCCCTCTCCCGTCGTGCAGAAGCAGGCCGAAGCCAACGGCCAGGCCCTCACCGGTACCCAGGTGCTGTGCATCGACAACGAGGACAGCATCCTCACTGGCATGCACAGCCTGCTGTCGCGCTGGGGCTGCCAGGTCTGGACGGCGCGCAACCGCCTGGAATGCGAACACCTGCTGGCCGAGGAGGTGCGGCCGCAACTGGCGCTGGTGGACTACCACCTGGATGAAGGCGAAACCGGCACCGAACTCATGGCCTGGCTGCGGACCCGCCTGGGTGAACCGCTGCCCGGTGTGGTAATCAGCGCCGACGGCCGCGCCGAGTTGGTGGCCGAAGTCCACGCCGCCGGCCTGGACTACCTGGCCAAGCCGGTGAAGCCAGCCGCGCTACGGGCGCTGATCAGCCGACATGTGAATCTGCGCTGATCACAATCTCCGCGTAGGGTGGACGTCGCTCTTTGCGTCCACCAACGGAGTTCGTTGAGCGCACGAATGGTGGATCGATAAAGCGTGATCCACCCTACGGTGTCCGAAGGCGAACTCGGATTGTGGGAGCGATTTCAATCGCGAATTACCCCACCCCCACAAAGCAGTGTGTAGGGTGGACGTCGCTCTTTACGTCCACCAACGGCGCTCGTTGAACGCACGCATGGTGGATCGATAAAGCGTGATCCACCCTACGGTGTCCGAAGGCGAACTCGGATTGTGGGAGCGATTTCAATCGCGAATGAATTCGCTCCCACAGTGCAGTGTGTTGGGGTGGACGTCGCTCTTTACGTCCACCAGCGGAGCTCGTTGAACGTACAAACAGCAGCAGTGCTCAATCGTCTTCGTCTTCCCGCACCAGCACACAGTGCGTGCCGTCGTCGTCTTCGTTGCAGTCGTAGAGGTAGAACATCTGTACCTCGCCGGAGGCGGCGACCACTGCGACGAAGTCGCCGGCATCGGCGAGGAAGAAATCACGCGTCGCCGGATCGGCCTGGCATTCGATCAGCGCGGTGACGAACGCGCCGGGATCGATATCGCCGAAATAATCCTCACGGTCCTGCGCGCTCCATTCGGCCGGCGCGTTGAAGGGACCGGTAAAGAGGATGCGCGCATCGCCCAGGTCCTCTTCTTCGGCGTCCAGGTCGTTCTCGTCGGGACGATAGAGCGAGCACTCCAGGGCATCGGCATGGCCCAGCACGGCCTCGCGGGCAGCCAGGCGCTTTTCCGGGTCGAGGCCGGCGGCCAGGCAGATCTGGGCCCAGCTGTCTTGTTGGCGTGGAGACACGGGAGAGTTCCTTCTTGGTTGGGGCTGAAAAAAGGAGTCTAGTGTCAGGCACGCGGAAGCGGCGGGCAATTGCAGATTGGGAGCCGAGCGCCCGCCTGTGCTTAGATGAATCCAGTACCCCCAGGCCAATCCCAAATGATTCCCGCCGACATCCAGGTCCAACTGCAGGAAATCTTCAACGCCCACGGCATGACCGACCCGGCGCTGCAGGATTGCCTGATGCAGGCGCTCAAGCTGCGCGACTACGAGCATGAGCAACTGATCATCCGCGCAGGCGAACGCCCCACCCATTTCTACGTGATCCTCGCCGGCGTGGCGCGCTACTACTACCTGTCCCCGGAGGGTCGCCAGTGGAACAAGACCTTCTTCCGCGAAGGTCAGCTGATCGGCTCCCTCAGCGCCTACCTCAAGCAGCAGCCCTGCACCTACAACATCGCCGCCGTGGAAAGGTGCCGGCTGGCGAGCCTGCCCCTGGCGATACAGGACCAGTACGGCAAACGCTTCCCGCAGCTGTTACAGATGCAGCACCTGATGGTTCGTCAGATCATGCTGCGCAACGAGGACCGCGAAGCGCTGCTGCTCACCCGCAATGGGGAGCAGCGCTACCAGTGGTTACTGGAGAACGAGCCCTGGCTGCTGGATCGGGTGCCCCAATACCATCTGGCCAGTTATCTGGGGATGGACCCGGTGTCCTTCTCGCGGGTCAAGCGCAAACGGGCGGGCTGAGCAACTCGCGCACCTGCAGCCCCAGCGCCTCGGCTCTCTGTGTGCAGAACTCACGCCGCTCGGCCGGTACATTCGCCAGGCTTATCCACAAGCTGCCATCGGCGCCTTGGGTCACCTTGCAATCCAGCGCCGGGCAGTCGCCACCAACCCGTTCGCGATAGACACTGGCCGCCGCCAACTCCCGCAGCGTCTGCTTGAAGATCTTCCCCACCACCGTCACCGGCAGGGCATCCACCAGGAACACCCGTTTCGGGCATGCCGGACGCTCAGCGATGTGCTCGAAGGCGAACTGCTGCAGCTCGTCGAGGCTGGCCGTCTGGCCCTGGCGCAACTGTACGAACACCACCGGCAGCTCGCCGGCGTACTCGTCAGGCATACCCACTGCGGCGGCCATGGAAACGGCCGGGTGGCTTTCCAGGCAATTCTCGATCAACGCCGGATCGATGTTGTGGCCGCTGCGGATGATCAGGTCCTTGGCGCGGCCGGTGATGAACAGATTGCCGTTTTCGTCCAGGTGTCCCAGATCGCCGCTGCGCAGCCAACCATCCTCCAGCGGCGACCGGTCCTGGCCCAGGTAGCCGGGGAACACCGTGGCGCCGCGCACGCAGACTTCCCCGCCGTCGATCCGCACCTCGATCGGCGCCGCCACATGTCCGGCGCTGCCCGGAATGGCTGGGTGGGCCAGGTTGGGCAAGGCGATCACACCGCTGCATTCCGTCATGCCATAGGCCTGGTACAGCTCCAGTCCGGTCAATTCCTTTACTTTCTCGCACAGGGCCGACGGCACCGGGGCGCCACCGGAAAGCATGAAGCGAAGGCTGCCGATGTCGTGCCCTTCGATGGGGACCTCCAGCATCGCCGCGACCGAGGTGGGAATGCCGCCACTCAGGGTGATGCCGTAATGCTCGACCAGACGCCAGTGCTGGCGGATCACCTCCGGGTTGCGGAAGCCACCCAGCGTCGGCAGCAACATGCGCAACCCGCTGGCCAGGCCCCCCAGGCTATTCACCAGGGCACCGGCCACATGGAAGATTGGCAGGCCATTCAGTGCCACATCCTCGGGGCCGGATTGCACACATGCCCGGTAGGCGCAAGCGGCAGCTACCTGGTTCGCATGGGTCTGACGTGCGAGCTTGGGAACCCCGGTGGTGCCTCCGGTATGGAAGTAGGCGGCAATGTCATCGGGCCCAGGCAGCAGAGCCGGCTCCAGTGCCACGCCGGGGTAGCGATCCAGCAACCGGTCGTAAAAGAACTCGCCCCCTTCCGCCAGTACCGACACGCATCTGGGTCGCTTCGACAGGCGCAGCGAAGCCGCCAGCGCCTTCTGCCACAGGTCGGAGCCGGGCACCGGACCGAGTGCCACCACCAGGTCCGTGCCGGCCTTTTCCATCAGGCTGGCCAGGGCTTCTTCGTTCAGCAACGGGTTGATCGGGTTGGCGATGCCGACGCTGGCGGCGGCCCAGAGCAGGCACTGGCTCTGTGGGATGTTCGGCAATAGCAGGGTGATCACCGGCCTCGGCGTACCGGCCAGGTCCAGCAGCATGCGCGCGCTGCGATTGAGCTGGGCGAAGAATGCCGAGTAGCTCAGGTCCTGCTCGCCAATCTCCGCCCCGAAGCTGTGGATAAAGGTCAGCGCCGTACGCTCCGGGTTAGCGCCGGCCGAGGCCTGCAACAGTTCGTAGACGGTGGTGGGAACCTGGCTGGGCATGGCGGCCTCCTGGACCTGCGCGTTGTTGTGCGCCGATTCTTGGGGGGCCGCCGCACAGGCGGCATTAACAAATGTTAAGAAGGCTGGCTAGGCTTGTAAGCCACGGCCAGCGCCTGGCTGGCGACATCGTTTCGCCGTCCCTGTCTCCCGGCCGAAGGCAAAGGCTTCACGCGTGCCGCGACAGGAGAACCCCGCCATGAAACCACTCCAGTACCTCGTCCTGGGCAGCCTCGCCGCCTGCCTCAGTGCCCACGCCGAGGTCGCCAGCGAAAAGAACATGACCCTCAAGATCGCCAGCGAAATCGCCAATGCCACGGTGCAGGCCTGCACCGCCAAGGGCTACAACGTCACGGCCGCAGTGGTGGACCGCGCCGGCGGCGTGCGCGCCATCCTCCGCGCGGACAAGGCCGGCCCGCATACCCTCGACTCCGCTCGGCGCAAGGCCTACACGGCCGCGTCGACCAAGCGCAGCACTACCGAGATGCTGGCGAACGTGCAGAAGAATCCTGCGGCGCAGTACCTGCCGATGATCGACGGATTCCTGGTCGTGGGCGGCGGCGTTCCGGTGAAGGTGGGCGACGAGGTGATCGGCGCCGTGGGCGTGGGCGGCGCGCCCGGTGGGCATCTGGATGAAGAATGCGCCAACGCCGGTCTGGAAGCGGTGAAGGATCAGCTCAAGTAGGAACGGACGTCAGAACCGCGCCAGCTGCATTTCCGTCAGTCGGCTCAGGGTGCGGCGGAAGGGGAACTCCAGGTAGCCCTCTGTGTAGAGGCGGTCCATGGCCACGGCCGCCTCGAGGTAAAGCGGCACGCGGCGGTCGTAGCACTCGTCCACCAGCGCAATGAAGCGGCGTACGCCGTCGTCATGCACCGACAACTGCGGCAATTCGCGGTCGCCGGCTTCCACCCGTTCGGCGCCATCTTCGGTACCACGGGCAATGCGTCCCTCGCGGCGGGAAGCACTCAGGTTCGGCACATTCCCGAGCAGAATCGCTGGGAAGCGGTCGCACAGGGCAATGAAATCCAGGGCCGCCAGCGGTTGCTGGCAAAGGTCGTCATAGCGAAACCAGACCGCTGCCGCACATTGGCGCACCACGGGCACCGGGCGATGGCCCAGCTCCACCGGCTCGTCGGAACTGCCCTTCCCCGTTGCCAGCCGTTCGAAGACTTCCGCAAGGACGGCAGGCTCGCCGGGCTCCGTCACCCAGTAGCGTTGATGGGCCGTACCCGGGTGCAGGCGATGGTCCTCACCGCCATCCACCGCCACGATCTGCATGTGTCGCTCGATGGCGTCGATGGCCGGCTGGAAACGTTCGCGGTTGAACCCATCGGCATAGAGTTGCTGCGGTGGCTGGTTGGAAGTGGCAACCATGGCCACGCCTTCGTCGAACATCGCCCGCAACAGACGGCCAAGCAGCATGGCATCGCCGATATCGTTGACGAACAGCTCGTCGAAGCACAGCACCCGCACCTCTTGCGCCAGCTCACGGGCCAGGGCCTGCAACGGGTCAGGCGTGCCGGTGAGCTGGAATAGCCGCTGGTGGACCCAGCGCATGAAGTGATGGAAATGCTGTCGCCGTGCCGGAACCCGCAAGCTCTGATGAAAGCGGTCCATCAACCAGGTCTTGCCGCGCCCGACCGGGCCCCAAAGATAGACACCGGTCACCTCGCCCGCGCGGTGCAATGCCTCATGGCAGGCCTGCAGGCAATCGACCGCGTGGCGCTGGGCCGGGTCCGGCAGGAAACCGCCCTGCTCCAGGGCATGGCGGTAGGCGGCGAGTGGGGAATCGAAGGTCATGGCGCCGCATTGTGCGGGTTGCAGGCACCATGAGGAAGGCTCGCGCTTTGTTTGTGGGGGCGATTTCAATCGCTGAGCGGACCGCAGGTCCGCCCTGCCGACTTCCAGGGGGCCACGATGTGGCCCTTGGCGAATGAATTCGCCCCCACAGGATTTGACGAGCCTACAGCTCCAGCGCCAACAGGTCGGCCAGGGGCTGGCGACGGCGGATCAGGCGGGTTTCGTCGCCATCCACCAGCACCTCCGGCAGCAGCGGCCGGCTGTTGTAGTTGGACGACATGGACGCGCCATAGGCGCCGGTGTCATGGATCAGCAGCAGGTTGCCGACCTGGGCCGCCGGCAGGGCGCGCGGCGCTACCAGGCCACCGTCGTGCTGGGTGAAGACGTCACCGGATTCGCACAGCGGGCCGGCAACCACTGTCTGGCGCTGCGGGGCAGTGACCGGGTTGCCGGCGTCATCCAGCAGGCTCATGTCGTGGAAGCTGCCGTACATGGACGGACGCATCAGGTCGTTGAAGCCAGCATCTACCAGGATGAAGTGGTTGTTGCCCACGTCCTTCACCGCACGCACTTCGCTGAGCAGGCAGCCGGACTCGGCCACCAGGAAACGGCCCGGTTCCAGCTCAAGGCGCACCGGGTGCCCAACGATGCCTTCGACCTCGCGGCGGGCCTGGTTCCACAGTTCGGCGTAACGCGGGATGTCCACCACCGGGTCGTCCTGGCGATAGGGAATGGACAAGCCGCCACCGGCAGAGATGGCTTCCAGGTCGCAGCCCAGGTCGCGCACCGCGCCGACCATCGCACCGCAGACCTCTTCCAGGTGGCTGTAGTCCACACCGGAGCCGATGTGCATGTGCAGGCCGACCAGCACCAGGCCGTAATCGCGGATCACTGCCATCGCAGCGTCCAGCTGACTGTGCCAGATGCCGTGCTTGCTGTTCTCGCCGCCGGTGTTGGTCTTCTGGCTATGGCCGTGACCGAAGCCGGGGTTGATGCGCAGCCAGACGCGATGACCCGGGCTGGCCTGGCCGAGCTGGGTGAGCATGTCGATGGAGCCGACATTGACCTCGATACCCAGCTCAACGGCGCGCTTGAGGGTGGCTCGGTCGAGCAGGTCGCAGGTCAGCACCACGCCCGCCGGTTCGCCCTTGGGCGAGTAGCCGGCCAGCAGCGCGCGCTCGATTTCGCCGAGGGATACCGCGTCCACCTGCACGCCCTCTTCACGCATCAGACGCAGGATGCTCAGGTTGGAGCAGGCTTTCTGGGCGAAGCGGATGACGTCGAAACCCTTGAGCTGGGCGATGCGCTCGCGGATTACCGCGGCGTCGTAGCACCACAGCGGGGTGCCGTGTTCGCGGACGAGATTGGCGAGGGTGGCAGCGGGAATGTTCGGGCGCATGGTGGCCTCCGGAATTCAGGATGGCGCCATGATGGCGAAGCGAATCAATTCAATAAAATACCAATTTGTACACACATCATTCATTATTGATATGCATCGACTCCTGTTTCCGAGCGCCCCATGGACCTTTCCATCCGCCATATAGAAGTCTTCCGCGCCGTGATGACCGCCGGCAGCGCCACCGGCGCCGCACGCCTGCTCTTCACTTCGCAGCCCACCGTGAGCCGGGAACTGGCCCGCTTCGAGCATTTGCTGGGTTTCAGCCTGTTCGATCGCGAAGGCGGGCGACTGTCGCCCACTGCCCAGGGGTTGGCGCTGTTCGACGAGGTGCAGCGTGCCTACACCGGCCTGGAGCGCATCGCCGGCGCGGCCCAGGCCATCCGCCGCTACGACCAGGGCCAGTTGGCCATCACCGGCTTGCCGGTGTTCGCACAGACCCTCCTGCCCGCCTTCTGCCAGGCCTTCCTCGAACGCCATCCCGGCGTACGCCTGTCCATCAGCGCCCAGGAGTCCCCGCTGCTGGAGGAATCCCTGAGCGGCCAGCGGCATGACCTGGGCCTGTCGGAAACCGACCTGTTGCCCCGCGGCACCCGTGGTTCAACGCTATTCGCCGCGGATATGGTCTGCGTGCTGCCGGAAGGTCACGAACTGCTGGCCAGGTCCGAACTGGCGCTGGCGGACTTCCAGGATCGTCCGTTCATCAGCCTGTCCGGCCTGGATATCTACCGTCAGAGCCTGGACGCCCACTTTCTCGCCGCAGGAGTGGAGCGCCGCATGGTGGTGGAAACCAGCACCGCCGCCTCGCTCTGCGCCCTGGTTCGCCAAGGACTCGGCCTGGCCATCGTCAACCCGCTGAGTGCGCTGGACGAAGCCGGGCGTGGTTTGCAGATACGCCGGCTGAAGACCTCGGTTCCATTCCGCGTGCAGTTGGTCCGGCCGGAGTATCGCCCGTCCTCGGCACTGGTGGATGAAGCTGAAGGGATATTGAAGGACGTGGCGGAAGGGTTGTTGGAAAGGCTGGAATCCCGGCTGCGCGGACTCATTCCGTAGGGTGCGCCGCGCGCACCGGGAAGCCGGCGCGTGTCCTGAGCATCGCCTTGGTGCGCATGGCGCACCCTACTTTTCGGGGCCGTAGCGGAGATCAGCCGGGTGCTGCGTGTGAGGATGCCCAATCCCTCACTGTGCGCTGTTCTGCACCGTCGCCTGGCGAATCTGGTTGTCCTTGTATTGGCGGTAGTTCTTCGCCGCCGCAGGGACCGGGCCGCTCTTGCCGGTTTCCAGCCAGCGGCGCATGCGCGTGGCGTCGGCCACATGGGTTTGCTTGCCGAAGGCATCCAGCAGCACCATGGCCACCGGACGGCCGTTCATCTGGGTCAGCATCACCAGGCAGTGGCCGGCTTCGTCGGTGAAGCCGGTCTTGGTCACCTGGATGCTCCAGCCAGGCTTGCGCACCAGGTTGTTGGTGTTGCGGAAGCCCAGGCTGTAACGCGGCTTGACGAAGGTGATGGTCTTTTCCGGGGTGGTGCTGAGCTGGCTCAGCATCGGGTACTTGCGCGCTTCCTTGAGCAGCAGCACCAGGTCGTGGGCGCTGGACACGTTGTGCAGCGACAGGCCTGTGGGTTCGACATAGCGGGTGTTGCTCATGCCGATGGCGCGGGCCTTGGCGTTCATCGCCTTGATGAAGGCCGGGTAGCCGCCCGGATACGCCGTGGCCAGGGCGGTGGCGGCACGGTTTTCCGAGGACATCAGCGTCATCAGCAGCATGTCGTGGCGATTCACCTGGCTGCCCACACGTACCCGCGAATACACGCCCTTCATGTCCGGGTTGTCGCGGATGGTCACGGTGATGATCTCGTCCATCGGCTGCTTGGCGTCCAGCACTACCATGGCGGTCATCAGCTTGGTCACCGAGGCGATGGGGGCAACCAGATTGGAATTACGGGAATACAGGATCTTGTCGGTATTCAGATCGAGCAGCATCACGCTGCCGGAAGCCAGGTGCAGCTGTGCCGGGTCGCGAACCGGCAGTGGCGCCTCCTGAGCTTGAACGGGTGAGCCTGCAAGAACGAACAGGCAGGAACCGAGAACGAACAGTTTGGCGATCGAACTGCGAATTTTCACGATGCGTCCAGTAACGAAGATGAAGGAAGAGAGAGAAATGAAGAGTAGGACCTATACCGTAGAAGTATAGGAACGAAGGCGCTGAATACTCAGCGCCTTCTGTCGTCGGGGCGCGATTTTGCGCCTTTGGTCGAATGACCGCCAGAGGGAAATGCTTGGCGAAATCGCCTGGTAAATCAGCGAATCGAGGCTCCGCGCTCGGCCAACAATTGACGCAGTACGGAGCGATGGCAACGTGCCTCATACTCGCAGTAGCAACCCACCGCGAAGTGGCTGCCGTGGGAAAGCGCTGACAGCAAGTCCAACACCCGGGCCCCTTCCCCGCCCTCCATCTCGGCGCGATAGCGCTTGGCGAAGCGGGCCCAATCGGCATCGCTTTCAGCGCTCTTGCCTTCGGCCATCAGCTCGGCGCTCGGCGCCAGCAACGGCAACCAGGTGTCGTAGTAGTCGCGGCTGGCGAATTCGGCCTTGGGCACACCCCGTGGCGGCCTGCGCACGGTGCCGATGCGCACCCCTTCGCCGTCGCCTCGCGGCGTTCCCAACTGAACGATGCTGATGCTCATCTCCCCCTCCTCCTCAGCGGCTGCTGCCAGGCAGTACGCGGAAATCCTCACTCTCTTCCAGGGCCTGAAGTGCCTCCAGCAGAGCGGGTGGCGGAACCACCAGCTTGCGTTGCTCCAGGTCGAACCAACCGGCGGTGGAGGTGACCCGCGCCGCCAGGGTGCCGCCGCGATAGAACTCGTTGCGCAACATCATCCGGCTGCCGTCCTCGGACAGACCGGACAAGCGCATGCTGATGTCCATTTCGTCCAGCAGATGAAATTCACGGAAGTACTCGATCTCGTCCTTCATAACCACCGGCCCCAGGCGCAGGCGGCGGAACTCCGACATCGGAAAGCCGCGATCGGCGAAATACATCATGCGCACGTCGGCGGACTTGTCGAGGTAGGCGGTGTTACGCATGTGAGAGTTGAAGTCCATGTCGCCCCAACCGGCGATAAGGGTCTTCCGGTACATGATGAGTCTCCGCAGCAAGGTGTGTGGAGCTCACTGTATGGCCTGCCAGGCCTCTGCAATACTGGCGCGATTGACAACTTTGGTAGCGATCTCGCCATGAAGATCACCGTCCTCGCCCTTGAAGGGGTTTTCGATACCGGACTGGCCACCGTCCTCGATGCACTGACCACCGCCAATGAGCTGGCCACCCTGCACGGCCTGCCCTGCCCACAGTTCGAGGTGGCCCTCGCGGGGGTACGGCCGCAAGTGCAAAGCTCCCTGGGTTTCGGCGTTCCCGTGCGTCCAGCCATGGATTGCCCGACGCCGGAATGGGTGATTGTCCCGGCCATGGGCTACAAGATGCCCGACCCACTGCAACAAGCCCTGGCGCGCCCTGACGTGGCCGACGCGGTCGCCACTCTGCGCGGCTGGGCCGAAGGCGGCGCACGCGTCGCCGCCGCCTGCATCGGCACCTTCGTACTGGCGGAAACCGGTTTGCTGGACGGCCACGAAGCCACCACCACCTGGTGGCTGACACCGCTGTTCCGGCAACGTTATCCACAGGTGCAGCTGGATGCCGGTCGGATGATCATCAGCTCCGGGCAACTGGTGACCGCCGGCGCCGCCCTCAGCCACCTGGACCTGACCCTGTGGCTGATCCGTCAGACCAGCCCGGAGCTGGCCGCCCTGGTGGCGCGCTACCTGATCGTCGACTCACGCCCATCGCAATCGGCTTACGCCCTCTCCGACCACCTGGCTCATGCCGACCCGCTGGTGCAACGCTTCGACCGCTGGGTACGCGAGCGCCTGGCTCAAGGATTCAACCTGAATGCGGCCGCCAACGAATTGGCCACCAGCAAGCGCACCCTCGCCCGGCGCATCCATGAGGTACTAGGCAAGACGCCCCTGGCCTATGTGCAAGACCTGCGCATCGAGCGCGCCGTACACCTGCTGAAAACCAGCGAGCACAGCGTCGACCAGGTCGCTGGTCTGGTGGGCTACGCCGACGGCGTAACCTTGCGCACCCTGCTGCGCAAACGCCTCGGCAAGGGCATTCGCGAGCTGCGCGCAGGCTGAACGGTCGGCGCTATTCGTTCACTCGGGCAGTCCGAACCAGCATGAAATGACCTTGAACTGCTCCGGGATGGGCGCCGTGACCGTTTCGAATACGCGCCGGTATCCAGTGGAGAAAATCTGCCAGGCCCCGACACGCTTGACGTATTCGTCCTGGTAGAACGCCGTGCCGTGAACCATCCAGCCGTTCTCCGTGTCGATCACATGATCCTCAAGGTACCAGCTACCCCGGGCCCGATCGGGCGCGACCAACTCGATCTCCGGGTGGTGCCCCTGATGCTTGGACAGCAGGGTCGGCCGGTCCATCAGCCCACGCAGGCCCTCTACAAAGCTGGCGCGACCGGAAAAAGCGTACTTGCCGCTGTCCAGCGCGGTGGTCACGTCCTCGGCTATACAGGTTTCGAACAAGGCCCAGTCGTGGCAATCGATCGCCCTGAAATAGCGGTACTTCAGCTGCTTGATCTGCTCGATTTCCAGAAGTGTTTCAACGGCGTCGGCCATCTCTGCTGCTCCATGTAAGGGGAACGCCCAACCTAGCCGCCGCTACCCGGCCAATCATCGTCCGAGGGGACTAGCGTCCTGCGCGATGACCAATAGTCCGATCGGCCGATGCCCCTCTGCCCCGGCGATGCGAGTTTCCCCGCACCTGCAACCGCGCAGGACAAATAAGGTGGCACGCATGTGCATGCCGGAAGACGTAGCCAACCTGGTGCTGTTCCTCGCCTCGGACGAATCGCGCTTCGTCAACGGCGCCGAACTGCGCATCGACAACGCACAGACGATCTCCGGCATCGCCGGTTAATCCAATAATTCGGGAGCAAACAAGCATGAGCATGCTGCAAGGCAAGGTCGCCCTGGTGACCGGAGGCGGCCAGGGCGTTGGCCAGGGTATCGCCTACTCGCTGGCCGCCGAGGGCGCCAAGGTCGCCGTGGCCGGTCGCACCCGCGCCACTCTGGAAGAGACTTGTGCCGAAATTCGCCGCCGTGGCGGCACCGCCCTGGCGGTCGAATGCGACGTGATGAGCCCGGCGGATATCGATCGCTGCGTGGCCGAAGTGGTGGAGGCCTTCGGTGGCCTCAACATCCTGGTCAACAACGCCCACATCGTGCCGCTGGGCAGCATCCTCGAGGTGACGGACGAAGCCTTCATGAAGGGCATCGACTCAGGTCCCATGGCCACCCTGCGCCTGATGCGCGCCTGCTACCCACACCTCAAGGGTGATGGCGCCGTGGTCAACCTGGCCTCCTCCGCCGCCGTGCGCTGGGACGCATCGGGCTACGGCCACTACGCCGCAACCAAGGAAGCCATCCGCTCGCTCAGCCGTGGGGCTGCCTGCGAATGGGGCGTGGACGGCATCCGCGTCAACGTCATCGCCCCCCACGCCTTATCCCCCGGCCTACGCGGCTGGATCGAAGCCAACCCGGTGGAGGCGGAAGCCTTCTTCAACAGCATTCCGCTGCGCCGGGTGGGTGATTGTGAACACGACATCGGCCGCACCGTGGCCTTCCTGGTCAGCGACAACGCCCGCTATCTGACCGGCGCCACCATCCCGCTGGATGGCGGCCAGGCTTATTGGGGTTAAAGGAGATCGTCATGCAACGTCTGGCAAACAAAGTCGCCATCATCACCGGCGGCGCGCGCGGAATGGGCGCGCAAACCTCGCGTCTGTTCGTCAAGGAAGGCGCCACCGTCGTCATCGCCGACCTGCTGGAGGACGAAGGCCACGCACTGGCGGCGGAACTGGGTGAGGCGGCCAGCTTCCGCTGCCTGGATGTCAGCAAGGAAGAAGGTTGGCAGCAGTTGGTCCACGAAACCGTGGAGCGCCACGGCCGCATCGACGTGCTGGTGAACAATGCCGCCGTGCTGGTATTCGGCGCCATCGAAGAGTTGACCCAAACGCAGTTCGAGCGCGCCCTGTCGATCAACCTCACCGGCACCTTCCTCGGCATCCGTAGCGTGGCGCCGATCATGCGCGAACAGCGCGCCGGCTCCATCGTCAACATCTCGTCCGTGGACGGCCTGCGCGGGGTCAACGCGCTGGCGGCCTACGTGTCGAGCAAGTGGGGCGTGCGCGGCCTGACCAAGGTTGCGGCGCTGGAACTGGGGCCCCACGGCGTACGTGTCAACTCGGTGCATCCGGGTGGCGTCGATACCGTCATGTCCAACCCCACCGGTGCCTCGCGGGAAGATCTGGCTCCGCAGTACCGCACCGTGCCGCAGCAACGCATTGGCGCACCGGAGGAGATCGCCCGCGCCACGCTGTTCCTCGCCAGCGACGAAGCCAGCTACTGCAATGGCAGCGAACTGTCGGTGGATGGCGGCGTGGCGGCCGGTTCCTATTACCCCGGCCTGCCGGGCTCGCCGATCTGATTGGGGAAATGGATGCAAAAAGGCCCGCGAAAGCGGGCCTTTTTTGTTCCCTGTGTCCCGTCCTGAATAAGGTTTACACCTTTGCCCTTATTTTCAGGAGCGCTCCATGGCAGAAGGTGTACGACGTAGCCAGCGCGATT
>NZ_BDMA01000008.1:0-64468 GCF_002003485.1 Metapseudomonas resinovorans
TGCCGCCGTAGCTGGCGCTGGTCGGGTTGTAGTGGCGGCCCTTGCCGGAATCCAGCTTCACGCCCAACAGGCCGAGGGCATCGACGCCGACGCCCACGGTGCCTTCGGTGTAGCCGGAGGCGTAGTTGAAGAGGAAGCCCTGGCCCCACTCTTCCTGCTTGGACGGCGCGTCGGCGAACTGACGGTTGTCCGAGTTGATGTAGAAGTTGCGCAGGGTCAGGCTGGCCTTGCTGTCTTCGATGAAACCAGCGGCGGCGGCTTGCTGGGCCAGCACGCCGAGGGTGACGGCCAGGGCGAGGGACGACTTGTTCATGCTCGATGCTCCATTGCGATCTTGTAAGGGTGTTGGGGTGCCCGGAGCAGGAGCAGACGCGACGCGCCGCTGCGTGACCTTCGAAGCCACTGTCGTTTTCACAGGCTCCGGTGCAAATGCGATGCGGCGGTCCGCTTTCGGCAGGCCGCCACTCTAGAAGGCGAAGGCTAATTTCTAAAAAGAATTATTTTTTAGATGCAAAGAACTTTCAGCAATAAGCAATTCTACGGAGGCAGCAATCCGCCCGACCTAAGCTAATGCTAAAAAATTATTTATTTCGCTTTTTTTAGATCAATTAAATTCTCTTCACCGGACCACCGGACATCCCCAGAGCGCAACACCCTGTCCCGTGGACCGGCCTCCAAGACCGGCCCCCAGCCCGTTGAGGAGCACCCCATGATTCCGTCCCTGTTCCCCCGTCGCCTGCTGGCGGCCCTCACCCTTGGCGGCCTGGCACTGAGCGCCCAGGCCGCGGACTTCACTGTCGCCTACCAGACCACCGTCGACCCGGCCAAGGTGGCCCAGGCCGATGGCGCCTATGAAAAGGCCAGCAAATCCGAGATCGATTGGCGCAAGTTCGACAGCGGCGCTGAAGTCATCACCGCCGTCGCCTCCGGTGACGTGCAGATCGGCTATGTCGGCTCCAGCCCGCTGGCTGCCGCCGCCACTCGCCAGCTGCCGATCCAGACCTTCCTCATCGCCACTCAGATCGGTGACGCCGAAGCCCTGGTGGCGCGCAACGGCGCCGGCATCACCAAGCCCGAAGACCTGATTGGCAAGAAGATCGCCGTGCCCTTCGTTTCCACCGGCCACTACAGCCTGCTGGCCGCCCTGAAGCACTGGCAGATCGACCCCACCAAGGTGACCATCCTCAACCTCGCGCCGCCAGCCATCGTCGCTGCCTGGCAGCGCGGCGACATTGACGCCACCTACGTCTGGGACCCGGCACTGGGCGTGGCCAAATCCAACGGCAAGGTGCTGATCAGCTCCGCCGAACTGGGCAAGCTGGGCGCTCCCACCTTCGACGCCTGGATCGTGCGCAAGGATTTCGCCGAGAAGCACCCTGAAGTCGTCCGCGCCTTCGCCAAGGTGACCCTCGACGCCTACGCCGACTACCGCAAGGACCCGAAAGCCTGGCTGGCCGACAAGGGCAACATCGACAAGCTGGTGAAACTCTCCGGCGCCAAGGCCGAAGACATCCCGCTCCTGCTGCAGGGCAACGTCTTCCCGCTGGCCGCCGACCAGGCCACCGCACTCGGCGCGCCCACCACCCAGGCCATCAGCGAGACCGCTGCCTTCCTCAAGGAGCAGGGCAAGGTCGACGCCGTGCTGCCGGATTACGCGCCCTATGTCAGCTCGAAATACGTCACCAATTGATCCACCCCCGCCTGCCCGGCCGCTCCGGGCAGGCCCATTCGAGATCCGCAGAAAATGGCCTTACTCCAACTGGAGCGCATCAGCGCACAGTACCCAGGCGCGGCCGAGCCGGTACTGACCGACATAACCTTCGACCTCGGCCCCGGTGAGCTGCTGGTGGCCCTCGGTCCTTCCGGCAGCGGCAAGACCACCCTGCTCAACCTCATTGCCGGCTTCGTCAGCCCCAGCGCCGGCCGCATCAGCCTCGACGGCGTCCCCGTCAGCGGCCCTAGCGCCGAACGAGGCGTGGTGTTCCAGGACGATGCCCTGCTGCCCTGGCAGGACGTGCTCGGCAATGTCGCCTTTGGCCTCGAACTGGCGGGCGTGTCGCGCGCCGAGCGCGAAGCCCGCGCCCGCGAGATGCTCGCCCTGGTAGACCTGGCCGGCTTCGACAAGCGCCGCATCTGGGAGCTTTCCGGTGGACAGAAACAGCGCGTCGGCATCGCTCGCGCCCTGGCCGCCGACCCGCGCGTACTGCTGATGGACGAGCCCTTCGGCGCACTCGATGCCTTCACTCGCGAACAGATGCAGGAGTTGTTGCTGCAGGTCTGGCGACGCGCGGCGAAACCGGTGTTCCTGATCACCCACGACATCGAGGAAGCCGTCTTCCTCTCCACCGAACTCATTCTGCTGTCGCCCAATCCGGGCCGCATCGCCGAGCGCCTGCGCCTGGACTTCGGCCAACGCTACGCCGCCGGGGAAAGCGCACGGGCGATCAAGTCCGACCCGCAGTTCATCGAAACGCGCGAGCACGTGCTCGCCCAGGTCTTCGCCGAACGTCATAGGAGAAGCGCATGAGCAGCCTCGACCTGACCCTGGCCAGCAAGTCCGCAACGACCGTGAAACCGCGCCAGCGCCGCCCCCTGAGCACCCTGTCCATCAGCCTGCTGACCCTCGGCAGCCTGCTGCTGGCCTGGTGGGCGGTAACCACCGCCGGCCTGATCGAACCGCTGTTCCTGCCCAGCCCGCAGGCCATCGCCCGCAAGGGTTGGGTGCTGCTGACCCAGGGCTACATGGACGCCAGCCTCTGGCAGCACCTGGGCGCGAGCCTCGGGCGCATCGGCCTGGCGCTGCTGGCGGCGGTGCTGACCGCCGTTCCGCTGGGCATCGCCATCGGCCGCAACCGCATCGCCCGCGGCATCTTCGACCCGCTGATCGAGTTCTACCGACCGATTCCGCCGCTGGCCTACCTGCCCTTGATCGTCATCTGGTGCGGCATCGGCGAGCTGTCCAAGGTGCTGCTGATCTTCCTCGCGATCTTCGCCCCTATCGCCATCGCCACCGCCACTGGCGTGCGCAATGTCGACCCGGCGCGGTTGCGCGCGGCACAGTCGCTGGGCGCCACCCAGGCGCAACTGATCCGCCATGTGATCCTGCCCAGCGCCCTGCCAGACATCCTCACCGGCGTGCGCATCGGCCTCGGCGTCGGCTGGTCCACCCTGGTGGCCGCCGAATTGGTGGCCGCCACCCGTGGCCTGGGCTTCATGGTGCAGTCGGCGGCGCAGTTCCTGGTCACAGACGTGGTGATCCTCGGCATCCTCGTCATCGCCCTGATCGCCTTCGCGCTCGAACTCGGCCTGCGCGCCCTGCAACGCAAGCTCGTGCCCTGGCATGGGCAAGGACGCTAGACGCAGCTCCCTCACCCCCAGCCCCTCTCCCAAAGGGAGAGGGGAGCCAGTTGGTGCCACACAAGAATTCCCAGCTCACACGAACATCCCCCTTTCCCTCCGGGGCGAAGCGGCACGCTCTTGGAAGCACCGCTTCCGGTGCCGATGAGCGCCGAACCGCGAAGCGATCCGGCCGGGGCGCAGAGCGGGGCCGGGGTGAGGGAATCCCCGCCCCACGGTTTCAGGAGACACACCATGCCCCTACACATCACCCCGCTCTCCCCTGCCCTCGGCGCCGTGGTCGAAGGCCTCGACCTCAGCAAGCCGCTCGACGCCCCATTGCGTGAAGCGGTGGAGCGCGCCCTGCTCATCCACCAGGTGCTGTTCTTCCGCGACCAGCCACTGAACCCGCAGCAGCAGGCCGCCTTCGCCCGCAACTTCGGCGACCTGCACATCCACCCGATCTATCCGAACATTCCCGATCAGCCGGAAGTGCTGGTCCTGGATACCGCAGTGACCGATGTGCGCGACAACGCCCTCTGGCACACCGACGTGACCTTCCTGGAAACCCCGGCACTCGGTGCGGTGCTCGCCGCCAAGCAGCTCCCGCCTTATGGCGGCGACACGCTCTGGGCCAGCAGCAGTGCGGCCTACGACGCGCTGTCCAAACCCATCCAGCAATTGCTCGAAGGCCTCACCGCGACCCACGACCTGTCCCGCTCCTTCCCCGAGGAGCGATTCAGCCTCACCGCCGAAGAGCACGAGCGCCTGGAGGATGCCAAGCGCAAGCACCCGCCGCGCAGCCATCCGGTGGTACGTACTCACCCGGTTACCGGACGCAAGGGACTCTTCGTCAACGAGGGCTTCACTACCCGCATCAACGAACTCTCGGCAGCGGAAAGCGATGCGCTGCTGCGCCTGCTCTTCGCTCACTCCACCCGCCCGGAGTTCACCATTCGCTGGCGCTGGCAGGTGGGCGACGTGGCCTTCTGGGACAACCGCATCACCCAGCATTTCGCCGTTGACGATTACCGGCCGCAGCGCCGCGTGATGCACCGCGCGACCATCCTGGGCGACAAGCCGTTCTGATCGGGCTGCGCCCCGTGGTCTAGGCTTTCCCGTGCCGGCGCAACCCCGCCGGCATGTCCCTGGGAGAGCAACATGACGGACCGCGTCCCTGACCACCTCGACCTGCCCGAACTCACCCTGCGCGGGTTGATCCTGGGCGCGCTGATCACCCTGGTGTTCACCGCCTCCAACGTCTACCTCGGCCTCAAGGTCGGCCTGACCTTCGCCTCGTCGATACCCGCCGCCGTGATCTCCATGGCGGTGCTGCGCTACTTCAAGGGCTCGAACATTCTCGAGAACAACATGGTGCAGACTCAGGCCTCGGCAGCCGGCACCCTGTCCTCGATCATCTTCATCCTCCCCGGTCTGTTGATGATCGGTTACTGGACGGGCTTTCCCTTCTGGCAGACCGCGATGATCTGCGCCATCGGCGGCATCCTCGGCGTGCTCTACACCATCCCGCTGCGTCGCGTAATGGTGGTGCAGAGCGAGTTGCCCTACCCCGAAGGTGTGGCGGCGGCGGAGATCCTCCGGGTCGGCAGCAGCGACGAAGGCGACGATAAGCACGCGGCGCGGAGTCGCGGCGAACCCGGCCTGCGCGACATCCTCGGCGGCGGCCTGGTGGCCGCGGCCTTCAGCCTGTGCAGCAGCGGCTTCAAGGTGCTCGGCGAGAGCATCAGCCTCTGGCTGGGCGCCGGGCAGGCGGCCTTCCGTTTCTCCACCGGCTTCTCCTTCGCCCTGGTCGGCGCGGGGTACCTGATGGGCATCACAGCCGGAATCGCCATCCTCATCGGCGTACTCATCTGCTGGGGCGTGGCGGTGCCGCTGTTGACCTTCAACGCGACGCCTGCCGACGGCCAGGGATTGAGTGAGCTGGCCACTCAGTTGTGGAGTTCGCAGGTGCGCTTCCTCGGCGCAGGCACCATCGGCATCGCCGCGCTCTGGACCCTGGCCACCCTGTTCAAGCCCATGGCGCAAGGCGTGTGGACGTCCCTGCGCGCAGTTCGCGGCAAGGGTGAGATGAGCACCGCCCGCACCGAGCACGACATGCCGCCCAAGGCGATCCTGCTGCTGGCCGGGCTGCTGTTGCTCGCGCTGCTCGGCGTCTTCGCCAACTTCCTCCACGAGGCCGCGCCGGAATTGTCCGGTTTCGGGTTCTGGGGCTTCGTGGCCGGCTGCGTGTTCTTCGCCTTCTTCTTCGGCTTCCTGATCGCCGCCGCCTGCGGCTACATGGCCGGCCTGGTGGGTTCGTCCAGCAGCCCGATCTCCGGCATCGGCATCATCGCGGTGATCCTGGTGTCGCTGCTGATCCTCGGTATGGGCAGCCTGGAGTCCGGTCTGCTGCAACTGGCCGAAGGCAAGGTCGCCATCGCCCTGGCGCTGTTCACCACTTCAGTGGTGCTGGCCATCGCGGCCATCTCCAACGACAACCTGCAGGACCTCAAGACCGGCTACCTGGTCGGCGCCACACCCTGGCGCCAGCAAGTGGCGCTGATCGTCGGCTGCCTGGTGGGCGCACTGGTGATCCCACCGGTACTCGACCTGCTCTACAACGCCTACGGCTTCCCCGGCGCCCTGCCCCGTGACGGCATGGACCCGCAGCAGGCCCTGGCGGCGCCACAGGCGACCTTGCTCACCGCCATCGCCAGCGGCATTTTCAAGGACGCGCTGAACTGGAACATGATCCTCATCGGCGTCGTACTGGGGATCGCCCTGATCCTCGTCGACCTGGCCCTGCGCCGCACCAGCAAGGCCAGCCTGCCGGTACTCGCGGTGGGGCTGGGTATCTACCTGCCACCGACAATCGGCATGACCCTGGTGATCGGCGCCGCACTCGGCTGGCTGATCGACAGCCGCCTGGCCAGGCGCGCCCAGGCTGCCGGGCAGGACCTGGAGCGCTACGCCGAAGTGCCCCGTCGCCGTGGTGTGCTGCTGGCCTCCGGGTTGATCGTCGGCGAGAGCCTGATGGGCATCCTGCTCGCCAGCCTGATCGGCACTTCCGGCAAGGATGCCCCGCTGGCCCTGGTCGGTCCCGGATTCAGTGATACGGCGGAGTGGCTCGGACTCATCGTCTTCGCCCTGGTTTGCATCGCGTTCTGCCGGCATGTGCTGGGCACGCAACGAGGGAGCGAGCTCATTCGCGAATGAATTCGCTCCCACATCGCAGAACGTGCAGGGCCGTAGGGTGCGCTGTGCGCACCGATTCCGGGATCGGCTTCGGTACTAGGTAAAACCGCTGGTGCGCACGGCGCACCCTACCGAATCGGCTTCATCCTGCTAGCCATTACGTGCCCCCAACTCCCGCAGGTAGTCCCAGGGATAAATCCCGCGCTCGTGCCCATCGCTGAACACCAGCTGCACGCCATACCCCTGAAGCGCGATGCGTTCCAGGCGCACGCCTTCGTTCACCACCGTAATCGCCCCGCGCAACCGCGCGGCCTTGCACTGTGAGCAGGGGCAGGCGCCGCGCAGGCGGGTGTGGCTGATCTGCTGGTGTTCACCATCGGTCCACTCCAGGCTCAGGCGCGCCTGGCTACGGGAATTGCGCAGGGCGCTGGGGGTCGCCATCAGGCAGCCCCTTGCAGTTGCGCGAGAGCAATGCGCACCGCCTTGCGGACTTCCGGATCACTGTCGGCTTCCGCCGCGTGCAGGGCAGGTAGCCCGGCGGCGTCGCCCAGTTCACCCAGTGCCAGCGCAGCTTCCTTGCGCAGGTTGGCGATGCCATGACCGAGCAGGGTGGCCAGCTCGGCCAGGGCCTGCCGATAACGCAGGCGGCCCAGGGCACGGGCGGCGCGCAGGCGGACCTGCCAGTAATCGTCTTCCAGGGCCTTCACCAGCGCGGGACCGGCTTCGGCCAACCCGACTTTGCCGAGGGTGGTGGCGGCTTCCTCGCGGACCTGCCAGGTGGCATCGCGCAGCGCGGCGTAGAGGGCCGGCAGCACCCCGGCGTCACGAGCCAGGCCGAGGGCTCCTGTGGCGGCACGACGTACCTCGGTATCCGCATCGTCGCTGGCCAGGCGCGCCAGCGCCGGCAATGCCTCGCCGTGCTTGAGCCAACCCAGAATGCCCACCGCCTCGCGGCGCACCGAAGCCTCGCTATCACTCAGCGCCAGCAGCGCGGGACTTGCTGCATCTTCCAGGCGCAGTTCGCGCAGGGCACGAAGGGCGCTGCTGCGGACGAAGGCATCGGCGTGGGTCACCCAGGGCAGGATCAATTGCCCCGCCTCCAGGCTTTTCAGTTCGCTAAGGCTCTGGGCGGCAGCCAGGCGCACGGGCTCGGCGGCGTCCGCCAGGGCAGCACAAAGGGCCTGCACAACTCCCGGCTCTTCCCAGGCTTCCAGCAGGCGCGCGGCCTCGGCGCGCACCTCGGCGGCCGGGTCCACCACCAGGGCATCGGTGAGCCAGGGCAGGCCCTCCGGGTCTTCCAGGTCGGCCAGTTCGATCAGGGCAATGCGACGTACGCCGGCATCGTCAGCGGCGAGGCGTGGCAGCAGGTCGAGGATGTCAGGGTTGTCGGTTTCACGGTGGGTCATAGGGCGACTCGCAATGGCGGGTGGTCGGTGGGCAGTCCCAGCGGGGTCAGGCGTGGCAACTCGCGGCCTTCTTCGTGGCGCAGCAGTTCCAGGCAATGACGCTTGAGATGGGTGAAGCCGGGGCTGGTGAGCAGGCTGGCGCGGCGAGGACGCGGGAAGTCCAGGCGCAGGTCTTCGATGAAGCGCCCGGGGCGCGGGCTCATCACCAGGATGCGGTCGGCGAGGAACAGCGCCTCGTCGATGTCGTGGGTGACGAACACTACGGTGGTGCGGATGCGTGTCCAGATATCCAGCAGCAGTTCCTGCATGCGCGAGCGGGTCTGCGCATCCAGCGCGCCGAAGGGTTCGTCCATCAGCAGAAGCCGAGGGCGGTTGATCAGTACGCGGGCGATCTCGGCGCGCTGCTGCATGCCGCCGGAGAGTTGGCTGGGCCAGCGTTCGGCGAAGTCGCCGAGCCCGACCAGGCCGAGGAATTCGGCGGAGCGGCGCTGCCGTTCGCGCTTACCGATGCCTTGCATCTTCAAGCCGAAGGCGACGTTATCGAGCACGCTGCGCCAGGGCAGAAGCGTGTGGTGCTGGAACACCATGCCGCGCTCGGGCGAAGGCCCCGCGACCGGCTGGCCATCCACCTCCAGACTGCCAGCGCTAGGCTTGAGGTGGCCGGCCAGGGCACCAAGCAAGGTGGACTTGCCGCAGCCGGAAGGGCCGAGGATGCAGACGAATTCCCCCGGTGCGATGGCGAAGTCCAGGGACTGCACTGCCTCGAAGGCTTGCTTGCCCTGCCCTAGGCGAATGGAGACGCCCCGGGCCTCGATGCGGCCAGGTTCCACTGCGCGTTCGAAGCTGCTCATCAAGCATTCCTCCGCGCGTGGTACCACGGCGTAGCGAGTGCGCCCAGGCGCTTCACCAGGGCGCTGCTGCCCATGCCGAGTAGGCCGATCAGCAGCATGCCGACGACGATGTCGGCGTAGTTCTGCACCACGTAGGACTCCCAGGTGTAATAACCGATGCCGAACTGCCCGGAGATCATCTCGGCGGTGACCAGGCAGAACCACGATGTGCCCATGCCGATGGCGAGGCCAGTGACGATGCTCGGTGCCGCGCCGGGCAGGATCACTTCACGGAGGATCGCCAGACGACCAGCACCCAGGCTGCGCGCGGAGGCGATCAGGCGCGGGTCCACTGCTTCCACGCCGTGCACGGTGTTGAGCAGGATCGGGAACAGCGCGCCGGTGAAGGTGATGAACACCATCGACAGCTCGGACGAGGGGAACATCAGGATGGCCAAGGGAATCCAGGCCACCGCAGGGATCGGCCGCAGCACTTCCAGCGGCGGCAAGAGGCTGTCCTCGGCCCATTTCGAGCGGCCGATGAGCAGCCCCAGCAACACGCCCAGCAGGGCCGCGGCGAGGTAGCCGGCGAACACCCGCGACAGGCTGCTGGCAAGGTGCGGCAGCAGCTTGCTGGAGTGCGCCAACTGCCAGGCCGCGTCGAGCACGGCAGCGGGCGTGGGCACGTAGGTGAAGGTGAACAGCCCGAGGTCCAGGCGCGCGTTGGCAGCCAGTTGCCAGAACAGCAGGCAGGCGGCCAATGAAGCGAGGCGCAAGGGCCAGCGGTACAGATTTGTCATGGGAACTCCTCCGATTCCCGTAGGGTGTGCCGTGCGCACCGGAAAGCCCGCAGTGAGATTCCGGTGCGCGCAGCGCACCCTACGTTGGCATCAGCGCTGGGCCACCAGCTTCTGGTTGGCACTCACGAAATCGAGCGCGGTGCCACCGTTCTGCTGGGCGTACTGCTCGGCCTGGGACTTGAGCAGGAAGGCACTCAGCTCGCCCTTGTCGTTGCGCACGAACCAGGCCTGGTTGGCCAGCAGCTTGATACCGCTGTCGGTGGCCTGGGCATAGATGGCGCGGATGTCCTTGCCCTCCTGCTCCAGTTGCGCCAGCGCGGTCAGCGCTGCTTCCGGCGAAGCGTAGTGGCGCACCTTGTCTTCACCGCGCACCCAGATCTGCGCCAGGCGCTTGAAGTCGGTGATCGGCTTGCCGGTAGCTGCGTCGTTAGCCTTGAGCGGCAGCGGCTCGTAGTTCTTCAGCGCCTTGTCGTAGTCCTGGCCCGCCGCCTTGAACGCCGAGCGGATGTACTGGTCGTCGATGAACTTGGCGGTGTCCAGGCCACGGTCGGTCTTCTTCAGCAGCTTCAGGGTGTCGATGGAGGTGGCGACCGCCTTTCGGTACTCGGGCTTCCAGGTGAGGTCGCGGGTCTGCAGGCCAAGGGGGCCGTGGAACAGGTAATTCACCTCGGCCTCGATGCCGGTGACCTTCTCGATCAGCTCGCTGTATTTCTCCGGTTCAGCGGCGAACAGGCGGTCGGCCTCCAGGCTGGCGCGCAGATAGGCGGTGACGATCTCCGGGTATTTCTTCGCATAGGCCGCATCCACCAGCGCACCGTGGAAGGTGGGCGCCTCGGCCTGGGAGCCGTCGTAGATCTTGCGGGCGAAGCCACGGTTGGGGAACAGCTCGGCGAAGGGCACGAAATCGGCGTGCGCCTCGATGCGGTTGCTGCGCAGGGCGGAGCCGGCGATTTCCGGCGGCTGGGCGATGATCCGCACGTCCTTCTCCGGGTCCCAGCCTTGGGCAGCGACCGCGCGCAGCAGCATGCCGTGAGCGGTGGAGGCGAAGGGCACGGAAATGGTCCTGCCCTTGAGTTCGGCCAGCGACTGCACCGGCGATGAGGCCGGCACCACGATGCCGTTGCCGCTGCCCCGGGTGCTGCCCGAGAGCACGCTGATGAACAGGCTCTGCTTGCCGGCATCCAGGTGGGCGACGCCATTGAAGGAGCCGGGGAAGTCGGCTATGGCGCCGAAGTCCAGTTTGCCGGCGACCATTTCGTTGGTCAGCGGCGCGCCGCTGGTGAAGTTCTTCCACTCCACCTGGTAGTCGGCGTCCTTGTACTTGCCGTCATGGGGCAGGTACTTCTCCAGCAGGCCCAGCTCGCGAATGAGCAGGCCGCCGGTGGCGCAGTTGATGGTGGTGTCCTGGGTGCCGATGGCGATACGGATGGTTTCCGCGGAGGCGGACAGGCTGGAGATGGCCAGCGCGAGGCCGGCGACGGTTGCACGAAGACGCATGGGTTTTTCCCCTCGAATCATGAGTGTTGGAATCGTCTCCGCCACGTGGTCGGGTGGTGGGAAACGAGGGGCTTTCAGGTGAGGCGTCCGGGGGTGGGCCGGATGGCATTTTTTGCTCCCTCTCCCTCTGGGAGAGGGCTGGGGTGAGGGTGCTCCGAGCGGCTCGGTGTTTCCCTCATCCGCCCCTTCGGGGCACCTTCTCCCGGATGGAGAAGGGAAAGTCGATCAGCGCAGCAAGTAAGGAATCTCCACCTTCACCGCGCCGGTCGGGCAGTCCTTCTCGCAGGGCATGCAGTACCAGCATTCGTCGAAGGCCATGTAGGCCTTCTGGGTGGCCGGGTTGATGGCCAGAAGGTCCATCGGGCAGACCTCGACGCAAACGGTGCAGCCTTTTTCGGCGATGCACTTGTCTTCGTCGATGGTCACCGGCGCGCTGCTGCGGAAGAAGATTTCCTGGGGTTGATGGGCCATTTCACGATTCCTTGGAGCCTGGGGCTCTCGTTATGCGTTGTTGCAGCAACTCTCGGTACAAAATCACTTGGAGCTAGGCGGCCGCTTCGGTCTTCACCCGCAGGCGGTCATAGGCCTGCTGCTCCTCGGCATCCAGCGGGATGAGGTACGGCTCCACCGCTTTCTTGAAGCTGGTCATGCGGCCATCCTCGCCCTTCTTCAGGTGGCAGTGGCAGAACCACTCGGCGTCGTTGCGCTCGGGGAAGTCCACGCGGTGGTGGTACAGGCCCCAGCGGCTTTCTGCACGGAACAGCGAGGCGCGGGCAGCCATCTCGGCGCAGTCGCGGATCACCGCCACTTCCATGGCGCGCATCAGCTCGTGGGGGTTGTTGGCCTTCATCTGCGCCAGGTCCCGTTCGATCTCGGCGAAGCGCGTAAGGCCGATCTCCATTTTCTTGGTCACCTTGGGCGGCTGCAGGTAGTCATTCACCATGCGCCGCAGCTTGTATTCCACCTGGGCCGGCGGCAGGCCGTGCTCACGCTCCAGCGGGGCGAAGACCCGCGCCCGCTCACGCTCCACCTGCTCGGCATCGACCTCGGCGAAGTCGCGACCTGCCACGTAGTCCGCCGCGTTGATCCCGGCGAACCAGCCGTAGGTGAAGGCACCGAGCATGTAGTTGTGCGGTACGGCGGCCATATCGCCCGCCGCGTACAAGCCTTTCACCGAGGTCTCGGCCTTCTCGTTGACCCACACGCCCGACGCTGAATGGCCGGAGCAGAAGCCGATCTCGGAGATGTGCATCTCGACCATCTGCGAGCGGTAGTCGGTGCCCCGGTTGGCGTGGAACTGGCCACGGCTCGGGCGCTCGTTGCTGTGGAGGATTTCCTCGATGGTCTGGATGGTTTCCTCGGCCAGGTGATCGAGCTTGAGGAACACCGGGCCGTTGCCACCTTCGAGTTCCTGGTGGAACTCCCACATCATCTGGCCGCTCCAGTAGTCGCACTCGATGAAGCGCTCGCCCTTGCTATTGGCGGTGTAGCCGCCCAGCGGACCGGTAACGTAGGCGCAGGCCGGGCCGTTGTAGTCCTTGATCAGCGGGTTGATCTGGAAGCACTCCAGGTTCGAAAGCTCCGCCCCGGCGTGATAGGCCATCGCGTAGCCGTCGCCGGCATTGGTGGGGTTCTCGTAGGTGCCCATCAGGTAGCCGGAAGACGGCAGGCCGAGGCGGCCCGCGGCGCCGCAGGCAAGGATCACCGCCTTGGCGCGGATCACCCGGAATTCGCCGCTGCGGCAGTCGAAGCCCATCACCCCGCTCGCCGCGCCCTCGCCATCCAGCAGCAGGCGCGTGCAGACGATGCGGTTGCTGATTTCCACCCGTGCGCGCTTGAGCTGGCGGTAGAGCACCTTCTTGATGTCGTGGCCCTCGGGCATGGGCAGCACGTAGGCGCCCATGTGGTGGACCTTCTTCACCGCGTAGTCGCCGGTCTCGTCCTTCTCGAACTTCACGCCCCAGCGGTCGAGTTGCTCGATGGTTTCGAAGCTGTGGGTGGCGTAGGCGTGCACGGTCGCCTGGTTGACGATGCCGTCGTTGGCGATGGTGATTTCCTTGGTGTACTGCTCGGGCGTCGCGTGGCCGGGGATGATGGCGTTGTTCAGGCCGTCCATGCCCATGCTGATGGCGCCGCTGCGCTTGACGTTGGCCTTGTCCAGCAAGAGCACGCGCAGCTCGCGGGTCTTTTCCTTGGCCTTGATGGCGGCCATCGGGCCGGCGGTGCCACCGCCGATGACGACGATGTCGTATTCCTGTTCTCGGGTGCTCATGCCTGGGGCCCCTTCTGACGGTCGATGCGCAGGCGGTACTGGAAGGCATCGCCGCGGTAGTAAAGGTGTTCGAAGTCCAGCGGCGTGCCGTCGGCAGCGTGGGTCAGGCGCTCGATGCGCATGATCGGCGAGCCTTCTTCCACTTCCAGCGCCTGGGTCAGGTCGCCGTCGGCAAGTACCGCATCGATGGCGAGGTCGGCATGGCCGAGGGGAATGCCGCAGTCGTTTTCGAGGATGAGGAAGATGTCGCGGGTGGCGAGGTCGGCCTTCTCCAGCTTCTCGCCCACCGCCTTCGGCAGCCAGGTGATTTCCAGGGACACCGGCTCACGGTTGATCAGGCGGACGCGGCGGATTTCGGTCACCGGGCTGCCTTCCTCCACTTGCAGTCGCGCGGCCACCAGGGCACTGGCCGGCACGTGCTTGAAGCTGCGCAGGCGGTTCAGCACCTCGTAGCCCATCTGGGTCATGGACTCGGCCAGGCCCTGGAGGGTGCTGACGTTCTGGAAAGCCTTGGGCTTGGCGACGAAAGTGCCCTTGCCGTGGATCTTGAAGATCAGGCCTTCCTTCTGCAGGTCGCCCAGCGCCTGGCGCACGGTGATGCGGCTGACACCAAACGCTTTGCCCAGCTCGCTTTCCGAGGGCATGCGGCTGTGGGGCGGGTAGGTGCCGTCGAGGATGCGCCCGCGCAGCAGCTCCTTGAGCTGGCTGTAGAGCGGCACCGGGGAGAGGGGAAGCAGTTCGGCCATGTCTTTGTTCGCTCGCAATCCTGACTTGTTATAACAAGTTGTGGCGAGAGAATAGCGGGCATAAGAGCAGCCGTGGAAATACCGTTATCGAATATGGATATGAACAGCCTGTAGGAGCGAATTCATTCGCGAAGACCTCCGCAGGAGGGCGTGGCAACGGCCGCGCTGCGCGCGACCTTCGCGAATGAATTCGCTCCTACAACATGATTCGTGACCCGTTTGGGCGGGAAATCAGAGCCTATCCAACGCCTGCACGAAGTCCTGAACGATATCGGCCGCGTCCTCAATACCCACCGACACACGGATGGTGCCGTCATGGATATCCAGCTCGGCCAGGGCTTCCGGCGACAGGGCGCGGTGGGACGTCTTGCCGGGGTGGGTGATGCTGCTGGCGACGCCCGCGAGGGACGGTGCGAAAGCGGTGTTCTTCAGGGCACGGATCAGCGCGTCCACTTCAGCCAAGCCGCCGTGCAGGGTGAAGCTGAGCATCCCCGAAGCGCCCTTCGGGAACAGCCGCTGAGCAAGCGCGTGGTCCGGGTGAGAAGGCAGGCCCGGATAGAACACCTGGGCCACTTTCGAGTGGGCCTCCAGGGCTTCGGCCAAGGCCTGGGCGTTGGCCGAGTGCGCTTTCATGCGCAGGGCGAGGGTCTTGGCGCCACGGAAGGTCAGCCAGGCCTCGAACGGGCTGGCGCTACCACCGGCGTTGATCTGGAAACGCCGCGCCTGGGCGATCCACTCGGCATCGCCAACCAGGATGCCGCCGGTAGCGTCGCTATGGCCGTTGAGGTACTTGGTGGTGCTGTGCAGCACCAGGTCGGCCCCTGCGGCCAGCGGGTTGTAGAGCGCCGGCGAGAGGAAGGTGTTGTCCACCAGCAGCTTCAGGCCACGGGCCTTGGCGAGCTTCGCCAGTGTCGGTACATCGCTGACCCGAACCAGCGGATTGGAGGCGGTTTCGGTGTAGATGAGTTTCGTCGCCGGGGTGATGGCTGCTTCCACCGCCGCCAGATCGTTGATCTCCACCAGGGTGGCGGTGATGCCAAAACGCGCCAGCTCCTTCTCGATCAGGCTCTGGGTGGTGCCGTAGAGCTCGCGGCTGGCGATCAGGTGGTCGCCAGCATTCAACCGGCCCAGCAACGCCGCACTCACCGAGGCCATGCCGGACGCGGAGAACAGCGCTGCTTCACCACCTTCCAGCTGGCACACCAGTTCTTCCACCGCTGCCTGGTTGGGGTTGGCGATGCGCGTGTACATGTAGTTGTCGGGGTTGCCGGCGAGGAAGTCGTCCACCTGCTCCAGCGAGTCATAGACGAACACCGAGGATTCGTAGATGGGCAGGCTCTTGGGCCGCGTGACCATCCTGCGGTCGACCTCGTTGCCGCTGTGGACGGAACGGGTGGACAGGCCGGGTTTGGGGGTGGACATGGGAACACTCCTGACAGCGAGCTGCGTTCCCTGTAGGGGCGAATTCATTCGCCAAGGACCGCGAAGCGGGCCCGACTTTGCAGGGCAGGCCTTCGGCCTGCTTGGCGAATGAATTCGCCCCTACAAGTCTCACGCCCTACGGAGCCGCAGCAGAAAAAAGAACGCCGACGATAGTCGAGACTCGTCGGCGTGAGGAGGGGTGCACTGGCCAGTGCACCACCGTGGCTAGCAGGTGATCAGAACGCCGGCACGACCGCGCCGGAGTACTTCTGCTCGATGAAGGCTTTCACTTCCGGGCTGGTCAGCGCGGCGGAGAGTTTCTTGATGGCTTCGCTGTCCTTGTTGTCCGGACGGGCCACCAGGTAGTTCACGTAGGGCGAGGTGCGGTCTTCCAGCACCAGCGCGTCCTTGGTCGGGTTCAGCTTGGCTTCCAGCGCGTAGTTGGTGTTGATCAGGGCCAGGTCGACCTGATCCAGCACGCGCGGCAGCAGGGCCGATTCCAGTTCCTTGAACTTGAAGTTGTGCGGGTTCTCGGCGATGTCCTTGGGGGTGGCCAGGGCGTTCTTCGGATCCTTCAGCTTAATCACGCCGGCTTTCTGCAGCAGGATCAGGGCGCGGCCGCTGTTGCTGCCTTCGTTGGGGAGGGCGATGGTGGCGCCGTCCGGCAGCTCTTTCAGGGATTTGTACTTGCTGGAGTAGCCGCCGAAGGGCTCGACGTGCACGCCCTTGACGATCACCAGGTGGGTGCCTTTGCCGCTGTTGAAGTTGTCCAGGTAGGGCTTGGTCTGGAAGTAGTTGGCGTCCAGGCGCTTCTGGTCGACCTGCACGTTGGGTTGCACGTAGTCGGTGAAGACCTTCACTTCCAGGTCCACGCCTTCCTTCGCCAGCTGAGGTTTGATCAGCTCCAGGATTTCAGCGTGCGGTACCGGGGTGGCAGCGACGACGAGCTTCTCGCCAGCCTGGGCGAAGGTGACGGACAGGGCGGCAGCCAGAGCGGTCAACAGCAGGGTCTTCTTCATGATGATCCTTTTCGATTCTGCGGCTCCGGCTGGATCTTCAGCCACGAGCAAGTGTTGGGATGCCCGGTCTGGGTGTGCCGGGTTGAGGGCGACACTACGGAGATTTTTTATAACGAACAAATACCGTTTTCTTATTCTTATATTCCATTTCTTATCTATAAACGGATGAGCTGATAACGTCCTCGGCCTGACTGAGCAGTACTTTCATGTCGCGTCTGCGAATTGCCTGCAACGCCCCGGCTCACTAGAGTGGCAGCCTTCGCAACCGCCTACCGGAACCACACCATGCTCGATGCAGCCCTCGCCCGCTTTTCCCGCCTGGAACTGGTTCCCTCGCCCACGCCGCTGGAGAAGCTTGCGCACCTGTCGCAGAAGCTCGGCCGTGACGTCTATGTGAAGCGCGACGACCTCACCCCCTTCGCCCTCGGCGGCAACAAGGTGCGCAAGCTGGAATTCCTCGCCGCTGACGCCCTGGCCCAGGGCGCGGATACCCTGGTGACTGCCGGCGCCATCCAGTCCAACCACGTGCGCCAGACGGCCGCCCTCGCCGCGCGCCTCGGCCTGGGTTGCGTAGCGCTGCTGGAAAACCCCATCGGCACCTCCGACAGCAACTACCTCGGCAATGGCAATCGCCTGCTGCTGGACCTGTTCGGCACCGAGTGCGAGCTGGTCGCCAACCTGGATAACGCCGACGAGTTGCTGGCCGCTGCGGCCGAACGCCTGCGCGCTGCCGGCAAGAAGCCCTACCTGGTGCCCATCGGTGGTTCCAACGCCCTGGGTGCGCTGGGTTATGTGCGCGCCGGCCTGGAGCTGGCCGAACAGATCAAGGTGAGCGGCGAGACCTTCTCCGCCGTGGTCCTGGCCTCTGGCAGCGCCGGTACCCATGCGGGCCTGGCCCTGGCGCTGGAATACGCCCTGCCCGGCACGCGCGTGGTCGGCGTCACCGTCTCGCGCCCGGACGCCACCCAGCGCCCGAAAGTCGAAGGCCTGCTGCAGCGCACCGCCGACCTGCTCGGCGTGCCGGTACCGGGGGCGCTCAAGGTGGAGCTGTGGGACGAGTATTTCTTCCCGCGCTATGGCGAGCCGAACGCCGGAACCCTGGACGCCGTGCGCCAGGCCGCCAGCCTTGAAGGCCTGCTGCTGGACCCGGTGTACACCGGCAAGGCCTTCGCCGGCCTGCTCGATGGCCTCGCCAAGGGTGCTTTCGAAGGTGACGGGCCGGTGCTGTTCCTGCACACCGGTGGCTCCCCGGCACTGTTCGCCTATCATCCAGCGGGTACCTAGAATCTGTTCATGGTCAGCTGCGCGTCGGAAAAACTGCGTTGAAAATGGCTTCGGAATGCTCATTTACAACTCGTAGACTCCGCTTCCTCAGCCATTTTCGCCTTGTTCTTCTCTAGCTCGCCGGCCCTGAACAGATTCAGAAAAAGCCTTATGCATTATTTGAAGCAATAAATAATTTTTAATTATTTTATTGCATATAACCAAATCCCTAGAGTTGCGACACCTTTAGCCACCCTGCCCCGTGAGGCTCCTATGACATTTGCAACCCTGCGTCGCCAGTTCATCCTCGGCAGCCTGAGCCTGGTGCTCGGCGCCAGCTTCGTCGGCACCAGCTCCGCCGCCGACCTGCTCCAGGACATCCAGCAGAAAGGCGCCATCAAGGTCGGCCTGGAAGGCACCTACCCGCCCTTCAACTACCAGGACGAGAGCGGCAAGCTGACCGGCTTCGAAGTGGAACTGGCCGAGGCGCTGGCCAAGGAGCTGGGCGTGAAGGCCGAGTTCCAGCCGACCAAGTGGGACGGCATCCTGGCTGCGCTGGAATCCAAGCGCCTCGACGTGGTGATCAACCAGGTGACCATCTCCGACGAGCGCAAGAAGAAGTACGACTTCTCCACCCCTTACACCGTCTCCGGTATCCAGGCGCTGGTGCGCAAGGGCACCGAGGGTGACATCAAGACCTCCGCGGACCTGGCCGGCAAGAAGGTCGGTGTGGGCCTGGGCACCAACTACGAGCAGTGGCTGAAGGAAAACGTCCCGCAGGCTGACATCCGTACCTACGACGACGACCCCACCAAGTTCCAGGACCTCAATGTCGGCCGCATCGACGCCATCCTGGTGGATCGCCTGGCCGCCTTCGAAATGGTCGAGAAAACCGGCGGCAAGCTGGCCGTGACCGGCGAACCCTTCTCCCGCCAGGAAGCCGGCATCGCCCTGCGCAAGGGCAACCCGGAACTGCTCGCTGCCATCGACAAGGCACTGGCCAAGCTGAAGGCCGACGGCACCCTGAAAAAGCTCTCCGAGAAATGGTTCAAGGCTGACGTGACCCAATGATCGACGCAAGCCTTCAACTTGCGCTGGATTCCGCGCCCTTCCTGTTGAAGGGCGCGGTTTTTACGGTAGTACTGAGCCTCGGCGGCATGTTCTTCGGACTGCTGCTGGGGTTCGTCCTCGCCCTGATGCGCCTCTACGGTTTCACCGCCCTGCAATGGCTCTCGCGGATCTACGTGTCCTTCTTCCGGGGCACGCCGCTGCTGGTGCAGTTGTTCATGATCTATTACGGGCTGCCGCAGCTGGGTATCCAGCTCGAACCGCTGCCCGCGGCGCTGATCGGCTTCTCGCTGAACATGGCCGCCTACACCTCGGAAATCCTCCGCGCCGCTATCGCCTCCATCGACCGGGGCCAATGGGAAGCCGCCGCCAGCATCGGCATGAGCCGTACCCAGACGCTGGTTCGCGCCATCCTGCCGCAGGCTGCGCGCACCGCCCTGCCGCCGCTCGGCAACAGCTTCATCTCGCTGGTCAAGGACACCGCGCTGGCTGCCACCATCCAGGTGCCGGAACTGTTCCGCCAGGCGCAGCTGATCACCGCGCGCACCTTCGAGATCTTCACCATGTACCTGGCCGCCGCGCTGATCTACTGGGTGCTGGCCACCGTGCTGTCGCATTTCCAGAGTCGCCTCGAGGCGCGCGTCAACCAGCATGAGCAGGACAGCTGATGATCACCGTCCGTAACCTGACCAAATCCTTCAAGGGCCAGGAGGTGCTCAAGGGCATCGACCTGACCATCGAGCCGGGCGAAGTGGTGGCCATCATCGGCCCCAGCGGCTCGGGCAAGACCACCCTGCTGCGCTGCCTCAACCTGCTGGAAGTGCCGAGCGGCGGGCTCATCAAAGTGGGCCAGATCGAGATCGACGCGAGCAAGCCGCTGAAGCAGCAGCAAGGGCTGATCCGCAAGCTGCGCCAGCACGTCGGCTTCGTGTTCCAGAACTTCAACCTTTTCCCCCATCGCACCGCGCTGGAGAACGTCATCGAAGGCCCGGTGGTGGTGAAGAAGGAACCCCGCGAGCGCGCGGTCGAGAAGGCCCGCAAGCTGCTGGCCAAGGTCGGTCTGGCGGGCAAGGAAGACGCCTATCCCAAGCGCCTCTCCGGCGGCCAGCAACAGCGCGTGGCCATCGCCCGCGCCCTGGCCATGGAGCCCGACGTGATCCTCTTCGACGAGCCCACTTCGGCGCTCGACCCGGAGCTGGTGGGCGAAGTGCTCGCCACCATTCGCGGTCTGGCCGAGGAGAAGCGCACCATGGTGATCGTCACCCACGAGATGAGCTTCGCCCGTGACGTCGCCAACCGCGCGATCTTCATCGACAAGGGCGTGATCGTCGAACAGGGCGATGCCAAGGCGCTGTTCAGCGCGCCGAAGGAAGAGCGCACCAAGCAGTTCCTGAGCAAGTTCATCAACGGCTGAAGCCATCCCCGTGGAAGCGAATTCATTCGCGAATGAATTCGCTCCCACAGCTCGATCGTAGGGTGGATGGCGCTTTTTCCATCCACCAACTCAGCCAGGCCTGACCACGAATGGTGGACCGGTGGAACGTGGTCCACCCTACGCTCCAGCCAACTTCCTTGTAGGGGCGAATTCATTCGCCAAGCAGGCCGAAGGTCTGCCATTCGTGTGTTCAATGGGGCAGCTTCGCTGCCCTTGGCGAATGAATTCGCCCCTACAGGTGGAGCCGCCCCACCTGCTCCAGCGGTAAGCCCCCTGCAAGGAAATGCGCGTAGAATCCGCGCCCCTCGCAAAACAGCCCCGCCACCGGAACCCGCATGAACCCGAGCACCCTCCTCTCCCTGCCGCTGCTGGCCCTCGCCCTGGGCGGCTTTGTTGTCGGCAGCAGCGAATTCATCATCATGGGCCTGCTGCCCGAGGTCGCCAAAGACCTCCAGGTCAGCTTGTCCGACGCCGGCCTGCTGGTCAGCGCCTATGCCATGGGCGTGGTGATCGGTGCGCCATTGCTGGGTCCGCTGCTCGGTCGCCTGCCGCGTCGTCAGGCACTGCTCTGGCTGATGGGCGCCTATGCCCTGGGCAACCTCGGCTGCGCCCTGGCGCCGAACTACGAATGGCTGATGGCCATGCGCATGTTCACCGCCTTCAGCCATGCCGGCTTCTTCGGCTGCGCCACGCTGCTGGCCGCCGAACTGGCCCCTCCGCACCGCCGCGCTTCGGCCATGGCTCTCGTGCTCAGCGGCCTGACCATCGCCAACGTGCTCGGCGTACCGGCCGGCGCCTGGTTGGGGCAGGCCACCAGTTGGCGGGTGACCTTCATGGTGGTGGCCGCCCTGGGCTTCCTCACCCTGCTGGCACAAGCACTCTGGCTGCCCGCCACGCCGAAGCCACAAGCCAATGCCGCCGGTGCCTGGGATGGCATCCTGCGGCGTCCGGTGCTGCACGCGCTGTTCGTCTGCAGCTTGTCGTCGGTGGCGCTGTTCGGTGTGTTCACCTACATCAGCCCGTTGCTGCGCGACGTATCCGGATTCAAACCGGAACACGCCAACTTCGCCCTGCTGCTGTTCGGCATCGGTCTCACCGTGGGTAACCTGCTGGGTGGCCGCTTGGCCGACAAGGGTTTCCGCTATGCGCTGCCGCTGGCCTTCACCGTGAGCACTCTGTGCCTGCTGGGCCTCTACGCCTTCGCACAGATTCCGGTCCTGGCCCTGGGCTGTCTGTTCCTCTGGGGCGTGGCCAGCTTCGCCATTTCCTCGCCGCTGCAATTGCTGCTGGTGGAGCAGGCCGGCGAATCGGCGAGCCTCGCCGCCACCCTCAGCCATGCGGCCTTCAACCTGGGCAATGCCAGCGGCGCCTTCCTGGGCGGCCTCTGGCTGAGCACCAACATGGGACTGTCCAACCTGCCGCTGATGGGCGTGGGTGTACTGGCGCTGACCCTCCTCGTCTGCCTGCCACTGCCGCGTCTGCGCTCGGTAAAGGATCACCTGAAAGCCACCGGGCAGCTCCGCTGACAGACGCTTCTCAGGATGAGAGGAACCCCGTGCTTCCGGGCCCGACTAGCCCTTATGCCGAACGGATCGCTCGCCCCGCAGCGGGGCGGCTAACCTTTCGAATTGCCTGACTTGGCGGCAGCAGAGGAGCGCGTGAAATGACCACCCAGGAAACCGATCGGGACAGCATTCACCAGGTCCTGCGTGAGTACGTCGAGGGCATGGTCTTCGCGGACCTGGACCGCCTGCGCAGCGCCTTTCACCCGGAAAGCCGCATCATCGGCCACTACCATGGCGACCTCGAATGGCTCTCGGTGGATGATTTCGCAGGCGCCCTGGGCGATGCCGGACCGGTGCTGGCGGAAGGTGAAACGCCCTTCTGGGAAGTCCAGTCGCTGGACATCACCGGCGACAGCGCCTCGGCCAAGGTGGTTGATGACTACGCCGACATGCGCTTCACCGACTACCTGTCACTGCTGAAGATCGGCGGCCGCTGGTTCATCATCAACAAGCTCTACTACCTGCACGAATAGCGACCGCCGAACCCCCTAACGGTGGACCGGTGAAGCGGGGTCCACCCTACGCAGGGCTCGACCCATGAGTAGGGTGGATGTCGCTTTTTACATCCACCGACGGTGCCCTCTGAAACGCCGAATGGTGGACCGATGAAGCGTGGTTCACCCTACGTCCGCATTACGCCTAACCTGCCAACACTTCGGTCAGCAGTTGCCGCAGGTGATCGCGCTCGGCATCGTTTGCCGCCAGCCGGCGCAACTGCACCGCGAGCTGCGCATAGCCCGGCAACGGCGGCAGGTTGAGGTGCTCGGGCAGGATCTCGTCGCCCGCGCTGACCAGCAGGGCGAAGTGCACGCTGTTCTCCAGTTCGCGGGTATTGCCCGGCCAGGGGTAGGCCTCGAGCGCCGCCTGGGCGGATGCGCTGATCAGCGGCAACGGCAAGTCCAGTCGCTGGGCGTAGATACCGAGGAAGTACTCCGCCAACGGCAGAATGTCGTCCGGGCGTTCGCGCAGCGGCGGCAGTTCCACTCGACCTTCATCGAGATACTGATACAGCCGCGCGTTGAACTTGCCGGCATTCACCGCCTTGGCCAGGTCGATGCTGGTGGCCGCTACCAGGCGCGCGTCCACCGGGGTCGGCTGATGGGCGCCGACGCGGATCACCTCGCGGCTCTCCAGGGCGGACAGCAACTTGGCCTGCAAGGGCAGCGGCAGGTCGCCGATCTCATCGAGGTAGAGCGTCCCGCCGTTGGCCGAGCCGAACCAGCCGGCGCGGCTGCTGGCCGAGCCGCTGTAGGCGCCTGGGGCGTGGCCGAACAGTTCGGCCTCGGCGTAAGCCTTGCTGATCGCGCTGCAACTCACCGCCACGAACAGGCCGGGGCGGTCGCTGGAACGATGAATCTGCCGCGCCAGCAACTCCTTGCCGGTACCGGTTTCGCCCTGGATCAGCACCGGCAGCGCACTGGGCGCCAGCTGGTCGACCTCCTCGCGCAACTGGCGCGAGCGCGCATCGACGAATACCAGGGCACGGGCCCGGATACTCAGGGGGCTGCGGTCGGCGTCGGCGAAGGTCAGCAGTGGCTGGCCGGGGGTTTCCTTGCTCATGACGAAATCTCCCGCCGGGCCCTGGCTGCAAAGCAGCGGACCCTGGCGTATTGCTTGGGTACGGAATGGATCAGGCGCGCTTGCGGGCGGACTCTTCGACGCGGCTCTGCAGGCGATACAGATGGGCGAAGCCCTGCTCCCAGGTGCTGTGACCGGACTTCACGTTGATATGCCCGGCACCGGTGAGGATCGCCGCTTCGGCGCCCCAGGTGCGGGCCATTTCCAACGCCCGCTGGGGACTGGCGGCGTGGTCGTTGTCCGACCCCACCAACAGCGTCGGGAACGGCAGCAGATCCTTCGGAATGGGCGCGAAGCCCTTGAGCGGCTCCGGGCAACCGGGGCGCTGCACGTCCGCCGGGGCGACCAGCAGCGCGCCACGCACGCGGCGCAGCACATCCGGGTCGGACTGCGCGGCCCAGTGAGCCACCGTCACGCAGCCCAGGCTGTGGGCAATCAGGATCACCGGAGTACGTTCGGCATCGATGGCGCGCTCCAGCGCCTCCACCCAGGACGCGCGGTCCGGGTTGCTCCAGTCGGCCTGCTCGACCCGGCTGGCATTGGGCAGGCTGCGTTGCCAATGGCTTTGCCAATGCTCGTCGGGGGAGCCCTGCCATCCCGGCAGGATCAGGTAGCGAATGGCCTGGCTGCGCATGGCGAGCCCTCCTTGCTGAATTTCGATGTTGGGCAGTCTAGGTGCTCTTCATATATCTGTTAAGGAATAAGAATTTATTTGCTTATGCATTATTAGCTTATTCACTAAAGGTCGCCTCCGCGGCGAGAAGGCTGCCCTGTAGGATGGGTGGAGCGGAGCGATACCCATCGGCGGGGTTGATGGGTATCGCAAGCTCCACCCATCCTACGGAAGGCAACCGGCCGCCCATGCAGATCGACGAAGAACTGACCCTGAAGAAGCTGGAGACCTTCCTCGCCTTCATGCGCAGCGGGAACCTGTCCCGCGCAGCGGCCGAATTGAACACCAGCAACGTCAGCGTGCACCGCGCCATCCATTCCCTGGAAAGCGCCCTGCGCTGCCCGTTGTTCAAGCATGAAGGCCGCAACCTGACGCCGCTGGAAAGTGCCTTTGTGCTGGAAGAGAAAGCGCAGAAGCTGATCCAGGACGCCGTCGACATGGTGCGCCTGACGCGCGAGGCGGCCGGTTTTTCCGCCGAGCGCTTCAAGCTGGGCGCGCTCTATTCACTGACGGTGAAGACGGTGCCGCAACTGGTGATGGGCCTGAAACTGCGGCGCAGCGAGCTGAACATCGACCTGACCCTGGGCTCCAACGTCGACCTGCTCTACCGCCTGAAGAACATCGAGCTGGACGCCATCCTCGTCTCCCTGGATGAGAGCGTGAGCGATCCGGATTGCGAGCAGCTGCCACTGTTCTCCGACGATATCTTCCTCGCCGTTCCCACCGATTCGCCCTTCGCCGACCAGGAAGAAGTGGACCTGGCGGACCTCGCCGGCTCCACCTTCATCACCCTCACCCAGGGCTTCGCCACCCACCGCGATGGCGCGCGGGTGTTCCAGCAGGCCGGCTTCGAACCCAAGGTCGCCATGCAGGTGAACGACATCTTCACCCTGCTCAGCATGGTCAGCTCAGGCGTCGGCTACGCGCTGCTGCCGGGGCGCATCGCGGCGGTCTACGAGAACCGCGTGAAGCTGATCCGCCTGCGCGAACGCTATCGCGTGCAACAGCACATAGGCGTCGTATTCCTGAAGGCCCGCGAGCGTGATCCGAACCTGCTGGCGCTGGTCGCCGAGTGCCGGATGTACAGCCTGCGCAACGAAGGCTGAGCGGGATGCTGCGGGCTACAGGCGCGCCCATCTCGTTACCCTAGCCCTAGCTCCCGAGTGGCAATCGTGGGAATTTTCCGCGAGTTCTTTTCGGTTGATCCCGCAGAATCCCTCGAACTTTCCCTGGCAATTAGTCTGAACGTTCTTTCAACTTACCCTTGCGCCGAATAGTTAAACTTAACTTCGCACCGCCAATTTGGATAAACACATGAAACCAATACGCCAAACAGTTATCTTGGCGCTTTTCCTTTTAATAAGTGGATGCAAAATAAGCTCGACAGGGTCCAATAAAGCTGAATATGCCGACCTATTGATAGGCCCCTATTCAATAATGCTACCTACCGACGCACTACGGGGTGTATCGATAATAGGTTCCGAAAACCGTGGCCTAGCACTGGCCATTGATCGGAAGAACAGGGATTCGCAGCGGACAATCTCCATATCTGTCTTTCACCAATCCCAACTCGGTTACGAGATAGATATGCGCAAGTTCCCACGACTCGTACTAAGGCTTGAGGAACCGACGCCCGATCTCGGATTGAGCAATACGGCCATCGACGATATCCACAATGTCTGGGAAAACTTTGTAAGAGGGCGCCGCACGAAAATCATAAAAATAACCGGAGGCCATGCATACCTAGCAATAGACGGCAAAAGGCGACGAACAATTGCCTATCTGACAGCTGACGACTATCCCCACGAACTCAACTTCATTTCGGCTTACGGCATCAGTGAAAAACAACTTCAAGAGCTGATACTGGACAACCTATATCTGAACAAGTTACCTCCGGAAAAATGAAATGTATCTCGAGACCGCCGAGCAGGATGCTCTTTATCTAATCATGAAGTCGCTATGGGGGCGATATGCCGATATTTTTTCAAGCCGCACACACATGTTCAATGAGATGACTGTAGATGTGGTGCAACAAGCAATCGAAAGCAATAGGGCATGCAATAGTGAGATGCTGAGTCTTTTGTCGGGTCTGGCTGCTGGCGCCGCCATCGGGGCTCATCGCAAATGGCTGAGGGAAGCACTCGGGGACGTGGCCGGAAAACTCTCAAACGGCACCATGAGGCTAAACGGCCAGGCCTGCATGGTGACGACCTTCGCGGTGTACAGGAGCGAAATAGAATTGACGTTCTATTAGTACTGCCCTCTCGCCGACCGGGAACGCCGAGGCTCCTGCGGTACATAGCCTTATTGTCCTTCGAAGTACAGGGTGGTTATCGGAGCCGGTTGATCTCCCACGCAATAAAACGCCCCGGCACATGGCCGGGGCGAGAAGTACGGCGGGCGGGGTTCAGCCCACCAGGCCGCGCACGCAGAAGTAGAGGATCGACGGCCCCATCAGGCAACCCAGACCCGTGTGGAACGTCGCCGTCAGCGCACCGTAGGGCACCAGGCGCCGGTCCGTCGCAGCGAGCCCCGCGGTCACCCCGGAAACGGTGCCGGCGAGACCGCCGAAGACCATCGCCGAGCGCGGGTTGTCGAGGCCGAGCAAACGCGCCGAAACCGGGGTGAAGACCATCACCAGGATCGCCTTGATCAGGCCAGTAGCAATGGACAGCGCCATCACCTCCGAGCTCGCACCGATCGCTGCACCGGTCACCGGACCGACGATGTAGGTCACCGCACCGGCGCCGATGGTGGTCATGCTCACCGCATCGCGGTAGCCGAACATCCACGCCACCGATGCTCCGACGATGAAAGGCAGCACCGTGCCCAGCAGCAACGACACGGCACCGATCATTCCGGCCTTGCGCGCTTCGGTGGCCTGCACTTCGAAGGCCGTGGCGACGATGGCGAAGTCACGCAGCATGGCGCCGCCCATCAGGCCGATGCCGGAGAACAGGGCGAGATCGGCCAGCCCTTTCTGCCCGCCGGTGATGGTGCCGCCGACCCAGGCCAGCACCAGACCAATGACGATGGCGATGGCCGAGCCGTGGACACGGCCAAACGTGAGGTACTTTGACAGCAGGACCGACACCCACATGATCCCGCCGACCACGGCGAAGGCTGTGATCAGGCCGTTGTGTTCCAGGGCTTTCTCGATGATGTCCCACATGTCAGCGACCTCCTGCCGGGGCGGCATTCACGCCGGGGTCAAGGGACTCCTTTGCGAGCGGTTCACCCTTGTTGGTCCGGCTGATCAGGGCGATGGTTGCGCCGCAGAGCAACACCGAGCCTACCGCCGCGATCAGCGCCACCGGGCCGCCGTGCAGCGCGGTGACAACGTTCTGCTGCGCGGCCATGGCCACCACCACCGGGATGTACATCGCACCCCAGAAGCCCACCCCGAACTCGCACTCCTTGCTCATGCCACCGTGGCGATGCATGTAGAGACGCGCGCAGATCAGCAGGATCATGGCGATGCCGACGCCGCCGACATTGGATTTGACGCCCATCAGGACGCCGAGGAAGTCGCCGATGACGACACCGGCAAGTGTGCAGACGGCCAGCAAGGCCACACCGTAGACGATCATTGTTGCTGCCCTCGTATTGGGGTCGAAGTTGATTGTTCTTGTCCTTCGAAGCGCACGGCGTTATCGGGTCCGGCTTACCTCCTCACGCAGCAGGGCGTCCAGCGTATCCAGACGGGCGCCCTGGAAGGCGATCACCGTACCTTGGTCGAACACCCGTCGCGCCAGGCCGCTGAGCACGGCACCGGGCGGTAGTTCGATGTGCAAGCGCACCCCGCGTTCATAGGCGGTGCGCAGCGTGCCGTGCCAGTCGATGACGCGGCACATGTTGAACGCGAGGTCGTCGCGCAGGCGCTCAGGGTCGAACACCGGCCGCGCTGTCGTGCCGCTGAGGTAGCGAATGGCCGGGCGGCGCAATTCCACACCAGCAAAGGCGGCAGCCAACTCGCGTGCGGGTTCATTCATCAGTTCGCAGTGAGACGGCACGCTCATCGCGAGCCGCTTCGCCACACCGGCGCCGAGCCCCCGGGCACGTTCGGCGACCGCAGCCATGGCCGTCTCGCTCCCGGCAATCACCAGCTGGTTCTCGGCGTTGATGTTGGCGAGATAGACCGGACCTTCGGCCGCGGCCAGCAGCCGCTCCACGGTCGCCTGGTCGAGACCGAGGATGGCGGTCATGCCGAAGCCCTGTGGATAAGCTCGCTGCATTAACTCGCCACGCAGCGCCACCAGGCGCAGGGCATCGGAAAAGTCCAGTGAACCGGCGATCACCGCAGCGGCGTAGGCGCCGATGGAGAGACCTGCCACGTAGTCTGGTTCCGGACTGCGTTCAAGCAGCAAGCGCGCACAGGAAACACCCGCCACCAGCAGGCAGAGTTGCACCGCACGTGTGGATTGCAGGGCTTCTTCCGAATCCAGCACCAGCACGTCTTCCCCCAGCACATCGCTGGCCTCGTTCAGGCTGGCGGCAGCGTCTGGCGGCAACTGATGGAGCATGCCCACCTGCTGCGCGCCCTGGCCGGGGAAGGCGAACAGGCTGCTCACGCCGCGCACGCCAGGGGCAGCCAGGGGTTATCCACAAGACGGGCCCCTTCGGCGCATTTCAGCAGCACCCGACGCGCCTCGCCGGCCCACTCGCGCAGGGCCACCGCGCCATTCGGCGTTTCCAGTTGCAGGTCGATGCGGCAGGGGGCGTCGGCCAACGTCGCCAGCAGCAGGCGCGCTTGCTGGCGATCGAACTGATTCGGAGTCCGCAGGATCAGGTCGAGGTCGCTGGCCTCATGCAGCACCGCCATGCCGGTGGCGAGCTGGAAGCCGACGCTGCCGGTGGGGCCCCAAGGCAAGCCGGTGGCAGCCAGTATCGGCGCGACGGTTTCCAGCGCACGTAGTGCAGGGAAATCGGCGACCGCCCGAGGCCGCAGTTGTTCGGGGCTGAGCAAGCGCTGGATGGAATAGATCGGCATGAGGGCCGCCAGGCGCTGGTCGCGGCTGGTGCCCCGGATGCCAACCGCGACAAGGCCGGGTTGGCAGAGCGCACGACGCACCACCACGGGGTGACCAGCGGCCAGGGCCTGCTGCGCCCAGGCAGGGGCGGGAGCGGGCAACTGGTCGATGGTCATGCCCCAGAGCAGGTCGTGGGGGTTTGGATTGGCGCTCATGATTGGCTCCTGTGCATGGGGTTTCACCCTCTCCCCCAACCCCTCTCCCTGAAGGGAGAGGGGAGCTGGATCGGTGGCCGCGCTTTACTCCGCGCCAGCCGGCTAACTTCCCGCTCAAAGGCGCGAGTCACCCCTCGCCCGCCTGCGGGGTGAAACGGCACGTTTTCGGAAGCATCGCTTCCGGTGCCGATGAACGCCTGAGCGCGAAGCGATCAGGCCGGGGCGCAAAGCGGGGGCCGGGGGAGAGGGCAGGCGAACTACCACTGCGCGCGCAACATCTCCCTGACACGCGACGACGCCGCACGATTCTCCGCACCGAGTCGACCGGCCAGGTCCGTACTCGAACCAATGTCCTCCACCGCCCGCAGCAGGCACGCGCGCACCCGGCCGATATCGGCCTGGTCCGGCTCCTGCGCATCACCCACCGCAACCCGCTCCCACAGCAATCCAAGGGATGCGTAGTTCTCCAGGTCGTAGGCCATCGGCGGCACCTTGGCGGCCAGCACTTCCAGCTCTTCCACGCTACGCAGGGTGATGCGCGCGGCGGCGGCCTTGCCCATGGCGTGAACCATCACGCCGCTGTCGTCCAGGGCGATCAGGCGTTGTGCCTGGTAGCCATGGGCGAGGAAGGCACCGGACATGGCCTTACCCACCAGCAGGCCGATCACCGGGTGGCCGGCAAGGCGGGCGCGGGCGTAGGCGTCCACCGCGCCAGCGAGGGCCTGGTGAATGCCCAGGGCTTCTTCGCGACGGCCGTAGGCCTGGCTCGGGACATCCACCAGCGCTACCAGCACGCGCTTGGCGCAGTTGCGATCGGCTTCGATGGCTTCGTCCACGGCCTTGGCCAGGCCCCAGCCTTCCAACAAGCCGACCTCGCCGTTACGAGCGCGGGGAAAGGAGTTCTGCGAATCCGGCACCACGGCAATGAAGCGCGCAGCACGGTTGCCCAGTTCGCCGTCGACCACCTTCACCGAAGCTGGAAATCCTTGCAGGGTTTCGCCGCCGGCAAGGCCTTGCAGCCAGTTCAGTCCACGGCTCATGTCCGCTCTCCTTGGTACAGCGCACGCACGGCGGCGGCGTCCAGTTGTTCGCAGTCATCCCCGAGTTGCGCCAGGCGTTCGAGGAACCAGGCATGCCGGCGGCTGCGCGGAAGGCGCTGTTCCGGCTGGGCCAGCAGGCCTTGCAGGGTGTCGCGGATGGCCTCGATATCGTCGGCCACGTAGGCGTCCACCAGGCCACTGGCCATGCGTTGCTCGCCACCGGTGAGGCTCCAGATGAAGGGCCGGTCGCGGGAGTCGTATTCTTCGATGCCGGCTTCCTGCTCGATCACCTGCGGGCCGTTGAGGCCCAGGCGTGCTTCGCGGGTGACGATCAGGTGGCTGCACAGCCCGGCTGCGATGGACATGCCGCCGAAGCAGCCGACCGGGCCGGCGACCAGGCCGATCACCGGCTGGTATTGGCGCAGCTCGACGATGGCCGCCTGGATTTCAGCGATGGCGGCGAGGCCAAGGTTGGCTTCCTGCAGGCGCACGCCGCCGGTTTCCAGCAGCAACACGGCGCAGGTGGGAATGCCCCGGCGGTTGTCCTCGGCGGCCAGTTCCAGCGCGCCGGCGATCTTCGCACCACCGACCTCGCCCATGCTGCCGCCCTGGAAGGCGCCTTCGATGGCGGCGATCACCGCCGGCTGGCCCTTGATGCTGCCCTTGGCGACCACGACGCCGTCGTCGGACTGGGGCACGATGCCCTGCTGCGGCAACCAGGGGGAAATGACCCGGTCGAAGGGGCCGATGAGTTCACGGAAGGTGCCGGCATCCAGCAGCTCGCGGGCACGCTGGCGGGCACCGAGTTCGACGAAGCTCCGGGCTTTGAGCAGGCGTGCGGTATCAGTCATGTGCAATCTCCTCGAAGCCTTGCTCCAGGCGCAGGCGCACCACGCCGGGGGTGGCACCGAAGTCGTGGATGTCGATGTTCAGGGCCGGCAGCGACTGGCCGTCGAACAGGCGCTGGAACAGTTGCTGCCAACGCGGGCCGCTGCCATTCACCGAGGTCACGACCTGGATCGACAGGGTGCCGGCGCTACCGGGTTCCAGCAGCACTTCGAGGTCGCCGGAGCCGACGCAACCGACCAGGGCGCGGCCACGGGCCGGCTGCCCGGCGGGGAATTGGAAGGACAGGGTTTCCATGGTCACAGGCTCCCGGCTTTATCGAGGAACAGGCAGGCGGCCAACAGGTCGGCGGCACCGCCCGGCGAGGCGTTGAGTTGCAGCAGGAGGGCGTCCAGCGCGCGCAGTTGGCGGCGACCGGCGAGGCTGGCACTGCCACCGGCATCGAGCACCGCACGGGCACCCTGCTGCATGGCATCGAGGCCTTCGAGGCCGGCGCGCCAGAGCACGCAGGTGTCGGCCAGGGTGGCCATGATCGCCAGCAGCGCATCGAGGCGGGCGTTCTGTTCACCGGCACCCGCTGCCCGGCTACGCGCCAGCTGCGGCAGGCCCTGTTCGATCACGGCGGGGAAGCCGAGCTGGGCTTCTTCCCGCGCGCCACGGGCACCGTAGCGACGGGCGACCTGGGCGCCGTGGCTGTCGCTGTGGGGCGCCGCGCGGTCGTCGATCAGGGCGATGCGCGCGGCGCGCAGGGCAATGGCATGGGCATCGCGGCTCTCGGGTTTCAAGGCCATCGCTGCCACCAGCAGGCCGAGGGCCCAGATGGCGCCACGATGGGTATTCACCCCACCCGTGGTGACGAGCATCGCCGCCTCACCCTCACGGCCGATACGGCCGAGGGCTTCGCGCAGCGGTTGGCCGACTTCGCCATGCGCAAGCGCCGCTTCGGCCATCTGCTTGAAGCAAGGCCAGAGGGACAGCGCCGAGGCGTGCATCAGGCCCAGGTGCAAATCGCGGTGGGCGCCGCTGCCACGGCGGTCCACCAGTGCCGGCTTGGGCGACAGGTCGGCTTCGTCGATCAGGGCGTCCACCGCCAGGTCCGCCAGCCAGTCGGCCTGCGGCAGGTCGGCATTGCGTGCAATCAGTGCGCTCATCACCAACTCCTGAACTTGGCCGGGGGGTTGTAAAGGCCGCCGGACCACTCCACCAGTTCGGCGATGCTTTTCGCCGCCAGCAGTTCCCGCGTGGCTTGTGTACGGCGGATGCCGATATCTTCCGGCAATGCGATCAGCCCTTCGCGACGCATGCGCAGGGTCTCTTTCGGGTCGTGGCGCAGGCCGATGGCGGTAACGCCGGCGACCGCGGCGATCATCGCGCGGCGCTCTTCGAGGCTGCGCGCCTTGTAGAGGTAGGCGATGCCTTCCTCGGTGAGCAGGTGGGTGACGTCGTCGCCGTAGATCATCACCGGCGCCAGCGGCATGCCGGCCTTCTTCGCCACGTCGACGGCATCGAGGGTCTCGACGAAGGTGGGTTTGCCACCTTCCTGGTAGGTCTCGACCATCTGCACCACCAGCTTCTTGCCACGTTCGAGCATGGTCACCGGCTCGGTCATATCGAGCCACGCGGGCGTTGCGTGGCGACGACCGCGCGGGTCGTGACCCATGTTCGGCGCACCGCCGAAACCTGCCAGGCGGCCACGGGTAACGGTGGAGGAATGGCCGTCGCCATCCACTTGCAGGGTGGCGCCGATGAACAGGTCCACCGCGTATTGCCCGGCGAGCTGGCACATCATCCGGTTGGAGCGCAGTGAGCCGTCGCGACCGGTGAAGAACACGTCCGGACGCTGGGCGATGTAGTCCTCCATGCCCAGTTCGGTACCGAAGCAGTGCACGCTTTCCACCCAACCCGTCTCGATGGCGGGGATCAGCGTGGGGTGCGGATTCAGCGTCCAGTTCCGGCAGATCTTGCCCTTGAGGCCAAGGGATTCGCCGTAGGTGGGCAGGATCAGTTCGATGGCCGCAGTGTTGAAACCGATGCCGTGGTTGAGCGACTGGACCTTGTGTTTCTCGTAGATGCCACGGATCGCCATCATTGCCATCAACACGTGCACCGGTTTGATGTGGCGCGGGTCGCGGGTGAACAGCGGCTCGATGTAGAAGGGCTTGTCGGCGACCACCACGAAATCGACCCAGGACGCGGGGATGTCCACGCGTGGCAGGTCGCGCACATCGTCCACCAGCTCGTTGACCTGGACGATGACGATGCCGTCGCTGAACGCGGTGGGCTCCACCAGCGCCGGCGTGTCTTCGGTGCTCGGGCCGGTGTAGATGTTGCCGTCGCGGTCGGCCATGAAGCCGGCCACCAGGGCGACATTGGGGATCAGGTCCACCAGCAGGCGCGAATAGAGCTCGATGTAGGTGTGGATGGCGCCCACTTCCAGCAGGCCGTCTTCCAGCAACTGGCCGATGCGCAGGCTTTGCGGGCCGGCGAAGGAGAAGTCGAGCTTGCGGGCGATGCCGCGTTCATAGAGATCGAGGTGCTCGGCGCGGCTGACGCTCGGCATGATCATGTGCAGGTCGTGCAGGCGACCGGGATCGGCCTTGGCCAGGGAGCGGGAAAGGAAATCCGCCTGCTTCTGGTTGTTGCCTTCGAGCACCACACGGTCGCCGGGGGCGATCAGGGCTTCAAGGGCTTCGACGATCCGTTCGCTGGGCAGCACGACGCCATCGGCGAGGTTGCGTACCTGGTCGAGACGGCGCTGCTTTTCGGCGCGCCGACGCGACCACTGCGGCGGGGGAGAGGGTCTTGTTGTCATGGTGGCTCCACGAGTTCCGCTGTCGTGGAACGCACATTAGGAGCGCGACCGGTGGGTCATCAATCAAGCCCGGAGGATGATCGTTACGGTCAGATTAACGATCCCGCCGCCGGGCGCAGAGCCGCGTTTTTTGTAGGAGCGAATTCATTCGCGAAATCGGGGCCACCGGCTCGCTTTGCGGTCTTCGCGAATAAATTCGCTCCCACACCAGCAGGGACCCTATCCGTCGGGTGGATCACGCTTCACCGATCCACCGTCGAGGTCCGGCATCGCTCCGCTGGTGGATATGAAGAGCGATATCCACCCTACGAAAAGCAGACGCCTTGCGCGGTCGGTCCGTAGGTTGGTCTGAGTCCACGAAGCCCAACGCATCGATGTCGAGGGGAAACGTTGGGCCTCGCTTCGCCCGGCGCCAACCTACAAAAGCCAGAGGTCCAGCTCGATGCCGCGCGAGCGCACTTCGCCAGTGGCGCTGGCGACGGTTTCACCATTGATGGCCTGGGTCGTCACCAGCACGCTGGATTCGTCGATGTCGAGCAGCGCGCTGGACAGGCCGCGCGGAGAAATCAGGCGCCGCGTCGAGGGCCGTGATCACTGCCCGGCAAGACAGGCCCCCGCCTCCCGCACCAGGCTGATGTCGACGCGCCGATTGGCTTCGCGCCCCGCTTCAGTGGCGTTGTCCGCGATGGGATGGCCTGGGCCGTGGCCGCGGATGACGAAGCAATCGTCGGGTACGTCGCCCATGCTTTTCATCCAATCGCGAACGGCTTCGGCCCGGGCCCGCGAGAGCTCGACGTTTCGGACGGGGTCGCCGGTAGCGTCGGTGTGCCCGGTGATCACGATCAGCCAGCCGGGCTGCGCCTTGATGTTGGCCAGGGCGTTGATCAGCAGCTTGGTGGAATCCGGCTTCAGGTGGGCTCTGCCGGAGTCAAATAGCTGGAGGCTGTCCAGCCGCACCGACTCCGTCGCCGCCCGCGCTTCCTCCTGGGCGAGCCACCAGTGGTTCCAGGCCAGCACGCCCAGGGGCAGCAGCGCGACGATACCCAGCAGCAGCACGAGCACGACTCGGCGCCAACGCCGGGGCGGGCTGCCATCCACGTACACCACGGGAGCGACCATGCCGCCCTCGGGCATCGAGACGAACACCCTGAACGGCCCATCATGCGCGGCACGACCACTCCCACTGGAACTCCGGGCCAGCGGCACAGCCTCGCCTTCGACGCGGCCGGCCACCGCCGCGATCTGCTGGCCAAGGGCTCGCATGGCGGTCATCGCGGGTAGCCGATGCAGGCCGAGCACTTCCTGCAGGCGGGCCAGGTCGGCCTCCAGGCTGCGGATGGTCGGCGCGTCCTTCTCGCCCACCTCAACACCGCGCAGCAACGGCTGAAACTGGGTGAACAGCCAGGCGAGGATGTCCATGCGCTCCGGCGCCTTGCGCGGCCAGAGGCGGTCCCAGGCCGCCGCCAGCAGCCGGCTTAGCAGGGCCATGCCCTCGGCCATGCCCGGCAACCCGTAGCGCTGGGCCAAAGCCAGCGCAAGGAAGGCGGCGACCTGCAGATCGCTGCCGTTGTCCCGCAGCAGCTCCCGGCTCCATTGCTCGACCTTGCGCCAGTCGACATCCGGGCAGGCGGGGTGGTGCAGCTTCGCCAGTTCGTCGTAGAGAGCGGTGAAGTCTCCTCGCTCGCAGGCCTCGGTTCCGCTGCGTCCAACGATTCCGTTCATGGGGGTCAGTCTCCCGGGTCAGCCGTTACAGATAATCCTGCCGCCTGAGGTGGCGGAGCAGTACCTTGCCCGCCGGCGCCAGGGTGGTGCCGAAGGTCGCCTGCTCGCCGTTCTTCAGGCGGACATCGAGGGCGTATTCCAGCTGCCCCGGCTGCGACTGCGGCAGCAGGCGGACGTGCAACTCCGCCAGGCGCGGCTCGTAGGTGAGCAGGGTGTGGGTGATGCTGCCGATCAGGCCGTGGGCGGCGGCGGGCAGCCCCTGCAGCACCTGGCCCAGGTCCGGCAGGCCGTAGTCCGGCAGATGGCTGAGCGATCCGGCGCGGCTGTCGAGGATGCGCTGGAGGTTGTCCAGCACCGAGAGGACGAGCTGGTCCTCATCCCGCACCTTGTGCAACTCCAGCTCGCCGGTGAAGTTCTGCAGCAGGGTTTCGTAGAGCGACGGCGCGTGCTCGGTCATCGATCATTCCTCGCCAGCGGGCGCAGGCTCAGGTGGTTGTCGGCCAGCTCGATCACCCGCGGCCTGTCCGGGTCCAGCTCGTCGCGGCGCAGCAGCAGGCGCCAGTTGTTCTTCGCGGTGTCCGGCTGACGGAACAGCGCGGCCACCGCGACCACCTGCGCGGCCTCGTCCAGGGGAACGCTGACCTGCGCGCCCTCGCCGGGGCCGATCACCAGGGTCCGCTCGTCCAGCAGGTCGGCGCCCAGCAGGTCCTGACTGTCTCCCAGCAGGCTGTCATAGGAGGCCCGTTCAAAGGCCTTACCGTCGCGCAGTGCATAGATGCGCACCAACGTGGTCACCGACAGCCCGGACATGTCGCGGTTGTCGGTGTTGATCGCGGCGCGGCCGCTGATGTCCAGGTGCAGGGTCTTCACCTGCTTGTAGAAGATCGACCGGGCGAAGGTCGCGGAGCGGTCCCCCACGCTCTGGTACAGGCCACAGCCGCCGACCAGCAAGATCAGGCCGGCCAGCAGCAGGGGTTTAAAAACGGTATGCGACATGCTGTGTCTCTCTTTCTTCGGGGTTGCCCAGCAGGCCCTGGTAGCGGCCCAGGCTGATGGTGACGGTGCCCGGCGCTTCCGCCTGCCGGCTGCTGCCCAGGCCCAGTAGCCCGGTCATGCCGAGCCTCAGCGTCGCCTGTCCGAGCACGGGTCGAGGCAGGCAGCGGATCGGCAAGGACAGTTCCAGGCGCGCCGTGCAGCGCCAGCCGAGGTAGACCCGCAGCAGCGCCAGCAGGTCGCCGTGCAGGGAGGCGCCCGGCAGCCAGCCCTGGGCTTCCTCTGGATCCTCGGTGAACAGGGCCAAGTGCAGCTGGCTATTGGCATCGAGGCCGACGCTGCCCAGTGGGGTGCCCTGGGACAGGCCTACCGGGCGGGTCGCCGAGAGGCTGGCCGGGAATGCCAGTACCACCCGCTGCGGCCAGTGCGGCGTGACGGTTGCCCGGGTGCCGGGCGCCAGCAATGTCACCAGCGCCGTCACGCCCTCGGCATTGCGGGTGGGAAGGCGCATCACGCCAAGCAACGCGAGGAAACGGGAAACCGGCGTTTCGACATGATCGGCGGTTCCGGGAATCCCGAGGCCGATCAGCCCCAGCAGACACTGGGAGGTCGCGTCGTGCCCGCCGGGCAGGAAGGTCGCCGGGTAGGAGTACTTGCGCCAGATGCGGTAGAGCTGGGTGAACACACGGTGGTTGAAGATGTCGAGGAAGGCCTCCAGGGCCTCGTGCCCGTCACGGCGCTGGGCGATGTCGTCCAGGTAGGCGGTGGGCAGCGGCGAGTCCACGCCATACAGCCCCAGCAGGCGCGTGCGTACCGTGGCCGGACCCGACGGGCGCTCCGGGTCGTTCTCGATGGCCTTCAGCTCGCCTGCGGGGAAGCCCATGCCGGGGTCGGGGCGGAAGCGCACCGGGTCGTCCGTCGGGCGCGCGGTGCTGCCCAGGGGCGGATGACCCGGCAGGGCCTGTTCCAGCAATTGGCAGAAGCGGTAGAGATTGGCTTCGGCGATCCGCCCTTCCAAGGCGGGCAGCAATCCTCTGGTGTTCAGCCGGGAATACGCTGACTGTGGTTCTCGTTCCATCGCAGGCTCTTGCCAGTGGGTTGAAGGATCAGCGTGAGCTGATTGAACAGGTGGATATCGGCGTAAAGGGCGAAGAAGCGGCTGAGCATTTCGCCGAACAGACTGATGTCGCCTTCACCGCTGAAACCGTTGGCGTCCAGCGTGACCTCGATATCCACACCCCGCAGCAGGAAGCCCTTCTCGAAGCGCTGAATCAGGTGATGACGAACCTCGACGATGGCCTCCAGGCGACGCCGGTTCAGTTCGCTGCCGGTCCAGTCGTAAAGCGCCAGGGTGCCGCGCAGCACCTCGGCATTGCCCAGCATGGGCAGGAAGTTCGAGCCCAGGTGACTGAGCACCCGCCAGTGGAAGCGGTCGCGGTTGGGCGGGTAGCAGGGCAAGGTCGGCGCGCACAGGTTGCGCACTCGCAGGCCGGTCTGCGTGGATTGCACCACGCTGTCGAGCAGCGTGCTCTGTAACGCCTTGCGCGGTAGCTGACCGTTGGTGCCGGTCAGACGCAGCGACAGGCTTTCGCCGGCCACCAGGCGATCGGTGTCGAATCGCTCGCCACCGAGGATCAGCCAGGTGTCGTGCAAGCCGTTCGCACCGCGCTTGAGGCGGGTGTGGAAGTAGCGCTCCGGCGCGTGGTCCCGCAGCATTCCACCTTTGTGCCGGAAACTGGTGAACGGCACGTAGTCCTCTCGCTCGGCGTTCTTCGAGGCGGTGACCTGGTCCACCGAGTAGATTTCCGTGTGCCCGTCCTGCAAGCGCATGGGGCGCAGCAGGTAGTCGCTCTGCAGCGGGTCCAGGCGCAGCGGGTCAGCCTCCAGCGCGAACAGGTTGATCACCGGTACGGCGTGGAGGCGGACATGCTCGGCGCGTGGTTCGAAATCATGGGGCCAACCTTCGGTCAGCAGCACGTCCAGCTCGAACCAGGGCGTGCCCTCCGGCACGCTCAGTTGCTCGAGGCCGTGCAAAGTGACGAACATGAACTTCTCACGGAAGCTGAAGTACTCCAGCAACAGTTGGTAGCCACTGAACGCGCTCTCCCCCTTGGGCCACAGGCGATCCTCCTCACCAAACCCCTTGGCTGCGAAATGCCCCTGCAGCGGCACGCGCTCCAAAGCGCCGGGCAGGCGCACGTACAAGGCATGCACCTGACGAGTCAGGGCCAGGTGCAAGGCGCTGGCCAGCGGTGCCTCGGCGTTCAGGTAAAGGGATAGCCGGCTCAAGTCCACCTGCGGCCACTCGGCCAACGCGCCGCAGGCAAAGCGCAGGCGCAGGGCCGCCCGCCCATCAGGCTCGTAGGTCAGGCGCAGCGCATCGACTGCCAGAGGTTGCAAGGTAGCGTCCTGGGTGGTGGTATAGCGGCAGCGAGTGCGCTGCGGCCCCACCGGCTGCGACAGCACTTCGAAGCCCCGCTCGATCCGCTCGCTGCGCTTCATCTGCTGCAAGTCGGGCGCCAGTTCCAGGATCGACAGCGATGGGATGGTCCGCAGGTAGTGCGGCCATAGCAGACTGACCAACCCCTCGGTCAGCTCTGGAAGATCATCGTCGAGCTTTTCGCGCAGGCGCCCCATGAGAAAGGCAAAGCCTTCGAACAAGCGCTCGACGTAAGGGTCACGGGCCCCCGGACGATTCAGGTTGAGCTGCGCGGCCCGATCAGGAAAGGCCTCGGCGAACTCCTGGCCGGCCTCGCGCAGGTAGCGCATTTCCGCGTCGAAATAACGCAGCGTCAGATTATCCATGTCCACACAGGCGTCCTGTCTTGAATAGGGTTCAGCCACAGAGCACTGCGGCCCGTACCGGGTCGATGCTGACCAGGGCGGCCAGCAGGGCCTCCTGGCGTCGTCCAAGCGCGAGCTTGTCCACATCGTTGCGCTGGCTCTTCAGGCGCAGCAGTTTGAGCAGACGGGCCTGCACCTCGAAGATCAGGTCGGGCTCCCACTCCGCCAGGGCCTGGCGCTGCGCCGTGGCCTTCAACTCCGCCAGCAAGTGAATGGCCAGGTCGGCTTTGCCGCACTGCTCGGCGACCCGCGCGATCAGCAGGCGTAGCAACCAACGCTGACGCCCGCTCTGCACGCCAGGCTGCGCAGCGAGCCAGGCGATTGCCGCATCCACGCCTTCGCGGTCGGCCTGGGCCAGCGCCTGGTCTTCCAGGGCAAGAATGTCGGCATCCACCGAGGCCGGGGCCGCCGGCGCGGGCAGCCATTGCGCCGAGTGGTTGCCGCTCACCTGCTGGGCGATCCAGTGGCGGGTGTTTTCGTCGGCGAACGCCGAGCCATCACGCCAGCGCAGGGATTCAAGCCCCGGCAAGCGGTCGAGAAGCATGCCGAGGTCGCGCTTGACGATGTCGGCCCAGCCGTCCCGTGGCGCCGGCTGCTTGCCCAGTGCTTGGCACAAGTACCACTGCAGGTCGAGCCAGAAATGGTTCACCCCTTCGGCATAGATACGCTCGACCTGATCCAGCAGCTCACTCCAACTCTGCTGCCGATGCAGGCGCTTGAGCTGCGCCCGGTAATCGCTGCGGGGCGGCTCCAGGCGAGTGTTGCCGCTGCTCTCGGCAGGGGGCAGTTGATGCACGCTGTCCCAGCGCAGGCTCTTCATCAGCCGGTGCGCCGCCAGCCAACCCTGCGGCTGCTCGCGCAGATAGCCGGCCAATGCGCGGCCGCTGTCCAGCAGGTCACGCCCGGACCTGATGGCAGAAACCGCCGGTGCAGCGCTCGGTTTGTGGGGCTCGTGGGCAGCGCTGTTCTGCGGTACCAGGGCGTCGACCCCACCGGACTGCGCCAATCGGCTCGACAGCGCACCGTACAGCGCACCCAACGCCGGGCGCTGGTCCTCCGGCCAGGCACCCAGGCCGTGGTCCAGCCAGGCCAGCGCCGCCACGGTGCGTTCTGCCTCGACCTTCACCACTTCCGGGTAGAGCGACAGACTGTCCAGCACCTTGCTGCTGGCCAGCCATTCCAGCGCCATGCGCCGGCTGTTGGGCCGAATCGGCAGGACATCAGCGGCAAAACGCTCCACGAGCGCGGCCACCAGGCTCAGCCCATCGGCCAGGCCCGCCTCGCCATCCGTCTGCAAGCGCGCCCACAGGTAATAGGTCGCCACCCGCAGGTCCTTGCAACGCTGGGTAAGCAGCTTCTCCGCCAACTGCGCCACCAACTCGGCGTCTGCGCCCGAGAGCCGATTGACCTCATCGCGCATGCGCTGGAAGTCATCGTCGTAACCGGGGTCCTCGCCGACCGCCGACTGCTCGCCGATGGGTTGCAGCCAGGCCTCCCAAGCGGGCGCCTGACGCTGCGCCAATGCCAGCGCGTCCTGCGGTCCAAGGCAACTGGTGATGAGTGCCGACAGGCTCATGGCAGGTCTCCTGACTGCGCCAGTGGTAACGAGACCGCTTTGGCGTCGAGAAAGATTTGCGCCGGCAACTGGAAGCCACGCAGTTTCAGCAGTGCCAGAGGGCCGCGGCCCAGGTCGCTGCGCAGGTGCCAGGTCAACCCGACGCCGTCGGGGGCATCGAGCGTCAGGCGGTAGTGGGTTTCGCCATCGTCCAACGCGGTGACCCGGGCCCGCTCCAGCAGCCGGATCAGCCCCCAGGTGCCGGGGTAATCACCGAACAGTCGCTCGCCGCTCCGGACGCTGGTCCAACTGAGGCGCGCGCCGGGGTGATCGTTCGCACTGGGCCATTCGAAGCGTTGCCAACGCTCCCGCTGATTGAAGTACTCCAGGCGACGGCCATCGAGGACGAGGGTTGTCTGCACCAGGTTGCGCACCGGTTTAGCCCGCAGGTCGAAGCCGATGCCCATGCCACCGTCGGTGTAGAGCACGTCGGCAAGGTCAGTGAGCCGGTTGACCGCATCGAGGAACTCGGGGTTGAAGCGCAACCCCTGGCTTTGGGTGCTCTCGGGCACCCAGCGGTTACCCTCCTTGCGCAGCACACCGCCCAGTTGCCGGGCGAGGAACTGGTCGATGCGCCCGCTATCGGCGCGGATCATTTGCCCAAGCATCGGCAGGGAGGCATCGCTGCCGCCGGCGGCGAAGGGGTAGCGGCCGGCGAAGGCGCGGTTCCATGGCGTCACGATGCCGCGCTGCCACTGGCCGTTGAGGCCGGCGGCGGAAGGCTGCAGGATGCGCCGCCAGGCCTGGTCCAGCGGCTGGACAAACAGGGCCTGGCCGAAGCCCCCCCATTCGCTGCCGAGGCTGGCGGCGATCAGGCTGCCATAGGACTGGGTGTCGGTAAGGTCGACACTGCGCCCCTGGAATACGGTCTGTGCCAAGGCCTGGATCATCGCCTGGGGATCGGCGGCGGTGCTCACCTGCTGCAACTTCAGGCGCACGCGGGTGACCCGGGTGAGGAAGGCCTGCAGGCTCAGGCGAGCCTCGCCGGCCAGGGGATCCCCGCCCTTGCCGAGCAGGGCCAGCAGCGGACCGAAGCTGTCGTCCAGCGGGCCCTCCGGAGCCAGGGCCTGCTGGTCGATGACCGAGGTCTGGTCCTGGCCGATGAGCTTCTGCGCGGACTGCACCAGCGAACCGCCCAGGGCCTGCCGGCGGACGCCGGCCTGGCCCTGGTAGGCCAGGGTGTTCATCAGGGCGATGAGCGGGGACTGGCGCACATCGGCCATCAGCGTGAGCTGGTCGATGGCGTCGGCGAGGCTGTCGGCGGGCTGCCAGCGCAGGCTGTTGAGCATGCCCAGCCAGGCGTTGCCGTAGTCCTGGAAGTAGCGCGCGGTGAGCCGTTCGCGCAGGGCCTCGGGGGTCAGGTCGGCGGCGACCTGGCTGTGGTCGTCGCTCAGTACCCAATCGATCTCTTCCCGGCGCGCGGAGGCCGCCTCGTCGATGGCCTGGCGCACCTGGCCTTCCCAGGCCTGGCGGGTGAAGACACCGGCCACCTCGGCGGCGGTGGAGAACAGCATCTGGGCGTCGGTATCGCCGACCAGCTGCTGCAGGCCCAACGACGGGTACTGGTTGGCCGCGGCCTCGAGTATCGCTTCGTAGAGACTGGCTTCGGCATTGCGCCGGCCGAGCTGGCCGAGCAGCACCTGGCGAGTCTGGGCGACCAGGGTGGGATCGGCGTCGATGCGCCAGTCGGGATGCGCGGCCAGGTGTTCGGCGTAGAAGCGCCAGAGGTTTGGGGCGATGCCCTGCCATGCGCCGCTGCCGATGCCGGCACGCTGCGGTTCGGCGGCCGCGAGGGCCTGGGCAAGGAAGGCGGCGTCGACCTTCTCCGGACGCGCCAGCATCAGGTAAGCCTTGAGCAACTGGTAAGCGTCCCGGGTCCGGGCGGTACGCTCGGCGCTGCCCGGCGGCAGGCTGAACAGGGTGCGCAGCTCGCGTTCCAGGCTGGCCGCCGCCGGGTCACGTATCAGGCGGTTGTTGGCCATCACGTAGCGTGGCCAAAGAGCGGCGAGCAGGCCTTCGTTCTGGTTCAGGCCGAACTGCTGATACCAGGGCGCGCCGTGTTTCGCTCGATAGTCGAGGCGGTCGAGTTCGTGGACCAATTCGTTAAGGGCGAGCAGTTGCTCGTCGCCTTCGTGGGGCTGGTCAAGCACCGCCAGGGTGTTCTGCAGTTCGGCGATCTGCACGCGGTTGCTGGTGAAGGCGAGCAGCATGCCCAGGCCCCAGAGTGCCGCCAGACCAAGCGCCACGGCGGCGACAGCGCGGGGCCCGTTCCAGCCGTAGGGACGGCCACCCAAGTACCTGTCATCCAGCACGCCGCGCCAGGCCGGGTGGGCCTGCCACTGGTGCAGTTCGCCCTCCCGGACAACGGGCAAGGGAAGGCTGAACCACAAGCCGCGCAGCAGGGGCTCGGCTCCCCACCGCTGCTGCGTCCAGACCTGCCTCCAGCGGGCAATGCCTTCGGCGCGAAGGTCGTGGGAAAGGCGCAGCAGGAAATCGTAGCGGTTGTCGTCCTGCATCCGCGCCAAGCCCTGTTCACACAACGGCTGCAGCAGGTGGTCCAGGCGGATTTCCAGCTGCGCCGGGTCGGCGCGAGGCGTCAGTGTGCAGCCCGCCGCGATGTCCGCGGCCGGTTGCGCCCACTCACTACGGCGTACCTCCCAGAGGTGCACCGGCGCCTGCCAACGAAGCCGCCGTGCCAGGTCTGCGAGCTGGCGGCGGTAGCGGCCCAGGTAGTCGGAATCGAGACTCTGCTCGGGGTTCAGCGCCCAGACAATGCCGTCCAGAGGGGCGCGTGGACACAGCCGGCGCCACTGTTCCAGCCACACAGTTCCGGCAGCGTCCTGGGCAGCACCGCCCCAGAGCAATAACGCACCGTCGCCCACCAGCCAGTGCCGCTCGGCCAAGCCGGGCGCAATGGCGGCCACCTCGTCCGGCTCGCCGATCACCAGCAGCAGTCGGACCTTGCGGCGCCAGAAGAAGGCGAGGTCCTGACGCAGGTGGGCACGCAGCATAGGCAAGCCTTCAGCGTCGGGCCGCGCCGCAGCCAGGGGTGGATCGATCCCGTCGTCGGTTATCTCCCGCGCCTGCGTAATCGCCAGGTGTCGCGGTCGAAGAGGAAGTTGACCTTGTAGCGGCCTTCCAGGTCGATGTGGCTGTAGAGGTCGTCGGGTTGCGGGCTGGTGACCCGCGCCGGGATGGTGCCGACGATCAGCGGTTTTTCCCCCGGCGGCGGGCGGAAGCAGATGTGCTCGACATAGGGGATGGCCTCGAAGCGGGCTTCGAAACTGCGGTCGCGGGCGGCGCTGGCGGTCAGGCGGGTGATGACGGCGCCGGGGGCGAAGGCCTCGGGGGCGCCGCCGTCGATTCCCAGTACCTGCCCGGGGGCCAGGGTCGCGCTGCTGGCGACGCCGGCGAGGCAGGTGCGGGCATTGAGGTAGCGCTCGTGCCGCAGGCGCGCGAAGAAGTAGCCGCTCTCGCTTTGCAGGTCTTCGTCCTGGGCGTAGGCGTCGCCCAGTTCGGTGTAGTGCTCGGCGTAGTGGTAGGCCTCGCCGTAGGTGGTGAGGTCGCCTTGGCTCTGGTCGACGTAGCCGTCGAGCCGGGCGGCGGCATCGCGCGGGTCGTAGGCGCGGACGTGGATGCCCTTTTCCACCACGCCATGCCGCGATTGCAGGGCCCAGACCGCGTCCTGCCCACTGGCGCTGGTGCCGGACGGCGGGCGGTACGGCAGGCGGACATCGAACTGGTAGTTGCGCTGGTCGTCATGGAACTGGACGACGTCGATGCTCAGCCGCTCGTCGGCGGTGAAGCGGTACCAGATGCCGACTTCGGCCAGCAGCCGGGTGATGAAGGCCAGGTCGCTCTCGCCGTATTGCATCACCTGTTCGCGCTTGGGGTACTCGCGCTTGAGGTCGAAGAAGAAGTCCTGCCCGGCCCATTGGTGACGCTCGCTGCGCAGGATCTGCTCGACGATCTCGGGCACCGAGAGATGCTGGTAGATGCGGTATTGCCGGCCACGTTCGAGCAGAGCCAGGCGCGGTTGCAGGGTAATGGCGTAGCGGGTCTGGTCGTTGGAGCCGGAGAGACGGCGAAAGCCGGTGACCACGCCATGCAGGGTGCGCAACGGTTTGGCCGGCGGCACGCTCATGCCGGCGAAAGGCACTGGGATGGGAGGTGGGAACAGGCTGAAGCGGGCGTCCTGGCCGAGCAGGCTCTCGGCGGGAAGATCACGCTCGGTGGAGGTGAATTCCACGTCGTAGGCAAAGGGCTGGCTGAGCGCTTCCTGGCCCTCGAAGGCGAGCACATCAAGCTCGGCGTCAAGGTTGCGCACGTGCAGTTTGTGGCGGCTGTGGTCGAAGAAGGGGCGGGTTTCAGCGGGCATGTTCAGGCCTCCTCACAGGCCGGCTGCGAATGCTCCAGCAGTTCGGTGAACTGCAGGGTGATGCCGTCGTCGCCGCTGTAGCCCAGGATCACGTTCCGGCTTTCCAGCCGGGCGGCCTGGCGTTGCAGGAGCTGCTGGCTGAGCACCGGCAGGATCTGCTGGTTGAGCAGGCTGTCGATGTTGCGGGCGCCGGTGTCCGGGAGCAGGCAGGTGGCCGTCAGGGCTTCAGTCAAGGCTTCGTTGATCTGGCAATCGAGGCCGTAATGGCGCTGCAGGCGACAGGCGACCTGGGCGAGCTTGATGGCGACGATGCGATTGAGCGATTCGGCCGCCAGCGGGCGGTAGATCAGTGTCTGGAAGCGTGCCAGCAGCGCCGGCTGGAAGTGCTCGCGCAGGGTCGGACGCAGAAGTTCCTGAAGGGTGGCATCGGAGGCGTCCGGCTGCTCCTGGAGGCAGGCGTGCAGCAGGTCGCTGCCCAGGTTGGAGGTCATGAGGATGACGGTGTTGCGGAAGTCGATTTCGCGTCCTTCACCGTCCCGCATGAAGCCCCGGTCGAAGACCTGGTAGAACAGGTTGAGCACGTCGCGGTGGGCCTTTTCCACTTCGTCGAGCAGCACCACGCTGTAGGGCCGTTGGCGTACCGCTTCGGTGAGCACCCCGCCCTGGCCGTAGCCGACATAGCCCGGCGGTGAGCCCTTGAGCTGGCTGACGGTGTGGGCTTCCTGGTACTCGGAGAGGTTCAGGGTGATCAGCGATTTTTCGCCGCCGAACAGGCTGTCGGCCAGCGCCAGGGCGGTTTCGGTCTTGCCGACGCCGCTGCTGCCCACCAGCAGGAACACGCCCTGGGGCGCCTTGTCGTCGGTCAGGCCGGTGCGCGCGGCGCGCAGCCGCTGAACCAGCGCGCCGAGGGCGTGGCCCTGGCCGATGACCCGCTGGCCGAGCTGCTGCTCCAGCTCCAGCAGGTTGATGTGCTCGTCCTTGAGCAGACTGCCCAACGGCACACCGGTCCAGTCGGCGATCACTTCGGCAACGCTGCGCGCGGTAACGTCAAGGGACAGCAACGGCCGTTCACCCTGCGCCGCTGCCAGTTGCCGCTGCAATTCGGTGCGGCGGTACGCCTGGGGAGGATCCTCCTGACGGGCGTCCAGTAACTGCCGGCCAAGGTCGAGTTCAAGGCGGTATTGCCGCTCCAGCTCAGCGCGCTCTCGCGCCAGCGAGGCGCACTGGGCCGCGATTTCGCCCAGCCGCCCGGCTGTGGCCCGACCACCGAGGCGGTGGTCGGCTTCCAAGGCCTGGCGCTCCAGCTCCAGGGCGGACTGATGAGCGGCGATACGGACCAGGGCCTGGGGCTCGCAATCGAGGCCCATGCGGACACGGGCACTGGCGGTGTCCAGCAAGTCGACGGCCTTGTCAGGCAGTTGTCGCCCGGTCAGGTATCGGCGCGACAGGCTGACGGCGGCCAGCACCGCCGCATCTTCGATATGGACGCCGTGGTGACTGGCGTAACGGGCCTTGAGGCCGCGCAGCATGAGGCAGGCGTTGGCATCGGAAGGCTCGTCGACTTTGACCATCTGGAAGCGTCGCTCCAGCGCCGCGTCGCGCTCGAAATACTGCTTGTATTCGCTCCAGGTGGTGGCGGCGATGGTGCGTAGCTCGCCACGGGCGAGCGCAGGCTTGAGCAGGTTGGCGGCATCGGCACCACCTGCCTGGTTGCCGGCACCAATCAGGGTGTGGGCCTCGTCGATGAACAGCAGGACGGGGTATTCCGCACGCTGCGCGGCGTCGATGACCTGTTTCAGGCGCTGTTCGAACTCGCCTTTGACGCCCGCGCCAGCCTGCAGCAGGCCGAGGTCGAGGGTGCGCACGCTCACAGTCTTGAGGCTGTCGGGCACCTGGCCGTCTGCGACGCGCAGGGCCAGGCCTTCAACCAGTGCGGTTTTGCCGACGCCGGGCTCGCCCACCAGAATGGGGTTGTTCTTGCGTCGCCGACTGAGGATGTCGATGACCTGACGGATTTCATCGTCACGCCCGAACACCGGGTCGATGAGTCCCTCACGCGCCTTGGCGGTCACGTCCTGGGTAAACCGGTCCAGCACCCGATGCAGGGCATCGTCTCCAGCGCGGCCGGCCGGGGCGACCGTCAGCGTGCCGGCACTGGGGTTGAGCTCTTCCAGGCGCGCCTCACGCTGCACCTCGGGACACTCCTCGGAGTGCTGGTCCAGCATCGGCATGAGGCGTTGCAGCTGAGTGTCACTGAGACTGAGCAACGGCCAGATCGCATCGCAGCCAACCAGACTGGGGGCTTCCAGCAAGGCACCGAGCAAGTGCAATGAGCGCAGACGGTCATTGTCATCGTCCAGCGAGGCGCGCAGCCAGGCATTCTTGATCAGTTGTCGCAGTTCGCCGCTGAGCTGGGGTTTGTCACGCACGCTGCGGGGCAAACCATCCAGATGCTCAAGCAGCCCCTGCCAGAGACCATCGAGGTCCCAGCCGTAACGGCGCGCGATCAGCGTGAGGTCCCCCTCCCCCTGTTCCAGCAGCTTGAGCAACCAGTGCTCAGGAGTGATCTGGGCGTGAGCGCGGCTCTGGCAGAGCGACGCCGCAGCGCTGAGCGCCCGGGCGCAGTATGGGTTGAGGCGACGAAGCAGGCTGGCGGAGTTCTGGGCCATGAAGGTGCGTCCTTGTACGAGGTTCGTGGCGCTTGCGCGTCCGATATGGGTCTGCGATGAGCCGGCTTGAGCGTTTGCGAACAAACGCTCAAGCCGGAGCACCGGAACCGACGGAGCTGAAGGCTCCGCCGGCTTTACCCGACGTCAGGCGCTCTGACGTTCGTTCCAGGAATCGGCGTGGATGATGTTGCCGTCCTTGTAGGTCCACGTGATTTTTTCGTAGCGCAGTTCCACCTGCTCCAGGTGGTTGTGCCTCTCCTTGGACGGGTCCTTCACGTCGTGCATTTTCGGCGCGACTTTCACGACCTTGACGTTTTCCAGCTTGGTGATGAAGTACTCGACTTCCTGGCCAGCGTCGTCGATGCGGTACCACTTGAACTCGGCACTCTTGAGGGTCTGGCCGGTAGTCACCGCCTTGTACAGGTAGGGGCTGGCGGCATCGATTTCCTTGGTGAAGAGGAACGGGGTGTGAACCCGGGTGCCGGTCAGCTTGCCGGTATTGTTGTCAGTGGGGATGTAGAGGCTGTGGTCCTGGGCGACGACCTCGATGCTGCCCTCGCGCTTCTGCACATCCACCGAACCCTTGATGTCTGCGCCACCGTCATCCTGCAGCCAGAGGTATACGGGAATTGCCATTTGAAACTCCTTCTCAGAGGTTGACAGCCGCGGGGTGCGACTGATGCTTGCCGCCCGGAGCCTCGATGGACGACACGCACGCCCCCATCTCCGGTACCAGGCGGATATCGACACGCCGATTGGCGGCGCGCCCGATCTCAGTGTCATTGCTCGCGATCGGCTGGCTCGCGCCGAATCCCTGGACGGCAAAGCAACCATCGGGGATATCGCCCATGCGCTGCATCCAGTCGCGCACAGCACTGGCACGGGCGTGGGACAGCTGAAGGTTGTGCTCGGCGTTGCCGGTGGCATCGGTATGACCGGCAATGACGATCAGCCAACCGGGCTGAGCCTTGATGCCGACCAGAATGTTGATCAGCAGCCGGGTGGATTCCGGCTTGAGCGTGGCGCTGCCCACCGCGAACAACGACAGGCTGTCCAGTCGTACGGGGTCGGGAATCGTCGCTACTGCTGGGGCGCCGTCAGGCACCCGATACCCCGCGATCACTGCCAACAACTCGTTGCGAAGGCGTTCGCCCTGGTACAAGCCGGATCCAAGCCACAGCGGTTCACCGTGGCGGTAGTAGCCATCCAGGCGCACAGCATGGCTGCGCAGCGCCGACATCGCTGCCTCCCGCTCGGCGAATTCGGGCTGTTCGCGCTGTTGAGCCTCAGGAATGGCCAGGTAGCGCTGCAGGTCGTCGCTGGCCTGCCGCGCCCATTGGTGGTTGTGCCAGGCGGAGCTGGCAAAGGCCGTCAGCATCGCCGCCACGAACAACCAGAGCGCAATGATTCCGGCCCGACGCAAAGGGATGTTCTGCGCCTTAAGCCGCAACAGCGGTAGCAGCGGGTCGGGGAGAGGCAATAGCACCGAGGACGAGGACGCCGGGGTTGCCAGTTCGCCCAATGCGGTCCTGCCACACACCCATTGCTGCCAGAGACTTCCGACCACGCCACCTGGTAGCGCCGGCACCAGGATGACCCCGCCGGCCACCGCAACCGCAACAGGGCTACGGGCCTCAGGTGCAACAAGATGAGCCCGTACGTGTTCGCTCAACCACCCGGCGATGCTGTTCAACATCACGCCGGTTCGCAGGCGAAGCGCGGAGGTCTGGAGGTCGTCTGTGTGCATCTGCCATGCGCCAAAATCGGTGCGAGCGCCGCCCTCCAGAACATCCGCCTGTTGCGCTCCTGGCTCCCAACAGAACCAGGGACCATCGCCCTGATCGCTTTGCAGGTAGGTCGCCAGGAGTAGAGGCAGAGCAGGGCCAGATCGGCGGGCCAGCGCCAACTGATGACGGAGCGTCCGAATACGCCCGTACAGCTCGGTGCCGTCGCTGTGCTCGTGCGGATTGACGATAAAGAGCACACAGAGCTGTCCGCCCCAGTGAGGCCGATGCGCCAAGATGCTCTGGACCCTGCGGGGCAGATGTTCGAGGCTTTCGACCGATAAATAGCAACCTTGTGGCGTCATTCTCGACGCGTATCGCCCTGCCTCAGGCGCCTCGAAAAGCGCCGGCAAACCATCGCCACAGACCAGTGCCACGGGTTGTCGGAAACCTGCGGCCGGCAGGGGTACTTCGCTGTCGAGTGCCAGCGTCCGCGACAACTGCTCAGCACGCTGCCCTGTCCAGCGCCAGGCCAGGACCGCCGCCAGCGCGATAACCGATACCGCACTCCACCGTTGCCACCCGAGCATGGGAAAAACGAATAGCAGCGCCATGGCGAGCAGCGCGGCCAACAGCCAGAGGCCGCGCGTCAGCATCAAGGTCATTGGGCCTCCATCACGCCGCACCGGGCATCAACGAGGAGACAGCGCTACTGAGGAGCTGATTCAGCCCCCACCAGGTTCCGACGATGAGCAGTGCTGCCACGAGCAGTTGCATGAGGGGACTACGCAACCCGTTCCGCACAACCCCGTCTCGCCCCTGCCCAGAGCCGGAGATCAGCACCTGACGTGTCACCAAGGGCGCAACCCGAGCGTCCAACGCGCGCAGCAGATCCTCACGTTCTGGGTGGTTCAAATCGTTGTAGCGCCCCTTGAACCCCAGCATCAGCACACGCTGGTAAACCGTCATCACCCTTGGGTCCGGTGCGGGCTCACGCAGGACGTCACACATATCCTCGTAAAGGAACTCTCCCGCCTGGTGCCGGTTGAAAAACTTCGCCTGCAAGGGCTCGCCGGCCCAGTCGGCATGGGCTTCATCCTTCGCGTAGCCGAGCACTGTTTCATCCAGCAAGGCGCACTGGGCGTAGCTGATGCAGTCGATGCTCTTCTGGCTCATGCCATCGGCCTTCAGCCTCTCGCGCACCTCTTCGATCTGGGCGGAGCAGTGATTCCACAGATCACGACTGCCGCTTGCCGTGGCACCCTCATGCAGGGCCACGACCAGCAGGTAGCTGTCCTGCAGCAACGCATCCACGTCGACCGCTGAAGGCCTGGCGTGTTCGGTATTCAGGCTCATGAGCGCAGCACCGCGAACAGTTCCAGCCGCGCGTCGATCAACGTGGCCGGGACATAGAAGGCGCACACCCCAGCGGCCAGCATTGTCCGCCCCTTGGGATGCCCGAGATCCAGCGCGAAATATTGGTTTTCCAGGCGCAACGGAATAGCGGCCGGGACATGGCTGAGGGGCTGCAGCGGAATACCGTCGAGTGCCGCATTGACCAGGTGATCGACGTCCTCCGGCGTGCCGACCTTGCACAGGTGCGGAAACTGGCTCTGCAACTGTGCAGCGGACAAACGCGATCGCACGGACAGGTAGAAATCGGCACCGTCCGGCTCTCGCAGGCGTGGATCATTGAGCGAGACCTTCCAACGGTTGGCACCGGCCTCTTCCAGTTCCAGCGCGATGACACGTGAAGGCAGGCTGGCCTCGAGCAGGGTGGAGATCAGGCTCATCAACGGCGCCAGAACCTGTTCCAGTTGTTCATGCCGGTATGCCGGAATCCGTTCGATATCGTGTTCCAGCGAGAAGGTCGACAAGCTGCCGGCAAGCTTTGCCAGCTCCAGGTAGACCTGCTCGGGATGGCGGGCTGGATTGGCCCCGAGGTCAGCCAGGATCGGCTGGTAGGTGTTGAGTGCATTGAGCAGCCAGAACAGCGAGACGTCGGCCACGGCGAAGTCGGCCATGCGCTGGTTGCTTTCACGGCGCATGCCCATCAGCCGTTGACGCTTGGCGGAGAGCTGGGTCAGCAAATTGTCCAGCTGAGCCAACAGGCCAGCGTGAGCGCCGAAGCTCAGCAGGGGCGGTACATAACTGGGGTCTATGCTCCAGATCCCCTGGGCATCGCGCACCAGGCGCGTGACCGGACAGGTCAGGTAGTCACCGTTGTCATCACTGGACAGGCGCAGACTGAGTTGGTGCTCCATCACGCTGATGGACTGGCTTTCGTCGCCGTAAAGGTCTTGCACCGCTCGCCAGCCCTGACGGTAGCGAGTGGGCCGGTCCTCACGGCTACCATCGAGAACGCAATTGTTGCCGTTGCCCTGTTCCAGAGGCAGCGCCAGCAGCAGGATCGAGTGGTGGCTGTCGTCCGCCAGCACGCGGGACAGCTCCAGCGCAGGCGGCAGGCAGTCGGCACGGTCGGTGTCGATCAAGGTACCGTCCGGCATCCGCAGTTGGAGCCGTTGGGCCTTGAGCTTCCCCAGCTTCAGTGCATCCAGATCGAAGGCGGCCACGAGCACGCCCCAGGGGTGAACCAGGGCGAGTCGGGCGATGCATTCATTGGTCCAGGCCTCCCAGCGCGCTTGCTGCTGGAACTGCTGCGGGGACAGTAGCGTCCCCGCAGCCCATAGGGGGCGGTCGATGTTCATGACGTCGTGTTCCCTATGCGAAGGCTCAGGCCTTGGCCTTGGGCATCTGCGAAACCAGAGACAGGTTGACGTCCATGCCTTCCACCTGGAAATGCGGCACGGCGTACAGCTTGACGCGGAAGAAGCCGGGGTTGTCGTCGATGTCTTCGACTATCACCTTCGCTTCGCGCAGCGGGTGCGAGGCTTGGAGGTCGTCGCTGGGGTCGGTCATCTCGGTTACCAGGCTGCCAATCCATGTATTGAGTTCCAGCTCCAGCACACGACGGTCCTTGGTGGTGCCGATGTTTTCCCGCTGGATCAGCTTCAGGTAATGGGCAATGCGCGACAGCAAGAAGATGTACGGCAGTCGTGAGTTGATGCGGCTGTTGGCCGAGGCATCGGCCGTGTCGTACAGCGCAGGCTTCTGTGTCGAGTTGGCGGAAAAGAAGCACGCGTAGTCGCGATTCTTGTAGTAGGACAGGGGGATGAAACCCAGGTTGGCGAATTCGAATTCGCGGGTCTCCGGGATCATCACTTCCGACGGGATCTTCACCTGGTTGCCGATGCCCAGGTCATAGAGATGAATCGGCAGGTCGGTCACCGCGCCGCCCGATTGCGGGCCACGAATCTGTACGCACCAGCCGTTGTGGATGAAGCTCTTCACCATGTTGGCGGCGAAGGCGTAAGACGCATTGGTCCACAGGTAACGGTCGTGGTCCGGGCCTTTCACGCTCTCGACGTAATTGAAGTTGCGCACCGGAACTGTGTCCGGGCCATAGGGCAGGCGCCCGAGCACACGGGGCAGGGTCAGCCCGATGTAACGGGCGTCGTCGCTGTCGCGGAAGGACTTCCATTTGATGTATTCGGCCCTGTCGAAGTAGTTGCCGATGTCCTTGATGGCGGCAACTTCCTCCATCGTTTCCTTGCCGAAGAACGCCGGGCCGACGGCACCGATGAAGGGCATGTGCGCCGCCGCGGCAACCTTGGAAAGGTTACGCAGTAGGGCAATATCCTGCGCGCCGCGATCAAACTCGTAGTTGGAAATGGCCGCTGCGATCGGCTCACCGCCGGGCGTGTCGTACTCCTGGATGTAGGTGTGCACGTACAGGCCGCTCTGGGCGATCTCGGGGGCGTCCTCGAAATCCTGCACCAGGTGTTCCTTGCTGATGTCGAGCAACTCGATGCGCACATTCTGACGGAAGTCGGTCTGGTCGATCAGCGACTTGACACCGCGCCAGGTGGACTCGACGCGCTGGAAGTCCGCGTGGTGCATGATCGCGTCGAGCTGGCGGCTGATCTGCGCATCCAAGGAGGCAATGTGTTCGTCGAGCAGGGTCTTGTCCAAGCGCTCGACCTTCTGCGATGACTGCTTGAGCAGGTCGAGGAAAACGCTGACCGCTGCGGTGACCCGCTCGTCAGCAGAAGCTTCGGACAGTGCCTCGTTGTTCTGGAACGCGTCGAGAGCGCTCAGCTCGCTGATAGGGCTGAGGTTGATCTTGCCGAACAGGGCCGCATAGACGCCCTGGTTTTCCTCGAATGCAGCGGCGCCGTGCGGGGCCGCGGAGGTGTGTTCTACGGACATGGGTGACCTTCCTTTGACTATCCGGGCGCGTTAGCGAGCGTCTTGGGGAGCGAGCGCGGCGAGTTCGATGCGCAGTTCGTCGCTGAGGGCGTCGTCCTTGAGGATGCGTTCCAGCTCCTGGCGGAATGTGGCGTTATCCAAGAGGTTCGACTTGAGGTCGCGCAGCAGATTGCGCATAGCGAGCAAGGCACGCAGCTGCGGAATCTGCCGGGCCACCTGCTCGGGTTCGAAGTCCTTCATGCGTCGGAAGGTGAGCTCGATGGGGGTTTCCGAGTCGTCATCGGCCAGAGTGTTCTCCACTGCGAGCTTCAGGCTCGGGGCGAATTCGGCGAGCACGCTGTCGAAGTTGCTCTTGTCGATGTTGACCTTGCTGCGCTCCGAGAGTGGGCGTGTTTCCCGGCCATTGCTGTAGTCGCCCATCAGCATCAGCTTCAGGGGTAGTTCGACCTTCCTCTGGGCGCCGCCGGTATGCAGGTCGAGCTTGATGTTGACCCGCGACTTGGGTACTTCGTTTTGGAAACTGTTCGATGCCATGACTACTCCAGGTGCCTCCCGCGGGAGATCGGATGAAAGCCGTCGAGCAAGAATTCATGACCACGACCGAGCGGGTGTTCGCGCTACCTGCCTGGTCGAGATGAGGGAATTCCATTTCGCACTCGTTGCTTGCTTCGGATGGGCGTTGTTTTGAACGCGATCGCCAAGTTGGCGGGCCGGTCGTTATCTAGGCCGATAAGCAGGATGAGACGAAAGAGGCTCAATCCGATGAGCGCAGAGGAAGGGTCTGAAGACTTGTGGCGCAATGGATGAAGCACTTTCGGCTTTCCCATCTGCCGTAGAAAAAAAGGCCCGGATCTGCAGTGTGCAGTCCGGGCCAACCCTGACGGGAGAAGGCCTTCTGGACGAAAGCCATCGATGTAAAACAGCCACCTCTCCCCTGCCTGAAGAGAGGTGGCCAAAACCTGTCAGCGCAGAAACGCCGTAGGTTGGTCCGAGCGCAGCGAGGCCCAACGTTGCAGGGCATCAGGTTCGCTCGTTGGGCTTCGCGTAGCTCAGACCAACCTACAAAGCAGCCAAGCCGGTCAGCGCGCGGTAATCACCGCGAGCTTGGTGATGCCCGCCCGCTCGATGGAGGCCATGGCGCGGGCCACGGCGCCGTAGTCCACCTGGTCGTCGGCCTGCAGTTGCACGCGCAGCTCCGGGTCTTTTGCCTTGGCGGCTTCCAGGCTGGTCTGCAGCAGGTCGGGCTGGATCTCGTCCTTGTTGATGAACAGCTTGCCGGCGCCGTCGATGCTCACCACCAGCGGGTCCTTCTGCTCGGGCGGGGCCACGGCCTCGGTCTTCGGCAGGTTGATCGGAATGGCGTTGGTCAGCAGCGGCGCGGTGACGATGAACACCACCAGCAGCACCAGCATCACGTCCACCAGCGGGGTGACGTTGATTTCGGACAGGACTTCGTCGTTGTCCTGGGTGGAGAAGGCCATGTCAGGACGCCTCCTTCACAGAGCCGGCGGCGCGTGCCGGCGCGGCATTGACGATCAGCTTGAAGGCGCTCTTCTGCGCCAGCAGGTAGAAGTCGTGGGCGAAGTCGTCGAGGTCGGCGGCGGTGAGCTTCAGGCTGCGCAGGAAGTAGTTGTAAACCAGCACCGCCGGCACGGCGACGGCGATCCCCACGCCGGTGGCGACCAGTGCCGCGCCGATGGGGCCGGCCACGGTTTCCAGGCTGGCCGAGCCGGCCGCGCTGATGCCCTTCAAGGCTTCCATGATGCCCCAGACGGTGCCGAACAGGCCGATGAAGGGCGAGGTGGAACCGATCGAGGCGAGCACCGCCAGCCCGGATTCGAGGGAGCGGCGCTCGCGCTGGATCTGCTGGCGCAGGGCGCGTTCGAGGCGGTCCTGGTGGTTGATCGCCTGGCTCAGGTCGCCGGGCTGGCCGCCCTGCACCTGGATCGCGGCGAAGCCGGCCTGGGCCACGTGGGCGGCGGCACCGGCATGCTGCTGCAGCTGCTCGGCGGCACTGTCCAGGCTGGTGGCGCTCCAGAAGCGCTTCTGGAACTGGCGGTCGCGGCGCTTCAGGCGGGCGAACTGGATGCCCTTGACCAGGGCCAGGCCCCAGGTGACGACGGAGAAGCCGATGAGCAGCCAGATCACCAGGTGCTCGATGGAGGCGAAGGGATTGGTTAACAGGTCCATGGTGAATTCCTCTCTACACGCAAAGGCGCTGAATCAGTTCAATTTGAAATCGATGGGCACGCTGACCCAGCCATCGCGGGCGACCTCGCCCTGCTTGGCCGGCACGAAGGTCCAGCGCTTGACCGCGCGCACCGCGGCTTCGTCGAGCAGGTCGCGGCCGCTGCTGGTCTGTACCTGCACCTCGCTCGGCGAGCCGCTGGCCAGCACATGCACCCGCAGCAGCACGGTGCCTTCCCAGCCGCGCCGCTGGGCGAAGGCGGGGTACTCGGGCGCCGGGTTCTTCAGGTAACCGGCGTTGGCCGAGGGCGGCGTCACCGGCGCTGGCGCAGGCGGAGCCGGTGGCGCGGGCGGGGCTTCGGCCTTGGGCGGCGCGGGCGGCGGTTCGACCGGTTTGGCCACGGGCTTCGGCGCGGGCTTGGGCGGCTGCACTTTCGGCTTGGGTTTGGCCACCGGCTTGGGTAGCGGCGGCTTCACCGCCAGCTCCTCCACCACCGGGGGCGGCGGCTCGATCACGGGCGGCGGTGGCTCCGGTGGCGGCGGTTCCACCACCGGCGGCGCCGGGGCGGTGAACTCGATGGTCATGGGCGGAATCTGCGGTGGCACTTCCGGCAGCGGTGGGGTGGGCTGCTGGCTCAGCCAGTGCAGCACGGCACCGTGCAGGACCAGGGCGAAGGCGCCCAGCAGCCAGGCCTCGCGGCGACTGAGCACGCGGGTGGCACTGGGGCTGCGGAACACCGTGCGGTCCAGCGCCTGGCGCACCGGCACGCCGAGGTCGCGGATTTCGCCGGCGCGACGGACTTCTTGCCAGTGCAGTTCACGGCCGCTGTCGGCTTCGAGGACATTGCCCATGGGCAAGACTCCTGGGGATAAAAAGGCCCGGTCTGTTCCACCGGGCTTGTTGAATTGGCAGCCGGCTCAAGGCCGGCGAGATGGCCGAGCTAGAGCGGTCGGCCACGGAGAGATGATTGGCTGCGCGTATTATCTCTCAAAGTAATTTTTAATGATTTTCTAATTACTATTAGGAATATGCGTTCTTTAAGTGCATGAATTTAAAAGACAATTTCTTATGCATGCCTTGAGGACATCGAAAATATGCCCGGCAGGCATCGAATGCCCCCGTAGGTTGGTCCGAGCGCAGCGAGGCCCAACATCGCGCGGTGTCGGATGCCTTCGTTGGGCTTCGCGTAGCTCAGACCAACCTACGCTCAGCGCACAGCCTGTCACCGCGAGCGTAGTGACCGAGAAGTGCCCCCGTAGGTTGGGCCGAGCGCAGCGAGGCCCAACATCGCGCGGTGTCGGATGTTTTTGTTGGGCTTCGCGTAGCTCAGACCAACCTACAAATCAGCCAAACCTGTCAGCGCGGTAGCCGCAAGGCTTTCGGGGTGCGCGGCGCGTCCTACAAAAGCCGAAAGCCCCCAGCGGATCGCTCCGGTGGGGGCTTTTGGCTTGAGCAATCAGCTCTTGCGAAGGGTCTGGCTGCGCTGCCCGTCGATGCTCACCGGCACGTCTCCGGCCAGGGTCACGCGGCGCACGATGCGCGGCTGGGTGTTGTAGTCGTCCACGGCGTAATGCTGGGTCGCGCGGTTATCCCAGATCGCCACGTCGCCGGTCTGCCAGCGCCAGCGCACGGTGTTTTCCAGGCGGGTGACATGGCCCTGGAGCACGGAGAAAAGGTGCGCCGAATCCGGCTGGGAGAAACCCTTGATGCGTTTGACGAAGTGGCCCAGCAGCAGCGTCCGCTCGCCACTCACCGGATGCACCCGCACCACCGGGTGCTCGGTCTCATACACGGTGGAGGTGAACACCTTGCGGTACTGCTCCAGCTTCTCGGCGCTGACATGGGGACGGGCGGCGGCATAGTCGTATTCGTTGCTGTGCACGGCCCAGAGCTTGTCGGCAAGTTCGCGAAGCGCCACAGGCAGGTCCTGGTAGGCGGTGGCGGTGTTGGCCCAGACGGTGTCGCCGCCGGCGGCCGGGGCCGTCACGCTGCGCAGGATGGAAGCCTTGGGATAGGCGTCGACGAAGGTGACGTCGGTGTGCCAGGAGTTGGCGCGCTGCCCTTCGGCGCCGTCCAGTTGCAGCAGGTAATGGGTGCCCTCGCGCACTGGCACGGTGGGATGCGCCACCGGCTCACCGAGCAGCTTGGCGAAGGCTTCCTGGCCCTGGTCGTCCAACTGGGTCTGGCCGCGGAAGAAGATCACTTTGTATTGCACCAGGGCGGCCTGGATGGCTTCGAGGGTGGCGGCATCCAGGTTGCCGGACAGGGTCACGCCCCGGATCTCGGCGCCGATGCGACCGGCAACGGGATGGATGTCGAGTTCAGCGGCCTGTTGTTGGGCCAGTGCGGCAGTGCTCATGGTGCGGTCCTCATGGTCAGGGGAGATGCGCCATATGCTTATTCGATATACGTCTAATAATTTATCGAATACGCATTTGACGGAATAAGAGCCTGCATTTAAAACCCCACGCAATGCCGCGACAAATGCCTTCGCCCTATATTTTCGATGCCGGAAAAGCACCATGGATCTGCGCCAGCTCCGTTACTTCATCGCCCTGCTCGAACACCGCAGTTTCGTCCGCGCGGCCGACGCCATGGGGATCACCCAACCAGCGTTCAGCCGCAGCATCCAGGGCCTGGAGCAGAATTTCGGCTGCCAGTTGGTCGACCGTGGCAGCAAGGACCTGCGCCCCACCCCCGAAGGCCAAGTGGTGCTGCAGCACGCCCTGCGCCTGGTTCAGGGAGCGAGCAATCTGGCGCGCGAAATCGACCAGATGACCAAGCTGGATGCCGGCGAGTTGCACTTCGGCAGCGGCCCCGCGCCAGCCGCCAGGCTGGTACCCGACGCCCTGGCCGTATTCATGCAGCGCTACCCGCGCATCCGCACCCATTTCGAAGTGAATAACTGGGAGGTGCTGGGACGCCGCCTGGCCCGGGACGAGATCGAATTCTTCATCGCCGACGTGCGCCAGTTCGAGGCCGACCCGAGCTTCCAGACCCAGCCGCTGACGCCCCGTTATGGCCGATTCTTCTGCCGCCAGGGGCACCCTCTGCTGCTCAAGGAGAGCCTGTCGACCAATGACATGTTCGACTACCCGCTGGCCGCCACGCGGTTGCCGGCGGGCATCCGCAAGCTGCTGGCGAGCTATAGCGGCATGGCGGATTTCCAGCTCAGCCTGGAGTGCGACCACGTACCCACGCTGGTGCAGGTGGTGCGCCAGACGGATGCCATCGGCATCGCCCAGCAGGAAACCATCGCCCCGCTGCTGGAGTGCGGTGCGCTGGCGCTGCTGCACTGGCGCAACCTGCCCGATCGCGTGGACAGCCTGGCCGCGCGCTGCGGCATCGTCACACGCACGGGTTATCGCCTGTCCCCTGCGGCGCGGGCGCTGATCGAGGTGTTGCTGGAGTTGGATGCGGTGGAGCAGGCGGCGTAGGGGCAGGGAAGGGACAGGCCAGCCAAACGTTATTCAATGCGCCCCTTGGCGGCCTCATAGACCTCTGAACGCTCACGCCTACCCACAGCGATGACAGTGACAACCAAGCGCTGATCCACCACCTCATAAACAAGGCGATAGCCCACCGAACGCAGCTTGATCTTGTAGCAGTCCGGCATTCCCTTGAGTCGATCAGACTCGACTCGTGGGAGGTCGAGGCGTTCTTTCAGCTTCTTGGCAAACTGCAGCCGGATGGTGGAGTCCAGCTTGTGCCATTCCTTGAGCGCCTTGACGTTGAACGCCAGGCTGAACTTAGGCACGTGTATCGGTCGCTTGTGCGATCAACTCATCGATATCGACTGCCACCGTCGGTTCCCCCTGACGGGCGCGGACCAGTTCGGCCAGACGCAGGTCGTCAATCAGCTCGAGCATGGCTTGATAACGAGCGGGCGGAACGGCGTAGAAAGCCGGTTCGTTGCGGTTGAGGATGACCACAGTTTCGCCGTGACCTTCACGAATGGTTCCCATGGGATCACGTTTGAGGTCGGTTACGGAGGCGGCCACATCCGCCAGGATCTGGAAGGGCATTAGAGTCTCCTAAAAGCACCAATAAGAGCACCAATTACAGTACTGAAGGATAACTGCACGCGGTGGCTTCATGAAGCAGTTTTTCTGGAAAGCTCTCGTTGGCGCGAATGCCCTGTGGATAAAAAAGCCGCCTTGCGGCGGCTTCCACGACTCCCTGTAAATGACCTCCCTGTCAGCGCGAGGCCTGTCCCGGCCCCTGCAACGCCGCGTCGAGGAAACGCGGCTCCACCCAGTCGGCTACCTGGAAACCACGGCGGATCAGGCGTTCCTTGGCCGCCAGGTCCACGCCCTGCTGCAGCAGGCCGATGAATTCGGCGTCCAGGTGAGGATCGAAGTAGCGATTCAGGCTTTCCTGGGCCAGGTCACTGGCGAGGATGCCCGGCGGATAGCTGGCCAGGCTCGATACCAGTTCGACATAGGCAGCCTTGTTGGCGTCGTCACGTATCCAGTTCACGGCCTTCTGCTGGGCCTTCACCAGGCGCCCCACCACCTCCGGGTACTGGCGGATGAAGTCACCGGTGGCCACCAGCACGGCCTGGGTGCTGCCCGCGCCATCGAGGTCGCGGGAGTTCAGCGGCAGTTCCGCGAGACCGCGTTCGCGCAGGGCGATCAGGTTGGAGAGCCCCCAGGTCGCGTCGATCTGCTTGGCGGCCAGGGCTGCGCTGGCGGCGTTGAAGTCGAGGTTGATCACCTTCAGGTCACGCTCGCTGAGGCCCTGGCTGGCCAGGGCGCTGGCGAAGGAGAGTTGGAGGGCGGTGCCGCGGAATACCGCCACGCGTTTGCCCTTGAGGTCTTGCAGGCTCTTGATGCCCGACCCCGGCACCACGCCGAGATAGCTCTTCACGCCACGGGTGTTGGCGCTGATCACCCGGGTGTCCAACCCGTTGGCCTTGCCGACGATTGCGGCCAGGTCACCCAGGTAGGCGAAGTCCACCTGACCGTTTGCCAGGGCCTCGTTAACCACCGGGCCGGCGCCCTTGAAGAAGCGCCATTCGACGCGGATTCCGTCCTTGGCAAATTCCTCTTCGAAGATTTTCTGATCGCGCAGCACGTCCACCACGCCACCCGCGCTGTGCTTCGTGCCAGCACTCAGGTCGGGCACCGCGATGCGGATGGCTTCGGGCTTGGCCGCTTCGGCGTGGACAGCCAAGGGGAATGCCCCGAGCACGCCGACCAACAGGGGTGAGGCAAAGGCCCCGAGTATTTGGTTGAGCAGGGTTTTCATGGCGGGGTGGCTCCTTGGCGGGCTGCCGCCGGCAGAGGCCGGCGCTGTGGAACGGAAGCTAGGCGGGCGTCCCCAGGCCAAGCAAATAATAAAAAGTCATTTTTTAATAATTTTTACGCCTAAGTCAGACGGGACGCCGGCTGCACGGGTGCATGCATAACGCGCATAAAAAATATGAGGCAAACGCATCGGCCTATGCCTTCCCGACGCTATCGACTCGTGTTCTTATCCATTTCAGTCATTAATCAGCAATTTATTATTCTTTTTTTGAATATTCTAAGAACCCGTTCGGGAGATGGAAATGAGCCGAACCTTGACGTGGACGCCCCCCGCGCTGGCTTTACCCGGCGGGTGGCGCGGCCATTCCGAAGCGCTTCTGCCTTGGCTCCTGCCCCTGGGCCTTGCCCTGCTCTGGGTGCTCGCGAGCCATTACCACTGGATGAGTGAACAAATCCTGCCGGCGCCGTCACTGGTCTGGCAGAGCGCCCTGGAGTTCGGCTCGGGCGAGCTCTGGACCCACCTGTGGATAAGCCTCCAGCGGCTGTTCTGGGGACTGCTGGCGGGAGTCGCCGGCGGGCTCTTCCTGGGGACCTGGCTGGGCGCGTCGAAGCGCGCCGAGGCGCTGGTCTACCCCAGCTTCGTGGCCCTGGCGCAGATTCCTACCCTGGCGTGGATTCCGTTGTTCATGCTGTTCTTCGGCATCGGCGAGTTGCTCAAGCTGGTGGTGCTGATCAAAGCGGTGGTGGTGCCGGTGACCCTGCATACCCTGGTCGGTGTGCGCGATGCCCAGCCCAAGCTGCGCGAGGCTGCCGCCGTGCTGCGCCTGCCGCGCCACCTGCTGTTCCTGCGCCTCTTGCTGCCGGCCGCCCTGCCCGCCTTCCTCACCGGTTTCCGCCTGGCCCTGGCCACCGGCTGGACGTCGCTGCTGGCGGTGGAACTGCTGGCCTCCAGCGAAGGCCTGGGCTACCTGATGGTCTGGGGGCGCCAGCTGTTCATGCTGGACCTGGTGTTCCTCTGCATCCTGCTCATCGGCCTTGTCGGCGCGCTGATGGACCGAGGCTTCGGGCTCGTCGAACGGCGCTTGCTGCACTGGCCGCAACCGGCCACCGGCGAGCAGCGCCGGCGCAACGATGCACGGGGTTGGCGCCGCCTGGAGGGCGCCCTGTTGCCCGCCGCGCTGCTGATTCTCTGGCAGGCCAGCAGCAGCCTCGGCTGGGTCGACCGCAATATCCTGGCTTCGCCGCTGGACGTGGTGCGCAGCCTGGCGGATGGATTCCAGGACGGCTCCCTGCCCCATGCCATGCAGCTCAGCCTGCAACGCGCCCTGGCCGGCCTGGTTGTCGGAGGTGGCGCCGGACTCCTGCTGGGCTTGCTGCTGGGGCTCTCCAATCGCACCGAGCGGGTGCTGGGGCCAAGCCTGTCGGCCTTGCGCCAGGTCGCGCTGTTCGCCTGGGTGCCGCTGCTCACCGCCTGGTTCGGCCTGGGCGAGTTGGCCAAGGTGGTGTTCGTCAGCCTGGCGGCCTTCTTCCCGCTGTTCATCGCCACCCAGCGCGGCATCGCCAGTCTGTCGCCGCAGTTGGGCGAGGCGGCCCGCACCCTGCGCCTGGATCTGCCCAAACGCCTGCAGTTGCTGATCCTTCCCGGCGCAGCCCCGGCCATCTTCGCCGGCCTGCGGCTTTCCCTGATCTACGCCTGGCTGGGGACCATCGGCGCCGAGTACTTCATGCCGTCCGATGGCGGCATCGCAAGCCTGATGCTTGGCGCCCAGCAGATGTTCCGCATGGACCAGGTGATGGCAGCCATGGTGCTGGTGGGCCTGGTCGGCGCCCTGCTCGGCGCCCTCGGACAACGCATCGAAACGCGCGCGACGCGCTGGAGACACGCATGAACGCCTTCAATCCCTCGGCCCGGGAAGCGGCCAACCAGCCCCATTCCATCGCTCCCCTGGTCAGCTTCGCCCGGGTCGGCAAGGTCTTCTCGGTGGATGGCCAGGCCTTCGAGGCCATCCAGGACTTCAGCCTGGCGATCAACGAAGGCGAGTTCATCGCCATCGTCGGCTCCAGCGGTTGCGGCAAGTCCACCCTGCTGCGCCTGTTGGTGGGGCTGGATACCGACTTCAGTGGCGAGATCCGCGTGGACGGCGCGCCGGTCCGGGGCATCGGCGGCGAGCGCGGCATCGTGTTCCAGGAGCACCGGCTGTTCCCCTGGCTGACCGTGGCGCAGAACATCGGTCTGGGGTTGGTAAACGAAAAACTGACCCAGGGCGAACGCGCCCGGCGGGTCCATGAGTTCGTGCAACTGGTGGGACTGAATGGCTTCGAATCGGCCTACCCGCATCAGCTTTCCGGGGGCATGGCCCAGCGCGTGGCCATCGCCCGCGGCCTGGTGGCCAGCCCACGCATCCTGCTGCTGGACGAGCCCTTCGGCGCCCTCGATGCGTTGACTCGCCAGCAACTCCAGGACGAGTTGCTGGCCATCCGCGAGCGCTCGGGCATCACCACCTTGCTGGTCACCCACGACGCCGAGGAGGCGATATACCTCGCCGACCGCGTGGTGGTGATGGCGCCGAGGCCCGGTCGGATCAAGTCGGTGGTGGAGATCGATCTGCCGCATCCACGGCAGCGCACGGGGGCGGACTTCCACAGGCTGCGGGAGCAATTGCTGCACCAGCTCACCGGGGACGGCGACTACCTGCCGCCGGTGCTGCACCGCGTCGAAGGTATGCGGCCGGAGTTCATTGCGCTGTAGGGGTGAATTTATTCGCCAAGGACCGCGCAGCGGTCCCGTAGATACCGTCTTGATCCCTAGTGGGCAAGCGCCCGTTCTGC
>NZ_BDMA01000009.1:0-10577 GCF_002003485.1 Metapseudomonas resinovorans
AGGGGCGGGAGATGTCTCCCACAGTCTGGCTAGCAGAAGCAAATTCGGTCCCTCCGCCCCCGACAGGTTTCACCCTAGGCCATACAAGCGATTTCATTCGCGATGCGGGCTTGCGGATTTCCCGGTGTACCAGACCGGGCGCCGCTGCACGGCCACTCGCGAATCAATTCGCCCTCACGGCGACTGGCCTCCCTCCGGGTCGCAAAGGGGATTGAACGCCTTACGGCAAGACTCGGTTCAGAAGGTGAATTCCAGGTTCACCGTCGGTGTCGAGGTGCGGCTCCCACGCCCGCCATCGACGCCGAACTTGTTGTGCCAATACTCGTAGCCGACGCCCAGCCACAGGTTCGGCTTGCGCTTGGCGCCCGGCATCGCGGCGACCATCAGCGAAGTGCGCACCAGGGTTTCAGGGGCGGTGTCCTTGTCGAAGTAGTCTTCGCCCTTCTCGCCGACGTAGTTGACGAACCCCTGGAACTTGGCGTCGTGGTCACCGAGCTGGAATGGCTTGAGCCAGGTCAGGTTGACCATGTAGGTGGCGTCGAACGTGTGGTCAGGATGCTTGGCGCTGGGGATGCCCGAGTGGTTCTTCTCGCGGTAGTACATCAGGCTCAGGTCGAGTACGGCGGCGCCGTTGAACTTGAGCGTGGGGCCGAAAACCACGGCGCGCTTCTTGGCCGATGCCAGGTTGTTGTTGCGATTGGCATCGAAGCCGAAGGTGAAGGCGTAGTCCTTGATCAGGCCGGTACCCAGTGGCTGATCGAACACCCGCGAGGCGAACAGCTGGTGACGGTAGACCGCATAGACCTCGCTGCCGCCGTGGTCGGTGCCCTTGCGCGGGTCGCGGCTGTCGGAGAGGAACACGTCCAGGTTGAAGAAGTTGCTGCCGTACTTGTAGCCATCCGCATGGGTGAAGCTGTAGGTGCGTTTGGCGAACTTGTTCGGGTTGTTGGGGTTGGTGTACTGCTGGCCGTAGCGGAAGCCAACACTGTTGTTCACCCATTCGAAGATCTTGCCGTCCTCGGCGGCGAATCCGGTCTGGCCAGTGGCCAACAAGGCGGCGCCAAGCGCCAGGCTGGTGTAACGACGCATTCGGGTACTCCTTCTTTTTGTTGTTGAGCAGAAAGCGGAAAAGACCTGTCCTTGACGGCAGTGCGCGAAGGCAGCCGTCTCCGGGGTTGGGGTTAAAAGAGCCCGCCGGGTAGGCAGGCTTTGGAATTCCGGCCGGACCTCATGGGTACCGGCCGGATGGGAGCAAATTCAGTGCGCGGCGCAATGCCGGCTGCGTTCCTTTTCACCCAGGATGTTGAACAGCAGGTTCAGGGTGAGGGCGCTGACAGTGGCCATGGCAATGCCGCTGTGGGTGATGGGTTCCATCCAGTGAGGAAGCTGGGCGAAGAGTTCGGGGCGAACCACCGGTGCCATGCCCATCCCCATGCTCACGGCGACGAGCAACTGGTTGCGTCGGTCGCTGATGTCGGCCTCGTGGAGAATCTTGATGCCGGTGGCGGCCACCATGCCGAACATCGCCAGGCCTGCGCCACCCAGTACCGCAGGCGGGATCGAGGCCACCAGGAAGGCGGCTTTCGGCAACAGGCTGAGGCCGATCAGGAAGGCCCCGGCGGCGACCGTCACGTAACGGCTGCGGACGCCCGTCATCTGCACCAAGCCAATGTTCTGGGCGAAGGATGAGTGGGTGAAGGTGTTGAAGAAGCCCGCCAGGAAGGATGCGCCGGCGTCACACATCAGACCGCGGCGCAGGGCGTTGGGGCAGACTTCGCGGCCGGTGATCTTGCCCAGGGCCAGGAACATGCCGGTGGACTCGACGAAGATGATCACCACCACCAGGCACATCGACAGCACCGAAGCCAGATCGAACTTCGGCATGCCGAAATGCATCGGCTCCACCAGCTGGAACCAGGGCGTCTCTTCGAGGCCATTCAGGTCGACCATCCCGCTGGCACCGGCCAGGGCGTAGCCCAGGGCCATGCCGATCAGCACCGAGACGTTGACCCAGAAGCCCTTGAGGAAACGGTTCACCAACAGGATCGTGCCCAGTACCAACCCAGCGATGGAAAGGTACTCCAGGGCGCCGAAATGGGTTGCCGCGTTACCGCCGCCGGCCCAGTTGACCGCTACCGGAAAGAGCGTGAGGCCGATGGAGGTGATCACGGTGCCCGTCACCAGCGGCGGGAAGAAGCGCACGATGCGCGACATGAAGGGGGCGAGCAGCAGGCCGAAGAAGCCAGCGGCGATGGTCGCGCCGAAAATCCCCTGGATACCGACGCCAGGCATTCCGGCCATTACCACCATGCTGCCGACGGCAGCGAAGCTGGCACCCATCATCACCGGCATGCGGATACCGACCGGGCCGATGCCGATGGACTGAACGATGGTGGCGATACCGGCGACCAGCAGGTCGGCGTTGATCAGGAAGGCGATTTCTTCGCGGGAGAGACCGGCGGCTTGGCCGACGATCAGGGGTACGGCAACGGCGCCACCGTACATAAGCAGGACATGCTGGAAACCGACAAGCAGCAATTGCATCAGGGGCAGGCGCTGGTCAGCGGGCGAAAGGGCGATTTCTCGCTCTGTCGGAGTGGTCATGCAACACCTCGGGCGCTTTTGTTCTTGTAAGTCGCTTGGCATTGCCGCACCTCGTGGGTGCGGCTTGCCGGGTATTCATGTTGCTGGCCGGGAGGGTGACTCCCGGCCGGGGTCGTGCTGGTACTGCGAGGAATAAAAAAAGCCTGCCTGGGGGCAGGCTTGAAAGCGGGTGATGCTTGGGGTCACCACCCGCCGTGGTCGTGCACGAGGTCCCGGGTTTTCAGGAGCCTCGCCGATGCTCAGTTGGTCTTGGCGCCCTGGGCGATCCAGCTGCCGATCAGGTCACGCTCTTCCTGAGTCATCTGGGTGATGTTGCCCAGCGGCATGATCTGGCTGGCGACAGCCTGGGCCTGGATCTTCGGTGCGAGCATCTGGATCTGTTGCGGGGTGTCGAGCATCACGCCGCCCGGCGCCGAGGTGAACATCGGGCTGGTGGGCTTGGCGGAATGGCAGACAGCGCAGCGTTCCTTGATCACGCTGTGGACCTTGTCGAAGTTACCGCCTGCGGCACTGGCCTGGGCCGGGGCTACAGTCGGTTGTGCCGGAGCGGTGGCCTGCGGCTTGCTTTCGCTGGTGCTGGTCGCCGGGGCAGCGGCGCTGCTGGTGGCGGGGGCGGCCTGCTCCTGGTGGGCGGGCTCCACGGCCAGGCTGGGTTCGGCGGCCTTGTAGTTCGGCGCGGTGACGAAGGCCAGGCAGATCATGCCCAGGGCGCCGGCCGGCAGGGTCCAGGCGAACTTGTTGCTGTCGTGGCGGGTGTTGAAGTAGTGACGCACCAGTACTGCGATCACCGCGATCCCGGCCAGGATCAGCCAGTTGTACTGGCTGCCGTAGGTGCTCGGGAAGTGGTTGCTGATCATGATGAACAGCACCGGCAGGGTGAAGTAGTTGTTGTGGCGCGAACGCAGCAGGCCCTTGGCCGGCAGGACCGGGTCCGGGGTGCGGTTTTCTTCGATGGCCTTAACCAGGGCACGCTGGGCCGGCATGATGATGCGGAACACGTTGCCCACCATGATGGTGCCGATCAGGGCGCCGACATGGATGTAGGAACCACGGCCGCTGAACACATGGGTGAAGCCCCAGGAAGCGCCGATCACCAGCAGGAACAGGACCAGGCCGAGCAGGGCAGGGGTCTTGCCCAGCGGCGAGTCGCAGAGGAAGTCATAGATGAACCAGCCTGCGATCAGCGAGCCGATGCCGATGGCGACGGCGGCAGCCGGAGCGATGTCCACGCCGGGTGCGATCAGGTACAGGGTCGGGTTCATGTAGAACACCACGGTCAGCAGGGCGACGCCCGACAACCAGGTGAAATAGGCTTCCCATTTGAACCAGTGCAGGTTGTCTGGCATTTTCGGCGGAGCGAGTTTGTATTTCTCCAGGTGGTAGATGCCGCCACCGTGGATGGCCCAGAGGTCACCCGACAGACCGTCGCGCGGATTGGCGCGGTTCAGGTTGTTCTCCAGCCAGACGAAATAGAAGGATGCGCCGATCCAGGCGATACCGGTGATCATGTGAACCCAGCGAATGCTCAGGTTCAGCCATTCGGTCAGATGTGCTTCCACAGTGTTTACCTCTTTTCCCGCTGACCAGCACGCCGATCGTTGGGCTTCTCTTATTAGTGGTGGGGGTCGAGGAGGAGCTGCTCGTCCTCAGTGAAGAAATGCTCATCGCAGTTGTTGCCAGAACCGCTGCGATCAACCACCAGGAAGTCATCCCGCTTTTCGATCGTCAGCACCGGGTGGTGCCAAACGCCGCGATGGTAATTAACGCCCTGCCTGCCATTGGAGAGGAAGGCACGGACCAAACCCGGTACAGGTACATCGCCAAGTGGCGCGACCACGACCAGAAAGGAGTTGCCGAGCAGCGGAATGAAGGCCTGGCTGCCCTGCGGATGTCGTTCCAGCATGCGGATGCGCAGCGGCATCTCAAGGGATTCGGCGCTGAAGATGCTGATGATCGCCTTGTCGTCCGGCTGGGCGGTTTCGACCGTCGCCAGCTTGTGATAACGGCGGGTGGAGCCGTTGTTGATCATGAAGTACTCGCTGCCGTCGGTTTCGATCACATCTCCGAACGGGGCGAAGGCTTCTTTGGTCAGGGGCTCGATCTTCAGGGTTCGCATGGCTGTTCTACTTGTTCGTTGCTGGTTCCCATCCCCCGAAAGGGCGGGGCCGGTAGGGGAGGTGGTATTTCCATCCTCCCCCCTGGCTCTCCACTATGGCGGAGAGCCGATGGGCGGGCCGTGGCCCACCCGGTCCTGAATAGGGGCGGTGCGACTGCGGCTTACATTTGCTGCAGGCGGAACAGCGCGATCTTGTTGATCTCGGCCAGCGCCCTGGAGAACTCGGCTTCGGGAGAGTTGTGGATCCGCTCTTCGAAGGCCGCCAGGATCTGATGCCGGTTGCTGCCTTTCACCGCCATGATGAAAGGAAACCCGAACTTGGCCTTGTAGGCGTCGTTCAGCTCGGTGAAGCGCGCGAACTCTTCAGCCGTGCATTCTTGGATACCGGCACCGGCCTGTTCGCTGGTGCTGGCTTCGGTCAGCTCGCCACGGACGGCTGCCTTGCCGGCCAGGTCCGGGTGAGCATTGATCAGCGCCAGCTGGGCTTCATGGCTGGCGCTGAGCAACAGGTCGGCCATGCGCTGGTGCAGGCCATCGATCTCGTCGACGCGGTCGTCCTGACCCAGGTCGAATGCCTTCTCGGCGACCCAGGGCGAGTGCTCGTAAATGTCGGCGAACGCCGTGACGAAGGCATCGCGGGACAGGGTGGACGGAGTCAGGGTCTGGAAGCGGCTCATTTCGCTTGCTCTTTGAAAGGGTGGGTGGCGTGCCAGTGGCGGGCGATGTCGGCGCGGCGGGCGAACCAGACGTTCTCGTGGCCTTTCACGTAGTCGATGAAACGGGCCAGGGAAGCGAGGCGCGCGGGGCGGCCCAGCAGGCGGCAGTGCATACCGATGGACAGCATCTTCGGCGCGCCGGCGGCACCTTCGGCGTAGAGCACGTCGAAGGCGTCCTTGAGGTATTCGAAGAAGTCATCGCCCTTGTTGAAACCCTGCACCTGGGTGAAGCGCATGTCGTTGGTGTCGAGGGTGTAGGGAATGACCAGGTGCGGTTTTTCCGCGGTGCTGGCGGCGTCCCAGTAGGGCAGGTCATCGTCGTAGGTGTCGGAGTCGTAGAGGAAGCCGCCTTCCTCCATGACCAGGCGACGGGTGTTCGGGCCGGTGCGGCCGGTGTACCAGCCTACCGGGCGCTCGCCGGTCAGTTCGGTGAGGATGCGGATGGCCTCGAGCATGTGCTCACGCTCCTGGGCCTCGTCCATGTACTGGTAATCGATCCAGCGGTAGCCGTGGCTGCAGATTTCGTGGCCGGCGTCGACCATGGCGCGGATCACATCCGGATGACGCTGGGCGGCCATGGCGACGGCGAAGATGGTCAGCGGGATGTCGTGCTTCTTGAACAGGTTCAGCAGGCGCCAGACGCCGGTGCGGCTACCGTACTCGTAGAGGGACTCCATGCTCATGTTGCGCACGCCCTGCAGCGGCTGGGCGGCGACCATCTCGGACAGGAAGGCCTCGGACTCCTTGTCGCCGTGCAGCACATTGCGCTCGCCGCCTTCCTCGTAGTTGAGGACGAAGGACAGGGCGATGCGGGCTTTGCCTGGCCAGTGCGGATGGGGTGGGTTGTTGCCGTAACCGATCAGGTCGCGTGGGTACTCAGCGCTCACTGCAGTCTTCCTTCTCGTCTGTTGGATCGATCAGCGACAGCCCGGGAAAGTGGTGCGCGACCGTGGATGGGGTGATTGTATACAAACTGTCATGCGTTTTGTAAATCAAAAATTCGCTAAATTCGTCGTCGAGGGTGGGAGAAGTAAACCTGCCCATTTGGTCAGGTCTATATGGGCAAAGGCCCAGTGGGTGCTGGGTGCGTGGAAATACACTGTCGGCGTGGATCGGCCAGGGTTGATCCATACTTGATGCGTTGATTGTGTACAATTTTTTGAGTTTATGTCTTACATTCGAGTGGTCGCGTGTTATTCTGCGCACCGTACCGGGGCCTTGGCCCCTGACCACGCACCTATATGAACAAGCAGAGGAGGTGTGGCGTTCCGATCGCGGCCAGAGCAACGGCCCGGTGGACGCCCAGCGAGCAATGGGACGTTTGACCACGCATGTACTGGATGCCGCCCACGGCTGCCCTGGCCGTGACATCAAGATCGAGCTCTACCGCGTCGAGAGCGCAGGCCTGGAGCTGGTCGCCACTACCATTACCAACGATGACGGCCGCTGCGACGCGCCCGTGCTGCAGGGTGCCGATTACCAGAGCGGCGTCTACCAGATCCATTTCCACGCCGGCGACTATTACCGCGCCCGTGGCGTAAAACTGGCCGAGCCGGCCTTCCTCGATGTGGTTGTCCTGCGCTTCGGCATTTCGGCCGAACAGGACCACTACCACGTCCCGCTGCTGATCTCGCCCTACAGCTACTCCACCTACCGCGGTAGCTAGTCCACGATTCTCGTTACCCTCGACTCACTGGAGTCTTTATGGCCCGTTCACACTGCGGGCCTTTTTTATGCCTGCAAGAAAGTGCGGCGTAAAAAAAAGCCCGGCGCAAGGCCGGGCTTAAGCGCATCACGGGGAGATGCGCAAGGGAGCATGGGAACCGATAAGACCAAAGCTGTACGCCAGCCTCGAAAGGCTGCGCAGGTGCATGGGTGAATGTCGGATCAGGGAAGAGTCTAGGCGGCAATTGCCTGGGCGCCGGTCGGTGGTCGGAAATCCTTTCGGACTGTCGCTGCCAGGCATCCTGGCGGATCGGCGTTGCGCTCTGCAGGGCTGGGTCCCGAAAGGGAGCTGTAGCTGAATCCCATCAGTCGGACTACCGATTGCCTTGCAAGAGCGAACTGCTCTGTTTGCGACGTTTCGCTCTCGGGCTATTCGCGAGCAGAGCTCGCTCCTACGGGAGGATTGGAGGCGGCACGTCTATTTCCGCGGCCAAATGAAAAGGCCCTGGCGCAGAGCGACAGGGCCTGGTGAAGCGGTGCTTGTGATTACAGGAAGATGAACTTGGCCACGAAGATGGCGCACAGCGCGTACAGGCTCACCGACACATCCTTGTACTTGCCGGTGAAGGCTTTCATTACCACGTAGGTCACGAAGCCCAGGGCGATGCCGTCGGCGACCGAGAAGGTCAGCGGCATCATGATCACGGTAACGATGGCCGGGATGGTTTCGGTGTGTTCCTTCCAGTCGATGTGGGCCATGCCGCCCATCATCAGCATCGCAACATAGATCAGGGCGCCAGCGGTGGCGTAGGCGGGGATCATGCCGGCCAGGGGAGCGAAGAACATGGCGGCGATGAACAGGATGCCCACGGTCACGGCGGTCAGGCCGGTGCGGCCGCCAGCGGCTACACCCGCGGCACTTTCCACGTAGCTGGTGACCGGCGGTACGCCGAGCACGCCACCGAAGACGCTGGAGGCGCTATCCGCCTTCATGGCCCTGGAGAGGTTTTCGATGCGACCGTCTTCCTGCACCAGGTTGGCACGCTGGGCAACGCCCATCAGGGTGCCGGCGGTGTCGAACATGTGCACGAAGAGGAAGGCGAGGATCACGCTCACCATGGTCACGTTGAACGCGCCGGTGATGTCCATGGCCATGAAGGTCGGGGCCAGGCTCGGGGGCATGGAGAACACGCCGCCGAACTTGACGATGCCCAGGCCAACACCGATCAGGGTCACGGTGAGGATGCTGATCAGGATGCCGCCGAAGATGCGGCGGTATTCCAGTACCGCGATCATCAGGAAGCAGATGGCAGCCAGCAGCGGACCGGGGGAGGTCAGGTCACCGATGTGCACCAGGGTTGCCGGATGGGCGACGACGATGCCGGCGGTCTTCAGGCCGATGAGCCCGAGGAACAGACCGACACCCGCACCCATGGCGAACCGTAGGCTGCTCGGAATGCTGTTCAGCAACCACTCACGAATGCGCGAGAAGGTCAGGATCATGAACAGCACGCCGGAGAGGAACACCGCGCCAAGCGCGATCTGCCAGCTGTAGCCCATGGTGTTGACCACGGTGTAGGTGAAGAAGGCGTTCAGGCCCATGCCCGGGGCGAGGCCCACCGGCCAGTTGGCGTAGAGGCCCATGAGGAGGCAGCCGAAGGCTGCGGCAAGGCAGGTGGCAACGAAGGCTGCGCCATGATCGATCCCGGCATCGGCCATGATGTTCGGGTTGACGAAAATGATGTAGGCCATGGTGATGAAGGTGGTCAGGCCTGCAGCCAGTTCAGTCTTCACGGTGGTGCCGTGCAGGCTGAGCTTGAAGAGACGTTCAAGCAGGCCCTTGGCGGGCGGTGTAGCGACGTACGTTCCTTGTTCTTGTTGTTTGATGCTTTCCACAGCGTGGTACTCCTCATCTCTTTTGTTTTGTTCACCCAGAGCCTGGAGTTGGCTCCGGACTGACTGAGGCGGATGGCGTGAGTGGTGCACTTCCTCCAATACTTGACCGCAGGGTCAGGAAGTCACGGCGCGATTATGCCTTTGTATACAAAAAAAACAAATAATGTTTTCAATGTTCGAAAAAACGCACCAATCCATAAAAGCTGACTGAAAGGTTAGGTTTTGCTGCGACAATTTGCAGCCTAACGAACTAACAAATTCGTTTAAAAACAATTAGTTATTTGAATTGGTACTTCGGGTAGGGCGAGGAGGGAATATTGTCGAAAGCACGAAATGGCACCGGGCCAGGCACGCTTATGACAAAAAAATGTAGGGAAATACGCTGATTTGTCGCTTCAGTCGTTGCTCGATGAGCAATTCGAGAACGGCTGTAAAAACCTGTGCAACCGGTCAGGAATGGGCTTCGAGCGTCGGCGAAACTGTTCAAGGTCGGATGATTGTGTACAATATCCTTCGCTTTTTCCCTGATTTCCCTCGCTGATCCACCCGTTCAGCCCGGCGGAAAGGGGCAAAAAGGGCCCTGGAAGACCGCCGACCCCCTTTGACGCGAGCCCCCATGAACGAACAGTTGCAGCCACTCAAGAAGCAGTCGCGCACCGCCAAAAGCACCCGCAGCGGCACTCAGGACGACGTCGTCTACGCACATATTTTCGATGCCATTCTCGAGCAGCGCCTCGCACCCGGTACCAAGCTGAGCGAAGAAGCCCTGGGCGAGATCTTCGGTGTCAGCCGCACGATCATTCGCCGTGCCCTGTCGCGACTTGCACACGAAGGCGTGGTGCTGTTGCGGCCGAATCGTGGCGCCGTGGTGGCCAGCCCCAGCGTCGAGGAAGCCCGCCAGATCTTCTATGCCCGCCGTCTGGTGGAGCGTGCCATCACCGAGCTCGCGGTCGAGCACGCCACCGCTGAGCAATTGCAGGAACTGCGACAGATGGTCCTCGAGGAGCAGGCCTGCTTCTCCCGTGGAGATCGTGGCGCCGGCATCCGTCTTTCCGGCGAGTTTCACCTGAAGCTGGCCGAGGCAGCGAAGAACGCCCCGCTGGTGAGCTTCCAGCGCAGCCTGGTGTCGCAGACCTCGCTCATCATTGCCCAGTACGAGAGCGGCAGCCGCTCCCACTGTTCCTTCGATGAGCACAATCGCCTGATCGACGCCATCGAGTCCCGCGATGCAGAACGCGCTGTGATGTTGATGATGCATCACATGGACCACATCGACGACAAGCTGAACCTGGACGAAAGCGGTGCCTCGGACGACCTGCATGCGGTGTTCTCGCACCTGCTGCAGACCAAGAAAAAGCCTGGCCGCAGTTCACCCCGCAGCGCCTGATTTCGATTCGAGCGAAAAGCCCCGCCAATGCGGGGCTTTTGTTTTGGGCACGAGGCTGGCAACGAGATTGTGGGCCGGGATGGGCAAAGGGCAGGCCTGCGGCCTGCATCGCGAATGAATTCGCCTCCACAGCCGATCCGGTAGGGTGCGCCGTGTGTTCAGCCGGGGGACATAGGTAACGGGTGTCGGGAGA
>NZ_BDMA01000010.1:0-14473 GCF_002003485.1 Metapseudomonas resinovorans
TGAACGCCTGAGCGCGAAGCGATCTGGCCGGGGCGCAGAGCGGGGTTGGGGTGAGGGCAGGCAGTCGTGGCGGGGCGTTCTTAGGGCGCACCTTCGGTCCGCTTGGCGATTGAAATCGCCCCCACAGGAGTTGTGCCTGGGATCGGCCTTTTTTTCCTGTGGGAGCGAATTCATTCGCGATCGAAATCGCACACGAGTTCCAGGTCCTGGCCTTACTGCACAGCAACTTCCGGCAGCACCGGTACGTGCTCCAGTTGCAGGCGTTCACTGCTCCAGGCACGGACCTGGTTGGTCAGCTCCAGGTCGTTGTTCAGCTTGCGGCCGTAGGAAGGAATGATTTCCTTCAGGCGGGCCTGCCATTCCGGGGTCTGGACCTGGTCCTTGAAGGTCTTCTCCAGCACGGTGAGCATGATCGGCGCAGCGGTGGAAGCACCCGGCGAGGCGCCCAGCAGTGCGGCGATGGTGCCGTCGGCGGAGCTGACGACTTCGGTGCCGAACTGCAGGATGCCGCCTTTTTCGGCGTCCTTCTTGATCACCTGTACGCGCTGGCCGGCGGTCAGCAGTTCCCAGTCCTCGTCCTTGGCTTGCGGGAAGTACTCGCGCAGTTCATGCATGCGGTCGGCCTGGCTGAGCATCAGCTGGCCCATCAGGTAGGTGCTGAGCGGAATGTTGTCCAGGCCGGCGTTGGTCATCGGGCCGATATTGTCGGTGGTCAGGGCGCTGAACATGTCCAGCAGCGAGCCGTTCTTCAGGAACTTGGTGGAGAAGGTGGCGAAGGGTCCGAACAGCAGCACCTTCTGGCCATCGATCACACGGGTGTCGAGGTGCGGCACCGACATGGGCGGCGAGCCGACCGACGCCTTGCCGTAGAGCTTGGCCTGGTGCTGCGCCACCACCTCGGGGTTGCGGGTGACCAGGAACTGGCCGCCCACCGGGAAGCCGGCATAGCCCTCAGCCTCCGGAATGCCGGATTTCTGCAGCAGCTTGAGGGCACCACCACCGGCGCCAATGAAGACGAACTTCGCCTTGACGCTGCGTACCGCCTCGTCGTTGCCGAGGTCGGCGACGACCACTGTCCAGGTGCCGTCTTCGTTGCGCTTGATGTCGCGGACTTCGTGCTTGAGGTTCAGCGAAACCTTGTCGCTTTCGGTCAGCGAGGCGATCAGTTGGCGGGTGATCTCGCCGAAGTTGACGTCGGTGCCGATGGCCATGCGGGTGGCGGCGACTTTCTGGTCCGCCGGACGGCCTTCCATCGCCAGCGGCGCCCACTTGCTGATCTGCCCATGGTCCTCGGAGTACTCCATGCCACGGAACAGCGAGCTGTGCTGCAGGGCAGCGTGGCGCTTCTTGAGGAACTCGATGTTGTCATTGCCCCAGACGAAGCTCATGTGCGGCACGCCGTTGATGAAGGACTTCGGATTGCTCAGCACATTGCGCTCGACCTGGTAGGCCCAGAACTGCTTGGAAATCTCGAAGGATTCATTGATGGCCACAGCCTTGCTGATATCGATGCCACCGTCGGCGGTTTCCGGGGTGTAGTTCAGCTCGCAGAAGGCGGAGTGGCCGGTACCGGCGTTGTTCCAGGGGTTGGAGCTTTCCGCGGCGACCTGGTCCAGGCGTTCGTAGATGTCGATGCTCCAGCCCGGCTCCAGCTCGTGGAGGTAGGTGCCGAGGCTGGCGCTCATGATGCCGCCGCCGATCAGCAGCACGTCGACGGACTTCTCCGCCGCCGGTTGCTTGGCACAGCCAAGTACCGTGAGGCACAGGAAGCCTAGGAGGAGTTTTTTCATGGGACCGTCCCTTTACTGTTTCTCGAAAAGGGCGGTGGGTAGGCAAATGCCGTGCCGTAATCGGAAAAATCCCATGAAACGATTCACTGCGCGGGAATCAAGGCTTCCAGGTCCGGTAGGCGGTGGCGGAAAACCGCCCGGAATGGCGGGTATCCACCCCCGTGCGTGGCGGATACCCGCCACCCACAACTCGCAGGCTCAGTCGCGGTCGATCCGGAAGCGACAGACCTGTCCCTGGCGCAGCATGCATTCCAGGTGCTCCACCTTGCCGCCGCCGAGGGTGCCGATCAACGCCAGGTCCAGCTCGCAGACTTCCGGGTGCAGCGCCGCCAGGTGATGGAACACGCAGTTGTGCGCGACGATCTCGGTTTCGCCGCCGGAGCGGAAGAAGACTTCGGCTTCGTAGCCGGTTTCGTGCATGTGCTGGGCGATGCGCGTCTCGTCTATGACCTGCGCTTCGATTTCGCCTGCCAGGCGGCGGCCAAGACCGCGCATGAGCTGGACGAGGGCGTCGTGGCCGATGAGGCTGGCCACTTCGCCGATCAGCAGATTGGCCAGTAACTGGTACTGGCGGGGGAAGAGCTCCCGGCCACGTGGGCTGAGTTGGTAGAGCTGTTCGGGGCGGCGGCCGGTGGGTCGCGTTTCGCCCCGCAGTACCAACCCGTCGCGCTCCAGCGCGGCCAGGTGCTGGCGGACAGCCGTGCGGGTCACCGCCAGATGATTGGCCAGTTCGTCGATGCTCATGCCGCCCGATTGATAGAGCAGGGCGCCGAGCAGGTCCTGTTGAGTACGTCCCAATCCTTGAAGCATCGATTACCTCGGCAGGCCAGTGTCAGAACTTGTCCGGGAACTGCTTGACCAGTGCAGCGGCCAGGGTATCGGCCAGTACCTGCATGTGCTGGCGCATCGCTGCCCAGGTCCCGGCCTCGCCTGCGAAGTCGCCTTTGCTCAGTTGGTCGATCTGCGCCACATGGTGTCCGCCGTGGGCGCTGAGCATGTTGAGCAGGGCGTCCTCGGGCAGGTTCGGGTTGGCGCTGGAGAGGAACTTGGCAATGCCCTTGGCATTGCGGGTGAGGTCGCTCACCGCCGCTTTCTTACCGTCATCGTCCTTGGCCACGGTGGCATCGCTGTAGTGCTTCACGGCGCCCCAGTGCCCGGCCAGCAGTTCCAGCAATTGGTCCGCCGCTGGCTGGCCGTAGAGCGGGGCGATGCTGTTGGCGATGGCCTTGGCGTTGTTCACGACCTGGGTGGCGGCCGCATCGGCCTGCTTGCGCTGGCCGTCCTGATTGGCGACGACGTAGTTCCTGACCCAGAAGATGTGTTCCACCCATAGGTCGCGCAGCGCCATACGGGTGGTCAGCGCGGGAGTGTCGGCGCCGGCCGCCGTTGATTGCGCGGCCAGGCTCCAGGTGGGTTGAACGAGCGCTACAAGCAGCAGTAAAGCCAGTGTCCTGAGTTTCATGACGGGGCCCTCACGTTGCGGATTGTCCTACAAAATCAATTAAAGCATAAAAAAATGCCATTATTGATTTTGAGGAGGCCGCTGATCGGAACCCTCAGTGTTTCTTTTGCAGCCAGTTGAGGAAGCCGCCTTTCTTGATGGCCTGTGGCTTCTGCAGCAACAGGTTACGGCTGGCCTGTTCGCGGAACGTGCGCAGACGGGTGATGGCGGCACGGACTTCGACACGTGCATCCAGGCAGGTGCGGATGGCATCCCGTTCTATGCGGTAAAGCACGCAGGAGGTCAGTGCGGTGAACCGTGCCTGGGACGGTGTGTCGCTCTCGATGCCTTCTTCGCCGAGGATTTCTCCCGGCCCCATGCGCCCGGCTTCGATCATGTTGGGGCCGTCGGGTACCGCCGCCGAGATGACGCCGGTACCAATTACCAGCAGGGAGTTCGAAACCTCCCCAAGGCCCAGTACCTCTTGGCCGGCAGCGAAGGCGAGGGGCGCCATGACCAGGCTGAGTGCGTCTTTCTCTTCGCTGCTCAGTGCCCGGAAAATCTTCACATCCTCCAGCAGCAGGCGTGGGCGGGACCAGGGTTGTGGCGCGGCTTCGCTGCTGAAGACGATGCCGGCCGCTTCCAGGTGACGGTGCGCCAGGTCGTACATCAGGTTGCGGACGTCGGTCTTGTTCTGGCCGGTGCGGATGAAACCACTGGCCTCGTACTCCATTGATTCCAGGTCCGACTCCTTGATGGCGACCTTGGGCTTGGGGTCGGCCAGCAGGGCGCTGATGCCCTGAACCGTCTTTTCCAGCGCGTCCAGTACCCGGCGCGGGCGTACCTGAGTCGATACCCGCAGGCTGATGGAGACGTTCGTCAGCTCGTAGGGGCGGCTGAAATTGTGCACCTTGGTCTTGGCTGCGACCGAGTTGGGGATGACCACCGTGCTGCCTTTATTGGTCAGCAGGTGAGTGGCGCGCCAGTCGATTTCCACCACCTTGCCTTCGGTGCCGTCGATGGAAATCCAGTCATCCAGCTGGTAGGGCTTGGTGGTGTTGAGAACGATGCCGGAGAAGACGTCGCTCAGGGTGCTCTGCAAGGCCAGGCCGATGACGATGGCCATGACGCCGGAGGTGGCCAGCAGGCCCTTGACCGGTAACTGCATCACGTAGGCCGCCGCGGCCACCACCGCGACCAGAAAAATCACTGCGCCCAGCAGATCCTGCAGTAAACGCCCGGCATGGCCGATGCGCGGCATCAGCAGACCCAGCACTACGGTGAGGGTGCGGGCGCAGAAAAGCCACCAGACGATTTCCAGGGCGGTGGCCATCAGGTTGAGGGTGGTATCGGTGAACGGCGGTGGCTGGAGCGGATTCAGCCCGGCATCGATGATCAGTGTGCTGAAGAGCAGGAACAGCATTGTCCGGCACGCCACCTTCCAGGTGCGTTGTTCGGGCGGTATGACGCGCCAGGTGACCAGGTCCAGCAGGATCAGGACGACACCGAACACCAGGGGGTGGTTCTGAATGAATGCGAGCATGAAATCCCTTCCGCGAGTGAGCCTGCACACGTTAGCAGAGCTCCCCATCAGCCTGATATGGGGCCGTTTGGCGTCTGCCTGGCGACATCCGTGGTGGCGCGTGGTCTGAGCCATGCAGGGCCGCGTAAGCAGGAGCAGGTCAGATGGCCAATTTGGCTTCGAGGATGGTGATGGTGTTCGGTGCCTGCTGCCTGGGCGCCTCGGCCCAGGCGTGCCCGCCCGGGCAGTACGAAGTCTGCGTAACCTCCTGCATCTGCCTGCCCGATACCCGCGAGGTGCTGGGTCCGCTTCCGGGCGAAGTGACGCAGGTCGCCGCCGGTGCCATGCAACAGTGGCTGGTGCAGGCGCGCGCGGATGCCCTGGCCGGCGGTGTGGAAGCGATACCACCGTCGATTCGAGAAAAACTCACGCCTTACTACGACGCGGCATTGCTGGATAGCGTGCGCTTTCGCGTGGGCGACAGCAGCGAACTGGGCACGGCCGGCGCGATGCTGCATGACCCGGATATCAAGGCAGTGACCCTGGTTGACGTGATTCTCTTCCGCGACCGCGAAGGTGCGCTGGACGATGTGGCGCTCTGGGCCCATGAACTGATGCACGTGCAGCAGTACCGGGAGTGGGGTGTGGAGGGTTTCGCGACCCGCTATACCGAGGATGCCGACAGCGTTGAAACGCCGGCCTATCAGATGCAGTTCAAAGTATCGAAGGACTTGCGGGGCAAGTGAGTAAGCCCGTCTGGTGGACAGCACTTTCCCTGTCCACCAGACGGCGTTCGGCCGAACTCCGCTGGTGGATAAAAAGAGCGTTATCCACCCTACGTACTGGCTTGCCCCTGTAGGAGCGAATTCATTCGCGAAAGCAGACCGCAGGTCTGCCAACTCAATCCCGCTTCGGAATCCCCAGTCCGCGTTCGACCGCTGGACGCGCCAGGAAGGCTTCCAGCACGCGCTTTACATTGGCGAAGCGCTCGAACCCGACCAGCTCGCCCGCCTCATAGAAGCCGACCAGGTTGCGGACCCAGGGGAAGGTGGCAATGTCGGCGATGCTGAACTGCTCGCCCATGATCCAGTCCCGGCCTTCCAGGCGCTGGTCGAGCACCGCCAAAAGGCGCGCCGATTCCTGCACATAGCGGTCGAGGGGACGCTTGTCTTCATAGTCCTTGCCGGCGAACTTGTTGAAGAAGCCGATCTGGCCAAACATCGGGCCGATCCCACCCATCTGGAACATCAGCCACTGGATGCATTCGTAGCGTCCTGCGGTGTCCTGCGGGATCAGCTGGCCGGTCTTGTCCGCCAGGTAGATGAGGATGGCGCCAGACTCGAACAGCGGCAGCGGGCGGCCATCCGGTCCATTGGGGTCGATGATGGCGGGGATCTTGTTGTTTGGATTGAGGGAGAGGAATTCCGGCGACATCTGGTCATTGCGCTCGAAGCTCACCAGGTGCGGCTCGTAGGCCAGACCGGTCTCCTCCAGCATGATGGAGACCTTGACGCCATTGGGTGTTGGCAGGGAATAGAGCTGAAGAACGTCCGGTCGCGTTGCCGGCCATTTACGGTGGATGGGGAAAGCCGACAGATCACTCATGGGGACATCCTGTGCGAGATTGCAAAGCGAATGGGCAACCATACTCGCCTGCGCCCAGGTAGCGAAAGGCCGTTAACCGGGTAGGAGCGAGCTCTGCTCGCGAAGCTCTTGATTCATCGCCGCGCCTTAGCCTTGAGGATCAGTCGCGGTCCGGCGCACCCAGCGGGAACAGCGGCCGATACGGGCGCGCTTCATCCACGGCACGGGCGATGGACGGATGCGCCAGGAGCCGTTGTCGATAGCTGCGCAGATTGCCGAAGGCCGCATCGATCGGGTGCACCCAGTCGGCGTAGAACAGCGAGGGCGCCGCCGCGCAGTCCGCCAGGCTGAAGGATTCGCCGGCAGCCCAGGTTCGCCCCGCGAGCTTCCCTTCGAGCCAGGCGTAGCTGCGATCCAGCAGGGCCTTTGCGTCCGCCACGCCGCAGGGATCGCGCTGGTCCTCCGAGCGCAGGCTATCGAGCACCGGCTTCTGCATGGGCGTCATGACATAGAGGTCGAAGAAGCGATCCATCATTCGCACCTCCAACGCCGCTTCTGGCTGCTCGGGGATCAGCTTCACTGGCCCGGCATGGTGCAGCTGCAGGTACTCGATGATGATGCTCGACTCCATCACTGCACGCTCGCCGTCCAGCAGCAGAGGAAACTTCTGCAACGGCCAGAGCCGCTGGAACTCTTCAGCGGTGGCTGGATCGTCGGGTGATAGCAGGCGCATCTGGAACGGGACGCTGTTCTCGTAGAGCGCGATCAGGACCTTCTGGCAGTACGACGAGAAAGGGTGCGCAAACAGTTGCAGGGACATGGGGCGACTCCTGGATGCGAGGGATTCGCTGACTGGTCGATTGGCGCAGGGCGAGATCGACATCGACTCAGCAACACGCTAGCGGATATCGCCCACCTGTGCCGCCTCGAAGAACGACGAGATCAGCAGGCTGTTGCGCCGTTCCGCCAGGCAGTAGAGGTAGGTTTCGGTGTGCACCGGATCGCCCTCGATGCGGATCGCCTTGATCCGCGGGTCGGGAATGAACTCCGCCTCAGATACCGCACCCAGGCCGATGCCACGCACTACCGCTTCACGCAGGGCCTCGCGGCTGCCGATTTCCATGGCGATGCGCGGTGTCACGCCGGCCTCGGCCAGCACCCGCTCCAGGGCTGCGCGAGTGGTGGAGCCGGATTCCCGCTGCAGCAGTGGCTGACCCTCGAGTTCCGTCAGCGCAATGCTGTCGCGGCGGGCGAGGGGGTGGTCGTGCCGGGCGAACAGGATGATGGCGTGGCGGGCGTAGCGCACGGTGCACAGGCTCGGGTCTTCATGCAGGCCGGCGAGCACGGCGATATCGGTGACGTAGTTCTCCAGGTCGGCCAGCACTTCGGCCGAGTTGCCGACGCGGATCGACACCTCGATACGCGGATGGCGCTGGCGGTAGTGGTCGACCATTTCGATCACATGGAAAGGGCCGACCGCGCCCAGCTTGAGCTGGCCGCTGTCCAGTCGGCCGGAATCCCGCAACAGGTTATGGGCTTCCAGCTCAAGGGTGGCCAGGCGCTGGGCGATGGGCAGCAATTGCCGGCCCACGTCGGACAGCTCGATGCGCCGGCCACGGCGGTGGAACAGCTCGACATTATGTTCGCGTTCCAGCCCCTGCACCTGAGTGGTCAGGGTGGGCTGGCTGAGCCCCAACGCGCGGGCCCCGGCGCTAAAGCTGCCGTGCCTGGCGACCGCGAGGAAAGCGCGCAATTTGGCGGACGACATCCATAGGTTCCTTCAATAGTTTTCTGTCGAAACCCATATTGAATTGATCGTATGACTGTCACGTGACCTTCCTAGCCTGTGCCCATTCCAACCACAACCGCTGGGAATGCCATGAAAAACCTCGCCAAGTTCCTCCGGGTCGCCGGTATCGTCCTGCTCCCGTTGGTCGCCGCCACCTCCGCCCAGGCCGCCGATAAACTGACCATCGGCCTGATCCCCTCGGAAGATTCCCAGGCCATGATCGAGTCCAGCAAACAGGTGCTTGACAGCCTCGAAAGCCAGCTCGGCATGCCCGTGGAGCCCTTCGTCGCCACCGACTACAACGGCATTATCGAGGCCCTGCGCGCCGGCAAGCTGGATGTGGCCTACCTCGGTCCGTTCTCCTACGTGCTCGCCACCACAGTGGCCGATGTCGAGGCCTTCTCCGTGGCAGTCACCAAGAAGACCGGACAGAGCGCCTACAAGAGCCTGATCCTGGCGCGCAAGGACAGCGGCATTCGCAACCTCGCCGACCTCAAGGGCCACACCTTCGCCTTCGTCGACCCCAGTTCCGCGTCCGGTCACCTGTTCCCGAAGGCGGGACTGGAACAGGCCGGCTTCGAACCGGACAAGTTGTTCTCGCGGGTGATCTTCTCCGGCTCCCACGACGCCAGCATCCTCGCAGTGGAGAACCAGAAAGTGGACGCCGCCGCCGTCGCCGACCGCATCCTCGCCGGCGCAGTCGCCAAGGGCCTGGTGAAGCAGGACGACTTCCAGGTGGTCTGGACGTCCCGCCCGATCCCCGAGTCCCCGATGGTCTGGCGCAAGGACATGGACCCGGCGCTGAAGCAGAAGGTGGCTGCCGCGCTGGCCTCGATCAAGGACCTGCCGTGGGGCGACCAGGGTCAGCTCGACGGCTTCCAGCCCACCAACGACGCGGCCTATGACGTGGTCCGCGAAACCGCCAAGGTCCTCGATCTCGACCTGCGGAGCATGAAATGATCCGGGTTCGCCAACTGACCAAGCAGTACGGCAGCAATGCCGTGCTGCGAGGCATCGACCTGGAAATCGCGGCAGGGGAGTTCGTGGTGATCCTTGGCCAGTCCGGCGCCGGCAAGTCGACCTTGCTGCGCTGTATGAATCGCCTGGTCCAGGCGGACTCCGGCAGCCTGGAAGTGGCCGGGATCGACGCCATCGGCTGTCGCGACACCCGCGACCTGCGTCGCCAGGTGACGATGATCTTCCAGCACCACAACGTGGTGCCGAGGCTATCGGTACTGAAGAACGTGCTGACCGGCCGGCTCGGCTCGGTGTCTACGCTGGCGTCCGTGCTGCAACTGTTCCGTCGCGAGGACCTGGCCCTGGCGATGGACTGCCTTCGGCGAGTCGAGCTGGCGCACAAGGCCCATGAGCGCACCGACGCACTGTCCGGCGGGCAGAAGCAGCGAGTGGGCATCGCCCGTGCACTGGCCCAGCGGCCGAGGGTGATCCTCGCCGACGAGCCGGTGGCCAGCCTCGATCCGAAGACCGCGCGTCTGGTGCTGCAATACCTGCGCGATGCCAGCCGCGAGTTGGGCATCACCGTAGTCTGCAACCTGCACCAGGTGGATTACGCCCGCGAGTTCGGCGACCGCATCGTCGGCCTGGCCCACGGGCGGTTGGTGTTCGATGGCGACGGCGCGAGCCTGACCGAAGCCGACCTGCAACGCATCTATCCCGGCCAGGCGCCGGAACCCGAGGAACTGCACGGTTCCGGGCGGGCGCAATTGCGCTATGCAGCCGGGCTGGAGGGTTGACCATGCAACGAAACAACTACACCTGGACCGTGGACCTGCCGCAGGGCAGCCGTGGCTGGCTCGGCACCGGTGCCCTGGTGTTGGCGGTGATCCTGGTGCTGCACTGGAGCGCCACGGGCGCGCAGCTCAGTCTCGGCGAGCTGGCCGCCGGCCTGCCGCAGATAGGCGACTTCCTCGGGCGCACCATGCCGCCGGATTTCAGCATCCTCCCGAGGCTGATCGCCCCCGCGCTGGAGACCGTGCAGATCGCCATCTGGGGCACGCTGCTCGGTGTGCTGCTGGCCATCCCGCTGTCGTTCCTGGCCGCGCGCAACCTCACGCGAAATCGCCTGCTCTACGGTGTCACCCGGCAATTCCTCAACCTGACCCGCAGCATCAACGAACTGATCCTCGCCCTGGTGTTCGTCTCGGCGGTGGGCCTGGGGCCGTTCCCCGGCGTGCTGGCCCTGGCGCTACACGGGCTGGGCATGCTCGGCAAGTTCTTCGCCGAGAGCATCGAGGAGATCGACCAGGGCCCCATCGAGGCCTTGCAGGCCACCGGCGCGCGGCCCTTGCAGGTGATCGTCTTCGGTGTGCTGCCGCAAGTGATCACCGCGTGGATCGCCGTGGTGCTCTACCGCTTCGAGGTCAACCTGCGTTCGGCCACGGTGCTCGGCATGGTCGGGGCCGGCGGTCTCGGCTTCGAGCTGGTCAGCAGCCTCAAGCTGTTCAAGTACCAGGAAACCGCGACCTGCATCATCGTGATCACCCTCATGGTCATCCTCGCCGACACGGCTTCCAGCCGTCTGCGCAACGCCATTCAGCGCGGCGCCTCCCACTGATCCGACTGTGATCGCCAACCGCCCGGTGTGACGCCGGAGCGGTTGGCCGAGGCCTGCGCGTTCGTATCGGCCTGGCCGATGCACGCCTGCAATTAATCGATTTGAGCCGTTGTCGGGCAGGGCTGACCATGCACCCACCTTCCGACAACAACAAGAAAGGAGCCACCATGACTGCCCGTTTCCATAATCCGGTCGATACGCGTTTCGGCTGCGGCAGCCTCCGTGATCTCGCGTCCCTCACCGAGAACCAGAAGGTCGCCCTGGTGATCTTCCCCGAGGCACGCGCCCTGGGTTTGCTGGGCCGCCTCCAACTGCTGCTGGGCGAACGCCTGGTGCACGTGGTGGAGGACGTCCAGCCCAACCCGGACGTCGCCCAGTTGCGCCACACCTATGAGCGCTTCTGGCATGAAGCGGCTGACTGCCAGACAGTCATCGCCGTCGGTGGCGGCAGCGCCATCGACACCGCCAAGGCGCTGATCGTCGGCACCGAGTCCGGCAGCTTCGACGAGCTGCTGGGGCTGCTGTCCACCGGCCAGGCGTTCGTGCCGGCCCGCGCCAAGTCGCTGATCGCTGCGCCCACCACCGCCGGCACAGGGAGTGAAGTGACGCCCTGGGCGACCATCTGGGATGCGGGCAACCAGAAGAAATACTCACTGCACCTGGATTGCACCTGGCCGAAGGTCGCCATCGTCGACCCGGAACTGATGCTGACGGTCCCGGCGGGGGTCACCGTGTCCACCGGCCTGGACGCGCTGTCCCACGCGCTGGAGTCGATCTGGAACGTGAACGCCAACCCGCTTTCGGACACCTTCGCCGTCTCCGCCATCGAGGACATCCTCGACTGCCTGCCGCAGTTGCGCCGCGACCTCGGCAACCGGGAACTGCGTTCGCGCATGGCCCTGGCGGCGCTCAAGGCCGGCATGGCGTTCTCCAACACCAAGACCGCGCTGGCCCATTCCATTTCCTACGAAATGACCCTGCGCTACGGGCTGCCCCATGGCATCGCCTGCTCCTTCACCCTGCCACTGGTGCTGGGCCTGGCCTGGGGCCGTGACGAAGCCCGCGACCGCACCCTGCAACGGGTCTTCGGGCCTGACCTGCGCAAGGCCCAGGCGCGCCTGCGGGAGTTCCTTCACAGCCTTGAAGTGAAGACCGAGTTCGGTGATTACGGCGTGACTGCGAGGGAAGCCGAGGCGATCATCGAGTTCGCCATGCAGGGCGCACGCGGGAAGAACTTCATCGGTTCCCAGGCCGCCTAGGGACCTGTCTCCCCGACCTGAGCGCGGCTTCGGCCGCACCTTTCCTGTTGCACCGAAAAAGAGTGCCGCCCCCGGCTTGACCGGGGGACCGTACAAAAGGAAAACACCATGAATCGTGCAGATACCCTGTCTGGCTTGACGATGTCCCATTCGCCTTCGTTCCGTGTAGCCCAGTGGCGCATGCTGCTGGCGGCCATGTTCTGCTACCTGTTCTTCTACACCGGCCGGCAGACCTTCGGTTTCGCCATTCCCGGCATGCAGGCCGAGTTCGGCCTGAGCAAGGAAACCCTCGGCTGGGTCTCCACCGCCATGCTCTGGACTTACGCCATCGGGCAGGCCATCAACGGCAACCTCGCCGACAAGTTCGGTGGTCGCCGCATCATGAGCCTGGGGGCGGTGCTGTCCTGTGGTGCCAACTGGATAACCAGTTTCGCTGGCGGGTTCATGAGCCTGATCCTGCCCTGGGGCATCAACGGCTACTTCCAGGCCCTGGGCTGGGCGCCGGGCAGCCGTCTGCTGTCGAACTGGTGGGGTGTGTCGGAGCGCGGCAAGGTCTATGGCTTCTATGTGTTCGCTGCCGGCTGCGCCTCGATCCTGTCCTATGTCACGTCCATCGTCGTGATCGAAGTGCTGCATCTGGAGTGGCGCTGGATCTTCCGTTTGCCGGTGCTGCTGATGCTGGCCGGCGGCATCCTGTTCTTCCTGATTGCCCGTGAGCGTCCGCAGGACCTGGGTTTCGAGCCGCTGGCCGATACCGGTGTAGCCAATGCCAACGACAAAGATCAGGAAGCGGCGCAGGGCGAGGTGGAAACCTCCGCGCAGCGTTACAAGGCGGTGTTGAAGAACGCCAAGCTGATCATCGCCGCCGTTTCCCTGGGCTTCCAGAATGCCGCCCGCTACGGCCTGATCGTCTGGGTGCCGGTGCATTTCCTCGGTGCTGACTGGAAGAGCGGCGGCGACGGCTGGATCGACCCGAAGTGGATCACCGTGGCGCTGCCGGTGGGCATGGCGGTGGGTGCGCTGAGCAACGGCTGGGTCTCGGACAAGCTGTTCGGCTCCAAACGCTACCTGGCGATCATGCTCTACATGGTGCTGGGCGCCGCAACCAGCCTGTGGATGTGGAGCCTGCCGGCCCATAGCACCATCGGCCTGGTGGCGCTCTTCCTCTGTGGCTTCTTCGTCTATGGCCCGGCATCGAGCTTCTGGGCGCTGTGCCCGGACCTGGTGGGCGCCAAACGGGCGGGTACCGCGACCGGCGTGATGAACTTCTCGTCCTACCTGTTCGCAGGCCTGGCCGAGCCGCTCATTGGGCGTCTGTTGGACATCAGCGGGAATACTTCGCTTATCTTCATCGTGGTCACCGCCGCCTGCCTCAGCAGTGCCCTGGTCGCATTGTTCGTGCGGCGCTGACCTTCACTTCCACCCATTGGCCGACGCCTGGAACTCTTCATGTACCAGTACCACAAGTGGCTCCGCTCCTTTCACGCCGTAGCCCGGACGGGCAGCTTCACGCTTGCGGCGGAGTACCTGTGCGTCGGCCAGCCCACGGTGAGCGAGCAGGTCAGCTCGCTGGAGAAGCAATTCTCCGTGGAGCTCTTCCATCGCCGTGGCCGCTTCATCGAACTGAGTGCGGCGGGCCGCGAGCTTTATGCGATTACCCAGGGCCTGTTCGGCCAGGAGAGCGAAGCGGTGCAATTGCTGCAGAGCTTCAAACAACGCAAGGCGGGCATGCTGCGCCTCGGCGCCGTGTCGCCGCCGATCGCCATGAGCCTGACTTACCAGCTGATGCAGCGTTACCCGGACATCGAACTGGAGACCTCCTTCAACACCGAAGGCGAGACGCTGGAGCGGCTGTACAACTTCGACATCGACGTCGCCATCCTTGCCCTGTCGGAGTTCGATCAGCGCCTCAACACCCAGCTCTACCGCAGTTACCCGATCATCGCCGTGGTTCGCGACGATCACCCCTGGGCCAGCCAGGAGCAGGTGCGCGTCGAGGAAATCAGCGGCCAGCGGCTGGTACTGCGCGAACGCGCCTCGCGGACTCGCCAACTGGTGGAGGAGGAGTGCCATCGGCGCGGCCTGGAACTCGATTGCGCGATGCAGCTCAACAGCCGCGAAGCCATCGTCCACGCCATTGCCCAGGGCATCGGGATCGGCTTCGTGTCGACGGTGGAATACGCGCAGACACCCGGAACGCGGCCGATCACCTTCGTCGACCACCCGTTCCACATCGACTACTACCTGTGCTGCCTGGGCATCCGCCGCAATCGACCGATGATCAACGAGCTGTTCGATTCCAACGCACAGCCTGACGCACCACCTCCCTGATTCCACCTGCTCCCAATCAGCAATGTCATGACTCCCGCTACCGGCGCGGAGCAGCCCCTCTCATCCCTGAAACTGGAGATCCACCATGGACTACAAGCAACCCACCCAACTGCAAGCCGTCATCCTTGACTGGGCCGGCACCGTCGTCGACTTCGGTTCCTTCGCACCGACCCAGATCTTCG
>NZ_BDMA01000011.1:0-53969 GCF_002003485.1 Metapseudomonas resinovorans
GCGGGCTGGTCTTCCGCTTCTGTAGGGGCGAATTCATTCGCCAAGCAGACTGCAGGTCTGCCCTACGAACACTCAGCTGCGCCTGACTTCCCTCTTCCCCTGCCCCTCTCCCTGAAGTGGAGAGGGGTGACACGTGCCGGCGACTCCGTGCTCGCCGGCAATGCGCGGCTCTTCTGTGGGAGCGAATTCATTCGCGAAAGCAGGACGCAGTCCTGCCCTCCCAATCCCCCTGTCAATTCCGCTCACCCAGATTGATGCCTTTCGACATTGCCGCAATCGCCCCCCGGCGCGACCATCCCGTTACTCCAACAAAAACAACCTGGGAGTTCACCCGATGCGCGATTACTTCACCGCTGCCCACGAGTTCGACTACGCCAGCGCCGCGTCCACCACCCTGGCGGGCGATCTCGACGCCCTGAATGCCTGCGTCGAATGCTGCGACCGCCACGCCGAGCCGGGTCGCGTCGCGCTGGTCTGGGAGGGGCGCAACGGTGAACAAGCCACCTGGACCTTCGCCCAACTCAAGGAAGCCGCGGCGCGCTTCGCCAACCTCCTGCAAGCCCGTGGCGTGCGCCCGGGCGACTGCGTTTCCGGCATGCTGCCGCGTACCCCGGAACTTCTGATCACCATCCTCGGCACCTGGCGTGCCGGTGCCGTCTACCAGCCGCTGTTCACCGCGTTCGGGCCCAAGGCCATCGAGCATCGGGTGCAAGGCGCCGGTTCGAAGCTGGTGGTCACCGACCTCACCAACCGCCCCAAGCTGGACGAAGTGGAAGGCGTGCCGCCAGTGCTGACGGTGGGCGATGACTTCTGGGCCGAACTGGAGCGCCAGCCGGACAGCTTCGAGCCGGTGCTGCGCAAAGCGTCCGATCCTTTCCTGCTGATGTTCACCTCCGGCACCACCGGCCTGGCGAAACCGCTGGCCGTACCGCTGAAGGCCATCGTCGCCTTTGTCAGCTATATGCGTGACGCGGTCGATCTGCGCCCGGACGACAAGTTCTGGAACCTGGCCGATCCGGGCTGGGCCTACGGCCTCTACTACGCGGTGACCGGCCCGCTCGCCATGGGCCACGCCACCACCTTCTACGAGGGCGGTTTCACCGTAGAAAGCACCTGCCGGATCATCCGCGAGCATGGAATCACCAACCTGGCCGGCTCGCCCACGGCTTACCGCCTGCTGCTGGCTGCCCGCGACGAGGTAGAGGCTGCGATCAAAGGCAATCTGCGTGCCGTCAGCAGCGCCGGAGAGCCCCTGACCCCGGAGGTGATCCGCTGGTTCGGCGAGGGCCTGGGTTGCACCATCCACGACCACTACGGCCAGACCGAACTGGGCATGGTGCTGTGCAACCACCATGCGCTGGAACACCCTGTCCGCCTCGGTGCCGCTGGATTCGCCATGCCCGGCCACCGCGTGGTGGTGCTGGACGAACAGCACCGCGAGCTTCCCGTCGGCCAGCCCGGCATCCTCGCCCTGGACATGCCGCGCTCGCCGCTGTTCTGGTTCCCCGGCTATCAGGGGATGGCCACCAAGGCCTTCGTCGGTGACTACTATCTGAGTGGTGACACCGTGGAGCTGAACGACGATGGCAGCATCAGCTTCGTCGGCCGCGCCGATGACGTGATCACCACCTCCGGCTACCGCGTCGGCCCCTTCGATGTGGAGAGCGCACTGATCGAGCACCCGGCGGTGATCGAGGCTGCGGTGATCGGCAAGCCCGACCCGGAGCGCACCGAACTGGTCAAGGCCTTCGTCGTGCTGCACGCCGGCCACAGCGCCGACGCTGAACTGGCCGACGCCCTGCAGCAATACGTGCGCAAGCGCCTGTCTGCCCATTCCTATCCGCGCGAAATCGAGTTCGTCGCGGAATTGCCCAAGACCCCGAGCGGCAAGATCCAGCGTTTCCTCCTGCGTAACCAGGAGATCGCCAAGGCCCAGGCGGCCGCCGCCAACTGAACCCCCGAGGAGTAGCAATCGTGCGTATCGAGAATTCCGTTTTCCTGGTGACCGGCGGCAGCTCCGGTCTCGGCCTGGCCACTGCCCGCGAACTGGTGGGGCAGGGCGGCAAGGTGGTGCTGGTGGATATCAATGCCGACGCCGGCAATGCCCGCGCCGAAGAACTGGGCGCCAATGCCCGCTTCGTGAAAGCCGACATCACCCGTGAAGAAGATGCCCGCGCCGCCGTGGCAGCCGCAGTGGAGGCCTTTGGCGGCCTGCACGGGCTGGTCAATTGCGCGGGTGTCGCGCCAGCCGAGAAGGTCATCGGCCGCAACGGTGCCCATGGCCTGGACAGCTTCGCCCGGACCATCAGCATCAACCTGGTTGGCAGCTTCAACATGCTGCGCCTGGCCGCCGAGGCCATGTCCCAAGGGCAGCCCAATGAAGAGGGCGAGCGCGGCGTGATCATCAACACCGCCTCGGTTGCCGCCTTCGACGGCCAGATTGGCCAGGCTGCTTATTCCGCTTCCAAGAGCGGCGTGGTCGGTATGACCCTGCCGGTCGCCCGCGAGCTTGCCCGCCACGGTATCCGCGTGATGTGCATCGCTCCCGGTATCTTCGAAACCCCGATGATGGCCGGCATGCCGCAGGAGGTCCGTGACTCCCTCGGTGCTGCCGTGCCTTTCCCGCCGCGCCTTGGTCGTCCGGCCGAGTACGCATCTCTGGTCCGCCACATTGTCGAGAACGCCATGCTCAATGGCGAAGTGATTCGCCTCGACGGCGCTATCCGTATGGCCGCGAAATAAGGAGGACGCCATGAACAAGGATTCCATCGTTATCGTCAGTGCTGCCCGTACCGCCATGGGCGGCTTCCTCGGTGACTTCAAGGACATGACCGCTGCGCAACTGGGCGCCGCCGTCAACCGCGCCGTGCTGGAACGCGCCGGCCTGAAGGGCGACGCCGTGGATGAAGTGATCATGGGCTGCGTGCTGCAGGCCGGCCAGGGTCAGGCCCCGGCACGCCAGTCCGCACTCGGCGCTGGCCTGCCCCAGGGCGTGGTCTGCTCCACGGTGAACAAAATGTGCGGCTCGGGCATGAAGACCGTGATGCTCGCCCATGACCTGCTGCGTGCTGGCAGTGCCGATGTGGTGCTGGCCGGGGGCATGGAGAGCATGTCAAATGCGCCCTACCTGCTGGAGCGTGCCCGTTCCGGTTACCGCATGGGCCACGGCAAGGTGCTCGACCACATGTTCCTCGACGGCCTGGAAGACGCCTACGACAAGGGCCGCCTAATGGGTACCTTCGCCGAGGATTGTGCCCAGGCCTATGGCTTCACCCGCGAGCAGCAGGATAATTTCGCCATCGCCTCCCTGACCCGTGCCCAGAAGGCCATGGCCGACGGCCGCTTCACCGCCGAGATCGTCCCGGTGGAAGCGAAATCCGGCCGCGACGTGGTGACCATCAACCAGGATGAGCAGCCGCCGAAGGCACGCCTGGACAAGATTCCAACCCTCAAGCCGGCGTTCCGCGAGGGCGGCACCGTCACCGCGGCCAACTCCAGCTCCATTTCCGACGGCGCGGCGTCGTTGCTGCTGATGCGTCTGGAGGAAGCGGAAAAGCGCGGCCTGAAGCCGCTGGCCCATGTTGCCGGCCATGCGTCCTTCGCCCAGGCGCCGAACCTCTTCACCACTGCACCGGTGGGTTCCATCCAGCGCCTGCTGACCCGTACCGGCTGGAGCCTGGGCGAAGTCGACCTGTTCGAAGTCAACGAAGCCTTCGCCGTGGTGCCGATGGTCGCCATGCGTGACCTGGACATCTCCCACGACAAGATCAACGTCCACGGCGGCGCCTGCGCCTTGGGCCATCCCATCGGCGCCTCCGGCGCGCGGGTGCTGGTGACCCTGCTCAACGCGCTGACCCAGTACGACCTCAAGCGTGGCGTGGCATCGGTGTGCATCGGTGGCGGCGAGGCCACTGCTGTCGCAATCGAACTCATCAAGTGAGGGCAGGGCGATGATCCCGAACGAAGACGAAATCCAGATTCGCGATATGGCCCGGCAGTTCGCCCAGGAGCGGCTGAAACCCTTTGCCGAGTCCTGGGACCGCGAACACCGCTTCCCCGCCGAGGCAATTCGCGAAATGGCCCAGCTGGGCTTCCTCGGCATGCTGGTGCCGGAAGAGTGGGGCGGTGCGGCCACCGGTCACCTCGCCTATGCCATGGCGCTGGAGGAAATCGCCGCTGGCGACGGCGCCTGCTCCACCATCATGAGCGTGCACAACTCGGTGGGTTGCATGCCCATTCTCAAGTACGGCAGCCAGGAGCAGAAGGAGCGCTTCCTGCGTCCGTTGGCCACCGGCGAGATGATCGGCGCCTTCGCCCTCACCGAGCCCCAGGCCGGATCGGATGCCAGCGACCTGCGCACCCGAGCCCGCCGCGACGGCGATCATTACGTGCTGAACGGCGCCAAGCAGTTCATCACCTCGGGCAGTCATGCGGGGATGGTGATCGTCTTCGCCGTGACCGATCCGCAGGCCGGCAAGAAGGGCATCAGCGCCTTCATCGTCCCCACCGATACCCCCGGCTATCAGGTGGTGCGGGTGGAGGACAAGCTCGGCCAGCACGCCTCCGATACCTGCCAGATCCAACTGGATGATGTGCGTATCCCGGCGTCCCTTCGACTGGGTGAGGAGGGCGATGGTTATCGGATCGCTCTGTCCAACCTGGAAGGCGGACGCATTGGCATTGCCGCGCAATCCGTCGGCATGGCCCGCGCGGCCTTCGAGGCGGCACGCGACTACGCCCATGAGCGCAAGACCTTCGGCAAACCGATCATCGAGCACCAGGCCGTGGCCTTCCGCCTGGCCGACATGGCGACCCAGATCGCCGTGGCGCGGCAGATGGTCCACCACGCCGCCAGCCTGCGCGAAGCCGGCATGCCCTGCCTGACCGAGGCGTCCATGGCCAAGCTGTTCGCCTCGGAGATGGCCGAGAAGGTGTGCTCGGCGGCCATCCAGACGCTCGGTGGCTACGGCTACCTGAAGGACTTCCCGGTGGAGCGCATCTACCGTGACGTGCGGGTGTGCCAGATCTACGAAGGCACCTCGGATGTGCAGCGCATGGTGATTGCGCGCAGCCTCTGACCCTCTGGGGCAGCTGCGCTGCCCTTGGCGAATGAATTCGCCCCTACAAGGTCCGCACCGACCTGCTGTGGGGGCGATTTCAATCGCTATGCAGGTCGCAGACCTGCCCATCCCATTTGAAGGAATTCGATATGACCTACCAGACCCTGCTGGTGGAGCAGGCCGGCGCTGTCGGCCTGGTCACCCTCAATCGCCCCGAGGCGCTGAACGCCATCAATACCCAGCTCATCGATGAGCTGAACCAGGTGCTCGACGGCTTCGAGCGGGACGCTGCCATCGGCTGCGTGCTGATCACCGGTTCCGCCAAGGCCTTCGCGGCCGGTGCGGACGTCAAGGAAATGGCCAGCCTGTGCTTCCCCGGCACTTATCTCGACGACTTCCTTGGTCGCTGGGACCGCGTGGCGCAGCGGCGCAAGCCGATCATCGCCGCCGTGGCCGGCCACGCCTTGGGCGGCGGTTTCGAACTGGCGCTGATGTGCGACTTCATCATTGCCGCCGACACGGCGCGCTTCGGCCTGCCTGAAGTGAAGCTGGGGGTGATTCCGGGGGCCGGTGGCGTCCAGCGCCTGACCCGTCTCGTGGGCCGCGCCAAGGCCATGGAGATGCTGCTGAGCGGACGCAGCATGGATGCCATCGAAGCCGAGCGCTGCGGCGTAGTGGCGCGGGTGGTGCCCGCCGCCGAGCTGCTGGAGGAAGCCCTGGACAGCGCCAGCCGCATCGCCGCGCAGTCGCGCACGGCGGTGATGATGCTCAAGGAGTGCGTGAACCGGGTGGACGAAGGCTCGCTGGGCGAGGGGCTGCGCTTCGAGCGGCGGATGTTCCAGGCGGTGTTCGCCACACCGGATCAGAAGGAAGGCATGGGGGCTTTCATCGAGAAGAGGAAGCCGGAGTTTGGGCGCTGAGTCCAATCAGGGCGCAGTCTTTGTAGGGGCGATTTCAATCGCCATGCAGGCCGAAGGTCTGCCCTGCAATGCCGAAGGGGGCAGCTACGCTGCCCTTGGCGAATGAATTCGCCCCTACAGGTTGTTCAACCCCAACAGGCCCCCACGGGTTCACGCCCGCTCCTTCTGCTCCTGCGCCGTCACCTGCTGGCAGATTTCGATGATCTGCTCGCGCATCCAGCGGTTGGCCGGGTCCTGGTCGGTGCTTTCGTGCCAGTAGAGGTGGGTTTCCAGGGCGGGCACGTCGTGCACCGGCAGGTTCACGTAGTGCAGGTCCTGGCGGCGGGCGAAGCGTTCCGGGACGGTGATGGCCAGATCGGTGCCGTGCAACACGGTGGAGGCCATCAGGTAGTGCTGCGAGCGCAGGATTACCTTGCGCTGGATACCCATCTTGCCCAGTGACAGGTCCACGTAGCCCAGGCCGCTGCGGCGGCTGGAAATGTGGATGTGCGAGAGCGACAGGTACTCGTCCAGCGTGATCTTTTCCTTGGCCAGCGGGTGGCCGCGGCGCATGGCGCAGACGTAGCGGTCTTCCATCAGCTTGACGTGGCGCACCTGCGGGTCGGTGTTCAGCGGGGCGTCCACGGCGAAGTCCAGGCGGCCGGCGGCCAGTTCCTTGGTGGTTTCGCGACGCTTGGCCAGGAAGCTTTCGATCTGCACGGTCGGCGCCAGGCGGCGCAGGCGCTGGAACAGCGGCGGCAGGATCACCGTTTCGGTGAGGTCGGTCATGCTGATGCGGTAGGTCTTGTTCGCCTGCGCCGGGTTGAAGGTGCGGCTTTCCTGCACCGAAACGCGCAACAGCTGGAGGGCATTGCGCACCGGGCCGATGATGTTCTGCGCCATGGGCGTGGGCACCATGCCTTGGGCGGTACGCACGAACAGTGGGTCGTTGAAGGTCTCGCGCAGGCGGGCGAGGGCGTTGGAGACGGCAGGCTGGGTAATGCCGACGATCTGGCCGGCGCGGGTCAGGTTGGCCTCGGTATAGATGGCGTCGAAGACGATGAAGAGGTTGAGGTCTACCTTGTTCAAATTCATGCCGGGCGTGCTCCTGAAAGTTGTTTTTATCAGCGGATCATATATCGGTGATGAATGTTCATAGATGCCGAAAATAGACTAGGGAAATCTTACGCCCTGTTCTAGCATCCTTACCAGACCTCACTAACAGCCCCGCAAAAAGGTAGCCCCGCATGGATTTCGCCTATTCCCCGAAGGTCCAGGAACTGCGTGAACGCGTCACCGCATTCATGGACACCTACGTCTATCCGGCCGAGCCGGTATTCGAGCAGCAGGTTGCCGAAGGCGACCGCTGGCAGCCCACCGCGATCATGGAAGAGCTGAAAGCCAAGGCGAAGGCGGAAGGACTGTGGAACCTGTTCCTGCCGGAGTCCGAACTCGGCGCGGGCCTGACCAACATGGAATACGCGCCGCTGGCCGAAATCATGGGCCGCTCGCTGCTGGGCCCGGAGCCCTTCAACTGCTCCGCGCCGGATACCGGCAACATGGAAGTGCTGGTGCGCTACGGCAACGAAGAGCAGAAGCGCCGCTGGCTGGAACCGCTGCTGCGCGGCGAGATCCGCTCCGCCTTCGCCATGACCGAGCCGGGCGTGGCCTCGTCCGACGCCACCAACATGGAAGCCCGCGCCGTGCGCCAGGGTGACGAGTGGGTGATCAACGGCAGCAAGTGGTGGACCTCGGGCGCCTGCGATCCGCGCTGCAAGATCCTTATCTTCATGGGCCTGTCCAACCCGGACGCGCCGCGTCACCAGCAGCACTCGATGATCCTGGTGCCCACCGACACCCCCGGGGTGAAGATCGTGCGCCCGCTGCCGGTGTTCGGCTACGACGACGCGCCCCACGGCCACGCCGAAGTGGTCTTCGAAAACGTGCGCGTGCCCTACGAGAACGTGCTGCTGGGTGAGGGCCGTGGCTTCGAGATCGCCCAGGGCCGCCTTGGCCCGGGTCGTATCCACCACTGCATGCGCTCCATCGGCATGGCTGAACGCGCCCTGGAACTGATGTGCAAGCGCGCCGTCAGCCGTACCGCCTTCGGCCGTCCGCTGGCTCGCCTGGGTGGCAACGTCGACAAGATCGCTGACTCGCGGATGGAAATCGACATGGCCCGCCTGCTCACCCTGAAGGCGGCGTACATGATGGATACCGTCGGCAACAAGGTCGCCAAGAGCGAGATCGCCCAGATCAAGGTCGTGGCGCCCAACGTCGCCCTGCGGGTGATCGACCGCGCTATCCAGATCCACGGCGGCGCCGGCGTTTCCAACGACTTCCCGCTGGCCTACATGTACGCCATGCAGCGCACGCTGCGCCTGGCCGACGGCCCGGACGAAGTGCACCGTGCCGCCATCGGCAAGTTCGAGATCGGCAAGTACGTACCGAAGGAAATGCTGCGCAGCAGTCACTGATCGCCATGAAAAAGGCCCGCATCGCGCGGGCCTTTTTCGCTTTCCAGAGACTGTTGTGGCGCCGATTCGTAGGGTGGATGTCGCTCTTTACATCCACCATTGACGTGGCAGTCGGTGCGTTGGTGGACATGAAGAGCGATGTCCACCCTGCATGTCCGTACCTAGTCCTTCTCCGGCACTGGGTTCCTGGCCTTCAACCAGCCCATCCGCAGATGCAGCTGCGCAGCGAAGGCACGCGCGGCGAGTTCCTCCTGGAACGTCAGGCTGCGATGCCCAAGGCGTACGCGCCAGTAAATACGACCGCTTTTCTCGAAGGGCTCAATTCGCACTTCATCCATCTTTCCCCAGGTCTCCCGAGTTCTGGGCCGGGCGATCGCGAGTCTTCAACAGGGACAGGAGCACGCCGCCGGCAAGTAGACCGAAGGTTACGCCAAGGGACAGCAGCGGGGGAATCTTGCCGATGAACCCGTGCAGGAAAATCTTGCCGCCGATGAAGATCAGGACCAGGGCCAGGGCGTACTTCAGGTACACGAAGCGGTGCATCAGGGCCGCCAGGGCGAAGTACAGGGCACGCAGGCCGAGGATGGCGAAGATGTTCGAGGTGTAGACGATGAACGGGTCCTGGGTGATGGCGAAGATCGCCGGGACGCTGTCCACCGCGAACACCAGGTCAGCCAGCTCGATCAGCACCAGGGCCAGGAACAGAGGTGTGGCGTAGAGCAGGGCCTTGCTGTCGCCAGCCTGCTTCAGGCGCACGAAGAAGTGCGAGCCGTGCAGGTCGTCGGTCACGCGGATGTGGCGGCGGACGAACTTCAGTACCGGGTTGTTGGCGAGGTCCGGGTGAGACTCCTCCCTGGAGAAGAGCATCTTCACGCCGGTGAACAGCAGGAAGGCGCCGAACACGTAGAGGATCCAGTCGAATTCCTTCACCAGGGCGCTACCCAGGCCGATCATGATGGCGCGCAGCACCACCACGCCGAGGATGCCCCAGAACAGCACGCGGTGCTGATAACGGCGGGGGATGGCGAAGAAACCGAAGATCATCGCCATGACGAAGACGTTGTCCATGGACAACGACTGCTCGACCAGGAAGCCGGTGTAGAACTCGATAGCGCTTTGCGCGCCCAGTTCGAACCACACCCAGATACCGAACAGCACACCCACGCCGAAATAGCCGCCATAGAGCAGCAGGCTTTCGCGCACCTCGATTTCGTGCTGGTCACGGTGCAGCACCCCGAGGTCGAAGACCAGCAGGGCGAGGACTATTCCGAGGAAGACGAGCCACAACCAGGTGGCGGTGCCGAGGAAGTCGGCTGTGAGAAACGCGTGCAGAGCTGCCATGAGCCCCTCCTTATGTCGTTGATAAAACGTGACTCCGACATGGCGGCTGGCAAGCCGTCAGAGGGGCCCGGCGTCACATGGAAAAGCCTACCGGTGGCCGGGTATGGGAGGAACGGAGCCGCTGTAACAATTCTTTGCCTCTTCTAAGAAAGTCCCTAAAACGCATGCGAATCGTCGTAATTTACATTTGTAAATGATTATTATTTGATGATAATTTCCGCATCCGCCGTCAGATGCGATCGCGCCTGCACGGTTGAGTTGCGGGTGCCAGTGACGCGCGCCGCGCGAAAAAAAGAAGACCGTTGGTTAGCCAGCCAACAAGACAGACCATCCTAGGGGTTTGAGAGTGCAACAGCAAAATGCGTTCAATGCGACGGAATCGGCTGGGGATGCCGGTGTCGCGCGGCTCAAGCGTCATCCGTTGTCCGTGGCGATCCTGGGCGTGACCCTGGCGTTACAGGCAGGCGTGGTGCTGGCCGAGGAGCAGGAAGGCAATGGATCGCTGGAACTGGTGGCTACGTCCATCACCGACAACCGCCTCGGGGAAACCACCGAGGGTACCGGCTCCTACACCACCGGCTCGACACGCACCGCCACCAAGCTGTCACTGTCGCCTCGCGAGACTCCGCAATCGGTCAGTGTCATCACCCGTCAGCAGATGGATGACCAGAACCTGACCAGCATTGGCGATGTGCTGTCGAAGACTCCTGGCATCACCATCAACAAGCTCGACAGCAGCCGCGCCAGCTTCAAGTCCCGTGGCTTCGAGATCGACAACTTCCAGATCGATGGCATTCCGGCCGCCTTCCGCTTCGGCAACGGTATCGACCAGGCCGACATGGTGATTTACGACCGCGTGGAAGTCCTCAAGGGCTCCACCGGCCTACTCAGCGGCTTCGGCAGCCCCTCGGCCACCGTCAACCTGGTGCGCAAGCGTCCGACCAGGGAACTCTCCGGCTACATCTCCGCCGGCGCCGGCAGCTGGGACACCTACCGCAGCGAGTTCGACATCGGCGGTTCGCTGACCCCCCAAGGCAACGTGCGCGGCCGCTTCGTCACCGCCTACGAGGACGGCCAGTCGTTCATGGATCACCTGTCCGAGAAGAAGCAGGTGTTCTACGGCATCCTCGAAACCGACATCACCGAAGACACCCTTCTGAGCGCGGGCCTCAGCCGCCAGACCAACCGCCCGGATGGTTCCTCCTGGGGCTCTTCGGTGCCGCTGCTCGACAGCAATGGCAACGAGCTCAACATGTCCCGTTCGCACAACCCGGGCACCAAGTGGAGTGAGTGGGACAACACCACCGACAACGCCTTCGTGACCCTGGAACAGCGCCTGGCCAACGACTGGATGGTGAAGGCCTCGATCAGCCGCACCGAGACCGACTCGCCCATCACCCTGGGTTCGGCCGCTAGCGGCAACCCGAATCCGGTAGACGGCACCGGCATGTTCGTCTGGCGCGGCAAGTACCAATACGAGACCAGCCAGAACGCCTACGACCTGTACGCCAGTGGCCCGTTCCAGCTGCTGGGTCGCGAGCACGAGCTGGTGGTCGGTCTATCCCACCGCGACATCGAGTCCGACGAAACCAACTGGCCGTTCTTCTTCGATCCCGCCCCGGGCATCTTCGACTGGAACGGCGACTTCCCCGAGCCGGACTGGGGCAGCCCGCAGTCCAAGGTCAAGACCGAGCTGAAAGAGACCGCGGCGTACCTGACCAGCCGCTTCAAGCCCACCGACGACCTGTCGATCATCCTTGGCTCCCGTGTTTCCAACTGGAAGCTGGACAGCACCGGTACCGACCTGACGTCAGGCCAGAGCGCCAAGCTGCAGAGCCTGCGTGAAACCGGCGTGGTGGTGCCCTATGCCGGCGTGGTCTACGACCTCAACGACACCTACTCGGTCTATGCCAGCTACACCAGCATCTTCAAGCCCCACGAAAGCGAGCAGGATGCCAACGGCAAGGCCATCGAACCGGAAGAGGGCGATGCCTACGAACTGGGCCTGAAGGCGGAATTCTTCGACGGCCGCCTGAATGCCAGCGCCGCGGTTTTCGAAGTCAAGCAGGACAACCTGGCTGAAGAAGTCGGCTTCGATCCGGTCATCAACAAGTCCGTCTACCGTGCGGTGCAGGGCGCCAAGACCAAGGGCTTCGAGCTCGAACTCGCCGGCGAGGTGCTGCCGGACTGGAACGTGCAGGGTGGTTACACCCACCGCATCACGCGCGATGGGGATGACGACAAGATCTCCACCACCGAGCCGGAAGACATGTTCCGCCTGTCCACCAGCTACCGCCTGCCGGGCCAGTTCAACAAGCTGACCATCGGTGGTTCGGCCAGCTGGCAGAGCAAAATCTGGAAGGACGTATACAACCCGGCGACCAACGCCAGCGACTACGAATACACCCAGGAAAGCTATTGGGTGCTGGATGCCATGGCCAAGTACCAGGTCACCGAGCAGCTGTCGGTCACCCTTAACGGCAACAACCTCACCGACAAGAAGTACTTCAGCAATCTGGGCTTCTACGACGGTGGTTTCTACGGCGATCCGCGCAACTTCATGCTGACCACCCGCTTCGACTTCTGATGCGGCGAGGCCCGGGGCCTCTAACGTCTTGTAGGAGCGAGCTTGCTCGCGAAGGACCGCACTCGGGTTGTTCGCGGGCAAGCCCGCTCCTACATGCTTCCGGCCCCGTAGGGTGGATGGCGCTTTTCCATCCACCGGCGGTGCTGAACAGGGCCTCGAATGGTGGACCGATGAAGCGTGGTCCACCCTACGGCTGACTTCCTATTCTCAATACACCCAGACTTCCACCCGACGATTGCGAATCCGTCCTTCCTCGGCCGTGTTGGCCGCCACCGGCAGTTCGTCGCCGAGCCCGGTCACGTCCCGCAAGGTCACGCCGCCCTTGGTCAGTTCCCGGCGCACCGCCATGGCGCGCAACTTGGACAGCAGTTCGGCCCGCTGCGGGTCGGCCTTGGGATCGCCGAAGCCCACCAATACGACCTTCTGCTCCAGCTTGTTGGTCTGCTTCAGGTAATCCAGCACGCGCTGCACATCGCGCTGGGCCTTGTTGTCGAGGGTGGCGCTGCCTTCCTGGAAACGGAAATTCACCGACAGCCGCTGGGCATTGCTGGCCAGCTCGCGGTAGTTCTCCGGCATGTTCTGCTGGGCCTGGACCTTGATCGCCTGGACCTGCTGGGCGACGAAGCCGCTCTGGCCGACGATGGCCTGGCCGCGAGCGCTCTGGGCGAATTGCACCAGCGCCTTGGCCCAGCGGTTCTGTTCACCCGGCTTCATATACAGGAACAGGCGACGCGACAGCGGATAGTCCTCGGTGGCGATCAGCTCGGCGCTGGGCGGCATGGCCAGGGAGTCACCGTCGGCAATGGCCAGGGCGCGGGCCTGGTTGATCGAGGCGAGGCCGACGAAACCGATGCCTTGCGGATCGGCGCTGACTGCGGCGGAAAGCTTGTCGTTGGATTCGAAGCGCTGGGCCGTGGCGGCCAGGGCCTTGCCCTGGCGCACCAGTACCAGCTCCTTGAAGGTGTCGTAGGTACCGGACTGGTCATCGCGGGCGTAAAGATGGATGGCGCCGCCCTTGCCGCCGAGTTCTTCCCAGGTCTTTACCTCGCCGGCAAACACTGCGGCCAGCTGGGCGGTGCTCAGGGCGCGTAGCGGGTTCCCCGGATGCAGGATGATGGCCAGCCCGTCGATGGCGATCACCTGTTCGGCGTGCCGGCTTCGCAGGTCGCCGAACGAGGACAGGTCCTGGGCTTCGGCATCCTTGATCGGACGTGACGAGGCGGAGAGGTCGGCACTGCTGTCCTTCAGGGCGACGAAACCAGTGGACGAGCCATGGGCGGCCAGTGCCACCTGAATCTCCTTGCCCTTGGCATCGTGGGCCACGATATGCACCTCGTTTTCCCGGTCGCCCGGCGTCTGGTGAACGGCGCGCAGGCCTTCCTCTTCCAGCATGCCCTTGACCAGTGCCGGGCCGAGCTTGGCACCGATGGTGTTGGAGCCCTGGATGCGCAGGACGGTCTCGGGCTGGGCGGCGAACACCGACCAGGGGAAGGCATAGCAGATGAAACCGAGCAGCAACATGCTGAGGCCACGGCCCCACATGTCCTTGTCGCTGGCGGTCATAGCGCGCGGCATGGGCAAACACCTTGTATCAAGGGGGTGGAAGGAGCCGCGAGATTAAGTCAGCCGGGTGACGGAGATATGACAAACGCTCTGCGTTGGGCCTTTTCCGCCGATGAGGAATTTTCGCCTCGCATTTCCTGGAGCTTCCTACAGCTCTGTAAGGAGAGTCCTGCAACCCGGAACTCGGCAAACGGATAGGGTATCCCGCTGCCCGAAACACCCCGCGAGGGTGCTTCGAGCTGGCGCAAAAAGCGCATCCCTTACTTGTTCAAGGAGTGTTGTGATGAGTGGTTGGTTCGAGCTGCGCAAGAACACTGGTGGCACCTGGCGCCTGCGTTTGAAGGCGGCCGACGCGCAGACCCTTCTGGATACCGGCATCCATGAGGACCGCGGCACCGCAGAGGAGGCCATGGCCCGGTTCCGCGAGAATTGCGTGCATGAGGAGCGCTTCGTACGGCGTATCGATTCCAGCGGCAAGAACTACTTCAAGCTGTGCGCAGTCAACAAGGAGGTGATCGTCCGGAGCCACCTCTACGATTCGGAGCATGCGTTGCAGCGAGCTGTCGAAACCATCATGCAGGTGGGTACCACCCAGATGGTGAAAGAAGTCTGAATGATCAGGCGCTAAAGGAAAAAGGCCCATCAGTGATGGGCCTTTTTCGTTGAGCGTAGAGTGAATCACGCTGCGATGGTTCGGCGCTTGTGCAGGAGCGAGGGGGACGCCCAGTTCTTGCTCGCGAAAGACTGAGCTCAGCAGGTTCGCCAGCAAGCTGGCTCCTGCATCCACCCTCTACTGCACCACTAACCACGGCTGGTGGATCGGTGAAGCGTGATTCTTCCGGAAGTAATATCAGGCCAATTCCAGCCAGATCGGCGCGTGGTCCGAAGGTTTTTCCATGCCGCGCAGGTCGTAGTCGATGCCGGCGTCCTTGATGCGTGCCTGCAGCGGGCTGGTGGCGAGGATTACGTCGATGCGCAGGCCACGCTTGGGTTCGTCCTCGAAGCCGCGGCTGCGGTAATCGAACCAGCTGAAGCGGTCATTCACCTCAGGGTTGAGGTGGCGGAAGCTGTCCACCAGGCCCCAGCTCTTCAGACGTGCGAGCCACTCGCGTTCTTCCGGCAGGAAGCTGCACTTGCCAGTCTTCAGCCAGCGTTTGCGGTTCTCTTCACCGATGCCGATGTCACAGTCTTCCGGCGAGATGTTGATGTCGCCCATCACCACCAGCGGTTGACTCGGCTGGAACTGTTGCTCCAGCAGCACTTGCAGGTCGGCGTAGAAGCGCTCCTTGGCGGGGAACTTGACCGGATGCTCGCGGCTTTCGCCCTGGGGGAAGTAGCCGTTCATCACGGTGACCGGGTTGCCCTGGGCATCGGCGAAGGTGCCGTAGATGAAGCGGCGCTGGGCCTCCTCGCCATCGTTCGGGAAGCCCTTGAACAGGGAAATAGGCTCCTGGCGGGAGAGCAGGGCGACACCGTAGTGGCCTTTCTGGCCGTGGTAGTGCACGTGGTAGCCGAGCTGGCGGATTTCCGCTACCGGGAACTGCTCGTCGGCGACCTTGGTTTCCTGCAGGCCGATCACGTCCGGCTGATGCTTGGCGATCAGCGCCTCGAGCTGGTGGGGACGTGCCCGCAGGCCGTTGATATTGAAAGAAACGATCTTCATCGCGAAGGCATCCTGGCAAAAACGCGATGCTAGCCGATGGTTGGCCGCCCGGCCAGCCGGCGTGGCTGGGCCCGGAATCTGGTGCTAATTTCCTTCTTGGCCCGATAGAACCCATAACAAAAGAGGTGCCGTGAATGCCCGGTTACATCCCCACCGCGCCGGTCGAGGTGCGCCTGCTGGACGGCGGTTACGCCCGCGAAGCACGTTCCCTGCTGTACCACGCCTACCGCCACGAACCCACCTTCGCCTATCTGTTCGAAGCTGAGCGCCCCGGCTACGACCAGCGGGTCCGCGCTACGGTGCGGGAGCTGGTGCAGCAGCATTTCCTTGAAGAGCTGCCGGCCATCGGCCTGCTGATCGAGGAGCGCCTGGTGGGCATCGCGCTGATAGCGCCACCGCAGCGCCGCCTGGACATCACCGAAAGCTGGGGCTGGCGGTTGCGCATGCTGCTGTCCACCGGTTTCCGTTGCACCCGCCGCTATCTCGATTACCACGATGCCGTGCTCGCCTGCCTGCCGCCGGGGCCCTACCACGTACTGCCGTTGCTCGGCATCCATCCGGAGTTCCAGGGCCGGCATCTCGGTGAACAGCTGCTGGAGGCGCTGCACAACTGGTGTGCCGAGGACGATGGCTCCCAGGGGGTGGTGCTGGATACCGGCAACGTTCGCTACCTGGACTTCTACAAACGTCAGGGCTACGAGGAGGTGGGGGAGGTCGCGCTGGGCCCGGTGGTCGAGCACGTGTTCTTCCATCCCAATCCACGGCCGGTGATGCGAGCCAGCGGCTGACTCGCATTTCCGACAGAAAGGGCGGAAGGCCGTGGTAGGATTTCGCCCCATGAATTTCTGCCAAGGATTGCGCGGGCCGCTGCTGTTGGTCCTGCTCTGCACAAGCACTCTGGCGCTGGCCAAGGCCAGGCTGGACGTGAAAGTTGAACCTGCCAATGCGCCGTTGAAGGCCAATATCGAGGCCTACATCGGCGCCCTTGGCGACCGCAAGGAAGAAGACCTGCGACGGTTCCGGCGTTCGGCCGAGGACCAGGCGCGCCAGGCCGCCCAGGCGCTCGGTTATTACCAGGCCGAGATCGACAGCCGCGTCGAAGGTGGCAAGGACCCCGCCCTGCATCTGCTGGTGGTGCCCGGTGAACCGGTGCGCCTGCGCAACGTCGTGGTGCGTATCGAAGGCGAGGCCAGTGCTCTGAAGGTGTTTCGCGTTCCCGAGAGCAAGGCGCTGAAAGCGGGTGCACAACTCAACCATGGCGCCTACGAGGACGCCAAGAAGCTGATCCAGAACCAGGGTTTGCGCTACGGCTTCTTCGACGGACGTTTCAAGAGCCAGCGACTGGACATCGACCCGCGCGCCGGATTCGCGGATATCGAACTGGTCTATGACAGCGGCCCGCGTTATAGCCTGGGTGCTGTCAGTTTCGATGGCGATACTCCCTTCGACCCCGACCTGCTGGCACGCCTGGTGCCATTCCCGGCCAACACGCCCTACGACTCCGACCAGGTCGCCAAGCTCAGCCAGAACCTGCAGGCCAGCGGCTACTTCGACGAAGTGCGGGTGGATGCCAGCCCGGTCAAGGGCGCCGGTCAGGTAATACCGGTCAAGGTGAAACTGACAGCGGTGAAGCCGCGCACCGTTGGCTTGGGTGTCGGATTTTCCACCGACGTGGGTCCTCGCGCCCGCGCCAACTGGACCCGCCACTGGATCAACCGTCAGGGTCATCGCCTGGGAGCGGAGACGGAAGTCTCGCCAGTGCGGCAGAACGTAGGCACCTGGTACGAGATTCCCCTCGACCCACCGCTGACCGACACGCTGCGCTTCTCCACCGGCCTGCAGCGGGAGAATCTGGTGGACGTGGATAGCCGTCGCTTCACCATCGGCGGGCAATGGCAGTCCAAGTTACCCAGTGACTGGCAACGGGTAGTCTCCCTGCGCTGGGAGCAGGAAACCTTCGATTTCGGCGATGGCAGCGACGATGGGCGTAGCAGCTTCCTCATTCCCGGTATCAGCTACGGCGTGACCCGCGGCGACAACAAGCTCGACCCCAATCGTGGCTATTCGCTGCAATTCGACGTACGCGGCGCCAAGGAGGGCATCCTCTCCGACACCGACTTCACCTACGCCAGCGCCATGGCCAAGGGGCTCTACACCTTGCCGGGAGGCCATCGCGTGCTGGGTCGGGTACAGGCTGGCGGCATCGCCACCACTGATTTCGACGCCATCCCGCCGTCCCTGCGTTTCTTCGCCGGTGGCGACCAGAGTGTGCGCGGCTACGACTACCAGACCCTTTCGCCGGAAGACAGCAACGGCAACAAGGTCGGCGGCCGCTACCTGCTGGTGGGGAGTGCCGAGTACCAGTACCCGGTCGCCGAGAAGTGGCGTGTGGCGGCGTTCGTCGACCGTGGTAACGCGATGGACTCCCTGAGCGCGGCGATGAAGACTGGCGCTGGCATCGGCGTGCGCTGGGTTTCGCCGGTGGGGCCCATCCGCCTCGACCTGGCCAAGGCCCTGGATGATCCGGGCGGCTACCGTATCCACTTCTCCATGGGGCCTGAATTGTGAGGCGCGGGGTGAAGTACGGTTTTGCGATTCTGGCCCTCGTCCTGGCAGCGGTGGTGGCGATCCCGGCAACACTGCTGTTCACCGAGACCGGTGGGCGCTGGGCGCTTGGTCATGTGCCGGGACTGGAAGTGGACGACTTCAGCGGAACCCTGGGTGGGCGCTGGAGCGCCACCCGGCTGTCCTGGCAGCAGGACGGCACCGCCCTGGAACTGCAAGCGCCCCTGCTGGACTGGTCTCCCGCCTGCCTGCTGCGTCGCACCCTCTGCATCAATGAACTGGCCAGCGACAGCATCCACCTCGATCTTCCGCCCTCCCAGGATGAAAGCAGCAGCGCCATCAGCCTGCCGGAGCTGCGATTACCGTTGGCGCTGGAGATCGGGCAGGTGCGCATCGGCCGCTTCCTGCTCGACGGCAATGACCAGCTTCAGCAGCTGGAGCTGGTGGCACGGTGGCAGGTGGATGGCCTGCACCTCGAACGTCTCAAGCTGCGCCGCGATGATCTGGCCCTGGAACTCCAGGGCACGCTTCACCCCGAGGGGAACTGGCCGCTGGCCCTGCAGGGCAGCCTGCAGCTACCCGCGCCGGGCGAAAAGCCCTGGAAACTGGCGTTGAGGGCGGACGGCGATCTGCAGGGAACGCTCAAGGTCCAGGCCGACAGCAGCGGCTATCTCAACGGCCACCTCGACGGCGAACTGCGTCCCCTGGCGGAGAACCTGCCGGCCAGCGCGACCTTGCGCGCCGACGGTTTCAAGGCCAGTGCAGACTTGCCGGATACCCTGATCCTCAATCAGGTGGTCCTCAACGCCAAGGGCGACATCACGGCCGGCTACGCCGTGCAGGGCACGGCCAGTCTGCCGGGCGAGGGTGGCGCCGTAGCGCTGGATCTGGCTGGGCGGGTCGATGCCAAGGGCGCGGATATCCAACAGCTCCTGCTCACCGGCGATCCCCAGCAGACCCTGGCACTGCAGGGCCGTGTCGACTGGCAGCAGGAGCTGGCCGTCGACACTCGCCTGCAATGGCGCGAGTTCCCCTGGCAGCGGCTGTTCCCCCAGGAGCAACCACCTCCCGTGGACATGCAGCAGCTCGACGCCGAGATGCGTTACGCCGCGTCGCGCTACGAAGGCAGGTTCGATGCCCGCTTCAAGGGGCCGGCCGGCGACTTCAGCCTCGGCAGTCCGGTGGCCGGTGACCTCGCCAGCGTCACCCTGTCTGACCTGCTGCTCAAAGCCGGACAGGGCAGGGCGCAGGGCCAGCTGAAAGTCGATTTCGCCAACGGCGTGGGGTGGGACAGCCAACTGAGACTGAGCGAACTGGACCCGTCCTACTGGCTGGCGGAACTGCCCGGCAAGCTGGCTGGCAAGTTGCAGTCCAAGGGCGCGTGGCGCGAGCAGCGCCTGGAGCTGAATACCGATCTCGATCTCAGTGGTCAGCTGCGTGGCCAGCCGGCTGTGCTCCAGGCCAAGGCCGAAGGTGCCGGCGAGCGCTGGCTGCTCAACGCTCTGCAGGTGCGTCTGGGCGACAACCGCATCGAAGGTCGGGGGCAGTTGGACCAGAAGCTCAGCGGCCACCTCGACCTCGCCCTGAATCGCCTCGGGCAGCTCTGGCCGAAACTCTTCGGCAAGGTCCAGGGGCGGCTCGATCTCGCCGGCACGCTGCAGGCCCCGCAGGGCAAGCTTGCGCTGACCGGGGAACGGATGGGGCAGGGCGACAATCGCCTCGACACGCTCAAGCTGGATGCCCAACTGGACGCCGCCCAGCGTGGCCGCGTGCAGTTACAGGTGAACGGCCTCGCTTCCGGCGACAACGAGTTCGGCACCCTGACCGCCGAAGGTTCCGGCGACCGGGTGCGCCAGCAGCTGGAAATGAACCTCAAGGGGCCGATGCTCGACCTGTTGCTGGCCATGAACGGCAAGCTGGACGGCGGCAATTGGCGCGGCCAACTGGCGCGGGGCGAGGTCCAGGCCGGTGGCCAGGACTGGCGCCTGGAGGCGCCGGCGCGGCTGGAGCGGCTGGCGGACGGCAAGCTGAACTTCGGCGCGCATTGCTGGCGCTCGGGCCCGGCGAGCCTCTGCGGCGGAGAGCAGCGCCTGATGCCTGAGCCGAAGCTGGACTACCGCCTGCGCGACTTCCCCCTGGCCAGCCTCGCGCGCTGGTTGCCGGAGGACTTTGCCTGGCAGGGCCAGCTCAACGCCGACATCAAGCTCGACTTGCCTGCCAGCGGTCCCAACGGCCAGATTACCCTGAATGCGGGCAGCGGCGTGCTGCGCCTGAAGGAAGAAGATCGCTGGGTCGATTTCCCCTATCAGCGCCTGCTGCTCGATAGCACCCTGCGTCCGCAGCGCATCGACAGTCAGTTGAGCTTCCAGGGCCAGGGCCTCGGTGAACTGCAACTGGACGCACGAATCGACCCACGTCCGGCGAACAAACCGCTGTCCGGACAATTCCGCCTGGACGGGTTGGACCTCGCCGTGCTGCGTCCCTTCGTGCCCAAGGTGGAAACCCTTGAAGGGCGCCTGCAAGGCGCCGGCAGCCTGAGCGGCACCCTGCAGGCCCCTTATGTCCTGGGCAACCTGCGCCTGGCCGAAGGCCGGATCGGTGGCGGCGACCTGCCCATGAGCTTCGAGGCGTTGGGCCTGGATGCCCGTATCGCCGGAGAACGCGTGGAGCTGAGCGGGCAATGGCGCAGCGGCGAACAGGGCCAGGGCAGCCTGTCTGGCAGTGTGGCCTGGACTCAAGGCCTGGACGTCGACCTTGCGTTGCGCGGTACCCGACTGCCCCTGGTGGTGGAGCCCTATGCGAATCTGGAAGTGGAGCCGGACCTGAACATCGGTCTGGCCGGCGATCGTCTGTCCGTCGGCGGCAAGGTGCTGGTGCCGCGTGGCAAGATCAAGGTCCGCGAGCTGCCGCCGCAAGCGGTCAAGGTATCCCCGGATGCCCGCGTGGTAGGCGAGCAGGACGCTGAGCAACAGCCGTTGCAGATGGCCATGAACGTGGACGTGGAAGTCGGCCAGGACCGCCTGCAGTTCTCCGGCTTCGGACTGACCGCGGACCTCCTGGGCCACCTCAAGGTGGGCGACAACCTCACCGGCAATGGCGAGCTGGTGCTGAAGAACGGTCGTTATCGGGCTTACGGTCAGCGCCTCGACCTGCGTCGGGCGCGTCTGCTGTTCGCCGGCCCGCTGGATCAGCCCTATCTGGATGTGGAAGCTGTGCGCGTCGTGGGCGACGTCACTGCGGGTGTGCGCCTGAATGGCCGTGCCGACGAACCCGCCACCGAAGTGTTTTCCAATCCGGCCATGAGCCAGGAGCAGGCGCTGTCCTACCTGATCCTCGGCCGGCCGATGAACACCAGCGAAGGCGATGGCAATGCGGTGGGCCGCGCGGCGTTGGCGATGGGACTTTCCGGTAGCGCGCCGCTGACCAGCGAACTGGCCCAGCGCCTTGGCCTCAAGGACCTGCAACTCGATGATGACGGCGCCGTGGGGCAGATCACCGATCGCTTGAGTGTCCGATATGGCCTCGGCGTGGTGGATTCCACTAGCGTGGTGGCGCTGCGCTACGAACTGACCAAGCGTCTCTACCTTGAAGCCGCGAGCGGCCTGGCCAGCTCCCTGGACCTGTTCTACAAGCGGGATTTCTAAGTGCGCCTTGTGGAAGCGAATTCATTCGCGAACAGCCCTGTAGGGTGCGCCGTGCGCACCGGTGGTTTGGCATGGCGCGCAAGCCGATCCCGAAATCGGTGCGCACAGCGCACCCTACGGTCGGCATTGTGGAAGCGAATTCATTCGCGAATGACCGTGTAGGGTGCGCCGTGCGCACCGGTGGTTTGACATGGCGCGCAAGCCGATCCCCGAATCGGTGCGCGCAGCGCACCCTACGGTCGGCATTGTGGAAGCGAATTCATTCGCGAACGACCGTGTAGGGTGCGCCGTGCGCACCAGCGGTTTGACGTGGCGCGCAAGCCGATCCCGGAATCGGTGAGCACAGCGCACCCTACGGTCGGCATTGTGGAAGCGAATTCATTCGCGAACGACCGTGTAGGGTGCGCCGTGCGCACCAGCGGTTTGACATGGCGCGCAAGCCGATCCCCGAATCGGTGCGCACAGCGCACCCTACGGTCGGCATTGTGGAAGCGAATTCATTCGCGAACGACCGTGTAGGGTGCGCCGTGCGCACCGGTGGTTTGACATGGCGCGCAAGCCGATCCCGGAATCGGTGCGCACAGCGCACCCTACGGTCGGCATTGTGGAAGCGAATTCATTCGCGAACGACCGTGTAGGGTGCGCCGTGCGCACCAGCGGTTTGACGTGGCGCGCAAGCCGATCCCGGAATCGAGGCGCTTCCATCACCTGCTCTTCAAGCTTCGCTCTTCCCACCAATCCCAGGCCTTGAGTACTCCACGGGCTGCCCTGCCACCCAGGAAAGAAAGCGTGTCACTCGACATGGAGATGGACTTTCTGTTCACGATCCAGAAGTCGGTCAATTCGGTTTTCTTGCCTTCGAGCAGGTCTGCGATGGTTCGGCCGTTGAGGTGGGTCAGGGCTACGCCGTGGCCAAAGCAACCGCCCGAATAGATGATGCGTTCGTCATCGATGAAGCTGATCTCGGGGACCATGTCGGTGTTCACCGAGACAGGGCCGCCCCACCGATAGGCGATGCGCACGTCTCTCAGTTGCGGGTATATCCATTTCAAATGGGCTTCGCAGTGCTGCCAGCTCATGGGCGAGGGCACTTCGTCCATGGGGTCCGTCCGGTAGACGACCGCGTCACCACCACCTATGACGATCCGGCCATCCACGGTGGGGCGATAGTAATGGAGCATCTGCCGGTTATCGCCAAACGACTGCCGTTCCTTCCAGCCGATGCTCTTCCACTGATCGCTACTGAGGGGCTCGGTGACGACCTGGTAGGTCCAGAGCGGGAATTGCCGAGTCTTGAGTTTGCGGGTGTCTGGAACCTGCCGTGAGTAGGCATTGGTCGCAACCACGATCTTGTCGGCCGTGACATTGCCGCCCGGCGTTTTGACGATGATTGCCGACGCAGTCCTTTCGATATGGGTGACCGGGCTGGTTTCGTAAATTGAAACGCCGGCCGACTCGGTCAGACGCTTGAGCTCGCGGACCTGTTTGCAGGGGTTCAGGTACCCGGTGTCGGATTCATAGATCCCGCCGATAAAACGTTCGGAATGGAAGTCCTGCTGAACCTGAGTCTTGTCCTGCCACTTCAGGTCGCCATCGATGCCGAGGTCCTGGAGCAATTGATGGGTCTTTTTCAAACGACCCAACTGCATCTCGGAGTAGCTGATACGAACCAGGCCCGTATGGCGGTAGTCCGATTGAAAGCCGTTTTCCTCGATCAGGTTCCGGGTATGGGCCACCGCCATTTTCAGATAGTGGTGAGCATCGATCATTTTCTGCTTGCCCCAGCGGAGCAACACCATCTCCGGTTCCAGGCCAAAGAGTTTCGTGCTGAAACCCGCATTGCGGCCGCTTGCACCGAAGCCTATGACCGCAGCTTCCAACACGACGACGCGAGCGTTGGGGTTGTCCTTCTTGAACTGCCAGGCGGTATTCAGCCCGGTGTAGCCGCCGCCGATGATTGCCACGTCCGCCTTCAGGTTTTCTGTCAGGGGCGCGTTGGGCGAGTAATGTCCGTAGTCATGCTGCCAGAAGGATTTATCATCTGACGGTGAGGCTGTCTTGTCGGTCATGCTTTCAGTCTCTTTATTGGTGCATGGCTTCGCCATGTTCTTGGGAAAGCAACGTCGTTGGAGTCCGGTTGGGCGCGCGGGACACGGATGGCAGGTGCGTGATCGAGGCGCTACTCAGGGTAGCGGGCAGCTCAGGCAGCGAATTGGCAGGGGGTGCCAGAACTTTCAGCAGTTCGCGCCATGAAGAGGCTCAGGTACTTGCTGGATACAGCAGCAAGCACCTGGCTGGGGGAGGGTCAGTGCCGGGGTCGGTTGGCGGCGCGGTATTGTTGCGGAGACTGTCCGGTCCAGCGCCGGAATGCTCGGGTAAAGGAGCCCGACTCGGAATAGCCCACCAGCAGGGAAATTTCCGTCATGGAGTACTCCGAGTCCTTCATGTAGGCCAGCGCCAACTCTCGGCGTACATCTTCCACCAGCGCCGAAAACTCTATTCCCTGCTCTTTGAGGCGACGCTGCAGAGTCCGCCGGCTGACGCCGAGCTGTTCGCAGATGTCGACGAGGGAGGGCGCGCCGCTGCTCATGTCCGCTGCGATCAGGCGGGTGATCTGCGCCAGAAGCTCGTCCGGTATGTAGCGCTCCTGGCGTTCCTTTTCGAGGTAGGGCTCCAGTGCCTTGTACAGGCGCTCATTGCCATGCGACACCGGTAGCTTCAGCGTCTCGATGGGCAGGTAAAGTCGATTCGTAGGCTGATTGAAGTAGAGCGGACACTGGAAGATGTGCTTGTGCTCCGACAGGTCGGCTGGCCGGTCATGCTCGAAATCGACACGAGACGGTTTTATCTGGCTGTTCGTGATCAAGGTGAGCTGTCGAAAGACGGAAGCGATGGCGAACTCGGCATCCTGCCTTCGATGAATGACGGTTGGATCGGAGACCTGGTAATCGACGTAGACGAAGCGGGCGTCCGTCTCGTACTTGAATGTCGACTCCTGTGCGAAGACAACGATGAACTGGTGAAGCGTCCTCAGGCATTTTTCGACGCTGGGGGCGCAGTGCAAGGCATGTCCGAGCGCGCCGAAATCATCGGCTTCCGTCTGGTTGCCAAGCACGAGCCCGATGCTCGGGTTCGACTTTCCGGCGGCTTCCCAGAGCGCGACGTACTGCTCGCCGGGTATCTCGACGTCCGCTCTTTCCAGTAACCGGGTATCCAATCCAACCGCGTCGAGATGTGGCGCAAAGACTTCTCTGAAGCGGCGGAAGAAGTTCTCTGAGAGGACTGTACGCACTGGTCTCATTGGTTCCACAGCCTTACTGGTTATGTCGTCGACGACCCCTCGTTGCCGGGCGTGCCTCTTGGGGGCCTCAATCAGGTAGGTGCTGGAAATGCGCCTGTTCCCGCTGCATGTGGACGTTCGTCGGCTCAGCGAGCCGGCGCGGATCATCCGCTCCTTGTTGCGCAAGGGCAATGGGTCGCGGCCGTTCCGGCAGTCGCCGCTTACCCGTTACTGATTCGTCGTGAAACCGATGGCGCGAGATGCCAAACGGGCTGGCGCAAGCGGGCAATCCTTGGCGCCGGCCTTCCAATAATTTTGTGCCCAAGGTGAGCCTGAAGATTTTGGCCAGGTCGTGATGACTGGCCTTGTTTTCCCTGCACGAGCAGGTCGCTCATCCAAACAAGAACAAGATTAGCGGGGCCAGTTCGATGACCGCAACGACACCCAGAACCGACTCGATGCCGGTATTCACGCAGCATCTCCTTTCCATGCCTAGGGCCTCGCCCTCCCGCTGACCCTTCGCGTCCGCGGAGTGCCGCGTTCCTGAAAGATCACAACAAAAACCTCAGGAGAACCCCATGAGATTCTTCCCGCGTTCCTTACTGGGCGGCGCACTGTGCGCGCTGTTCGGTGCCACTGGCCTGCAGGCCGCTTCTTCCGTCGACCCGAGCCGGCTCGGCAGTGACCTCACCCCCATCGGCGCCGAGAAGGCCGGCAATGCGGATGGCAGCATTCCCGCCTGGGACGGCGGCCTGACCAAGCCGCCGGCCGGCTGGTCCCCGGGCCACGGCGACCCCTTCGGTGCCGACAAGCCGCTGTACTCCATCGACGCCAGCAACGTCGGCCAGTACCAGGCGCAACTGCCGGAAGGGCAGGCCGCGCTGATCAAGACCTATCCGGGTTATCGCCTGGACGTTTATCCGACCCATCGCAGCTGCGCTGTTCCGGCCGAGGTGGCCGAGCGCACCCGCGCCAACGCCGGGCAGAGCCGGATCGGCAGCGATGGCTGGCATCTGGAGCAGGCCGTGGGTGCGGCGGTACCGTTCCCCATGCCGCAGAACGGCGTGGAAGTGCTGTGGAACTTCAAGCTGCGCTACATGGCCAAGGCGCGCCGGGCACAGATATCCCTGCTGATGCGGGAGAAGGGTGGCGACCTTTTCGAAGTGAAACAGTGGGCCACCGAGTTCTACCCCTATAACGACCCGGCAGTGAAATCGCCGGCCGACACCGACGACATCGAGGCCAAGCTGCTGTATGACGTGCTCTCGCCGTCGTCCCGCGCGGGTGAGATGTACCTGCTGCACAGCCTGCTGGACCGCCCCCAGGACGCCTGGATCTACTTCCCGGGCCAGCGCCGGGTGCGCCGCGCGCCGTCCTTCGCCTACGACAACCCCGTCGCCGGCAGCGACAGCCTGTACTTCGTCGACCAGATCAACATGTTCACCGGCGCCCTGGACCGCTACGACTTCAAGCTGATCGGCAAGAAGGAGATGGTGGTGCCCTACAACTCCTACAAACTGGTGGACAAGGCCAACAAGTACCAGGACCTGATGGGCGCGGACTACCTGAATCGCGACGTGCAGCGCTACGAGAAGCACCGCGTCTGGGTGGTCGAGGCAACGGTGAAGGCGGACAAGCGCCACTCCTTCGCCAAGCGGGTGATGTTCTTCGACGAGGACAGCTGGAACCTGCTGCACGTGGATATGTTCGACGCCAAGGGCAACCTCTGGCGCGTGCAGGAAGGCAGCCAGTGGGCCGACCCCGGCATCCAGGCATGCACCAGTTTCGAATACGTCAGCTATGACCTGGTGGCGCGCCGCTACCTGGCCGACGGGTTCACCCAGGAAGGCGAGGTCCTCGACCTGACGGCGGGCCTGGAAGGGCGCGTCACCGATAGTCTGTTCAATCCCAGCGAACTGCGCCGTCGCGGCGAGCGTTGATCGGTCCGGAGAACCCCTCGATGAACCACCACAAACAATGCGCTGCCCCGGCAGCGCAAGGGACCCCGTGCGTCCGCAATCTGCTCGCCCTGGCCGTGATGGCCGCTTCCGGGCTGCTCTGGCCGGAGCAGGGACAGGCGTTCACCTTCGGCTCCGAGGACGGTATTTCGGGCAGCTTCGACTCGACGCTGTCCTATGGCTTCGCCACCCGTCTGGAGTCCCCGGACTGCCACCTGCTGGGCGGCGACAACGGCGGCTGCAACACCGGCACCAGTAACGAACTCGGCCGCTTCTACAACCTCAGCCGCGGTAACGGCTATGCCAACGCCGACATCAACTACAGCAACGCCGACGACGGCAACCTGAACTATCACAAGCACGATGTGTTCTCCCATGTGATCAAGGGCACCCACGAGCTGAGCCTCAAGTTCGGTGATGGCTGGAGCGCCTTGGGCCGAGTCGCGTGGGCCAAGGATTTCAAGATGGACGACACGCGCCGCACCGAGCTGGACGACCAGGCCGAGCGCGACGCGACCGAGCGCTTCGACCTGCTGGACCTGTGGGTGGCGAAAAGCTTCGACGTGGGCGACATGCCGGCCAAGATCAAGGCCGGCAACCAGGTGATCAGCTGGGGCGAGGAGATCTTCGTCACCGGCGGCATCAACCAGATCAACGCCCTCAGCCTGCCCAAGTACCACACCCCGGGCACCCAGCTGAAGGAGGTGTTCATCGCCGCTCCCATGGCGTCCTTCAGCTTGGGCCTTACCGACACCCTGAGCCTGGAGGGCTACTACCAGTTCAAATGGAACGCCTACGGCCTCGACCCGGTGGGCACCTACTTCTCCACGGCGGATGTGGTGGGGGAGGGGCGGCGGCCCATCTATTACCCCAGCGGCTATGTGGACGGCCTCCTCGGCGCGGGGACCTGTGCCGCCGTTATGCCCACCGGTCACTGCGGCGATCCGCTGGTGAGCGGTCTGGACGATGCCACCCTGGTGGCCGCCGGGCTGGCGGTTCCCTACGGGGGCGAGCGTGAGGCGAAGAACAGCGGCCAGTACGGCGTGGCGCTGCGCTGGACCGCAGAATCCATCGAGACCGAGTTCGGCTTCTACTACCAGCGCTACCACGACAAGCTGCCCTTCGTTGGCTACACGGCGCTGACCGACCCGGACAACCTGACAGTGGACAATTTCTTCATCAACTACGGCGAGGACAAGGACCTGTTCGGCCTGTCGATGAACACCATGGTCGGTCCGGTGGCCGTGGCCGGCGAGCTGTCCTATCGACCCAACGACAGCGTCGGTATCGACCCGACGGTGCCGTTCGGCCAGGCCTTTACCGGCACCTTCAACCAATACAGCGTCTTCGATACCGGGGTGCACAAAGGCTTCGTCGAGGAGAAGAAATGGCAGGCCGATCTCAACGCCATCTACAGCTTCTCCGCCAACGATCCGCTGGGCTTCATCCCGAGCGCCCTGGGGGCTTCCGACGGCTTCATCCTGGCCGAGGCGGTGGTCGCCCATTACCCGGACCTGGATACCTCGGGTGAGACGCCGTACTTCCTGCCGGACTACTCGCTGCCGGACAAGACCAGCTGGGGTTACGTGGCCGAGATCGGCATCAACTACCCGGACCTGTTCGGCACCGGCATCACCGTCACGCCGCAGCTTGATTTCAGCCACGACGTCAACGGCACCACGCCCAACGCCATGCCCTTCGTCGAGGGGCGCAAGTCGCTGACCACGTCTTTGCTGTTCAACTACCGCGACCGCTGGAAGGGCAACCTGCAGTGGGTGCAGTACTGGGGTGGCGGTGACAACAACCTGATGGCCGACCGCGACTTTCTCGCCGGCAGCCTTTCCTACTCGTTCTGACCCAGCGGTGGCCCCGGCGGCGCGCCGCCGGGGCCTTGCGTTGAATCGAGGCATTCCATGTTGGCTTCACTCGTGTGGGCGCTCGAGCGCTTCTTCTTCCGTCATCGCCTGGCGACACTGGGCGTATTGGTCGCCGTCACCGTGGTCATGGGGCTGTTTGCCCTGCGCCTGGAAATGTCTGCCGGCTTCGACAAGCAGCTGCCGCAGCAGCATGCCTTCATCAAGACTTTCAACCAGTACCGCGATGTGCTGTTCGGCGCCAACCGCATCATCGTGGTGCTGCACGCCAAACAGGGCGACATCTGGAACAAGGCGGCGCTGACCCGCCTGCATGACCTGACCCAGGCGCTGTTCTTCATGCCGGGGATCGACCGCCGCAGCGTGACTTCGCTGTGGACCCCGAATACCCGTGCGGTGCAGATCACCGAAGAAGGCATGAAGGCCGAGGACGTGGTCGGCGGCGACGTCACCGTCGGCACCCTCGACGACAAGGCTATCGCCGGCATCCGCGAACGCACGCTGATAGGCGGCTTCGTCGGCAGCCTGGTGGCCAACGACCATTCCGGCGCTATGGTCATGGCCGAACTGGCGGACCCGGACCCGCAGACCGGCAAGCGCCTGAACTACCTGGCGTTCAGCCAGCAGCTGGAAGATGAAGTGCGCGCCCGCTTCGCCGATGGCGACTACGACGTGCAGATCATCGGCTTCGCCAAGCAGATGGGCGACATCGGCGCGGGCGCCAGGAGCGTCGTTGGCTTCTTCTTCCTGGCCTTCCTGCTCACCGCGCTGGCGGTCTACTGGTACACGCGCTCCTGGGTGCTGACCTTCCTGCCGTTGTTCTGCTCGCTGGTGTCGGTGGTCTGGCAGTTCGGCACCTTGACCCTGCTGGGTTACGGGCTGGACCCACTGGCGATCCTGGTGCCCTTCCTGGTGTTCGCCATCGGCGTGTCCCACGGGGTGCAGCAGGTCAACTTCATCTCCCGCGAGGTCTGCGCCGGCGCCGACGGCATGACTGCCGCCCGACGCAGCTTCGGCGGCCTGCTGATTCCCGGCACCCTGGCGCTGATCACCGCCTTCGTCGGCTTTGCCACCTTGGCCCTGGTGCCCATCCCGATGATCCGCGAACTGGCCATCACCGCCTCGGTGGGCGTGGCCTACAAGATCGTCACCAACCTGATCATGCTGCCGCTGCTGGCCAGCTACTTCCGCTTCGACGCCGCCTACGTGGCGCGCGTGGAGCGTCTGCGCAGCTGGCGTGACGGCGCCATGGTCCGCCTCGGTCGGATCGCCGAGCCGCGCAATGCCGCCATCGGCAGCCTGCTGTGCCTGGGGCTGATGGTCCTGGCGGTCTGGCAGAGCCAGGGGCGCCATGTCGGCCACGTGCTGCCGGGCGCGCCGGAGCTGCGTGCGGAGTCGCGCTACAACCAGGACGTGGAAAGCGTGGTCAGCCATTTCGCCCTGGGCCTGGACCTCTTCACCGTGGCGGTGGAAACCCCCGAAGGCGGCTGCTACCGCCACGACGTGATGACCTACGTGGACCGCCTCACCTGGTACCTGGGCAACGTGCCCGGCGTGCTCTCGGCACAGTCGCTGCCGGCGCTAACCAAGCTGTCGGCCTCCGGCGTCAACGAAGGCAACCCGAAGTGGGCGGCGTTGCCGATGGACGAGTCGTCACTCGGCGAGGCGGTGCGCCAAGTCCCCGAGGCCCTGCGCCTGTACAACGAGGACTGCACGCTGTTGCCGATCAACCTCTACCTGGCCGACCACAAGGCCAGCACGCTGAAGGCGGTGGTGGAGGCCGTGAAGCGCTATCGCACCGAGCATCCGCTGGGCGGGGTGACGGTGCGCCTGGCCAGCGGCAATGCCGGGGTGCAGGCCGCCACCAACGAAGTGGTGGAGACCTCCGAGCTGCCGATGATGCTCTACGTCTACCTGACCATCGTGCTGCTGGTGTTCCTGGTCTATCGCGACTGGCGGGCCATGGTTGCCTGTTGCCTGCCGCTGACCCTGGCCACCTTCCTCGGCTACTGGTTCATGAAGGCGCTGGACATCGGCCTGACCGTGGCGACCCTGCCAGTGATGGTGCTCGCGGTGGGTATAGGCGTGGATTACGCCTTCTACATCTACAACCGCCTGCAGATGCATCTCGCCGAAGGGCAGGACATCGTCAGCGCCTTCCAGCAGGGCCTGCGGGAAGTGGGCGTGGCCACGGTGTTCACCGCGCTGACGCTGTCGGTCGGCGTCGCCACCTGGTCCTTCTCGGCACTGAAATTCCAGGCCGACATGGGCCTGCTGCTCACCTTCATGTTCATGGTCAACATGATCATGGCCATCACCCTGCTGCCGGCCATCGCCGTGATGCTGGACACCCTGATTCCACGACGGGGGCCGGTCCGTGCGCCCCTGCTCGCGCACTGACGAGGAGGACTGTCGATGTTCGCGATTCACTCCCTGCGCCTGCTGCTGGCGGCGCTGATCCTGGCCAGCGGTGGCAGCCCGCACGCCGAAGAGGGCGCCGAGCCGGCCATGCCCCTGGCCGCACCCCAACACGCCCCGCTGGTGGCGGTGACCCTTGCCGGCGAACGCCTGGCGGCGGTGGGCGGTCACGGCGTGGTGGTGCTCTCCGACGATGGCCAGGCCTGGCGGCAAGCCAAGTCCGTGCCGGTGGATGGGCTGCTCACCGCCGTCAGCTTCGCCGATGCCCAGCATGGCTGGGCCGTTGGCCACGGTGGCGTGCTGCTGCTCAGCGAGGATGGCGGCGAGACCTGGACCCGGCAGGCGGACCTGGAAGGCCTGCCGGTACTGCTCTCGGTCTGGTTCGAGAATCCCTGGCACGGCTTCGTCACCGGCGCCTACGGCTATGCCGCGCAAACCCGCGATGGCGGCAACAGCTGGCAGCGCCTCCGCGTGGGCGCCGAAGGGGACGACTACCACCTCAACCAGGTCTTTCCCGGCCCGAATGGCAGCCTGTTCATCGTCGCCGAAATGGGCAACGCCTTCCGTTCCCGTGATGGCGGCTCGTCTTGGGAAACCCTGGACACCGGGGCCAGCGGCTCGCTGTGGACGGGGCTCGGTCTGCGCGACGGCCGCGTGCTGCTCGCCGGCATGAGCGGCCGCGTGCTGCTGAGCGATGACCAGGGCGACAGCTGGCGTGAGCTGGACAGCGGCAGCCACGAGGCCATTACCTCCCTGGCCCAACTGCCTGACGGGCGCGTGGCGCTGGTGGGCAATGGCGGGCTGGTGGGCCTGTCGGACCCCGGGGTAGGGCGCTTCACCGCCACGATCCGTGAAGACCGCCTGAACCTGGCGGCGCTGGCGCCCCAGGCCGGCGGTGACCTGCTGCTGTTCGGACCTTCGGGTGTGCTGCTCCAGGAGAACGGCACCCGTCCGCAGCCCTGACGCCAGATGCCAAACGAGGTGACGCGGCCAGCCAAGCCTGCGCCGTGGCGCCATCCCTAGACTGCAGGCTCGGCGCTGCTTGCCGGGCCCTCAATCCAAGCCATCGGAACAACCCTATGCTGAAGCTTTCATTGCGAAACCTGCTGTGTGGCCTATCGCTGGCCGTCCTGGCGCTGCCCGCCGTGGCGACGTTCCAACCGGAACAGGCCCATGTGCAAGTGCTGGGCGATCACAATGGGCAGGACTGGTTCTGGATCTGGGGCAGCAACGCTCCCAGCATGGTGGACGGTCGCGCCTACCTGTTCGCCGACGACGGCCGCAATCTCGGCGTGCTGAACACCGGCATGTGGTCCAACGGCCTGGTCTTCTCCCACAAGCGAGACGAGCTCTATGCCTCCGAGATCTACTTCAGCCGGGGCGTGCGCGGTACCCGCTCGGATGTGGTGACGGTGTATGACGCCCGCACCCTGAGCCCGAAGCGGGAGATCGCCATTCCCGCCAAGCGCATGACGGCGCTGATCTCCACGGGGATCAGCGTCCTGTCGGACGACGAGCGCTTCCTGCTGGTGCTCAACTTCACCCCGGCCCAGTCCATTTCCATCGTCGACCTGGAATCCCACCGCTTCGTCGGCGAAGTCGCGACACCGGGCTGCGCGTCTATCTACCCGGCGGGGCCGCGAGACTTCTATGCCATCTGCGGCAATGGCGGCTTCTTCCACCTCGGCCTCGACGATGCCGGGCAGGTCCGCGTGCAGTCCCGCACCGCGCCGGCCTTCGATCCGCTCAAGGACCTGATCCTCACCACCGGGGTGCGCCAGGGCGATACCTGGTACTTCGTTTCCCAACAGAACAACGCCTACGGCATCCGCATGAACGCCGAGGGTGTCGAGACCACCCGGCAGTGGTCCCTGGTCAGCGACGAGGAGCGTGCCGATGGCTGGGGCGTGGCCGGCAACCATGGCACCGCGCTGCACGAGCGCAGCGGGCGTCTGTTCGTGCTGATGCACCAGGACAAGCCGGAGAACTACCAGAAGCCGGGCACCGAGGTCTGGGTGTACGACATCGCCACGCAACGGCGTTTGGCGCGCGTTGAGCTGAAGGAGCAGAGCACCGCCATCGGAGTCAGCCAGGGCGAGCAGCCGCGTCTCTACAGCCTCGACTGGCTGGTGCCCATGCCCTCGCTGTTCACCGCCTGGATCTACCTGACCGAGGGCGAAGCCGGCCTGGGACCGCTGCTGCGCCAGGGCATCAACCTCTACGACGCCGACAGCGGCGAACACCTGCGCAGCGTCGGCGACATTCCCCTGGGCTTCATGAATGTGGTAGCGCCATGGTGATCGCGGCCTTTCTCCAGGACCCCATGGTCCACCTTGCCAGCGCGGGCGGCCTGGTGCTGCTGCTGGGCTCTGCGGGGCTGCACAAGGTGCGCGATGGCCAGGGCTTCGCTCGGGTGCTGCAGGGCTACGGAGTCGCTTTGGGCGGGCAGTTGATCGGGCGAACGCAAGACCTGCTCAGGGTGCTGGTGCCGGCCCTCGAACTGCTTGCCGCTGCCGGCGTGCTGATGAGCCTCTGGTTGCCGCCGGCGGCGCTGCCTGCCGTGCTGTTGCTGGCGCTCTATGCCGGGGTGCTCGCCCTGGGCGCGCGGCGCGGAGCGGACATCGAGGATTGCGGCTGCCATTGGGGCGGCCGGCCCCAGGCGCCCAGCGGAGGCCTGGTGTGGCGCAACCTGGTGCTGCTGCTGCCGGCCCTCAACCTGCTGCTGCCGGCGCAGGGTCGTCCCTTGGTGTGGTTCGACGCCATCACCCTGGCCGGCGCTGTTTTCAGCGGCCTGGCCTTCTACCTGCTGGCGAACCTGCTGATCGCCAATCGTACTTCCCTGCAAGAGTTGAGCGAGCCATGACACATACACTGATGATCTCCAGCGTCTTCTCCTGGCTGACCACCCTCGGCCTGACCATTGCCGTCTGGGCCCTGGCACGCCAGATCGGCCTGCTGCACGAACGCATCCGCCCTGTGGGAGCCCTGTCTCTCGGCAAATCCATCAAGGCTGGCGAGACGGCGCCGAGCTTCACCTTGCCGAGCCTAACCGGCGGTTCGGTCAACCTTGGTGGGGCCAGCGAGCGGGGCCAGTCGACCCTGCTGTTCTTCCTCTCCGAAACCTGCCCGGTGTGCAAGACCCTGCTGCCGGTACTTCGCTCGGTACGCGGGCAGGAAGGCTCCCGGTTGCGCATCGTACTGGCCAGCGACGGCGAGGCCGCTGCCCATGAAGCCTTCATCGCCGCCCAGCGTCTGGAGGATTTTCCCTACCTGCTGTCCCGTGAGGTGGGCCTGGCCTACCAGATCAGCAAGTTGCCCTACGCCGTGCTGATCGATGCGGCCGGCACCGTGGTCACCCATGGCCTGATCAACACCCGTGAACACCTGGAAAGCCTGTTCGAGGCTCAGGCCCTGGGCGTTTCCTCGATCCAGGCCTGGCAGGCGTCGCGCCAGGCGGCCGAACATTCCCTTTACCAGCAGGTGCACTGAGCATGGCGATCCGATGGTTTGACGAAGCCACCGAACTTTTCACCCGGCGTACCGCGCGAGGCACTTCCCGTCGAGGGTTTCTCGGTGGACTGGGCACGCTGATGATCGGTGCCGGCGCGGCGACGCTGCTGCCGGTGTATCGCAGCAACGCCTTCGCCCAGTCCGGCGGTGGCCTGGTGGAGGAGGGCGACCCTAACAGCTGCGACTACTGGCGCTACTGCGCCATCGACGGCTTCCTCTGCGGCTGCTGCGGCGGCTCGCCGACCAGTTGCCCGCCCGGCACCGTGCGCTCGGACATCACCTGGATCGGCACCTGCCGCAATCCGGCGGACGACAAGGACTACGTGATCTCCTACAACGACTGTTGCGGCAAGGGCAATTGCGGGCGCTGCGTGTGCCAGCGCGATGAGGGCGACACGCCGTTGTACCGGCCGCAGAGCTCCAACGACCTCAACTGGTGCTCCGGCAGCCACGCCGACATGCCCTATCACTGCTCCCTGTCGGTGGTGATCGGGGTGAAGGAGTAGGCCATGGCATTTCGCGTGACCGCCGCCCTGGCCCTCGCCGCGTCGTTCGTGATGGGCTCGCCGTTCGCTTCGGCCACCGAACCGCGCCAGTTCGACTACATGCTCAATTGCCAGGGCTGCCACCTGCCGGACGGCAGCGGCAACCCGGCGCGGCAGGTGCCGGCTTTTCCGGGGCAGCTGGGCAAGTTCCTCAGCGTGCCCGGCGGTCGCGAGTACCTGGTGCAGGTGCCGGGTTCGGCGCTGTCGGGGCTCTCCGACGAGGCGCTGGCCGGGGTCCTCAACTGGATGCTGGAAACCTTCAGTCAGGCCGAGCTGCCGGCTGGCTTCAAGCCCTATACCGGCGCCGAACTTCACCTCTGGCGCCAGTCTCCCCCCGCGGATATCGAGCGTGTCCGCCGTGAACTGCTGGAGCGTATTGCCCAGCAAGAAGAACAACAACACGAGGGAACCTGAACACATGAAGCACCCTATATGCATCGGCGTGCTCCTGCTCGCCGCGACCCTGCGCGCCCAGGCCGAGTCGGCTCCCCACCTCGCCTCACTGCAAACCTGCGCCGCCTGTCATGGCGACCGGGGGCAGGGTAATCCGGCGCTCGGCGCCCCCCGGCTGGCTGGCCAGCAGGCGGACTACCTGCTCCAGCAATTGCAGGGCTTCAAGGCGGGGCGACGAGGCTATGACGCCCGCGACAGCCACGGCGCCCAGATGCGCGTGGTGGTAGCGAGCCTCGACGAGGCCGACTTCGCACCCCTGGCCCAGCACTACGCCGGTCAGGACGCAGGCCCAGTCAGCGCCCCCGCCCAGCCCGACGCCCGCGGCAAGGTCGCCTACCAGGGCACCTGCGCCGCCTGCCACGGTCCGGAAGGGGAAGGCTATGCCCATCTCAAGACCGCAAACCTGCGCATCCTCGATCCGGCCTACCTGGAACGACAACTCAGCCATTACGCCCAGGGCCTGCGCGGCGCCGATGGCCACGCTGACCAGCACGGCATCTGGATGCGCGGCATCGCCCTGCAGATTGGTGGAGATGCCGAGCGCAAGGCGATCGTCGACTACATCGGCAGCCTGGCGGCCGGTACGGCCGGGAACTGATCCATCCGGCGTCGAAGTGCTGCCTGCAGTTTTTTGTAGGAGCGAGCTTGCTCGCGAAAGGGCGGCCCCAGGCGGTTCGCGAATAAGAGTTCCGTGTCCCCTTGTTCAGTACGCCGCCAAGCCAGCGAATCGGTGCGCATGGCGCACCCTACGGCTGTGCCTGATTTCTTCAATGAGGTTCCAATCAGAATGCCTTCCAAAGAGTTCATCAAAGGGTTTCGTCACGAACTGGCCAATCGTGCTTTTGCTTTTCTGGCTGTGGGGCGGATGGCGGAGCGCCTTGAGGGAGACGCGCGCGGCCTGTTCTGGAAAACCTATCGGGACCTTGAGGTGTTCAACGGTCCGCGCTACGAGGCAGCCGCCAGGCGATGGGGACTTGGCGTGACGCCGGGAATAGGGAGCAGGCTCAAGGCCTGGGCGGTTTCCTCAGTACCGAAGGCGTGCCATGGACTGTTGCTGAAGGTCGTCTACCGCGAAACGCTGAAGTATCTCGAGTGGTTGAAAGAACTGCGACGACAGGGGCCGGCAGATGCCAGGGCGTTCCTCGACTACATGGTTCATCAGGAGGAAGTGCAAATCGAGATGATGCGGATCGCCTTGACCGGCCGCTATTCGGAGATCACGGGCAGTGCCGATGATTTCTTCCTGAAGTACAACGGCCGGGTGCGGCTTTTCAATGACGGTGAGTCGCGCACTTCGATGGAGAGCTCGCCGCACTAGCGTGTGCGCCTGAAGCGGTCGCGATAGGTAGTAGGCGTCAGTTCCGTTCGAGCCAGGAACAGGCGGGAGAACGAACTGGCGTCCGAATATCCGACCTCAATGATGATGGTTTCGATGTTCATGTCGGTGATCTCCAGAAGCTGTTTGGCGGCTTCTATCCGGAGATTCTGCAGATAGGTAATGGGCTGCATGCCAAGCGCGGTATTGAAGCGCCGCGTGAGTGTGCGCTGGCTGACAGACAGCTCGTCCGCCAGCGACTTTATGCTCACGGGCTTTCGCATGTCCTGCTGCAATCGATACTGGGCTTTTGCGACAAGGCTGTCGCCATGGTCCTCCGTGTCCGATAGCGGGAGGTAGGCTGCTTGCGCGGTTTGACCCACATCCACCAGCAGGGTCTTGGCGCAGAGCGAGGCGATGGATTGCGAGAAGAAATGCTCGATCATCCGCAGCGCCAGGTGCTGGTAGGTGGGTATCCCTCCCGCGCAGATCAACCGCTCATCCTCGGTGAGCAGGTGCCTGACATCGAGGTGCACGCGCGGGTAACGCTGTCGGAAACGCCGCTCCAGCCACCAGGTGGTCGTGGCGTTGCGCTTGTCCAGCAGGCCCACCTCGGCCAGCAGGAATGTGCCGGTGCAATTGGCGGCAATGATCGCGCCTTGTTGCCATTGCCGGGCGACCCAGTTGCAGAGGTTCGCCTGGGATTCGAGGAAACGTTCAAACGCCTCCTGGCCGCTGTAGAAGACGCCCGGGATATACACCAGGTCGAATGTCTGGTCGTGGCCGGCTATTGATTCCGTGGCCAGGCTCAGGCCCCCGCTGACATTGACCGGGCCACCCGCCAGCGAGACGAACTTCCATTCGAAGGGCTTCATGTGCTCGCCGAACTGCTTGCGGGCATGGGCGTTGGCGACCTGGAAGAGGTCCATCAGCCCGGTCAGGCTGGAGGCATAGCAACCTTCGAGAGTGATCAAGGCGACGCTGGGCATGGCTGAATCTCGTGTATGTCTTCTTTCGCATAGTAACTGTCAAATTCGCCAATCCACTAGAGCAAAAGCGCTCCTTAGACTCGACGCCATCGATCAACCCAGCCCAGACAGGTGAATGATGGCAATGCTTCCCAAGCGAATGGCCGATGAGCTTTATCACGACTTGATGTCCTCCGAGGTGGTGCGCGAGATCCGCAGAGAGGTCCGCGCATTCGCCGACGAGTTCGTTGCGCCTCGCGCCTATGAGATTGCGCATCGCGATGAGAGCGTGGAGAGCTTTCCGCGTGATGTGTTCGATGCGATGGCCCGCCAGGGCATATTCAGGATTCCGTTCGCCGCGCGTGATGGCGGCCGTGGCCTTGAGCACCGGGTGCTGGCGACGGCCACCGTCTGTGAGGAACTGGCCTACCACAGCAACTCGATTGCCGCCGTGTTCGACGTGCACTGCATCCTGGCCGGCCGGACCCTGGAAAGGGGGAGTGACTTTATCCGGGATCGGTATCTCAAGCCGCTGATCAATGGTGACAAGATCGGCGCCTTTGCCACTACCGAGCCGTTGGCCAGCACCGACCTGTCGCCCAAGGCCGTTTCGACCTTCGCCCGGCGTGACGGGGATCGCTACATCATCAACGGGCAAAAGCGCTTCATCAGTAATTCGCCGGTTGCCGATTTCATCGTCGTGCTCTGTCGCAGCGAGGAAGACGGCATGGTCGAACTGGTGGTGGAGACCAACCAGCCCGGCGTGCGGATCGGCAAGCCCGATCGGAAAATGGGAAACCGCGGGCAGCTGACCGCCGATGTGCATTTCAGCGATGTGGAGGTTCCGGTCGAGCGGCGGATCGGTGAGCCGAACCAAGGGTTGCGACTGGCGCTGGCGACCCTGACCTTCGGGCGGATTGGCATTGCCGCGACCGGAGTCGGCATGGCGCAATCGGCTTTCGACCATTCGACAGCGCATCTCGTTAGCCGGGAGGCGTTCGGCAAGAAGCTTGGCGCGTTCCAGCATTGGCAGTTCCGCATGGCGGAGCGCGCAACGCAGATTGAGAACGCGCGCAATCTCTACATCAAGGCCGCCTTGCGGATGGACCAGGGCGTCGAGTTTCCTGAACCGGAAGCGGGAATGGCCAAGTTCTACGCCACCGAGGCGGCCGGGGACATGGCGCGCGATGGCGTGCAGATCTTCGGCGGCTATGGCTTCTTGCGAGAGCTTTCCGAAGACGGCAGCCACTACAAGGTGGAAGAGATCTACCGGGACAACAAGATCAGCGAGATCTACGAAGGCACCAACGAGATCCAGCGCATGGTCATTGCACGGCAGATCTTCGGGAAGGCGTTAGTGGGCTAGTCCCCGAGGAAGCGGTTGGCACTCTGTTTCGCGAGGTGCGGAGTGCCGACAACCTGTGCTATCTGCGTGCTCCAGTTGGTTCGAATTCCAGAGAAGCGAAGAAAATGACCAGACTCCGCAGTGATGCATCCATTGAGCAGTTCAACCTCCTTGGCAGCGAGTGTCTTCCCGGTTTGTTCGGCGTGGAAATGACCGAGCTGGCAGAGGGGGCGCTGAACAGTCGAATGACGATCCAGCCCGCGTATCTCGCGCCAAATGGCTATCTGCATGCGGCAACCATCGTCGCCCTGGCGGACACGACCTGCGGCTACGCCACCATGGCTCATCTGCCGGATGGCGCGCTTTCCTTCACCACGATCGAGCTGAAGAGCAATCATCTGGGGACGCTCAGAAAGGGTGCTCTGCGCTGTGAGGCGCGCGCGCAGCATCTCGGAAGGACCACTCAGGTCTGGGATGCGGTGGTGACGGACGAAGCCTCCGGTCAGAAGCTTGCCTTGTTCCGTTGTACCCAGATGGTGCTTTGGCCGAAGTCTTGAACGCGGCTCAGTCGGCCGAGGCCACTGCCTCGTCGCGGCAGGCCGGGATTCCGTCGATGAGGGTCACCCGTTGCGGGCGTGTATAGTGCCAGTCCCGCCGATCCACGCTGTTGCCGACGGGCAGGCGTATTGAAGGGATTTCTTATGGTAAAGCCCTGCTAAGCCGGGGTGAGAAGGGAGATGCGGAGTTGGTTTCCAGGGTGTGGTCGAAATCGGGTTTTCTGTTGGTTTCACTGATTGTGATCGTCGTTGATCAGCTGACGAAGTACATGGCCGATGCGTCATTGGAGTTCGGTCGCGCGGTAGCTGTTCTTCCTTTCTTCGATCTCCAGCTCTCCTACAACACAGGTGCTGCCTTTGGAATGCTGGGTGATGCGGGTGGCTGGCAGCGCATTCTGTTCGCCGCCATCGCCCTGGGTGTCATCGTGGCAATTCTGGTGTGGATCATCAGGCAGTCCAATGACCGATTTGTCCACGTCCTCGGTCTGGCCCTGGTGCTTGGCGGTGCCGCCGGCAACCTGATCGATCGAGTCGCCTTCGGGCATGTCATCGATTTCGTTCTGCTCCATTGGCAAGGGCGGGGCTTTCCCAATTTCAACATTGCCGATGTCGCGATCAACGTCGGCGCCCTGATGGTGCTGCTGGGGTCCTTGAAGAGCAATGAAACCCCCGCGCAAGGGTGATGTTCTGCCCTGGAACCGATGACATGAACCGAGCAAGCGCGCTGTTGATCGCGCGGCGTCACTGCCGGCAATCCACGCTGAGCGACATGCAGCTGGCCCTGGCCATCGCGAGCCAGGGCTGACCGACGGAGTACCGCGCCGCCGCGCTCATCCGTGGAATTGAATGCGCTAGCATCCAGAAGGATTTTCCGACGCTGGCTGACTCGAAAGTCAGGACAATCTTCCTGGCTCGTGGTTAACTCAGCGTTTTCCTACAACACCACCTCAAACAAGGACTTTTGCAATGGCTCAAGTAACCCTGAAGGGCAACCCGATCAACGTCGATGGCCAGCTGCCTCAGCAAGGCCAGCAGGCTCCGGCATTCAGCCTGGTCGGCGGCGACCTGGCCGACGTGACCCTGGCCAGCCTGAGCGGCAAGCGCAAGGTGCTGAACATTTTCCCGAGCATCGATACCCCGACTTGCGCCACCTCCGTGCGCAAGTTCAACGTCGAAGCCAGCAAGCTGCCGAACACTGTAGTGCTGTGCATCTCCGCCGACCTGCCGTTCGCCCAGAAGCGCTTCTGCGGCGCCGAGGGTCTGGAGAACGTGGTGAACCTGTCCACCATGCGCGGTGCCAGCTTCCTCAAGGACTACGGTGTTGCTATCGCCAGCGGCCCGCTGGCCGGCATTGCCGCCCGCGCCGTGGTAGTGCTGGACGAGAACGACAAAGTGCTGCACAGCGAGCTGGTGGGCGAAATCGCCGACGAGCCGAACTACGCAGCTGCCATCGCTGCCCTGTAAGGCACGCTGGAATGAAGAAGGGAGGCCAATGGCCTCCCTTTTTATTTTCCGTTTTACGGGGAGCCCCCGTAGGGTGCGCTGCGCGCACCGCGCCTTCTGCCGGCAGCTCCCGGTGCGCACGGCGCACCCTACCGATCATCTCCTTCGCAGTTCGTAGGATGGGTGGAGCGGAGCGATACCCATGCTGTTGATTGATGGGTTTCGTGCCTCAACCCATCCTACGGGGCTGTGCACGGACAGCTCCCTCTCCCTCTGGGGTGAAGAGGCATGCTTTTGGAAGCACTGCTTCCGTTGCCGATGAACGCCTGAGCGCGAAGCGATCTGGCCGGGGCGCAGAGCGGGGTTGGGGTGAGGGTAGCGTCCGTTCCGCTCGTTCTCCCAAACGCACTCACAAGGTCAACTTCAACTTCCCAACCAACGCACCTGGCAGCAGGGCCGACCAGGTCTGGCGCTCGCCGTAGGTGCTGCTGGACAGCCGCAACTGGCGCTCCTGGGTCAGCTCTTCCAACTGGTCGCCAAGCAGGTTGAACAGGCTGTCATCGAAACGCATGGTGTCCACCGGCGCCTGGATCTGGCCGTCTTCTACCCAGAAAGTGGCGAAGCGGGTCATGCCGGTCATGCGTGCGGCCGGCAGGTCGGACCAGTTCAGGTACCAGAGGTTGCCGATATAGAGGCCGTTGCCCAGGCGCTCCAGCACGTTGTCCAGGGGAAGCGTGCCAGCGCCCATCACCAGTGACTGGGTGGCTTCGTTGGCGTCGGCGCAGTTGGCTTGCAGACCGTACTCCCGCGCGCTACGGGGATAGACCAGTTGCCCGGTCAGCTTGCCATCGCGCACCAGCGGCACATCGCTGCGCGGGGCGCCCTCCGGGCCGAAGGCCGGGGCGAGGGCGCCGGCTACCTGTTCGTCCAGATTGAGCAGGGGGCTCAAGTGGGCGCTGCCATCCTGCAGGCGCTGCAAGGGGCTTTCCTTGTTGGCCAGGGCGCGGGCGGAAAAACCGGTCCAGGAGAGCATGCCCAGCACTTCGTCCAGGGCTGCCGGGGCCAGGTAGGCGCGGTAGTCGCCGGGGTGCAGGTGACGTACTGGCCTACCCAGGTACTCCAGTTGCCGGCGGGCATTGTCGAAGCGGTTGGCGAATTCATCGGCATCCCAGCGTGCGCCGGCGTAATCGGCCTTCACCGCCTGGTGATTGGCGTGGAACAGGCTCCAGTCGAAGTTGAAACAATGCGCGGTATGCCAGCCGTAGGCGCCGAAGCTGTTGGCGAAGCCCCGGTACAACGGGCCGGCAGCGTAGATGCCCACCAGATCGAGGCCGTTGGCCGCTTCGTTGATCCCGGCCAGCACGCTGGCGCTGTCGGGTAGGGCAGCCTCGTCCACCGAGCGACGATGCCAGGCGGAGCGTTCCAGTTGCAGGTAAGGGTCCGGCTGCAGCTGGCAGATCACCAGGCGCAACTGCACGAGACCCTCGGCCAGGTGCTGGCGGTCGCTGTCCAGGTCGCCGGAAAGGGCGATGGCGATCTCCGCGCTGCGATCGTCACGGATCAGCCGCAGGCGTCCGCTGCCCTGGGTCACATGTCCGGCCTGGCGCACCTGGGCGCGGTTGAAGCGAATGAACTCGGACTCCTCGGCGCTATACCAGAGGCTGAAGTCCTCGCCGGCCTGCAGGTTGGCCTTCAGGCTTTCGGCCAGGGCGGTGAAGCGGGATTCTGCGTCGGCCATCACTGGACTCCTCCAAAGACTTCCACTTGTCTGAAGACGCATGCGGGCGAGGCGTGGCCCACGCGCACCACCTGGTTGGGCTCGCCCTTGCCGCAGTAGGGTGTGCCATGGACCTCGAAGGTTCTGGCATCGCCCACGGCGGCGAGATTGCGCCAGAACTGCGCGGAAATCCCGCGATAGTTGGGGTTCTTCACCACACCGCGGAGTTCGCCATCCTCGATCAGCCGGCCCCATTCGCAGCCGAACTGGAACTTGTTGCGGGCGTCGTCGATGGACCAGGAGCGATTGGTGCTCATCAGCACGCCGCGCTCGATGCCGCCGATGAGCTGGGCCAGGCTCTGGTCGCCCGGCTCCAGGTTGAGATTGGCCATGCGGTCGATGGGGGCGCGATTCCAGCTGCTCGCCCGGCTGTTCGCCACGCCCGGTAGGCCGCTGCGTTGCTGCGACAGGGCACCGCCGAGCGGGCGCAGCAGCTTGCCATCCTTGATGAGAATTTCCTTGCGTGCCGGCTGGCCATCGTCGTCATGGCTGTAACTGGCCAGCTCTTCCGGGATGCCGGGATCGAAGCTGATGTTCAGCAGCGGCGACCCGTACTGATAACGGCCGAAGTCCGAAAGTTCTATGAAGCTGGTACCGGCGTAGTTGCGTTCGTCTCCGAGGATGCGGTCCAGCTCCAGCGGGTGGCCGATGGACTCGTGGATCTGCAGCATCATCTGGTCCGGCATCAGCAGGAGGTCGGTGATTTCGCTGGGGGTGTTGGGCGCCATCAGCAATTGCAGGGCTTCGTCCGCAACGCGCGCGGCGGCGCCGCCGAAGCCCAGGCGCTGCAGCACCTCGGTGCCGCCCTGCTGTCCACTGCCGTAGCCACCGAAGCTGCGGGTCTGGCTGTCGCTGCCGTCGAAGGCGGTGACGCTGATGCCGGGGTAGGTGAAGCGCAGGTCCTGCCATTGCTCGGCGCCGGCGCTGTTGAGGTAGAGCTGCTCGTGGCGCTGGCTGTCGAGGTAGAGGTTCCAGTTGACCAGGCGTGGGTCAGCGGGAATCCGTGCCGATTCTTCGGCCAGCAGTTCCAGTCGCTCGGCGAGGCTGGGGAAGGGCTGCTCCAGTCCGGGGGACCGATAGTCCGCGCTGCTATGCGGCGCCGCGAGCCGGCTCTGGTCTACCAGGGCGTAGCGGGCGATCTGCCGGGCCAGCTCCTCGGCCTTGTCCAGCGCCCGTTGCAGCCCGGCGGGGCTGAGGTCAGCGGTGGCGGCATAGGCCTCCACGCCGGCGACGCGCACGCTGAGCATCGCCCCCATGTCCATGCCAAGGGTCGGTGGTTCGGCGACGCCACGACGCACCATCGCCTGTTCGGAACGCTGGCGGACGATGCGCAAGGAGTGAACGTCGGCGCGGGTCTTGAGGGCAGCAAAACGCTGCCTGAAACATTCGAACACGGAACTCTCCCTGGCCCGGTGATATCAGTTGTGACCGCAAAAACAGGTTAATTGCAGGTCATTAAGGATAGTTCGCTGCGTCAGGCCTAGGTAAATAGCCGGTAAATCCACTTTGCCTTCTGCTTTCAACTGCTTATCGTTCACGCTCTCGCATACCTCGACTCGAATCATGTCCCCGATCACTGAGAAATCCCCGAATTCCCGTTCCCTCCGTAACTGGCTCGTCATCGCCGTCGCGCTGTTGGCGCTGCTGGTCCTGATCTGGTGGCTCTGGCCGGAAGCCGCCTCCAAGTCCGGCCACCAGAATGGCCGAGGGGGAGCGGGGCGCCCCGGTTTCGGTGCCTTCTCGGGACCGGTACCGGTACGGGTCGCCACCATCACCCAGGGCGATTTTCCGGTGTACCTCAAGGCCCTTGGCACCGTTACGGCGTTGAACACGGTGAACGTGCGCGGTCGCGTCGATGGTGAACTGGTCAAACTGCAGTTCGAAGAGGGCCAGCAGGTCAAGGCCGGCGACCTGCTCGCGGTGATCGACCCGCGTCCCTACCAGGTCGCCCTGCAACAGGCTGAAGGCACACTGGCGCAGAACCGCGCGCAACTGAAGAACGCCGAGATCGACCTGGCCCGCTACAAGGGCCTGTATGCCGAGGACAGCATCGCCAAACAGACCCTGGACACCCAGGACGCGCTGGTGGCGCAGTACCGCGGTACTATCAAGACCGACGAGGCGGCCGTTGCCTCGGCCAGGCTGAACCTCGGTTTCACCCAGGTGCGCGCGCCCATTTCGGGCCGACTCGGCCTGCGCCAGGTGGACCTCGGCAACCTGGTCACCAGCGGCGACACCACGCCGCTGGTAGTCATTACCCAAACCAAGCCCATCAGCGTCGCCTTCACCCTGCCCGAGAGCCAGTTGCCGGAAGTGGTCGGCCGCTTCCGCGCTGGCCAGCCCCTGGTGGTGGAGGCCTGGGACCGTGGTGACAAGGTCAAGCAGGCGGAAGGCGTGCTGCAGAGCCTGGACAACCAGATCGATACCACTACCGGCACCCTGAAGCTCAAGGCGCGTTTCGCCAACGACGACGAAGTCCTCTTCCCCAACCAGTTCGTCAATGTCCGCCTGCGCGCCGAGTTGCTGCCGCAAGCAGTGCTGATCCCCACGGCCGCCGTGCAGTTCGGCAGCCAGGGTACCTTCGCCTACGTGATGGACGGTGAGAAGAAGGTCAAGATCCGCAAGCTGGAGACCGGGCCGGACGATGGCGAGCGCACTGTGGTCAAGAGCGGCCTGAAACCGGGTGAGCGCGTGGTGCTGGAAGGTACCGACCGCCTGCGCGACGGCAGCGATGTGGAAGTGGTGCACGACGCCGACGAGGTTCCGGCGCAACCCACCGAACAGCTGCAGGGCGCCAAGCCTGAAGGCCAGGATACGAAAGGCGGCGTATGAACCTCTCTCGCCTGTTCATCCTGCGGCCGGTCGCCACCACGCTGAGCATGCTGGCGATCCTCCTCGCCGGCCTGATCGCCTACCGCCTGCTGCCGGTTTCCGCGCTGCCCGAGGTGGATTACCCGACCATCCGCGTCCTGACCCTCTATCCAGGCGCCAGCCCGGACGTGATGACCAGCGCCGTCACCGCGCCCCTGGAGCGCCAGTTCGGGCAGATGCCGGGGCTGACCCAGATGTCTTCCACCAGCTCCGGCGGGGCCTCGGTCATCACCTTGCGCTTCAGCCTGGAGATAAACCTGGACGTGGCCGAGCAGGAGGTGCAGGCGGCCATCAACGCGGCCACCAATCTGCTGCCCAACGACCTGCCGGCGCCGCCGGTCTACAACAAGGTCAACCCGGCTGATACTCCGGTCCTGACCCTGGCCATCAGCTCGAAGACCATGCCGCTGCCCAGGCTGCATACCCTGGTGGACACCCGGATGGCGCAGAAACTGGCGCAGATCAGCGGCGTGGGCATGGTCAGCATCGCCGGCGGCCAGCGTCAGGCGGTGCGTATTCGCGTCAATCCCGAGGCCCTGGCGGCCAACGGCCTGAACCTGTCGGACGTGCGCAGCCTGGTGAGCGCTTCCAACGTCAACCAGCCCAAGGGCAACTTCGACGGCCCGACCCGCGTTTCCATGCTGGATGCGAACGACCAGCTGAAGTCCGCCGACGAGTACGCCAACCTCATCCTTGCCTACAACAACGGCGCCGCCCTGCGCCTGAAGGATGTCGCCAGCATCGTCGACGGCGCCGAGAACGAGCGCCTGGCTGCCTGGGCCAACCAGAACGAGGCGGTGCTGCTGAACATCCAGCGCCAGCCGGGCGCCAACGTGATCGAGGTGGTGGATCGCATCCAGGCGCTGCTGCCGTCGATCACCGCCAACCTGCCGGCAGGCATCGATGTGGTCGTCCTCACCGACCGCACCCAGACCATCCGCGCGGCCATCACTGACGTACGGCACGAGCTGTTCCTCGCCATCGCCCTGGTGGTGATGGTGACCTTCCTGTTCCTGCGCCGGATGAGTGCCACCATCATTCCGTCCATCGCCGTGCCGCTGTCCCTGGTGGGCACCTTCGCGGTGATGTACCTGGCCGGGTTTTCCATCAACAACCTGACGCTGATGGCGCTGACCATCGCCACCGGCTTCGTGGTGGACGACGCCATCGTCATGCTGGAGAACATCGCCCGCCACCTGGAGGAGGGCGAGACGCCGCTCAACGCCGCGCTCAAGGGCGCGAAGCAGATCGGCTTCACCCTGATCTCCCTGACCTTCTCGCTGATCGCCGTACTGATCCCGCTGTTGTTCATGGCGGATGTGGTGGGCCGGCTGTTCCGCGAGTTCGCCATCACCCTGGCGGTGGCAATCCTGATCTCGCTGGTGGTGTCCCTGACCCTGACGCCGATGATGTGCGCGCGCCTGCTCAAGCGGGAGAAGAAAGAGGAGGAGGGTGGCTTCTACAAGGCCAGCGGCGATTTCATCGAGGGCATGATCGAACAATACGGCCGTGGCCTGACCTGGGTGCTCCGTCACCAGGGCCTGACCCTGTTGGTGGCCGTCGGCACCCTGGTGCTGACCGTGCTGCTCTACCTTGCCGTGCCCAAGGGCTTCTTCCCGGTGCAGGACACCGGCGTCATCCAGGGCATCACCGAGGCGCCGCAATCGGTGTCCTTCCGCTCCATGAGCGAACGCCAGCAGAAGCTCGCCGCGCTGATTCTCAAGGATCCGGCGGTGGCCAGCCTGACGTCCTACATCGGCGTCGACGGCGACAACGTCACCCTCAACAGCGGCCGCATGCTGATCAACCTCAAATCCCACGGCGATCGCGACGTGACCGCCAGCGAGGTGATCCAACGCCTGCAGCCCGAGCTGGACAAGCAGAGCGACATCCGCCTTTACCTGCAGCCCGTGCAGGATCTGACCATCGAGGACCGGGTCAGCCGCACCCAGTTCCAGTTCAGCATGGAATCCCCGGACGCCGACCTGCTCAACGAGTGGACCGGCAAACTGGTGGACGCCCTGCGCCAGCAGCCGGAATTGTCGGACGTGGCCAGCGACCTCCAGGACAAGGGCCTCCAGGTGTACGTGAATATCGACCGCGACATGGCCGGGCGCCTGGGCGTGGAAATCTCCGCCATCACCGACGCGCTCTATGACGCCTTCGGCCAGCGGCAGATTTCCACGATCTTCACCCAGTCCAGCCAGTACCGCGTGGTGCTGGAGTCCGCTGCCGGCGAAATGATCGGCCCGCAGGCGCTGCAGCAGATACATGTCGTCACCAGCGGCGGCACCCAGGTCCCGCTCTCGGCGCTGGCCAAGGTGGAAGAGCGCCAGACGCAACTGGCGGTCAACCATATCGGTCAGTTCCCGGCCGTGACCCTGTCCTTCAACCTGACGCCGGGCGTCGCCCTGGGCGAGGCGGTGGCGGTGATCGAACGGGTGCAGCAGGACATCGGCATGCCCGAAGGCATCCAGACCCGCTTCCAGGGCGCAGCGGCGGCCTTCCAGGCCTCGCTGTCGAGCACGCTGCTGCTGATCCTGGCGGCGGTGGTGACCATGTACATCGTGCTGGGCGTGCTCTACGAGAGCTACATCCACCCGGTGACCATCCTCTCCACACTGCCATCGGCGGGCGTCGGCGCCTTGCTGGCGCTGCTGCTGACCGGCAACGACTTGGGCCTGATCGCGATCATCGGCATCATCCTGCTGATCGGCATCGTGAAGAAGAACGCCATCATGATGATCGACTTCGCCCTGGAGGCGGAGCGGCACCAGGGCATGACCCCCGAGGATGCGATCTACCAGGCGGCGCTGCTGCGTTTCCGGCCGATCCTGATGACGACGCTGGCGGCCCTGTTCGGCGCCATCCCACTGATGCTCGCCACCGGCTCTGGCGCCGAATTGCGCCAGCCCCTGGGCCTGGTGATGGTGGGCGGCCTGCTGCTGTCCCAGGTGCTGACCCTGTTCACCACCCCGGTGATCTACCTGGCCTTCGACCGCCTGGCCCGCCGCTTCACCGGCCGCAGCGCGGCGGGGGTGCAAGCGTGAGCCCGCAGATAGACAGCTCCCTGGCACCGCTTGTCTCCCCTCGCCCGCTTGCGGGAGAGGGGCTGGGGGAGAGGGCGCTCTTGCTCCGCGCGGAGGTCCAGTTGTGAACCTCTCCGCCCCCTTCATCCATCGCCCAGTCGCCACCATGCTGCTGAGCCTGGCGATCCTGCTGCTGGGCAGCGTCAGTTTCGGCCTGCTGCCGGTGTCGCCGCTGCCGCAGATGGACTTCCCGGTGATCACCGTGCAGGCCAGCCTGCCCGGCGCCAGCCCGGAGATCATGGCGTCCAGCGTCACTACGCCGCTGGAGCGGTCGCTGGGCACCATCGCCGGCATCAATCAGATGACCAGCCGCACCAGCCAGGGCTCGACGCGGATCATCGTGCAGTTCGACCTGGACCGGGACATCAATGGCGCCGCCCGCGATGTGCAGGCGGCCATCAACGCCTCGCGCAACCTGCTGCCCAGCGGTATGCGCAGCATGCCCACCTACAAGAAGGTCAACCCGTCCCAGGCTCCGATCATGGTCCTGTCGCTGACCTCCGACGTGAAGGAGAAGGGTGAGCTCTACGACATGGCCTCCACCATCCTGGCCCAGAGCCTGTCCCAGGTTAAGGGCGTGGGCGAGGTGCAGATCGGCGGCAGCTCGCTGCCGGCCGTGAGGGTGGAGCTGGAGCCGCAACTGCTGACCCAGTACGGCATCGCGCTGGACGATGTGCGCAGCACCATTGCCGCCGCCAACCAGCGCAGGCCCAAGGGCTCCGTGGAAGATGCCGGCCGTCACTGGCAGGTAGGTGCCAACGACCAGCTGGAGAAGGCTGCCGACTACGCGCCGCTGATCCTCCGCTACCAGGACGGCGCCGCGCTGCGCCTGGGCGATGTGGCCAAGGTCCGTGACGCGGTGGAAGACCGCTACAACAGCGGCTTCTTCAACGACGACTCGGCCGTGTTGCTGGTGATCAACCGCCAGGCGGGCGCCAACATTATCGAGACCATCGAAAGCATCAAGCAGCAACTGCCCGCGTTGCAGGCGGTGCTGCCGGCCAGCGTCAAGCTGGACCTGGCCATGGACCGCTCGCCGGTGATCCGCGCCACCCTGCACGAAGCTGAGCGCACCCTGCTGATTGCCGTGGCCCTGGTGATCCTTGTGGTCTACCTGTTCCTCGGCAACCTGCGCGCCTCGCTGATTCCCGCGCTGGCGGTGCCGGTGTCGCTGGTGGGCACCTTCGCCGTGATGTACCTGATGGGTTTCTCGCTCAACGTGCTGTCGCTGATGGCGCTGATCCTCGCCGCTGGCCTGGTGGTGGACGACGCCATCGTGGTGCTGGAGAACATCTCACGGCACATCAACGACGGCATGGCGCCGTTCAAGGCAGCCTTGCAGGGCACCCGCGAAGTCGGCTTCACCCTGCTGTCGATGAACCTCTCGCTGGTGGCGGTGTTCGTTTCCATCCTGTTCATGGGCGGCATCATCGACCGCTTGTTCCGCGAGTTCTCCCTGACGCTGGCGGTGGCCATCCTCGTATCGCTGCTGGTGTCCCTGACCCTGACACCGATGCTCTGCGCACGCTGGCTGAAGCCCCACGTGCCGGACAAGGACAGCCGCCTGCAACGCTGGAGCGAGTCGCTGCATACGCGCATGGTCGGTATCTATGACCGGACCCTGAGCGTTGCCCTGCGCCATCCGCGTCTGACCCTGGCCAGCCTGCTGCTGACCATCGGCTGCAACATCGCCCTCTACGTGCTGGTGCCCAAGACCTTCCTGCCGCAGCAGGACACCGGCCAACTGATCGGCTTCATCCGTGGCGACGACGGCCTGTCCTTCACCGTGATGCAGCCGAAGATGGAAATCTTCCGCCGCGCCGTCCTCAAGGACCCGGCGGTGGAGAGCGTGGCCGGCTTCATCGGCGGAAGTGGCGGCATCAACAACGCCTTCATGATCGTCCGCCTGAAGCCCATCGCCGAGCGCAAGGCATCGGCGCAGAAGGTGATCGAACGCCTGCGCGCCGACCTGCCCAAGGTGCCCGGCGGCCGGCTGATGCTGATGGCCGACCAGGACCTGCAGTTCGGTGGTGGCCGCGAGCAGCGCAGCTCGCAGTACGAGTACGTGTTGCAGAGCGGCGAGCTGTCCGAGCTGCGCACCTGGGCGCCGAAAGTCACCGCCGCACTCAAGGGGTTGCCGGAACTCACCGCCATCGACGCCAACGAAGGGGAGGGTGCCCAGCAGGTCACCCTGCAAGTGGATCGCGACACCGCCAAGCGTCTGGGCATCGACATGTCCATGGTCACCACCGCGCTTAACAACGCCTACAGCCAGCGGCAGATATCCACCATCTACGACACCCTGAACCAGTACCAGGTGGTGATGGAGGTCAACCCGAAGTACGCCCAGGACCCGGAAACCCTCAAGCAGGTCCAGTTGGTCACCGCCGATGGCCAGCGCGTGCCGTTGTCCAGCTTCGCCCGCTACGAGCGCAGCCTGGAAGAAGACCGCGTCAACCACGAAGGCCAGTTCGCCTCGGAGAGCATTGCCTTCGACCTGGCACCCGGCGTCAGTCTGGACAAGGCCACCGTGGCCATCGAGAAGGCGGTGGCCGCCATCGGCCTGCCCAGTTCGGTGATCGCGCGCATGGGCGGCAGTGCCGATGCCTTCCAGAGCACCCAGCAGAACCAGCCGTGGATGATCCTCGCCGCCCTGGTGCTGGTGTACCTGGTGCTCGGCATCCTCTACGAGAGCTATGTCCACCCGCTGACCATTCTCTCGACGCTGCCGTCGGCGGGCGTGGGCGCGCTGCTGGCGATCCTGCTCACCGGCGGCGAGTTCAGCCTGATCTCGCTGTTGGGGCTGTTCCTGCTGATCGGCGTGGTGAAGAAGAACGCCATCATGATGATCGACCTCGCCCTGCAACTCGAACGCCAGGAAGGCATGAGCCCGGACGAGTCCATTCGCCAGGCCTGCCTGCTGCGTCTGCGGCCGATCCTGATGACCACCATCGCCGCCATTCTCGGCGCCGTACCGCTGCTTATCGGCGGCACGGAGGGCGCGGAAATGCGCCAGCCTCTGGGTGTGGCCATCATTGGCGGCCTGGTGCTGAGCCAACTGCTGACCCTCTACACGACCCCCGTGGTCTACCTCTACCTCGACCGTCTGCGCCATCGCTTCAATCGCTGGCGTGGCGTGCGCACTGACGCCGCTCTGGAAACACCGCTATGAACACCGCCGCTCATTCCCTGAAACCCCTGCGTCGTGCGATGGTCCTGGCGCTTGCCGGCCTGTTGCTCGGTGGCTGCGCCATCGGCCCGGACTACAAGCGTCCGGAACAGAGCGTGCCCGTGCAGTTCAAGCATGCCGAGGGCTGGTCCCTGGCCAGCCCGGCCGACCTCGAACACCGTGGCCGCTGGTGGGAGCTTTACGGCGACGCCACCCTCAATGACCTACAGCAGCGTCTGGAAACCTCCAACCAGACCCTGGCCCAATCCATCGCCCAATACCGCCAGGCGCAGGCGCTGGCCCGTGGCGCCCGTGCGTCCTTCTTCCCGTCGGTGACGGCCAACGCCGGCAAGACCCGTTCGGGGCAGGGCGGTGGTGACAGCACCGTGCGTCTGGCCGACGGCTCCACCGTTACCAGCTCTGGCGGTGGCGGCGTGTCCAAGAGCTACGACGCGAGCCTAGGGGTGAACTGGGAGATCGACCTTTGGGGCAAGCTGCGCCGCCAGCTGGAGTCCGACACCGCCAGCATGCAGGCCAGTGCCGCCGACCTCGCCGCCGCGCGCCTCAGCCTGCAATCGGAGCTGGCGCAGAACTACCTGCAACTGCGCGTGCTGGATGCCCAGAAGCGCCTGCTGGAAGCCACCATCGCTGGCTACCAGCGGGCCCTGACCCTGACCCAGAACCAGTACAGGGCCGGCATCGTCACCCGTGCCGACGTGGCCCAGGCCACCACCCAGCTGAAGAGCACCGAAGCTCAGGCCATCGACCTCAAATACCAGCGCGCGCAACTGGAGAACGCCATCGCCGTGCTGATCGGCGTGCCGCCGGCGGAGTTCAGCCTGGCCGAGGTAGACAGCGTGCCGACCCTGCCGAACGTGCCCACGCTGCTACCGTCGCAATTGCTGGAGCGTCGCCCTGACGTCGCCTCCGCCGAGCGCAACATGATGGCCGCCAACGCCCAGATCGGCGTGGCCAAGTCCGCCTACTTCCCCAGCCTCAGCCTGACCGCCGCGGGTGGTTATCGCAGCGGAAGCCTGCACGACTGGATCACCACGCCGAACCGTTTCTGGTCCATTGGCCCGGAATTCGCCATGACCCTGTTCGACGGCGGCCTGATCCGTTCCCAGGTGGCGCAGGCCGAAGCCAGCTACGACCAGACCGTCGCGACCTACCGCCAGACTGTGCTGGACAGCTTCCGCGAAGCCGAGGACTACATGGTCCAGCTCGACGTCCTGGAAGAGGAGAGCGGCGTGCAGCAGGAAGCCCTCGACGCCGCCCGCGAGGCGCTGCGCCTGATCACCAACCAGTACCGGGCCGGCACCGTGGACTACAACAGTGTGGTCACCAACCAGGCCACCGCCCTCAGCAACGAACGCACGGTCCTGACCCTGATGGGCACCCGCCTGACCACCAGCGTCCAGCTCATCGCCGCGCTGGGTGGTGGATGGGACCAGGGGCAGTTGGAGCAGGTGGATTCGGACTCCGAAGCGACTCCGTAATCGCTTTTCTGTGGGAGATTCCATGTCAATCAGCCGTGCCGACCTGGGGCCGATACGGCTGTTGGCTGGTCATCAAGGCAAAGGCAATCCTGGCCAGCT